>NZ_CAJURR010000001.1 GCF_910589175.1 uncultured Lactobacillus sp.
GCTACTTCCCAACTAATACTTTAGTTACTGGTTATGACATCATCTTCTTCTGGGTATCAAGAATGATCTTCCAAAGTTTACACTTTACTGGCAAGCGTCCATTTGATGATGTTGTTTTGCATGGTTTAATTCGTGACCCACAAGGACGTAAGATGAGTAAGTCTTTGGGTAACGGTGTTGACCCAATGGATGTTGTTGATGAATACGGTGCTGACGCTCTTCGTTGGTTCTTACTTAATGGTACTGCTCCTGGTCAAGATACTCGTTACGATCCAAAGAAGATGGGGGCTGCTTGGAACTTCATCAACAAGATTTGGAACGCAAGTCGTTTCGTAATTATGAACTTGCCAGAAGATGCTCAGCCTGCTCATATGCCAGATACTTCCAAATTTGACTTGGCAGATAGCTGGATTTTTGATCGTTTGAATCACACTGTTAGTGAAGTAACTAGATTATTTGATGAATATCAATTTGGTGAAGCTGGTCGTGAACTTTACAACTTTATCTGGAATGATTTCTGTGATTGGTACATTGAAATTTCTAAGGTTGCATTAAATGGTGATGATGAAGAATTAAAGGCTAGAAAACAAGAAAACTTAATCTGGATTCTTGATCAAATCTTACGTTTACTTCACCCAATTATGCCATTTGTAACTGAAAAGTTGTGGCTTTCAATGCCTCATGATGGTAAGAGTATTATGGTAGCTAAATATCCAGAAACCCATAAGGAATTTGAAAACAAAGAAGCTGACAGTCAAATGGCCTTCTTAATTGAAGTAATTAAGGCTGTTAGAAATATCCGGATGGAAGTTAACGCACCTATGTCATCCCCAATTGATATCATGATTCAAATTGATGATGATAAGAATAAAGCTGTTTTAGATAATAACGCTGAATATGTAGAAAACTTCCTTCATCCAAAAACTTTATCTGTTGCATCTGATATTGAAGCACCAAAACTTGCTAAAACTGCCGTAATTCCAGGAGCTCAAATCTTTGTTCCATTGACTGAATTAGTTAATGTAGATGAGGAACTCGCCAAGATGGAAAAGGAAGAAAAACGTCTTGAAGCTGAAGTTGAAAGAGCTGAAAAGAAACTTTCAAATCAAGGATTTGTAGCTCATGCTCCTGAAGCAGTTATAAATAAAGAGAAAGAAAAGAAGGCTGACTACGAAAGTCAACTTGCTGGTGTTCGTGAAAGAATGAAAGAATTAAAGGAAAGTAAATAGAAGTGAAATTTACTAATGTTGACCAGGTAATTAAGAGAATATATTCTTTACCTAAGCTTCATCCTAAAAATGATTTGAGTTATATCCGAAGGATTTTAAAACAATTAAATAATCCTCAAGATAGCGTTAAGACAATTCATGTTACCGGAACAAATGGTAAAGGGTCGACATCCTATTATTTGAGTAATCTATTGCAAAAGGCCGGTCAAAAGACTGGCCTTTTTGTGTCTCCTTATATATATGAATTTAATGAAAGAATTCAATTAAATGGTAAAAATATAAGCAATAATGATCTCATTAAAACCGCTAATAAAATTGAGATGGCAATAGAGATACTAAAAAAAGATGATCCTAGTTTTTCTTTAGTAACATTTGAATATGAAGTGGCTTTAGCCTTTCAATTTTTTGCTCAAGAACAATGTGACTATGCAGTTATTGAAGTAGGAATTGGAGGGGAGCATGATAAGACAAATGTAATTGTTCCTGAAGTAAGTATTATTACAACGATTGGATTAGATCATGAAAAAATAATAGGACCAACTTTAAAAGATATTGCTCAAGAAAAAAGTGGCATAATAAAATCGAATAAACCTGTTGTCTTAGGAAATGTTCCCCAAGATGTATTAGAGATTTTACTTAATAAGGCACAAAGTAAAAACTCAAAATCATTTTTATTAGGGAGAGATTTTCAAATAAAAACAATGCCAGATGTGATTGAATATCAAGATTCAAAGAATCTCTATAATTTTGCATTACGGCCTTTAGTAGAAGCTTATGATATTGGGGTAGCAGTTCAAGCAATTCAATTGTTGCAGCTTGATTTAGATAGAAAAAAGCTTGAGGAAGCAATTAATGAAACGCGCATTCCTGGTAGATATCATATAATCCAAACTCGTCCTGAAATTATTGTGGATGGGGCGCATAATTTACAAGCGATGGAGAATCTCTTAGACTTAGTTCGAAAGAAGAAAAAAGGACAAATTTACGTGTTACTTGGAATGATGAAAGATAAAGACTTAGGCCCAATTACAAGATTGTTTAAGAATGAAAAAGTCACTTTAACACGAATTGATTATCCTAGGGCTGCTGGATTAGAAGATTTTCCAAAAGAGGCACAAGAAAAATTTAAATATGAAGAAAATTTTGAAGAAGCGTATACGAGCTTGAAGAATAAATTGCAAGTAGATGATATGCTATTAGTGACAGGATCTTTTTATTTAGTAGGCGCAGTTTTAAATTGCTGCAAAAGAGGTAAAGATGAAAGTTGAAGATATTGCTGATCCAATTGAAGGTATAATTTTTGATATGGATGGATTATTAGTTAATTCCGAAAAGTTGTATTGGGATGCTAATATCGTCGCTGCTAAGGAAGCAAACTTAGATATTCCTGATGATAGTTATCTGAAACTAGTTGGTTCTTCAGTTAAGGAAATGGAAGAGTTTTATCATAAACATTTCAAGACTGAGGCCGATCGAGATAAATTTATTAAAAGAACTGATGATTTAGTCTGGAAATGGACCGATGAAGGTAAACTTAAACTTCAACCAGGAGTGCAAGAAGCATTAGCGGTATTTAAAGAAAGAAATATCAAATTATCAATTGCATCGAGTAATTATGAAAATGTAATTGCCCATAATCTAGATGTTTTAAAAATAAAAGATTACTTTGATTTTTATCTAAGTTATAAAGATGTTGAATCTGGAAATATTCAAGCTAAGCCAGCACCAGATATTTATCTATTGGCTGCTAAAAAGATGCAACTACCTAAAGAGAATTTACTAGTATTTGAAGATTCAAGCACAGGTGTTGCAGCAGCAAGTGCTGCGGGTTTAAAATGCGTAATGGTTCCAGATTTAAAGCAACCAACAAATTTAGATAAAGATAAGGCGACATTAATTTGCAAAGATTTTTATGCTTTTCTTGAAAAAATTAAATAGTTTTTTCGTAATAAATATCAAAGGAGTAATTGATATTTATGAAAAAAGAAGAACTGTTGCAGACTGATGTTGATTTAATAAAGAAATTAGCTAAATCGTTAGAGAAAAAAGACATTATTACGTTTGATAGTTTATTTAGAAAGCTAGATAATGTAGGAATCCGTAGCTTTAAGGAGTTATGGCAATTTGCTGCTAGCCCAAGTTGCAATGATGAGGTAGCAATTTTACTTCAATTATTATTGGAGCGCGTAAAGAGCGTAAATAATAAGAAAATTGAGAGTTTTTACTCAAGCTCACAAGTAGGATGCTATATCGCAGATAAATTATGTGGCCGTCCGCAAGAAGAACTTTATGGGATTTATCTGGATTCAAAAAATAAGATAATTGCTGAAAAATTAATTTTTCAGGGAACGGTAAATAGAGCAGTTGCTCATCCCCGAGATATTTTTCGTTGGGCTGTCATTTATAATAGTACTGCCTTTTTTGTGGCGCATAATCATCCTAGCGGGGATGAACAACCATCGCAGCATGATTTGCGTTTTACCAAAAAGCTGGCAGAGGCAAGTAAATGTATGGGAATTGATTTCTTAGATCATTTTATTGTGACAGATAATACCTATTTGAGCTTTCGAGAGACTGAACTTCTTTAAGTCTTCCTTAAGTATTAGGCAAATTTCCTTAAAGCAAATTTTTACATTAGTGTTTCTATGCTATAATATCTAAGACTAAATAAAGATACGATTTAGGCTAAAATAATTAAAGAGATAAATTTAAGGAGAGATTTTGCGTGTTTGGATTAGGATCTAAAAATATTGGGATTGATTTGGGAACTGCCAACACACTCGTTTATATTGAAGGTAAAGGTATTGTTTTACGTGAACCTTCTGTTGTTGCTAAGAATACTCAAACGGGTGAAGTTATTGCAGTTGGTTCCGAAGCCAAAGAAATGATTGGTAGAACTCCTGGATCAATTGTAGCTATTCGACCAATGAAAGATGGAGTTATTGCAGATTACGATACAACTGCTGCTATGCTTAAGTATTTCATGGAAAAAACAGTTGGTAATTCAAAGCCAGCTGCAATGATTTGTGTACCATCAGGTGTAACTGAAGTTGAAAAGAGAGCTGTTATTGATGCAGCTAGAGTTGCTGGGGCACGTGAAGCATACGTAATTGAAGAACCATTTGCTGCAGCAATTGGTGCGGGTCTTCCTGTTATGGATCCAACAGGTTCAATGGTTGTTGATATTGGTGGAGGAACCACTGATGTAGCAACTATCTCATTAGGTGGTATTGTTTCATCTCGTTCTACTAGAATGGCGGGCGATAAGTTTAATAGTTCAATTGCAACTTATATTCATCAAAATTACAACTTGTTAATTGGTGAAAGAACTGCTGAAACTATTAAGATTCAAATTGCTTCTGCCTCAGTTGAAAAGGCAAAAGAAATTGAATCAATGAATATTCGTGGACGTGATTTAGTCACAGGATTACCAAAGTCAATTGATATTAATGCAGAAGATGTTGCAAAAGCTATTCAAGAAGTAGTTCAAAATATAATTGTAGCAATTAAAGAAACTTTGGAAGAAACATCTCCAGAAATTGCTGCTGATGTTATTGACCATGGTATCGTATTAACCGGTGGGGGAGCTCTTTTGAAGAACTTACCGGAAGTTATTTCAGATGCTACTAAAGTTCCAGTCTTTATTGCTCAAGATCCACTTGATTGTGTTGCAATTGGTACCGGTGAATCTCTCAAAAATATTGAAGTTATGCGTAAGAGACGTTAATTTAGAGACCGGCGTAAAAGCCGGTCTTTTTCTATTAACTTTTAAATTAGGAAGATAGTAGTAGATGAAAAAATTTCTCAAAAACAAGAAGTTATTGACAATTTTTGTCTTAGTTATTTTAGTTTTAAGTATGTTATCTATTTCTGTTCGCTTACGTAATAGAAGACAATCACCTTTTTTAGTTCAAAAAATTGGTAATGATACGGTTTCCATAGTAACCCGAGTAGTTAATTGGCCAATTAACTTAGTTTCTAATGGAGCGGCTAATGTAGAAGATCTGTTTAATACTCAAGCTGAAAACGATCATTTGAAAAAACAAGTCGATAATCTTGCCCAAACTAAGGCTCGAAATAGTTCACTTGAAGCTGAGAACACTCAGTTAAAGCAAGCCCTAAAATTAAAGAAAACATTGACGGACTATACAATTATTAATGGTTCGGTAATTTCTCGTGCTGCAGATACTTGGTCAGATTTATTAATTATTGATCAAGGTTCAAGAGCGGGTGTTAAAAAGAATATGCCTGTTATGGCAGGTAAAGGTGTAATTGGTCGGGTTGTTGAGGTAAACAGTACTACTTCGAAGGTTGAATTGATTACTACAACTGATAAATCAACAAATAAATTTGCTGTAGAAGCTGATGCAGCTAATGGCAAAAAAGTTCACGGAGTAATTTCTGTTGTTGGAAATAATCAAATAGCATTTACTCAAGTAGTTGATGGTCAAAAGTTGAAGAAAGGAACTCGAGTTTATACTAGTGGAATGGGTGGTCTATCTCCAAAAGGTCTCTTAATAGGAACGGTTAAGAAGACAACACGTGATACTTTTGGCTTATCAGATGTTGTAGAAATTCAACCAGCAGGTAACCTTAACGATCCATCAGTTGTATCTGTAATTAAAAGAAAGGTTGAAGAGTAATGGCAGAATTACGTCGATGGTATGTTGCCATTGCTTTGTTCATGGCATTAATTCTGGATGGAGTATTAGCCTATAATTTACAGACTTTTATCTTTCATCGAGGTTTTTCTGGAAGTTGTTGGTTAACAATTATTGGGATTACCTTGATTTCTCTATGTGACGATAAAAATGATGCTGATATTTGGCTCTGCTTAGGATTAGGCCTTATTGCGGACTTATACTATTTAGGAATTATTGGAATTTATACTGTAGCTTTTCCTTTAATTTGTTTTATTATTCAGCAAAGTTCTCGCTTTCTTCCAGAAGTATTCTGGTTTAGATTATTGATCTGCTTAGTTAGTTATTTATGCGTAAGTGCATATGTATTTTTGATGTTTAATATGGTAGGCATAATCCAATTATCTTTTGCTAGTTTTTCACGCAGTATTTTACCTAATTTATTATGGTGCTTCATTCTGGTTTTATGTACTTATTGGTTCTGGGTAAAACTAGCCGAAGAGTATCCATTTTTGAAAAAAGAATATTATTTCTAACAAAAAAAGAGTCGCTATTAAGCGGCTCTTTTTAATATGTAAAAGATTTTAAAATTGAAAGACACCAGTTCCAATTAAGGCAGTAGCTACTACTCCAAGAAGGGTGATAACTGCCATAAACCAGGCCATAATAATAGTTAACTTTTGAAATCCGGATTTTTTCTTACGTTTTCTCATATGTCCCTCCTAAATTAATAATTCTAGTGTACCATGTTTTAATTGTAATTTTATATTTAATTGAAATAGTTTAAAATAAAATTATTGGGAGGTTTTCATGAATTTTTTGCTTATTTTTTTAATTCCTTTATGTGGAATTGTCGTTGCCGCCTTTTTAGTAAAGTTGTTTCCTAAAGCTCAATTTAGTGGCTATGACATTTTGCCTTTTTTCTTTATTGTTGCTTGTCAGTTATTAACTCAAGAAACAAAGCAACCATCTTTTTTACCGTATGGATTCTTGCTTTATTTTATTTTAGTTGTAATTGTTTCAATTTATACCGCAATTAAAAACAAAAATATTTCAGTGGGTAAGACCTTTGGGATGTTATGGCACTATTTAGCTGCCTCATCTATTGTTTGGTACGTTGGTCTCTTAATTTTGCTTTTACTATAAATTCTTTCCCCACTTTTTTAATAAACCTTAAACTGTCCTCAATCATGATGATGAGGGCAGTTTTTGTTAGATAAAATTATAATTATCATAAAATAACGTAATATCTAAATAAAAAGTGTAAAACTTGTGGTAGAAAGTGGGGAAGTGTGGTAAATTATTCATTGGAAAGGGGGCTAGACCATGTTCATGGGCGAGTATCATCATAATCTCGACAGCAAGGGCCGGCTAATTATACCAGCCAAATTTAGAGGCGAGATTGGTGATAGGATGATATTTACTCGTGGAATGGAAGGCTGTATTTTTGGCTATCCAATTGAAGAATGGCAAAAAATTGAGGCTAAGTTAGCCAAACTTCCACTGACTAAGAGAAGTGCACGTAAGTTTACGCGGCTTTTCTACTCAGGTGCGATGGAGAGTGAGTTTGACAAGCAAGGACGTGTTAATCTGACCATGACACTGAAAGAGCATGCCGCACTCATTAAGGAATGTGTAATTGTTGGTGTTTCCAATAGAATTGAGATTTGGTCAGCAGAACGCTGGAATGATTTCTCAGAGGAAGCCAACGAAAACTATGACGATATCGCAGAAGACTTGGATGACATCGAGTTATAAAATTATGAAATTCAAGCATAAAAGTGTGCTTTTGCACGAAACAATAGACAATTTAAATCCAAAAGATGATGGTCTTTATGTAGACGCAACTTTTGGTGGTGGTGGTCACGCCCGATATCTACTCAGCAAGTTAAATAAGGGCACTGTGATTGGATTTGATCAAGATGAATATGCAATTTCTATGGCAAAAGAAAGTTTTGCCAAGGAGTTACAAGTAGGAGCAGAACCAAATTTAATGTTGGTTCATGATAACTTCTGTCATTTGAAAGAAAATCTGGTAAAGCTGGGGATTTCAGATGGAATAGATGGTATTTATTACGATTTAGGAGTTTCGTCTCCACAGTTTGATCAACCTGAACGGGGTTTTTCTTATCGTTTTGATGCTCGATTAGATATGAGGATGGACCAAAGCCAAGAGTTAGATGCTTATACAATAGTAAACACTTGGTCACAAAAAGAATTAAGTGACGTTTTGTATAAGTATGGAGATGAAAAGTTTTCTCGTCAGATTGCTAGAAAAATAGTTGATCGAAGAAAAGAGAAGCCGATTGTAACTACCTTTGATTTAGTAGATGTGATTAAGGATGCCATTCCAGCATATGCACGACGAAGTGGGGGACATCCGGCAAAGAAGAGCTTTCAAGCTATTCGAGTTGCAGTTAACAATGAATTAGGTGTATTACAAGAATCTCTTGAAGAAGCAATTAAGCTATTGAAGCCGGGTGGTCGAATTAGTGTAATTACTTTTCAGTCTCATGAAGATAAAATCGTCAAAAAGATATTTAAAAAGTATTCTGAAGTCGAAATACCACGGGGAATGCCTATGGTGCCGGCTGACAGTAAACCAACATTGCGATTGATTAGTCGCAAACCTATCATGGCAAGTAGCGATGAATTAGAGGAAAATAATCGCTCACACAGTGCCAAGTTAAGGGTTGCAGAGAAATTATAATTTTTAGTTAATATTTAAGGAGAAAAAGATGGCTGATAGCTCAGCAAGAAATTTAAATTATCAACAAAGTCAACAGCAGACTGAGCAGCCAAAGAAAGCAATTGTTCTTAATCCTAAAAGCGTTCCTTGGACAGCATTTGAAAAAAGTTTAGTCGTTCTAGGTTCACTCATTACATTAGGTTTAATGATTTTATTGGTTTCAGCTAGCATTTCCGCTACTAGTGCTCAACATAAATTAGCAAATGTTGAGCAAACAATAATTTCTCAAAAAAGTCATAACACTGATCTTCGTCAGAAGATTGGTGAATTAACGTCAACTACTAGAATTAATAAAATTGCCCGTGATCAAGGCTTGCACTTGGTTGAGAGTAACATTAGGAATGTCCGTTAATGAAAAAGTTTAATAACTTAAATAGAAATAGATCCAAAGCCCACGGCTACCGCTTTACGGTGGGGAGAATCCTCCAGCTAGTCTTGGCTTTGGTTTTTCTTGTATTTATAGGTAGATTTTTATATATAGGGATTTCAAATCAGGTTGCTGGCGAAAATCTAAATAAGCGTGTAAATCAGATTTATAGGCGAAATGAGGTTTTAAAGGCAACTCGAGGAACAATTTATGATAAAAATGGTCTAACTCTTGCTGAAGATGCGCATGTGTTTACTGTCTATGCCATCTTAGATAAGAGTTCAATTGATTATCATAATAAGCCAATGTATGTTACGAATAAACGCAAAACAGCACAAAAGTTGGCTGAAGTACTTCCTTTAAGTGAAGAAAAAATATATTCATATTTGACTCCGAAGCATAAAGCTTTCCAGGTTGAATTTGGTTCGGCTGGAACAGGCTTAACCTTATCTCAAAAAGAAAAAATCGAAGAGATGAAATTGCCAGGAATTAAATTTATCGAAACTCCATCTAGACTTTATCCAAATGGAAATTTTGCTTCTCACATTATTGGTTTGGCACAACCCCAAAAGAACCAGGGAAATAGTACTTTAGTTGGTACTATGGGAATTGAAGCATATTTTGATAAGCAATTAGCTGGTAAAGATGGGTATCGAGAAGCTTTTGTAGATGCAGAAAATTATCAATTGCCTAATAGCCAAAAGAATGCACGTGCTACAAAAGATGGAGACAACATTTATTTGACACTTGATTCACGACTGCAAACTTACTTAGAAGTTTTAATGTCGCAAGTGCAAGATAAATATAAACCAAAGGCTTTAACAGCAGTTGTAGAAGATATTAAAACTGGTAAAATTTTGGCTGCTTCTCAGCGTCCTACCTTTAACCCTCAAACTAAAAAGGGATTAGATACATCATGGCGGAATATGTTAGTGCAGGATTCTTATGAACCGGGATCAGTTTTCAAAGTTTTAACTTATTCAAGTGCAATTGAAAGCGGTCATTACAATCCTAATGAGCAATATAAGTCCGGAGCAGTCACTGTTCAAGGCTCAACAATTCATGACTGGAATAATAGTGGTTGGGGAAGTATTCCCTTTAGCCAAGCTTTCCCTCGTTCAAGTAATGTTGGCTTTGTAAAACTTGAACAAAAGATGGGTTCAAAAACTTGGAAAGAATATTTGAATAAATATCGAATCGGTAAAAAGACGGGGGTAACACTCCCTGGAGAAACCGCAGGTATTTTAAACTTTTCTACCCCGTTGAATCAGGCTGTTACTGCATTTGGACAAGGGGTTAATGTTAATGCAATGCAAATGATGCAAGCATACAGTGCCTTGGCCAATAATGGTCAGATGGTAAAACCTCAATTTGTCGAAAAAATAGTTTCACCTTCTGGTAAAGTAGTGGAAAAGTTTCATCGTACAAAAGTCGGGACACCTATTTATTCTGCTAAAACAGCTAAAACTGTTTTAAAAGGAATGCAAGATGTTGTAAACGCATCTTACGGTACTGGTGCCGCTTATAAAATGCCAGGAAAGAGCATCGCTGTAAAAACTGGTACGGCACAAATAGCTGGACCTCATGGAGGATATTTGACTGGGGATAATAATTACATTTTCTCAGTAGTTGGGGTAACACCTGCTAATAATCCGCGTTATTGTGTTTATTTAACCATGAAGCAACCACAAAAAATGTCCAAACCAGCTGAAACAATTCTTTCTTCTATTTTCAAACCAATTATGAATCGCTTGATTTCACTTTCTGATTCTTCAGCAAAGGTTAATGAAAAAGTAACCGTTCCAGCTTTAACTGGTAAAAGTGTTGAAAAAGCAAAAGAAGACGCTAATAATGCAGGAGTTTCAGTTGAAGTGATTGGAACTGGAAAGAATGTTAGTCGACAGTCAGTAGGAGCCGGTGTAAAAGAAGATACTGATACAAAAATTTTCTTATTTACCGGAGGGCAGGTTACATGTCCAAATATGGTCGGTTGGAGTGAAGATGAGGTTAATAGCTTCATGACAACAACTGATATTCCAATTACGATTAATGGAAAAGGAAAAGTTACTAAGCAGTCTGTTCCGGCTGGAAAAGTAATTGATAAAAATAGTAAGTTATCAGTAAACTTAAAATAGTAAAAGTTAAAGGAGTAATACAAAATGCAGTTTTCTTTGATACCGTTCATTAGCAGCTTTGCTCTTACGGTTATCTTCTTACCGTTATTTATTGGTTTCATGCGAATGAAACATGAAGGACAAGTTATTAGAGATGAAGGCCCTAAGTGGCATGAGAAAAAATCGGGTACACCAACTATGGGTGGAGTAGTCTTTATGCTTGCCGGTGTTATTTCTACCTTATGGGTATTGGTTTGGCAAAAAGATTTAAATAAGACTGCATGGATTTTAATTATTGCTTTCTTAGGATACGGAATTATTGGCTTTTTAGATGATGGAATTAAGCTATATTTTAAACGCAATTTAGGCTTGAAAGCATGGCAAAAACTATTAGGACAAATTATTATTGCAGATTTAATTATTGCACTAGCATTTAGTGATCATTTTGCGTTTGAATTATATATTCCTTTTGCAGGAATGGTAAGAAATTCTTTCTTGTTTAGTTTGTTTGTTCTTTTCTGGTTGGTTGGTTTTTCTAACGCCGTTAACCTATCTGATGGTTTAGATGGATTAGCAACTGGGTTATCGATTATTGCCTATGCTACTTATGCTTGGATAGCTTACCAAGAAAAAAATTGGGTTATTGTTGTATTTACTCTCAGTGTAATTGGTGGTTTAGTAGGTTTCTTCATTTTCAACCATAAACCAGCTAAAATTTTCATGGGAGATGCAGGTTCGTTAGCTTTAGGTGGAGGATTAGCTACTGTATCGATCTTCCTTCATCGTCCATGGTCATTGCTTTTAATTGGAATTGTTTTTGTATTAGAAACTTTAAGTGTGATTTTACAAGTTATTTCCTTCCAAACTACTGGAAAGAGAATCTTCAAGATGACACCAATCCATCACCATTTCGAAATGCTTGGCTGGTCTGAATGGAAGGTTGATATTGTATTTTGGATTGTTGGTTTGATTGGAAGTATTATTTATTTAATTGTCTGGGGTTAATTTTAAAATGAAAAAAATTAAGACATATGAAAATAAAAATATTTTGATTTTAGGCTTAGGAAAGAGTGGTTTTTCTGTTGCTAAGCTTCTTTTAAAACTTGGCGCTAAGCTGACTTTAAATGATAAAAAAGATTTGTCTAACGATGATCGTGCTGCAGAATTAGACAAGTTAGGAGTTAGAGTGATTTCTGGATACCATCCAGTAGAGATTTTTGATGAGGAAAAATTTGATTATCTTGTTAAAAACCCCGGAATTCCTTATGAAAATCCAATGGTAGAGAAGGCAGAGAAGTTAGATATTCCAGTTATTACCGAGCCTGAAATTGCACTTAATGTTAGTGAAGCACCATATGTTTGTGTTACTGGTTCAAACGGAAAGACAACTACGGTCATGCTTACCCAAAGAATTATGGATCATCATTTATCTAAAAATGGTGGTCATGCTTATGCAGTTGGTAATATTGGTGTTCCAATTTCAGAAGTAGTTGAAAAAGCAACTTCTAAAGATCTCTTAGTAGTAGAAATGTCTAGCTTCCAATTACTTGGGATAACTGATATTAAGCCTAAAGTAGCTGCCATTGTTGATATTTATAATAACGTTCACCTTGACTACCATAAGACTTTTGACAATTATGTTGAAGCTAAGCTTAGAATTACTCAATCTCAAGATCAAGATGACCATTTCATTGCTAACTTTGATCAAAAGAATATTTTAGAAAAAGAGCTTGATAAGACAAAAGCTAAGGTGCAGACATTTTCAGAAACAGATAAAACGGCCGACTATTTTATTGGTGATGAATATCTTGAAAGCAAAGACGATCATCACATTATGAAGATCAGCGATATCAAGATCCCAGGTATTCATAACCAACAAAATTGTTTAGTAGCCATTGCCATTTCTAAATTAATGGGTGCAGATGATAGTGACATTCAATACGCATTAAGTACTTTTACTGGTGCGACTCACCGTTTGCAATATGTAATGACTTATAATGATCGTAAAATTTATAATGATTCAAAATCAACGAATATTGAAGCTGCTACTGTAGCGATTCCATCATTTAAAGAGCCTGAAGTTTTGATTGCGGGTGGATTAGATCGTGGATTCATGTTCGATTCATTGGTTCCACTATTTAAAAAGCATGTAAAATCAATTGTACTTTATGGTGAAACTAAATATCTTTTAGCTGATGCTGCTCGTAAAGCGGGTATTAAAGATATCGTAATTGTTAATACTTTACAAGAAGCTGTTCCACGAGCATACGAATTAAGTGAAGCAGGTGATGTTATTTTGTTTTCACCAGCATGTGCATCTTGGGATCAATTTAACACTTTTGAAGAACGTGGAGACTTTTTTGTAAAATTTATTAAGGAATTAAAGACTAAATAAAATGAGAGTAATTTTTTCTGGTGGCGGAACTGGTGGCCACATTTATCCAATTATGGCGTTAATTGAACGTTTGAAAGAACGTAAGTTAGTTACAAATGATGAAATCTTATTTGTTGGGACTGATAAAGGATTAGAATCGAAAATTGTGCCTGCTGCAGGAGTTCCTTTTAAGACTTTAAAAATTAAAGGATTCGATAGAAAGCATCCTTTAAAAAATTTTGAAACAATCGAATTGTTCATTAAAGCTACAAAAGAAGCAAAACAAATTATTAAGAACTTTAAACCTGATGTAGTAGTGGGAACCGGTGGATATGTATCAGGTGCCATAGTTTATGAAGCAGCTAAAATGCATATTCCAACTATCATTCATGAATCTAATTCAGTAGTTGGACTAGCAAATAAGTTTTTAGCTCATTATGTTGATAAAATTTGTTATACCTTTGATGATGCTGCAAAGCAATTTTCAGAGAAAAAGAAATTAGTAAAAACGGGTAATCCACGCTCACAACAAGTTCTTGGCTTAAATAAAGAAAACATTGATATTGCTAAGAAGTGGGATTTAAATCCTAACATGCCAACTGTACTGATTTTTGGTGGCTCACGCGGTGCTCTAGCAATTAATCAAATCGTTGAAAAGTCTTTACCAGAGCTTGAAACAAAACCATATCAGGTTATTTGGGCAACTGGACAATTGTATTATGGCGATGTTAAGAAAAAATTAGCCGGTAAAGAAGTGAATTCAAATATAAAGATTGTTCCTTATATAGATAATATGCCGGGCCTATTACCACAAATGACATGCGTTGTAGCACGATCTGGAGCAACTAGTTTGGCTGAATTTACAGCTCTGGGTGTTCCTGTAATTTTAATTCCTAGTCCAAATGTAACGCATAACCATCAAATGAAAAATGCGCTTGATATGGAAAAAGCAGGAGCTGCTTTAGTTATTGCAGAAAATGATTTAAATCCTAATAACTTTGTTTCGTCAATCGATCATATTCTACTTGATACAAATTATGCAAAGAAGATGAGTGAGGCATCTAAGAAATTAGGTGTTCCGGATGCATCTGATCAAGTAATTTCGGTGATGGAAAGTCTAATTAAAAATAAATAGGGAAGGAAGTGAGGCATGTGGCCAAAAGAAAAATAACCAAAAAAGATCCTAAAAAAGAATTATCAGGATGGATTGATTATAAAAATAAGGCAAACAATAATGAAAAAAGACGGGTCTCTGCCTCACTAACTAAATTGCAGGCTGAACGACGGCATGCTTTATTGACTCGATTAGGTTTTATAATTTTCTTTTCACTGTGTTGTATTTTAGCTTTAGGATACTATATTTCTCCAAAAGCAAATGTAGCAAGCGTACAGGTTAAAGGAGCGCCTGAGTTAAATAGTAAGCAAGTAGTAAAGACTGTAGGTATTTCTCCTGAAAATAAGGTTGTCTTTTGTCTCCTAAAAGGAAAAGAATACAGTAGAAAACTAGCGGCTACTTTTCCAGAAATAGAGAAAGTACAAGTGAGCGTTCAAAAAGCAAATCATTTGATTTTAAATATCAAAGAGCGACCAGTAATCGGATATATTCATGAAGGTGACGGCTATCGCAAAATTTTGGCGACTGGAAAAGTGGGTAGTCAAATTATCGCAAGTAACAAAATTGATAAAAATAAGCCTTTGTTTACTGGATATAATCAAAAAGTCTCTCTTAGCGAAGATATCAAGGTTTATGCCAGTCTTCCACAAAATATCCGTGACCAAGTTAAAATGCTGAGTGGTGAAACACGAAGGCCAACGCAGATTGTTTTGGTAATGAAAGATAATAATATAGTTATTGGAAATCTTTCTACCATTAAAAGTAAGATGCGCTACTATGACAAAATTAAAAGTCAGCTGAGAGAACCATCTGTAATTGATTTTGAAATTGGTGCTTATAGTAGACCGCTCACACAGGCAGAAAAAGTCAAATTAGGACTGACTTGATATTAGTGAGAACGTAAACCATATGTTAAAATTTATTGTATAGTTATGTTTTGGGGGCATTACCTTGGATAAAACTGATTTACTTGTAGGCTTGGATATAGGAACAACAAGCGTAAAAGCAGTAGTCGCTGACACTGCATCTAATGAAATGCAAATTATTGGTGCTGCAAATGGTCCTACTAAAGGAATGCGGCATGGAAAAATTGTTGATATTGATCAAACTGCTGAAAGTATTAGCGCTGTTTTAAAGAAAGTAGCGCAAAAGACAAATTCAAAGATTTATCGCGTAGTAACTGGAATTCCAGTTGGATTACTTCAATTAGAAAATGCTGTTGGATTAATTAACATTGAAGAAAATGGTAGAGAAGTTACTGATAATGATGTAAAACGTGTTTTAGTAACTGCTATTGATACAGCATTAAAAGATGGCCGAGAAGCAATTGCTTTTTTACCTAATAAATTCTTAATTGATGGAAAAACTGATGTAGATGATCCAAGAAAAATGATTGCTCATTCACTTGAGGTACACGGCATATTATTGACAGCACCTAGTGCAGATTTACATAATATTCGCAAAGCCATCGAAAGAGCAGGATATCAAAATAATTTCTTTGTACCTACGCCTTTAGCAATTGCAAGTGTTGCTCTTGATGAAGGAGAAAGAACTTTTGGTACAGTTCTTCTTGATTTAGGTGGCGGATCAACTACTGCGACTGTTATTCATGAGAATAAGATTAAGTATGCGACAATTGATTTAGAAGGTGGAATTGATATTACCAATGATATTTCAGTTGTTTTGAATACTTCAAAAAAAGAAGCTGAAAAAATCAAACTACAATTTGGTTATGCAGATCCAAGCTTAACTTCTAGTGATAACCAATTTCCAGTTAATGTAGTGGGTGAAAATGCTCCAAAAATGATTGATGAAGAGTATTTAAGTGAAATAATAAATGCTCGTCTTGATCAAACTTTCAGTCGAATTGGAAAAGGATTAAAATCTCACGATGCCTTCAATTTGCCAGGTGGTGTTGTGATTACTGGTGGAAGTAGCGCACTCCAGGGAATTGATGACATTGTAAAAGAAGATTTTGGTGTAAAAGCTAGAATTTTTCAACCAGATCAGATGGGACTACGTAATCCAATGTATGCTGCTAGCTATGGAGTAGTAAATTATGCTTATAGTTTAGCTGATATTGATTACCTGGTTAACAGTGTTATTTATGGAAACCAGGTTACTTCTCCGGTTTCTAATCAATCTTCGTCTCAAGAAAATATGAAATTTTTCAAAAGACGTCTAACTCCTAGTGAAATGGAGCAGAAAGAAGATTATAATAAGACTAGTGCTACATCAACGGTCTCTACGTCTGAAGAGAATGATGATAATAAGAATAATAAAAAAGGAATCAAAGAATTCTTTAAGAAGTTTTTTGATTAAATAAGGTGGTTTAGTAAATGGATTTTACTTTCGATTCTGATGACAACAAAAACGCAGTCATTAAAGTAATCGGTGTTGGTGGTGCCGGTGGTAACGCTGTAAACCGAATGATTGATGAAGGAGTACAAGGGGTTTCCTTTATTGCAGCTAACACGGATGTACAAGCTCTTAATAGTAATAAAGCAGAAAATAAGATTCAACTTGGACCTAAACTTACTCGTGGGTTAGGTGCCGGTTCTCATCCTGAAGTGGGTCAAAAAGCTGCTGAAGAGAGTCAACAAACAATTGAAGACTCTTTAAAGGGCGCTGACATGATCTTTATTACTGCTGGTATGGGTGGTGGTACTGGAACTGGTGCTGCTCCTGTAATTGCAAAGATTGCACGTGAAACTGGAGCCTTGACTGTTGGGGTTGTTACTCGTCCCTTTACATTTGAAGGTCCAAAGCGTTCAAAAAATGCAGCAGAAGGAATTGCTCAATTAAAGCAATATGTTGATACCCTAGTTATCATTGCTAATAATCGTTTATTAGAAATGGTTGATAAGAAGACACCAATGATGGATGCGTTCAAAGAAGCTGACAATGTTCTTCGTCAAGGTGTGCAAGGTATTTCAGATTTAATTACTTCAACTGACTACGTTAACCTTGACTTTGCAGATGTTAAGACTGTAATGGAAAATCAAGGTGCTGCCTTAATGGGAATTGGTCGTGCTAGCGGAGAAAATAGAACAGTTGAAGCTACAAAACTTGCTATTTCATCTCCATTACTTGAAGTATCAATTGATGGGGCAAAGCAAGTCTTACTTAATATTACCGGTGGACCAGATCTAACTTTGTTTGAGGCACAAGATGCTTCTGATATTGTTTCAAAAGCTGCTGGAGATGGCGTAAATATTATCTTTGGTACATCAATCAATGCAAACCTTGGTGATGAAGTTGTAGTTACTGTGATTGCAACTGGAATTGATTCAAAGGCTGAAGAAGAAGCTTCAAAACAGCCAATGCGCCGTCCTTCACGTCCAGCACGTCAAGAAGTAGTAACTCCTGAACGTAAGAGTGAACAACCAGAAGTATCTACTCCTACGCCAACAGATAATGCTGAAGTTAAAGTAGAAAATACTATTTCTCACGAAGCTCCTACCCAATCTACTCCTGAAATAAAAGCAGAAAAGAAAGAATCTCAAGATACTTTACTTGACCCCACAAGCGTTTGGAAGCAAGATAGAAAAGAGAACAATCGTCCACAACCTATAGAAAACAATGAAAAAGATGACGATGAATTTGATTCATTTAGTTCAGACGACTCCACTAGTATTTCTCAAATCGAAACTAGTGTAGATGATGAATCAGATAATGATATTCCATTCTTCAAACATCGTCGTCAAGATTAGTATTTGGAGGAAGAAATTATGGCTTTTGATAAATTAGGTAGATTTTTTGGTATTTCAGAAGATGATGAAATGAATGAAGTATCGTATACCGAATCAGAAGAACAACAAGAAGAAATCCCTCAAACTCAAAAAAATGAGAGAAGAGCAAATGTTGTTTCTATTAATTCTGGTGTTAGTGCTACGAGTAAAATCGTTTTATACGAACCTCGTGTATATTCTGATGCAAAAGAAGTAGCTCAAAATCTGCTAAATAATAAGGCTGTTATTATTAATTTTGCACGTATGGATGATGAGCAAGCACGTAGAATCGTTGATTTTATTACTGGTACTGTTTATGCCCTAAACGGTGAAATTCAACGTGTGGGTGACAAGATCTTCTTAGCAACTCCACCAAAATTTGAAACGGATGGTAAAATCGCTGAATTAGTTGAAAAGAAAGATAAAATGGATTAATGGTATTTTCAATTGTAGGCTGGATATTACGTATTATTTCCGATTTATTAAATATCTATAGCTTTCTAATTGTTATCTATACTTTACTAACTTGGATCCCAAGACTACTTGTAACTAAAGTGGGGCGAGTACTAGGGAAAATTGTTGAGCCTTATTTGGAGATATTTGAACGTTTTATTCCTCCAATAGCTGGAATTTCCTTTGCCCCCGTTGTAGCTTTGTTAGTAATTTATTTTGTAAATAATTATGTCCTTTATTGGATAGCAAATATAATTAGGTACGTGTTTATTAGATAAAATGGAAAAAAGACAAGCTAGTAGTTTTTATCAACATTTTGATGAAAGTGAAAGACCGACGGTGGATTATTTCGTCGGTCTTTTTAATCAGTTTTTATTTAAAAATGAACCGATTTTGACAGATTTCTTAAATCCGAGAGAACAATATATTTTCCGAGAAATAGTTGGAGGCTATGCACAGTTATATAGCTTTGGTGGTTTTTCGAATGCGGAAAAGAAGCGAATGCTACTATGTGATTGGAGTGAAGGCTGCGAGCCCGATAAATTCAATATTTCTCTTTTAGAGATTGCTTATCCTCAAAAATGGTCTGAACTCACTCATAGTCAAATCTTAGGTGTTTTGACGCACTTAGGAATTGAATTGGATACTTTTGGCGATATTATTAATGATGAGAATGGAAATTGGCAGTTTTTTGTCAAAGCTGAATTGAAAGATTATTTTCTTGAGGAAATTGATCGAATTGGAAGAACAAAAGTGAAATTATCTGAACTGCCACTATCCAAGGTTTTAGTGCAGGAAGATGATAGTGACGAAATGACTTCAGTCGCGATTTCACTTCGACTTGATGCTGTTATCAGTGCGATTACGAACTTAAGCAGAAGCCAAGTTAAGAAAATTATTGAAGCGGGAGAAGTGAAATTAAATTGGCATCTTGTAACACAATCTAATATAATTATTTCTGTACAGGATATGCTTAGTATTCGCCATTATGGGAGATATGAGATTATTAATCTTGCCACTACGAAGAAAGGTAAAAATAGACTTGAAATAAAAGTATGGCAAGCAAAGAAAAGGTGATAATATGACATTAACGCCAATGGATATCCATAATAAGGAGTTTAGTACAAAACTTCGTGGATATGATTCCAAGCAGGTAGATGGTTTTTTAGATCGAATTGTTGATGCATATGGGGATGCACTCGATCAAATTGTTGATTTAAAAAATGAAAATGTTGAACTAAAGAAAAAAGTAGATAAATTTGAAAAGGTTAAAGATTCAATTAATGAGTCTTTAATTTCAGCACAAGAAAATGCTGAGGAAATTAAAAAGAGAACCAATAAAGAAGCTCAAGAAATTATCCAAAAAGCTAATCAAGATGCTGATGAGATAGTTAAGAAAGCTCAAGATGAGGGCGAGAAAAAAAGAGCTGAACTTCAAAAGCAATATGATACTTTAAATCATGATTATGATTTGCTTAAGGCAAAGGTAGAAGATTTTAGAGAAGCAATTCAGGGAATGTTAAAAGATCAGATAAAAGAATTAAGCGACTCTGATTGGCAATATTACCTAGACAAATATTATGGACGTTCACGCTTATACCCAGCCGATGGTTCGCAGCCTCTTGAAGATGAGCCAATTCCAGATGGACCTATGGATAATGAAGTACCAGCGGAAGAAACTACTTCTTCTATTTCAGAGGTTGACAATAATACCGTAAATGAAGTAAACTCTGTTCAAGAAAAGGAAGATAGTACTGAACTCTTAGCTGGAGAAAACTCCGTTAAAGAAAGTATGCATGCTACAGAAGAGAGTTCTGAGCGTCGCGATGGTCCAGTGATTATTTTCCCGGATGATGTAAAAGATAATTAAAATTTAAGTCGACAGTAACAACAAGTAGATACTTTAGCGAGTTAGTGATGGTGAAAGACTAACAACTTTCGAAAGTTAATCAGCTGCCAATTGACTTAAACGTTTTCTGTACGATACACGGAGAATAAGTGGGATAGGGTAAGTGTACCCTATTCAATTTAGGTGGTACCACGAGAAGCTTCGTCCTATTTGGGATGAAGCTTTTTTGATTAAGAAAGGATTTTCTATGAGAGTCAAAGATACATTGAATTTAGGTAAAACTAAGTTTAAAATGCGCGGTAATCTTCCAGTTCGTGAAGCTGAATGGCAAAAAGAATGGGAAGAAAATAAATTATATGAACAAAGATTAAAACTTAATGAAGGCAAACCCCGTTTTGACCTTCATGATGGTCCTCCATTTGCTAATGGTAACATTCACATGGGACACTCATTAAATAAGATCTCTAAAGATATTATCGTTCGCTTTAAAAATATGAATGGTTACTATGCTCCGTATGTTCCTGGATGGGATACTCACGGACTTCCAGTTGAACAACAATTAGCCAAAAAGGGTGTTGACCGTAAAACATTAGATCGGGCTAAGTATAGAGAACTTTGTCGCCAATTTGCGGAAGAACAAGTTCAAAAACAAATGGCTGACTTCAAACGCTTAGGAGTAATGGCTGATTGGGATCATCCTTACATTACTTTACAACCAAAATTTGAAGCTGAAGAAATTAGAGTCTTCGGTGAAATGTTTAAAAAAGGTTATATCTATAAAGGTAAAAAACCTGTTTACTGGTCTTGGTCAAGTGAATCCACTTTAGCTGAAGCAGAAGTTGAATATCATGACATTAAATCACCAAGAATCTATGTTGCTTTCCCAATTAAAGATGGAAAGGGTATTCTAGATTCAGATACATCACTAGTAATCTGGACTACTACTCCTTGGACTATTCCAAGTAATGTCGGAATTACTGTAAATCCTAAATTTGATTACTCAGTAGTTGAAGTTAACGGTAAAAAGTACGTTATTGGAGCAGATCGATTAGCAGCAGTGGCAGGAGATTTAGGTTGGAAAGACTACAAAGTTCTTAAGACCTTAAAAGGTACTGACTTTGATAGAATGACTTACCAACATCCACTATACGATGTAACTGGTTTGGTAATGAATGATACTTATGTTACTGATGATGATGGTACAGGCTTGGTTCACAATGCCACTGGTTTTGGTGAAGATGACTACAATGTTGGTCGTCGTTATGGTTTACCAGTATTTAGTCCTATGGATGCACAAGGTAGATTTACTAAAGAAGTACCTGATCCAGACTTAGTGGGAATGTTTTATGATGATGCTAATAAAGTGGTTGCTGATAAGCTTGAAAAAGCTGGAGCACTGTTAAAGCTTAGCTTCTTTACTCACTCATATCCACATGACTGGCGTACTAAGAAACCTGTTATTTATCGTGCAACTACTCAATGGTTTGCTTCAATTGACAAATTTAGAGATCAAATTTTAGCAGAAATTGAAAAAGCTAATTTCATCCCTGCATGGGGTAAGACTCGTCTATACAATATGATTAAAGATCGTGGTGACTGGGTAATTTCTCGTCAACGTGCCTGGGGTGTACCACTTCCAATTTTCTATGCAGAAGATGACACTCCAATTGTTACTCCAGAAACTATTGAACATGTTGCTCAAATCTTTGAAAAAGAAGGCTCTAATGCTTGGTACACTCATACCGCTGAAGAATTACTTCCAGAAGGATTTAAGTCAGAACATTCACCAAATGGTAAATTTAGAAAAGAAACTGATATCTTAGATGTTTGGTTTGATTCTGGTTCTTCTTGGGCTGGTGTAATGCAAGAGCGTGATGGTTTAGATTTCCCAGCAGATTTATATCTTGAAGGTAGTGACCAATACCGTGGTTGGTTTAACTCAAGTTTAATTACTTCAGTTGCTGTAACTGGTAAAGTTCCATATAAGCAAGTTTTATCTCAAGGTTTTGTTTTAGATGATAAAGGACATAAGATGTCTAAATCATTAGGTAATGTAATTTCACCTAATGATGTAATCAAGCAAATGGGTGCAGAAATTATTCGTTTATGGGTTGCTGGAGCAGATACTACTTCTGATGTAGCAGTTTCTCAAGATATTTTGCGTCAATCTGCTGAAAGCTACCGTAAGATTAGAAATACTATGCGTTTCATGCTTGCTAACACTTCTGACTTTGATCCTAAAGAAGATGCAATTGCTTATCCAGATATGTCCGGTGTAGATCAATATATGGAAATCAAGTTAAATCGCTTGATCGAAGAGGCAATTGAAGCATACAATAAGTTTGACTTTAATAGTGTTTATAAGAAAGTATTTAGCTTCATTTCTAATGACTTATCTGCTTTTTACTTAGACTTTGCTAAGGACATTCTTTACATTGATGCTGAAGATAGTGAAACTCGTCGTTCAATACAAACTGTAATTTACGATGTTTTAGTTAAGCTAACTAAATTGATGACACCAATCCTTCCACATACTATGGAAGAAGTTTGGGGTTACCTCAAGGAACCAGAAGATTACGTTCAACTTGCTAATATGCCAGAAGTAGATCATTTTGCTAATGAGGATGAAATTTTAGCAGATTGGAACGCCTTTATGAAGGTTCGCTCAGATGTTTTGAAAGCACTTGAAGAAGCACGTAATGCTAAGGTAATTGGAAAGTCATTTGAAGCACACGTTACTCTTTATCCAACTGAAGAAACGAAGGCACTTCTTGATAAATTAAATGCTAATATCAGACAAATCTTGATTGTTTCTGATTTAACTATTAGTGATGAAGAAGCACCTGAAAATGCTGAAAAATTACCGACTGCTTCAATCGTAGCGGAACATGCTGCTGGTGAAGTTTGTCCAAGATGTCGTCGTACTACAACTGATGTTGGTAGTGACCCACGTTTCCCAGAATTATGTGCCCGCTGTGCAGCTATTGTGGCTGAAAACTTTCCTGAAGCAGAAAAAGAAGGTTTAGAAAAATAATGCGTAAAGGTACTGTTAAACAATTTGATCCAAACTCTGCGTATGGATTTATTGAGGATGATTTAACTCATTCATCTTACTTTGTTTTTTATAAATCAATTAAAGAAGAAGGTTATAAAAAACTGACTGTAGGTCAAAGAGTTCGTTATCAATTAGCGCAAGGAAAAAAGGGTCTACAATGTATCAACGTTTATGTTGATATGACTAAAAGGAGAAATTAAGTGAATCTGAGAGAAACTGAAATCTCAAATAAACCTATTTTCGAAGGTAAACTTATTGATTTAAATGTTGAAACTATTAGTTTACCTAATGGAAAAACAGCTACTCGTGAGATAGTTAAACATCCCGATGCTAGTGCTGCAATTGCCATCAATGATGAGAAAAAAATGCTTCTTGTAAAGCAATGGCGTGAGCCCATTAAACAATTAACTTTGGAGATTCCTGCAGGTTTAATTGATGAGACAGACGCTTCACCGCTTGATGCAATGAAAAGAGAACTGAATGAAGAGGGTGGCTACAAGGCTGAGTATTGGGAAAAGGTAAGTGAATTTTATACATCTGTTGGTTTTTGTGATGAAAAAATTCATTTATTCTATTGTGATACTTTGTCAAAAATTGAAAATAAACGTCCTCTTGATGAAGATGAATTTTTAACTCAAGAATGGTACAGTCTGCCAGAATTAAAACAGTTAATTGCGTCTGGAGAAATTATGGATGCAAAGACTGTAATGGCAATTACATTTTGGGAAAATATGATTTTAACAGGAAATCAAAGTAATGACTGAAAAACGAGCAGATTATCGTAAAAAACAACAAAAAGAAAAAGTAAGCAAAATTTTCGATAATTTTAAACGATTGAGGAAAGATAAGCATCAACCTGATGTAAGTGATCAAAAAGTTGAGGTTCAAGATTCTTCAAAATTTGAATCAAGAGAGGATCTCGCAAATCGTGCTTTAAAAGAAAAGCGTGAAAATAAAGTTGATCGTTTAAAAAAGCATCTGAACTATGCCATTTTAATTGTTGTTGTTTTATTAGTTATAGTTTTGTTCGCTTTGTTTAAACTTTAGATTTAGAGGTAAAAAATGAAAATCGCAATTATTGTCCCAATGGAAGAAGAAGCAGAATTCTATAAAAAGCATTTTAAGTCTGAAAATAAAGAAGTCTTTGGCACAACTGAGTTTGATCATTTTTCAGTAAATGGAAATGACATTTACTTGGGATTAAGTGGAATCGGTAAAGTTAATGCAGCTATGAATTTGACTAGCCTGTTAACTAGGGAAGATATTGACTTAATTTTTATGACTGGTTCTGCTGGATCATTGCAAGAAGATGTAAAGAGAAAAGATCTAATTTTGCCTAATAAGTTTATGTACTATGATGCTCATAATACTAGTGCAGGTAACTACGTGGAAGGACAAATTCCCCAAGAGCCTGCAGGCTATACTCTAGATAATGCCTTCCGTGCAAAATTTGCGGCGTATTTGAAGGAACACAATATTCCTTTTAAAGAGGGATTGATTGTAACTGGAGATAGTTTTATTGCTTCTGAAACACAAAAAGATGAGATTAAAAAGAATTTCTCTGACGCATTGGGAGTAGAGATGGAAGGAGCTGCTTTTGCACAAGTAGCTAGACATTTTAATACTCCATTGGTTGCAATTCGTGCTATTTCAGATAATGGGGATGCTAATGCTGACAATGACTTTGATAAATTCGTCAAGGAAGTTGGAGCAAAAGCTGCAAGTATAATTGCATCCTATCTTGAAGAAACAGTTTTAGATTAAACTATTGATAGACTAAGTTCATCGTAACTTGGTCTATTTTTATGTTAAAATAAAAGAGCCACTTCCAAAATGTAAGGAAAGTAAAGAGGTTATAAGATAATATGACTAGGAAAAATGTATACTTAGATAACGCGGCAACTACGCCAATGGATCCAAAAGTTATTGAAAAAATTAGTAGTGAAATGGCTGATGATTTTGGCAACGCTTCTAGTCAACACGCATTTGGTCGTAAGGCACGTCATGTAGTTGAAACAGCTCGTCATCAACTAGCAGAAACAATTAATGCCCAAGATAAAGAAATAATTTTTACTAGTGGTGGCTCTGAAAGCAATAATACTGCTATTTTTGGTACGGTACGTGCTAGAAGAGATATTGGTAAAAAAATTATTACTACTAAAATTGAACATCCTTCCGTCTTAAATCCTATGAAACGCTTAGCTCAAGAAGGATACGAAATTGTATATCTTGATGTCGATGAAACTGGCCATATTAATTTAGACGACTTGAAGAGAGAATTGACGCCAGATACAATCTTAGTTTCTATTATGGCAGTTAATAATGAAGTTGGATCAATTATGCCGTTAAAAGAAATTGGTGAATTAGTAAAAGATTCTAATGCGTATTTTCATGTAGACGACGTACAAGGCTTTGGAAATATTGAAATTGATGTTAGAGAAATGAACATCGACTTATTGTCAACTTCTGCTCACAAAGTTAATGGACCAAAGTTTTTAGGTTTTCTTTATGAAAAAGATGGTCTAAAAGTAAGTAATCTACTTTTAGGAGGCGAACAGGAAACTAAACGCCGTCCGGGGACGGAAAATGTACCAGGTATCGCTGGCTTCGGTATAGCTGCTCAAGAACTAAATGAAATGGACAAGCAGAAGCTGCAAGAGAAGTACCAAAAGTTTCAAAAAATAATTTTGGATGAACTTGATAAGAATCAAATTGCTTATGAAATTAATGGTACTCTTGAAGGCTCAGTATCCCACCACGTTTTAAACTTATGGTTAAAGGGTGTAGGTACTTACTCTGCCCTAACTAATTTAGACTTAAGTGGATATGCTGTTTCTGGTGGCTCTGCATGTACAGCAGGTTCTCTTACTCCTTCCCATGTCTTACAGGCAATGTATGGAGAAGATTCACCGAGAATTGCAGAATCAATTAGAATTAGCTTTGGTAGATTTAATACTGAAGAAGAAATTCAAGAATTTGCAGCAGATTTAGTTAAGATGTGCAAGCGTCTAGCTAAGTAGTAAAATTATTTTTTGTAGAAATTGTCTTAAGGTATAATAATAGTAAAATCATATACTTGACACTTACAAAAAATAAGATAATAATATTGAGAGTGATATTTTATGGCAAATACAGTAATTATTAACGGCGATAATCGTAAATTTACGATTAATCCTGAAATTAAGCGTTATGCATTGATTGATGCAGGTTTCACAAAAACTAAAAGAGGTAATTTTATGTATAAGCATCCCTTATATAATGAGTCCCCTTATAATGCTACCTGTCAATTAAAGCTAACAATTAATGAAGATTTAGATCATTTAACAATGGTAGTTACAGATACTAATGGTTTGCAAAAAGTTAATATTTTTAAGAATAAACAACTGGCACCAATGGTTGAACTGCTTAACTTCATTTTAAAAGATCTTGAAGATCGCCAAATTATTGCACCTTGCTAAAAGGAGAAAAGGATAAAATGGTAGATAACAGCAAAATTAGAGTCGTTGTTGGGATGAGTGGCGGAGTTGATTCTTCAGTTTCTGCACTTTTACTCAAACAACAAGGCTTTGATGTTGTCGGCGTCTTCATGAAGAATTGGGATGATACTGATGATTCCGGAGTTTGTACGGCAACTGAGGATTACGAAGATGTAAAAAAAGTTGCAGATGAAATCGGTATTCCT
The DNA here is from genome assembly GCF_910589175.1 of uncultured Lactobacillus sp. Taxonomy (GTDB): domain Bacteria; phylum Bacillota; class Bacilli; order Lactobacillales; family Lactobacillaceae; genus Lactobacillus. Next base: position 27,358 of record NZ_CAJURR010000001.1, read on the forward strand.
TACTATTCCATTAACTTTGAAAAGGATTATTGGGAGCGTGTATTTGAGTATTTCTTAGATGAATATAAAAAGGGCAGAACTCCAAATCCTGATGTAATGTGTAATAAAGAAATAAAATTTAAATCCTTCTTAGATTTCGCAATGGATTTAGATGCGGATTATATTGCAATGGGTCACTATGCAGCAACCAGAGTTGACGACAATGGTGTTGTTCATATGATGCGTCCAAAGGATGGCAATAAGGATCAAACTTACTTTTTAAGCCAACTTTCACAAGATCAATTGAAGAAGGTAATTTTCCCACTTGCTAATTTAACTAAGCCACAAGTACGTGAAATTGCTATTGCCTCAGGTTTAGCAACTGCTAAAAAGAAGGATTCTACCGGAATTTGTTTCATCGGTGAACGTAACTTTAGAAAGTTCTTGAGTGAATTTTTACCAGCTCAATCAGGGAAAATGGTTACTCCAGATGGAAAAGTTGTTGGTGAGCACGCTGGTTTAATGTACTATACTATTGGTCAAAGATCTGGGCTTGGTTTAGGTTCAACTAAAGAGTCAACTGATCCATGGTTTGTAGTAGGTAAGGACTTAAAGAAGAACGAGTTAATTGTTGAGCAAGGTTATGATAGTAAGCTTTTATATGCTACTAGCTTAGATGCAAGTGGTGTTTCATTCTTTACAGGTCAACCAGATCACGACGTTGATTTGAAGTGTACTGCTAAGTTTAGATACCGTCAACCTGATGTTGGTGTGACTATGCACTACCATGCAAAAGATAATACAGTTCATGTTGAGTTTGATGAACCAGCACGTGCTGTTACTCCTGGACAAGCTATTGTGTTCTACAATGGTGAAGAGTGCCTAGGCGGAGCTACAATTGACCGTGCATACCAAAACGAAAAGCAATTACAACTAGTATAGTTTAAGAGAAGTCTCTTTTGGAGACTTCTTTTTTATTTTTATAAACTGTTATTTTCTCTTCTTAAAACTTATAATAGTAATAAAAGTGGAGGGATAAGCAAACTATGCAATTATATTTTGTAAGACATGGAAAAACAAAATGGAACTTAGAAGGACGCTATCAAGGCGGTAGTGGTAATTCACCTCTTTTACCTGAAAGTTACGAAGATATCAAAAAATTGGCCGAATACTTAAAAGGAACAAAATTTAGAGCCTTTTATTCTAGTCCTTTACAACGCGCATTAACAACCGCGGTGATGCTGAGAAATGATATGGGAATTACTGTCCCAGTCATTGTTGACGACCGTTTAAAGGAGTTTAATCTAGGAGATCTGGAGGGAATGAAGTTTGTTGATGCTGAGAGTAAATATCCAGATCAAATAAAAGCATTTCGTTATTTCCCTGATCGTTATGATCCATCAACTTTCCATGGTGAAAATTTTGATCATATGATAGAACGTGGGAAGAAATTGATTGCTGATATTGTAAAAAGATATCCTAATAAAGATGATAAGGTATTATTAGTAAGTCATGGAGCTGCTTTGTGTGCCTTAATTAGAACGCTAGAGGGGTATGATATTGCAGATATTAGAAAGCGTGGCGGCTTGAATAATACAAGTCTTACCATTCTGGATACGGAAGATCATGGAAAGACTTTTGATGAAGTAGCGTGGAATGAAACAAGCTACTTAGATCGGAAAATTACTAGTAGGGATACAATTTAAAAATGGATAAAAAAATAGCCAACTTATATGATGCTGGCAACGTAGATAAAGCTATACATTTACTAATTGAAAAAATAAATAAGCATCCCCACGATATTGAGAATTATTTGCAGCTTTCAACTTATTTAATTGAACAAAATGCTGCTGATCAGGCTTTAGAATTATTAGAAAAAGCTCGTGGTCTTGTTAAGCATCCGGAAGATCTAACTTATAACATTGCTGTCTGCTACTACATGCAAGGAGATTTTGCTAAGTCACTTGCGTTACTTAATTCTATTGCTGACGATGAAGAAACAATGTATCAAAAGGCTTTAATCTTTATGAAATTAGGTCAGTATCAAAAGGCCTTAGCCTACGCCTTAACGTTAAAGAATCAGGATGAGCGAACTTTAGAATTAATTGGTGATATTTGGCTTAGTTTGGGCGACTTAAAATCTGCAAATCAAACTTATAATAAAATTTCAGAAGATCAAAGAAATGCAAAGGTTAATTTTTTATTGGGATTAACTTTATTTGATACTGATCCTGATGAAGCAGAAAAATATTTTAAATTATCAAAAAATCAAGATCCAAAATATTTTGCTCAAGCACAAAAGCAATATAATGCGGTAGCAAAATTGATTAGAGGTAAAAATGGCAGAAACTAGTTTTACTGGACGAATAAATGGAATTGTTTTTGAAAATAATCAAGACCTTTTTAAGATTATTGATGTAGATTTAATTAGTAAATTACCTGATTATGATCGTGATAATATCCGAGTAACTGGAAATTTTGGGGACATCCAAATTGGATCAACTTATAAATTTACCGGTAATATTGTTGTACACGAAAAATTTGGCAAACAATTTCGTATAAGTTCTTATGAACCAGTTTTGCCCCATGAAGAGGGCAGTTTAGCTAAGTACCTTAGTTCTGACAAGTTTCCTGGGATTGGTAAGAAGGCTGCTGAAAAGATCATTGATAGTTTAGGAACGAATGCTTTAGATCTTATTAAGTCAAACCCAACTGAGATTGACAATCTTGATTTGACTCAAAAGCAAAAGGATAGCTTATTATCTGGAATTAATCAGATGGATTCATTTTCAGAAATTGTGATTAAACTAGCTAGATATGGAATCAATAAAAAAGTAGCTGGTAATATTTATAAAGTATATCATGGCGATTCCTTGAAGAAACTAGAGGAAGATCCCTATCAGGCTGTTAGTGAGATTCGTGGCTTTGGGTTTAAAACTGCCGATAATATGGGACAAGTACTGGGAATTGAATTAAATGATCCGAGAAGAGTTAGAGGAGCAATTTTAAGTATTTTACAGACTGCTCTTAATACCTTGGGAGATACTTATGTTCCACTTGATGAATTATTAACACAGGCTTATGATTTAGTTCACTCGACCTCTTATGATGAACTTGCTAATAGTGTTAATGAACTTCAAAGGCAAGGAAAAGTTGTTGTTTCAGGTGATAAGGCAGCCTTACAAGCAATTTTTCAAACTGAACTTGATATAGCAACCGAATTAAAACATGTGGTTAATAATCAAGTTGAAAACGAAGAATTTGATAAGAGCGATATTGAAAAGGCAATAAAACATGTCGAAGAAACACTGGAAATTGAATATGATGAAACTCAAAAAAGTGCAATTAAAAACGCTCTAAATAACCCAATTTCAATTCTTACCGGTGGTCCTGGTACTGGTAAAACGACAATTATTAATGGGATTTTAATGTGCTTGAAGGAACTGGCAGAAATTCCAGGTGCAGCTTTATATAGCGATGATCCACCATTTTTGCTCGCTGCACCAACTGGTCGAGCAGCCAAGCGAATGAGCGAGGTTACAGATATTTCAGCAAAAACCATTCACCGTTTATTAGGGTTAGGTATCGGTGAAAATGATGCAACTGATGTAAACGAATTGAATGGTGAGATTTTAATAATTGATGAAATGTCAATGGTTGATATGTTTCTCTTTAAACAGCTTTTATCCGGTATTAATTCAACAAAGAGGATAGTTTTTGTTGGGGATAAAGATCAGCTTCCTTCAGTTGGAGCAGGTAACGTTTTCGGTGATTTAATCAGCTCCGGAGCATTTCCAACTACACGGTTGCAAGTGATTCATAGACAGGGTGAAGATTCATCAATTATTAAGTTGGCCCATGCAATTAATGATGAAGAAGCAGAAGAAACTATTTTTAATAAAACTAAAAATTACTCCTTTATTCCCTGTCAACCAAGTTTGGTGGGGGATGCAATTGATCAAATCGTAAATTTGGCTATTAAACGTGGCTTCAAAAAGGATGATGTTCAAGTTCTGGGAGCAATGTACAACGGTCAAGGCGGAATTACTCACTTGAATGATATTTTGCAGGATGTGATGAATCCACTATCAGCAAAAACTAAAGTAATTGAAGCTCACAATGAAAGTTTTAGAATCGGGGACCGAATTCTACAATTACAAAATAATCCAGAAAAAGATATTTATAATGGTCAAATTGGTAAAATTATTGGCCTTAATCCTGATGATAAAGCCAAAATATTAATTGCTGATTTTGACGGTCGTGAAATAGAATTTGGTATTAAAGACTTAAATGATATTACCCGTGCGTATGCCATTACCATCCATAAGTCCCAAGGATCAGAATTTCCGTTAGTGATTTTGAATCTTACGATGCAAAATTATATGATGCTGAGACGGAACTTACTATATACTGCTATTACTCGTGCTGAGAAGAATTTAGTTATGGTAGGAGAGAAAAAGGCGTATGTCATGGCATTACGTACGCCAGGTAATGACCGTAAGACTGAGTTAGCAGCTAAAATTAGGCATGAACTAGGTCTAAAAGAAGTTGAAAATACTTCAAATGTAAATGCGGAACAAGAAAAAAACAAAGCTGAACTTAAAGAAGAAACTGCTGAGCCAGAAGAGTATATTTTGACTCCTGAGCTAATTTATTCGGGGCAGATTGATCCCATGATTGGTATGGAAAATATTAAATTAGAAGCAAAAAGATAGCAAAACAGCCAGCTCATAATGAGCTGGCTGTTTGTCATTTATTGTAAAAGATAAAAATTATCCACTTCAAATTTTAGATGGAATTTTCTTTTGGATAGTTCTTCTCCATCTAACTGACCATACTCAGGATCATCAGTTTTAACTTCAATTGCAGATGATTCAAAATAATGAAATTGGTTACTTTTCATGTGTGATCCATTAATTAGCAACTTAGAAAATAGATAAATAAATTTTACTAAGTTTGGCTTTTCTACAATTGCAATATCTAATTGATGATTATGAATGCTAGCAATCGGTAAGATTGGTACTCCACCACCAAAGTAGGGATGATTGGTGGTAGTCACTAAATATGCATGATCATAGTAAGAGGTCTGACCATTGGTTGAAACTATAACTTTAAAATTGTCTTGTCCCTTGAGAGCTTGAACAATATTGATTCCATAAGTTAAGTTACCTAAATTAATTTTATTAAATTTAGTTTTGAGTTTTGAGTGATTAGTTTTGTTAACTACATAAGCATCAAAACCAATTCCTAAATTGTTAACAAAGTATCTTGTCTCACCGTTAATTAGATCATGGTATTTTCCGCAATCTACTTTAGTAATAGTCGGATTATTCTTTAGATGTCTAATTAATTTTAGAGGATCTGTTTCAAGTTTAGCCGCTCTGGCAAAATCATTTCCAGTACCTGCTGGGAAGTAGGCAAGAGGAGTATTAGGATGGTCTGAATTTTTAACACCATTTAAAGCTTGGTTTAGAGAACCATCCCCACCGATTACAATAACATATTCATTTCTAGAACTAATTTCATTTGCTACCTTGGTTGTAATTGGAACTAATTGTCCCGGATAATTCGAGATATGAATATCATATTCTATTTTTTCATTTTTAAGTACAGTTTCAATTTGCTTGAGAGCCTTTTTACCTCTGTTGCTCCCTGATTTTAGATTTACCAGTAAATGAATCTTTTTCATTATTTTTTGCCTATGTAATATAAAAATAAGCCCCGCGATGGGGCTTACTTTATTTCTTTTCAATTAGCATTGGCAGAATCATTGGTCTTCTTTCAGTCTTTGAATATAAGAAATCTTGAAGATTCTCAATGATAGCCTTTCTAATTTCATTTTCTTTTGGTTGTGGATCTTTCGCCATTTCCGTCTTAAGAACATGGTAGACATGTTTCTGAGCTTGACTAATCAATTCTGTTGATTCACGCATGTAGACAAAACCACGACTCAAAATGTCTGGACCTGCAAGAACGCGTTGGTGTTTGTAGTCAACAGTTGCTACCACTACTACAAGACCTTCCTCAGCCAAGATTTGGCGGTCACGAACAACGATATTACCAACATCATCACTACCAGAAGTATCAACAAAGACATCCGGAATATTAATGTGACCAGCAATTCTAGAAGAATCTTTCGTTAAAGCAAGAACATCTCCGTTTTTAAGAACGAAAGTATGATCTTTAGGCATGCCAGTAGATTGAGCAGTTTCAGTATGAACGACTTGCATTCTATATTCACCGTGGACTGGAATGAAGTATTCAGGTTTAGTTAACTCAATCATCATCTTTTGTTCTTCTTGGCCAGCGTGTCCAGAAGTATGGACATTATGAATCTTCCCATGAACAACATTAGCACCAGCTTCAGTTAACTTATTAATTAAGTGGTTCACGCTAGTAGTGTTACCTGGAATTGGATTAGAAGAAAAGATGACTGTGTCGCCTGGTTGTAGTGAAATCTGACGGTGAGTTCCATCTGCAATTCTTGAAAGAGCAGCAAGAGGTTCACCTTGAGAACCAGTACATAAGATCATTGCCTTTTCTGGTGGAGTATGGTTAATTTCATTGGCATCAACTAAGGTTCCTTCAGGAATATCCAAGTAACCAAGATCAATACCATTTTGAACCCCATTTTCCATTGAACGACCAAAAATAGCTACTTTTCTTCCGGTATCAACAGCAGCTTTGATAGCAGTCGATACACGGTAAAGGTTGGAAGCAAAAGTGGCAAAAATAATTCTACCTTTAATTCCAGTAATGATGTCGTGCAATGAATGGGCAACAAATCTTTCTGACTTTGTAAATGTAGGAACTTCTGCATTAGTAGAGTCAGATAAAAGGGCTAAGACACCTTCTTTTCCGAGCTTAGCCATCTCTTGGAAATCAGGAGCTGGTTGATTCATAACTGGAGTTAAGTCAAATTTAAAATCTCCAGTAAATAGAACCGCTCCTTCAGGAGTATGAACTGCAATTCCTAAAGTATCCGGAATTGAGTGAGTTGTTCTGAAGAAACTTACTGATAATTTATCAAATTTTAAAACAGTATCTTCATGTTCTTCATGAAGTTCACTAGAGTTTAAAATTCCATGTTCATCAAGTTTTCCTCGAATTAAGGCTAAAGCAAATGGAGTAGCATAGACAGGAATTTCAGGAATTTTCTTTAAAAGGTAAGGAATTCCTCCGATGTGGTCTTCATGTCCATGCGTAACAACTAATGCTTTGATTTTTTTTCTATTCTTAACTAAGTAGGAATAGTCTGAGATAACATAATTAATTCCCATCATATCGTCTTCAGGGAATTTGATACCGCAGTCCATGATGATAATCTCATCTTGGTACTCAACGCAGTACATATTACGGCCGATTTCGCCTAGACCCCCTATAGCGTAAACGCCGACTTCGTTATTCTTTAATTTCAAGGTCGTTAGTTATCCTTAGAATCAAAAGTTGTCAGTTTGAAATCTGGACTTTGCTTTTCGTAAGCAAGGGAGTTTCCAGTTAATTCTTGGATGAGTTCAATGTTGTAGGGGGTGTTATCCTCAACCATAGTTCTTGCTGCAACTACATTATCTGCTTCTAAAAAAAGAGTTTTAGTAGTTTCTCTTCTTGGATTAACGATCTGGTCTTTTTGGTATAAAACTTTGTAGATCATTTCTTATAATCTCCTTATATTTAAAACGTTCAAAAAAACTTCTGCATAAACTTGCAGAAATTCATAGCTATTAAAATTTTATCATAAACTTACTTTTAAGTATACCAATTTACTTCATATATAGTATGGAAAAAGGCGATAGAACATCTTGCTCTAACGCCTAACTGGAAAAATTAAAAGCTAATTTTAAGAAATTACGATTGTATCTTCTGCTAATTCAAAAGGATTTTGCTTATTGATGCGATCATAGAATAAGTGACCATTTAAGTGATCAATTTCGTGAGAAGCAACGATTGCTGGATAGTCTTTTAAGCGAATGGTTTTTTCTTCACCATCTACTGTGTAGTAGCGAATTTTTAATTTATCAGGACGAGGAACATATCCTTCAATATCTTTGTCAACACTTAAACAACCTTCTCCTTCAGCAAGACAAGTTCTTCTAACTGATTCAGAAAGGATTTTAGGATTAACAAAAACTTCCTTAAAAATGATCTCACCTTTGTCGTTTGGAACTAAAAGAGCAGCCATTTGAACACTTTCACCAACTTGTGGAGCAGCCAAACCAACACCAGCTCTTAATTGATGCTTTTCAGCAATCTTAGGATCTTGGGAGTTGATTAAGTATTCCATCATATCATCAGCTAATTTTTTGTATTCATCGGATAATGGAAAAGTTAAAGGCTTAGCAATTTGTCTTAAAACTGGATTGCCATCGCGCGTAATATCATGCATTAAAATCAAAATTATATCTCCTTAATTAAATAATCTGCTATAAACTATGATAACAATTGAAAGAAAAGACGGCAATGACCGAAGTTTTTGGTATAATGTTTTTTGTTAAAAAATAAACAGTTCACAGCTTGTACTTTCGTTGACGACATTATATTTTTAGAGTAGAATTGTAAGACGAAACTATAGAGATATAAAGCTTCAATAACTGCATTATTATTTTGCGTAAAAGGGCTGTGACTGGAGTCACAGTTTTTTTATGAAGTTCGGGGAGGAATTTCTTTTGCAAAGAAGAGACGATATTAGAAATATTGCCATTATCGCACACGTTGACCACGGTAAGACTACTTTGGTTAACCAATTGTTAAAACAATCAGATACATTGCCAGAGCACATGAATCTAGAAGACCGTGCTATGGACTCCAATGCTATTGAACGTGAACGTGGTATTACTATCTTATCTAAGAACACTGCTGTTAAGTATGGTGATACTACTATTAACATCTTGGATACACCAGGACACGCTGACTTCGGTGGTGAAGTAGAACGTATCATGCATATGGTTGACGGATGTTTATTGCTTGTTGATGCTTACGAAGGTACTATGCCACAAACTCGTTTTGTGCTTAAGAAGGCTTTAGAAGCTGGCGTTAAGCCAATCGTAGTTATTAATAAGATTGACCGTCCAGGTGCTCGTCCAAAGGAAGTATTGGATGAAGTTCTTGAATTATTCATCGAATTAGGTGCTAGTGATGAACAACTTGATTTCCCAGTTGTTTACGCATCTGCTTTAAACGGTACTTCTTCATACGAATCAGACCCAGCTAAGCAAGAAGAAACAATGGATCCTATTTTTGATACTATTGTTAAGAATATTCCTGCTCCAGTTGATAATTCTGAAGAACCATTACAATTCCAAATCACTATGCTTGATTGGGATGACTACGTAGGTCGTATCGGTGTAGGTCGTATTTACCGCGGAAAAGTTAAAGTTGGTGACAACATTACTGTTATGAAACGTGATGGTTCAACTCAAAACTTCCGTGTTACTAAGTTATTTGGTTACTTTGGTTTGAAGCGTAATGAAATCCAAGAAGCAAAAGCCGGCGATATCATTGCTATTTCTGGTATTAATGATATTTATGTTGGTGAAACTATTGCTTCTGCTGACAAACCTGAAGCATTACCACTTCTTAAGATTGATCCACCAACTCTTCAAATGGACTTTGTTGCAAATGATTCACCATTTGCTGGTCGTGAAGGTGATCAAGTTACACCTAAGAAACTTGAAGACCGTTTGATTCGTCAAACTCGTACTGATGTTTCTTTAAAGGTTGAGCCAACTGACCAATTAAATGCCTGGACTGTTTCTGGTCGTGGTGAATTACACTTGTCAATTTTAGTTGAAGAACTTCGTCGTGAAGGCTTCGAATTACAACTCTCACGTCCTAAAGTTATTTACCGTGAAGTTGATGGACAAATGTGTGAACCATTTGAAGCAGTTCAAGTAGATACTCCAGATGCTTATGTAGGTTCTGTTATCGATTCTCTTTCACAAAGAAAAGGTGAAATGAAGAATATGGAATCTACTGGTAACGGTCAAACTAGACTTGAATTCTTAGTTCCATCACGTGGCTTGATTGGTTACAACAACGAATTCATGTCTCAAACTGCTGGTTACGGAATTATGAACCATACTTTTGATTCATACAAACCTGTTGTTAAGAACTGGGAACCAGGCCGTCGTAACGGTGCCTTAGTTTCAATCAACCAAGGTCAATCAACTACTTACTCACTTCAATCAGTTGAACAGCGTGGTGAATTATTCATCGGTGCTGGTGTTGAAGTTTACGAAGGTATGATTGTTGGTCAATCATCACGTGAACGTGATATTGCTGTTAACGTAACTAAGGGTAAGAACTTAACTAACACCCGTGCTGCCGGTAAGGACCACTCAGCTTCAATTAAGACTCCTAAGACTATGACTTTGGAAGAAGCTATTGAATTCTTGAACGATGATGAATACTGTGAAGTAACTCCAGAAAGTATTCGTTTACGTAAGAAGATCTTAAACACTAACGAAAGAAAAAAGGCAGATAAGAAACGTAACAAATAGTCTATTTCTTATTTAATTTTTAAAAGTAGCTCAATTTATTGAGCTACTTTTTTTGTTATGCAGAGGTAGTGATATAATAAGAAAGATTATTTAACTAAAGGGGCAGATATATTGTGCGACAAAAACTAAGATACTTAGACTATAGCATCTTGATCCCATATCTTGTCTTGTCAACTATCGGGGTTATTATGGTCTATTCAGCAAGCTCGGACATTTTATTAGTAAATGGTTTTTCACCGAGTGTATATATGAAAAGACAGATTATATATTTCTTGGCAGCATTTATAGCCTTTGGAATTCCCTGTTTTGCTTTAAAATTAAGAGTATTCAAAAACAGAAAATTTGTTATGTCCTACCTAGGAATTTCATTTTTGATGTTGATGTTTTTAATTGTTCTGAAAGTTGTCAGTCATGGAAAAGCTGCGATTAACGGTGCGGTTGGTTGGATTAACTTAGGGTTTATCAATATTCAGCCAGTGGAGGTAGCTAAATTATCTCTAGTTCTTTATTTGGCTTTTGTCTTATCTAGACGAGATGGGAAGTTTGTACCTGGACAAATCTGGCATAATTTATTTGGGCCAACTGTAATTTCATTTTTGATGATTGGATTGGTAATTTTAGAGCCTGACTTTGGTGGTTCAGCAATTCTATTTATGATAGTTTTTGTCATGTATAGTGTCTCAGGAATTCCTACTAGATTAGCTGTTTATTGGTTAGTAGGGTTACTGCTGGGAATTGTTTTATTGATGGCAATTTTATTATTTTGGACCCCTGGATTTATTAAAGATTCCTATCAATTTCAGCGATTGCTCGCTTTTGCCCATCCCTTTAAGCTAGAAAAAACCGGTGGTGCACAGCTAGTAAACTCCTATTATGCAATTCATAATGGTGGCTTGTTTGGTGTTGGATTAGGTAACAGTATGCAAAAGAGAGGTTACTTACCTGAACCATATACTGATTTTATTTTATCTATTACTGCTGAAGAGTTAGGAGTAATTGGCGCTCTTGTGATTATTACCTTATTATTCTTTTTAATGTGGCGCATTATGGAAGTAGGTATTCATGCCGATTCACAATTTAATGCTTTAGTTTGTTTCGGGGTTGTAACCATGATCTTTACAGAAACGCTCTTTAATGTAGGAGCAGTTTTAGGATTGTTACCAATTACTGGAGTAACCTTACCATTTATTTCTTATGGGGGATCATCGATGATCGTACTTACTGCTGCTTTAGGTTTAGTTTTAAATATTTCAGCTGCTGAAAAGAAAGCATTAGTAGAAAGTAGGAGTGTACTTTGAGTTTGGTTTTTAAAGATGAGTCAAATGAAAAAATGACTCCCCGCACACAAATAATTGTTTGGCTGAATCAGATTAGCGATCAATATAAGTTGCGTCGATTTGGTAATATTATTTATTTTTCACGTAAAAATAAGTATGTGATTTTATATGTTAGTTCACAATATGCAGCTAAGGTAATTGCGGAGCTCAGAAGCAAAAGTTATGTGCAGTCTGTAGAAACATCAAAAACCGATGAGCTTGATTTCTCTGCTGAACACGAAGAAAAAATGATGCGGGAACTAAAAGAAGAAGCAGAAAAATTACGAGAAGAAAACGAGGATTTACGAGTTTGAGAATTATTGCAGGAAAATATGCTAAGCGTAATTTACATACATTGAAGAGTAATGCTACTCGACCAACTAGTGACAAGGTAAAAGGGTCTTTATTTAATTCTTTGGGGCAATTTTTTGATGGTGGTCAAGTACTCGATCTATATGCCGGCAGTGGTGCCTTAGGAATTGAAGCTGTTTCTCGTGGCTATGATGAGGCTATTTTGGTAGATATTAGTGGTCAAGCATGCCAGGTTATCAGAAAAAATGTTGAGCTCACTAAGGAAGAAGAGAGATTTAAGATCTTAAAGTGCAGTGATAATCGCGCAATTAAAATTTTGCAGGATGAGGGTAAGAAATTTGATCTTGTTTTTCTTGATCCACCTTATGCTAAGCAAAAAATTGTAAAAATTATGACTAAATTGCTTGAGAATAATCTATTAAATGAGAAGGCGCTCGTTGTAGCTGAGACTGATGAACATGATGAATTACCAGAAGTTTCTGGCTTTTCAATTATTAAAGATCATCAGTTAGGACGAACAAAGGTAAAGGTTTACGAAAGAGACTAAAATGACAAAGGCGATTTTTCCCGGAAGTTTTGACCCAATAACCAATGGACATGTTGAGGTGATTGAAGGTGCATCTCATATGTTTGAAAAATTATATGTAGTAATCATGACCAATACTAGTAAAAAGTATCTTTTTAACGAAAAAGAACGTTTAGAATTGGCTAAAAAAGTTTTTGAAAACAACGAAAAAGTTGAAGTTATTGCTCGCCCGGCTGAGTTGACCGTGGAAGTAGCACATGAACTTGGTGCAGGTGCAATTGTTCGTGGATTGCGAAATACAGCCGATTTTAACTATGAGCGTGACATAGCTGGAATCAACAAGACGTTAGATCCAAATTTAAATACAGTTTTATTGTTTACTCGCCCAGAAGATAGTTTTATTTCTTCCAGTATGATTAAAGAAACTGTATTTTTTGGTGGGGATGTTTCAACTTTAGTTCCAAAGCCAGTAGCAGCTGCATTGGAAGAAAAATTGAGGAACAGAAATAATGAAAAAAAATAAAAAATTAAAGTTTTGGCTGCTAGGAATAGCAGCATTTTTAATAGCGGTTGTATTTTGTCTATGGCCAACGCGATATTATATTGAAGCTCCTGGTGAAGCTTTTCAGATTAGTAAATATGTAAAAAGTACTAGAAAAGCTAATCCTAATTTTTATTTGGTAACTGTAAGTGAACGACCAGCGGTAATGATTGATTATTTAACGAGTTTCTTGAGGCCGGCAGATAGTCGCTACTCAAAGGATGAATTAATGGGAACATCGACTAGTGCAGAATATAACCAAATGCAGCAGTATTACATGGAAACTAGTCAAAATAATGCTATTTACTATGCGGCTAAGAAGGCAGGTGTTCCACATCGTCAAGAATTCTTAGGCGTTTACGTAATGGAAATAATGAGTAATTCAACTTTTAAGAATAAGTTGAAGGTAGGAGACGTATTAGTTAGCGTAAATGGTAAGAAATTCAATTCTAGTCAAGAATTAATTAAATATGTTTCTTCTTTAAAGAAGAGTAAGGTAAAGATTGAAGTTATTAGAGGGAAAAAACACCTAACTTTCTCCGGTGAAACGGTAAAACTTTCGGGAACTAACCGTTACGGAATTGGTATTCAACTTGTAGATCATACGCGGGTAGTAACAAAGCCTGCAGTAAAAATTGATGCGGAAGATATTGGTGGACCTTCAGCTGGATTGATGTTTACGCTTGAATGTTATCAATTATTTACCGGAAAAAATCTTAGCTCTAAAAAGATAGCGGGTACTGGGACGATGGATGATCAAGGAAAAGTAGGCATGATTGGCGGCGTTGATAAGAAAGTAATAGCAGCTAGTCGTCAAGGAATGAAAGTTTTCTTTGTTCCAACTGATCGACCAGCGGGAGTTAAAAAGAGTGAAACGAACTATGCAGAAGCGGTAAGAACTGCTAAGAAAATTCATACTAAAATGAAGATTGTACCCGTGGCTCGATTTGAAGATGCACTAAATTATTTAGAAAAATAAGAAAAAGCAGCAAAAAAATTGCTGCTTTTTTTCGTAATAAATAATGAGGTGATAAAAATGGATTTTGAAAAAATAAAAGACTTCATCTTAGAAAAGAAAGGACTAGTAATTGGAATTATTGCGACGATTTTAATTGGTGGATACTTTATTCAAAAAAATAATCAGCCAGCAATTAATAATAGTCAAGTTCTAAGTGAAAATAATAAGAACCAATCAACAGAATTCTCTAAAAATAAAAGTAATACTACTTCTACTACCGGCCTAAATAGTCCATCCAAGCAAAATACAGTAACCGTAGATATTGCTGGAGCTGTTAAACATAGCGGAGTTTATACCTTAAAAAATGGAGCACGCTTAAATGATTTATTAAAAGTATGTGGCGGCTTAACAGACAAGGCAGAAACAAGAGCAATAAATCGAGCAGCTCTTTTAAAGGACCAAGATCAAATTTATGTCCCCAACATTGGTGAAAAAATAGAGAATATACCTGCAGCCGGAAATACAACTCCTACTAACTCATCCGCTTCGGATTCTGCTAGTTCAAATTCTGAGCAGGTTCATTTAAATTCTGCAACCGTTGAAGATCTACAAAAATTAAATGGAGTGGGTCAGAAGAAAGCAGAACAAATTATTGCCTATCGCGATCAAAATGGAGGTTTTAAACAAATTGAAGATTTAACTAAAGTGACAGGAATTGGTGAAAAGACTTTTGAAAAGCTCAAAGATCAATTGGCGCTCTAGTTTTTATGCACCAGGATTTTATTTATTACTTAGTTTGGGATGTATTTCAGTTACCTTTTTAATTTTGCAGACTACTACTTTTGTTCAAAGAGTTGTAGCCATAATTTTTTTACTTTTTTTCTGCTTTTTGCTCATTTATAAATTTCCTCAATATCGACAATTACTAGCTTTATTTTTAGGAATAATATCTCTTATAACTTTACTTAATCAGCAGACAAGTAAAACGAAAATTGGAGAACCAATTCAAATATATAGTGATCAGGTAAAAGTGAGTGACCAATTTTTCTATGGAGAGGGAAGAATTGGAAAGAATAAAGTTTTAATTAGTGGAAGTATAAACAAGTCACTTGAGAAAGAATTAAATCGCTTTGGGGGATGTTATTTAGTAAACTACCGGGCAAAAGTAGAAAAAATTATGCCAGCAACTAGCCCAGGTGAATTTGACTATCAAAAGTATTATCGTAGTAAAAAAATAAAAGAAAGAGTAAAGCTTGAAAGCTATGAGCTTTATCCTAAGAAACTTACTATTTTTGATTGGATCCATATTTTACGTAAACAGCTGATCGATTATTTTGAAAAAATGCCTCAGCTCACAAGATTTTTTGCTAGTGAAATGGTTCTAGCACAAAATCCTAGTCCAGAAAATAAGATTTTACTCAATAGTTATCGTGACTTAGGAATTATCCATTTGTTAAGTATCTCTGGTCTGCACGTAAGTTTATATATTCTGGGAATTATGTGGCTTGGGACAATTATGAAAAGAACAGAAGAAGAGCTAACGATTTTCTGTGTTATTTTTTTAATAATTGAAATTTTACTTTCGAATTTTCAGGCTGGTTTTGTGCGAGCAAGTTTAAGTTATTTTTGGAATGTTTTCTTTAAAAGAAAAAAGATTATGATTAGTAGCGGAGATAAATTAGGAATAGTAGCGTTAACTCATCTCATATTTAATCCGCTATTATTTTTAAATAGTGGAGCGATTTTAAGCTATCTGTTAGTCTTTGGGTTAGAAATAAGCAAGAATTTTAAAAAGATTAAACAAAATATAGTTCTTAATTTATTAATTACGCCAATTCTATTACATGATTTTTATCGGATTAACTTTTTAACTATCATTTATAATTTCTTGATTGTTCCAATTTTTAATTTTATTCTTTTGCCTTTAACCTTTATTGTGATTTTTCTATTTTGGTGTTTACCAGACATTGTCAGAATAAGTGAACCAATTTTTAAAGTCATTGCGAACTTAACTAATTTTATTGCTGATAAGCAAGTGGGATTAATAACTTTTGGGCAAATAAATTGGCTTCAAACTATATTTTTGTTGCTTGTGACTATATTTTTGATTATTATGCCTAAAAATAGCGTAAAGAAATTGAAGTTAAGAGTAATTTTACTTGGAGCATATACTAGCTTTTTTTGTTTGATTCATTTTCCACTAAAAGGACAAGTTTCTTTTATTGACGTAGGACAAGGAGATAGCATTTTAATTACTACACCTTTGAATAGAAAAACATATTTAATAGATACGGGCGGAAAACTAAATTTTGGTAAAAGAAAAAGTGAGCCACAGTTAAATCGGATCACTATCCCATTTTTATATGCGCAGGGAATTGATCATCTTGATGGAGTCTTTTTAAGTCATCAAGATGCAGATCATATTGGTGATTTAAAAGCTTTGTTAGATCAAATTCCAGTAAATCGTCTATATTTTGCCAGAGGTTTGACTGATAATCAGTCTTTTATGAAGAAAATAAGTAATCATTTAAACGATGTAGAACTGATGCCACTTCTTGCAGGCGATAAAGTTAGAGAAGGCGGGATCGATTTTGACGTGGTTTATCCTTTTAAACCGGGTTTAGGTAAGAACGAAGACTCTTTATCTATGACTTTTAAGTTAGCGAATAAACGATGGCTTTTTACTGGAGACTTGGGCAGAGAAGGAGAAAAAGAGATACAAAATCACTATAATTTCCAAGTTGATTACTTTAAATTGGGCCATCATGGTAGTAAAACTTCTAGCAATCCAGATTTTTTAAAGCAGTTGAATCCGCGATTGGTCTTTATTTCCTCAGGACGCAATAATCGTTTTGGACATCCCCATCAAGAAACTTTAAAAACATTGAAAGACTTAGGCATTCCATATTTAAATACGCAAGATAGTGGTACAATTACTTGGAATTACTCACCATTTCAAGGTGATAAGATTACGACTTTTTATAAAGGAAATACAAAATGACATTAATCTCTCTTTTTAAACAGACTAATCCTAAGAATGCTAATCTTTTGATTCAAGGACCAGATTCATTTTTTAATGATTATTTGGTTCGCAACTACCTCAATCAAAAATCTTTTTCTGAACTTGATCAAGTGATTGTAGACTGCCTTGAAGATGGACTTGATGAATTGATGGCAACTTTAACAGAGTCTTCTTTATTTAGTAATCAGAAAGTTGTTGTTGTTAAAAATCCATTCTTTTTAATGGCCAAAGTACCACAAAAGTTTAAAAAACAAGTTGAAAAATTAACTAAAATCATTGAACATTTGAGTGATTTAGAAGATGTAGTTGTTTTTGTAGCTAATTATGAAAAAATCGATCGTAGAAAAAAGATCAGTAAGCTTTTGCTTGAACATGTTAATGTAGTTGAAACTACGTTTAAGCCATATGAAGTAAGTGGAATAATTAAGGCTATAAGTAAAGAAGAGGGATATCAAATTACTAATATGGCTCTTCAAATATTAATCCAAAGAAGTGACCAAGTTCTCGATGTCTCTTTAAGTAACTACGTAAAATTAAAAAATATTGTTGGTGAAGATAAAAGGATTACGGAAACTTTAATTAACGAAAATATTGATCGTTCTCTTTCAGAAAATATTTTTGAAATATTAACAGCTGCTTTTGATAAAAAATATCAAGAGGCTACTCAACGTTTAGAGGATCATTTACGAGAAGGAGCAAGTGCGATCCAGCTATTAGCTATTTTTGAATCTCAACTTGAATTTTTGACTTGTGTTAAAGTTCTGCAAAATAGACGCTGGAGTAAAGATCAAATTACTAAAGAGTTAAAAGTGAATCCGTATCGAGTAAAACTAGCCCTTGAAAATAAAGTATCATTAAGTAAACTAACTATTTTATTGAAGCAAGCTATTGAACTTGATTTTGGCTACAAAAATGGAACTTATCACGGGGATGAGTTCTTGAAACTCTTTTTATTAAAAATTTAGACAACAAAAAAGCCCGGAGGAAAACTCCGAGCTTTTATTTTGCCTAATATCAGGTGTCAAGTAAATAATTACTTGTTAGCAGCCTTCTTAGATAAGCGTGACTTATCACGGTTAGCTTTGTTCTTAGAAATAAGACCTTTAGAAGCAGCCTTATCTAAAGCACGTGCAGCTTTAACTTCTAAATCGAGGACATCTTTTGCGTCATTTTCAACAGCTTCGTTGAATTTTCTTACAGCAGTTCTCAATTTACTTAATTCAGCAGCGTTGCGCTTGTTAGCAGTAGCATTAGTCTTAACACGTTTAATTGCTGATTTAATTTGTGGCATCAAAATCACCTCGATAAAATAGATTTACTCGTTAATTATACTTAATACAAGCCGTTGGTGCAAGGTAATTTGGACTTGCTTTTTTAAAAACTTCCATGTAATATTAATATCTGTTGGAACCATTGACGCTGTTTTCCCGCCGCCGACGGTTAACGTTGTTAATGGCAATTATTTAAAAGAGAGGTATTTTTCTAATGGCTATTTCAAAAGAAAAGAAAGATGAATTAATCAAAGAATACGCACGTCACGATGGCGATACTGGTTCTCCAGAAGTTCAAATTGCACTTTTAACTAGTGACATCAACAACTTGAACGACCACTTAAAGGCTAACAAGCAAGACCACCACTCATACGTTGGTTTGCTTAAGAAGATTGGTCACCGTCGTAACTTACTTCGTTACTTGAAGAACAAAGATATTCAACGTTACCGTGAATTAATCAACAAGTTAGGTTTACGTCGTTAATTTTAATAATTCATGAACCTCAGCTACTCTTTATCTTAAAGAGTAGCTTTTTTGTTTCTTTCAAATTCATACTATTATATGGTAAAATTAATTAGATTAACTTCGTTTTGATCATTAAGATCCATAAATAATTTAAGTAAATATAGAAAGAAGCAAAAAAATGTCACAAAAGATTAAGATAATGATCTTGGGTGGCGCACGTGAAAATGGTAAAAACATGTACGCTGTTCAAGTAGAAGACGAAATTTTTATTATGGATGCAGGTTTGAAGTATCCTGATTCATCTTTGTTGGGAATTGACGTTGTTATTCCTGATTTACAATTTTTCCAAGATTATGCCGATAAAATTGCTGGTATCTTCTTAACCCATGGTCACGCTGACTCAATCGGTGCTCTACCATATATTTTAAGAGATCACGATATTCCAGTTTTCGGTTCAAAATTAACTATTGAATTGGCAAAGATTGCTGTTCAACGTGAAAATAGACGTCGTAAAAATGACTTATTCCACGTTATTGATGCTGATACAGAGATTGAATTTAAAAATGCAAATGTCTCTTTCTTCAAGACTACGCACTCAATTCCAGATTCTTTAGGAATTGATATTTCTACTAAAGAGGGAGAAATTGTCTACACTGGTGACTTTAAGTTTGATCCATCAGCTAAAAAGGGCTATCGAACTGACCTTGTTCGCTTATCGGAGATTGCCCAAAAGGGCGTGCTCGCACTTCTGAGTGATTCAACTAATGCTGAAGCAAACTTCCCAAATGATCGTCAAACTAATATTGAAAAATATATTTATAACATTTTTGAAAACTATGATGGTCGTATCATTGCTGCAGCAAAAGCATCAAATATCGTCCGTGTTCAAGAGATTTTCCAAGCAGCGGCTGCAACTGGAAGACATGTTTTCTTGACAGGTAGAGATGCTGGTAAAATTGTCTATACAGCAATGAAATTAGGTTACTTAAACGTACCTAAGGGATTACTTGTTCACAGTAAAGACTTAAAGAAGATTCCTGATAATGAATTGGTAATCTTAGAAACTGGTCGGATGGGTGAACCACTTAAGTCTCTTCAAAAGATGGCAACTAACCGTCACCGTATGATTAAGATTAAGAAGGGTGATTTAGTTTTCATCGCTACCACTCCTTCACACTCAGTTGAAACCATGGTTGCCCAGACTAGTGATATGATTTACCGTGCTGGCGGAACAGTTAAAGAACTTGGCAGAGACAAGCATACAAGTGGACATGCAACTGGCCGGGACTTGCAAATGTTAATTGATACACTTAAGCCTAAGTTCTTAATTCCAGTTATTGGCGAATACCGTCTTCTTGAAATCCATAAAGATTTGGCCATTGAAGCAGGTATGAATAAGAAGGATATTTTCTTACCACATAACGGGGATGCATATGCTTTAGAAAAAGGACGTTTCTATCGTACAGATGCTGTTCCTGGTGAAGATATCATGATTGACGGTTCTGGTGTCGGTGATGTTGGAAACATCGTGTTAAGAGACCGGGAAGTTTTATCTGATGATGGAGTCTTTATTGCTGCAGTTACTATTGACAGAAAGAAAAAGAAGATTATCTCAGAACCACGTGTTTCAACTAGAGGATTTGTATACATTAAGGCTAACCATGCCTTGATGAATGGTGCTGCTGATGTAATTAAAGAAGCAGTAAACAATAACTTTGAACATAAGAAGTTTGATTGGACCGAATTAAAGCAAGATGTTCGTAATGATGTTGAAAAATATCTTTATAAGCAAACAGGTCGTCGTCCGGTTGTTTTACCAGTTGTAATGGAAGTTAACCAAAATAGACACCGTGCAATGGCTAGACGAAATAATCAAGATAATAATTCTGAAAAACGTCCAGTTAGAAAAAATCATCATAAAAAAGATTCAGAACAAAAGAAGGCAAAAGCTTAATGTCACATGCAAGTCAAGATAACTTTCTTCTTTTAGCAAAAGAAGCTAAAAAGCACAATGATTTGTCGCAAGCTAAGCAATATTTACTAGAGGCTTTACGGTTAGGTCACGATTCAGATATTGTTTGTGAGTTATGTGAAATATATTTAAGCCAAGAGAAGGGGGATCAGGCATATTCTTTGATTAAGGAAGAGCCTGACCTTTTTTCTAATCAAAGAGTATATGATACTTATCTTAAAATTTTAGCTTTTCAGCATTATGCAATTGAAGCGGCTGAGCTGGAACACTTACTGCAAAAAAAGCTATCAGTAAAAGTTGAACCAGTTAGTCAAATTAAGCAGTTAGAAATAATGCGAAATTTTAAACAGCTTAAATATATTCAAGAAAAAGACTACTTACTGTTATATTGCTTAAGTACAGAAAACTTTACTAATTTGGCAAAAAGTATTTTAATGGATCCATCTCCTAATTTTGCTTTGCGTTTATCCTTATGTGAAGATTTAATAAAACTTGGATACAGTAAAAAAGTTCAGGTTTACATTTTAGGAGAGTTAAAAGAATTTATTCCTAAAGACACTGATTTACTCGAAAAAAGCCTAATTTATCGTGAAGTTTGCATTAGCTTAGCGGATTACTTTAGACAAGATCCAAGCAAACTACCAATAATGATTGGCGAGATGAACGTTTGTTTAGGGATGCTATATCCTCGTTTAAATGATTATATTAGGGATCCGGATCAATTTGCTCATGATTTTAGAAATTACCTTGAGCAAAAGAAGGGCGGAGCAAATCAGAAACTGTTAAATAAAATATATGAATATTTGGCATATGAAAAAGCAACAAATTCTGATTTTTAGTCCTAATATTGAGCAAAAAAGGTTTACATTTCCTGTGGATCTAGTATAATCAATAAAGGATATTTTCAAAGGGGTACGAGCTAGGCTTTTACCTTTGAAAGTAGTATAATAATCAACAGAGAATTATCCGTTACTTACTCAACGGACTTCTTGCAAATTTACAGGAGGGTCATATTAATGGCAGAAAAAGAACATTACGAAAGAACTAAGCCGCACGTTAACATTGGTACTATCGGCCACGTTGACCATGGTAAGACCACTTTAACTGCAGCTATTACTACTGTTTTGGCAGAAGACGGTTTGGCACAAGCTGAAGATTACTCACAAATCGATGCTGCTCCAGAAGAAAAGGAACGTGGTATTACTATTAATACCGCTCACGTAGAATACGAAACTAAGAATCGTCACTACGCTCACATGGATGCTCCAGGTCACGCTGACTACATCAAGAACATGATTACTGGTGCTGCACAAATGGATGGTGCTATCTTGGTTGTTGCTGCAACTGATGGTCCTATGCCACAAACTCGTGAACACATCTTACTTGCTCGTCAAGTTGGTGTTCAATACATCGTTGTATTCTTAAACAAGGTTGACTTAGTTGACGATCCAGAATTGATCGACTTAGTTGAAATGGAAGTACGTGACTTGTTATCAGAATACGATTACCCTGGTGATGATATTCCTGTTATCCGTGGTTCAGCTTTGAAGGCACTTGAAGGTGACCCAGAACAACAAGACGTTATCAGAAAATTAATGGAAACTGTTGACGAATACATCCCAACTCCAGAACGTGATACTGATAAGCCATTCTTAATGCCAGTTGAAGACGTATTTACTATCACTGGTCGTGGTACTGTTGCTTCTGGTCGTATCGACCGTGGTACTGTTAAAGTCGGCGATGAAGTTGAAATCGTTGGTTTAACTGACAAGGTTGAAAAGTCAACTGTTACTGGTTTGGAAATGTTCCACAAGACTCTTGATCTTGGTGAAGCTGGTGACAACGTTGGTGTATTGCTTCGTGGTATCGACCGTGACCAAGTTGAACGTGGTCAAGTTTTAGCTGCACCTGGTTCAATTCAAACCCACAAGAACTTCAAGGGTCAAGTTTATATCTTGAACAAGGATGAAGGTGGTCGTCACACTCCATTCTTCTCAGATTACCGTCCACAATTCTACTTCCACACTACTGACGTAACTGGTAAGATTGAATTGCCAGAAGGTACTGAAATGGTTATGCCTGGTGATAATGTTGAATTCACTGTTGAATTGATCAAGCCAGTTGCCATTGAAAAGGGTACTAAGTTTACTATCCGTGAAGGTGGTAAGACTGTTGGTGCTGGTCAAGTTACTGAAATCCTTGACTAATTCCAAACTTTCTTAAAAAAGATGTATCTTAGGATACATCTTTTTTTTATCCAAAAATTAATAAATTTTTCTGTAGATTTGTGTTTTAGCAAGGTTTAGGGTAAGATAGTTAAGTGTGCAATAGCAAACCCAAATTTGACATCGGAGGTATTTAATTAATGTCTGTAAAATGGGAAAAGACCGGTAAAACATCCGGTGAATTAACTTTTGAAATCTCACAAGAAGAAGTAAAAAAGGGCTTAGATCAAGCTTTCAAACGTGTTAAGAAGAACTTACGTGTACCTGGTTTCCGTAAAGGTCACGTTTCTCGTATTGTTTTTGATCAATTCTACGGTGAAGAAGCTCTTTACGAAGATGCTTTAAACATCGTTTTACCAGAAGCTTATACTGCTGCTGTTAAAGAAGCTGGTATTGACCCAGTTGGTCAACCACAAATTACTCCAGTTTCAATGGACAAGAACAAGCCTTGGGAAATGAAGGCTACTGTTTCTGTTAAGCCAGAAGTTAAGTTAGGTGACTACAAGGGTATTGAAGTTCCTAAGCAAAACACTCGCGTTTTAGTTAAAGACGTAGATGCAGAATTAAACAAGCGCCGTGAACAAAATGCTGAATTAGTATTAAAGGACGGTAAGGCTGCTAAAGGCGATACTGTTACTATCGACTACACTGGTACTATTGATGGTAAGCCATTTGATGGTGGTAGTGCACAAAACTACTCATTAGAATTAGGTTCTGGTACTTTCATTCCTGGTTTTGAAGATCAACTTATTGGTCACAAAGCCGGCGATGATGTAGACGTTGTTGTAACCTTCCCAGAAGATTACGGTGCAAAAGACTTAGCTGGTAAAGAAGCACACTTTGCTACTAAGATTCATGAAGTGAAATCTAAAGAATTACCTAAGTTAGATGACGAGTTTGCTAAAGATGTTGATGATTCAGTAGAATCACTTGATGAATTAAAAGATAAGATCAAGAAAGACTTGAAGAAGCACAAGGAAGATGACGCAAAAGACGCTATCCAAGATGCTGCAATCAAGGGTGCAGTTGAAAATGCAACCATTGATGAAGTTCCTCAAGCAATGATCGACGAAGATGTTCAAAACCAATTGAACCAATACTTAGGCAACATGCAACGTCAAGGTATTGACCCACAAACTTACTTCAAGTTAACCGGTACTACTGAAGCTCAATTGCGTGAACAATTAGCTAAGGGTGCTGCAGAACGTGTTAAGACTAACCTTGTTTTGGAAGCAATTGTTGCTAAAGAAAAACTTGACGCAACTGCTGATGAAATTAAGCAAGAAATTAAGGACTTAGCACACGACTACAACATGGACGAAAAAGTTGTTCGTCGTAGCTTGAGTGATGATATGCTTAAGCATGATATTGCTATTAGAAAAGCTATTGATTTAGTAGCTGACAAGGCAAAGCAAGTTGCTAAGAAAGCTACTAAGAAATCAACTGCTAAGAAGTCAACCGAAGATGACGAAAAAAAGGCTGATAAGTAATAGTTGATAACTAGTTTAAGAAAAGGGCGGCTATGACAGTCGCTTTTTTCTTTACTATTAATAAGACAATTTTCTTTACTCTGTTAAAGTGAACTGCTAAGCTTATTTTGACATAAAGTAAGTGAAAAGGAGGATGGCTGATGGCTAACCAAATTACTGAGCAAGAAGAAGTAAAATGTTCTTTTTGCGGTAAACCACAGTCACAAGTTAAAAAAATTGTGGCTGGAAATGGAGTTTACATTTGTAATGAATGTATCGATCTTTCTAAGAAAATTATTGATGATGAATTAAAAGCAGATTCCATTAAAGAAACTAAAGATTTACCTAAGCCAATGGAAATTAAAAAGCAATTGGATGAGTACGTAATTGGCCAAGATCGTGCCAAGAAGGTACTTTCCGTTGCTGTTTACAATCACTACAAGCGTATCAGTCAAATGGATATTGATAGCACTGGAACTGAGTTACAAAAATCAAATATTGCTTTGATTGGACCAACTGGTTCAGGTAAAACTTATTTAGCCCAAACTTTGGCTAAAATTTTGAATGTTCCATTTGCTATTGCAGACGCTACTACTTTGACTGAAGCTGGTTATGTTGGTGAAGATGTAGAAAATATTTTACTTAAATTACTACAAAATGCCGATTATGATTTAGAACGTGCACAACGCGGAATTATCTACATTGATGAAATTGATAAAATTTCTAAAAAAGCAGAAAATGTTTCAATTACGCGTGATGTTTCTGGTGAAGGTGTACAACAGTCATTGCTTAAGATCTTAGAAGGAACTATTGCTTCTGTTCCTCCTCAAGGTGGACGTAAACATCCACAACAACAAATGATTAAGATTGATACTACTAATATCTTATTCATTGTCGGTGGTGCTTTTGATGGTATTGAAAATATCGTTAAAAACCGTCTTGGTAAGAAAACAATTGGTTTTGGCGCAGAAAATGGTCTTAACCAAGTAGATGCAGATGACTGGCAAAAGAATCTTACAACTGGCGATTTAGTTAAATTCGGTTTAATTCCTGAATTTATTGGACGTATTCCAATTATTACTACTCTTGATAAGTTGAGTACTGAGGACTTAATTAGAATTTTAACTGAACCAAAGAATGCCTTAGTAAAACAATACAAGAAATTATTGTCACTTGACGATGTAGATCTTGAATTTACTGATGGAGCACTTCAAGCTATTGCCGATATGGCTATTAGTCGTCATATGGGTGCACGTGGTTTACGTTCTATTGTTGAAAATTCATTAATGGATGTAATGTATCGCACACCAAGTGATGATAACATCAAAGAAGTCCAAATTACTAAAGATGTTATTACTAAGCAGGCAGAGCCAAAGATTACTTATAAAGAAGATAAGGCTCAAGAGACGAGTGAGGCGACTAAATAATGAAAGTCGTAGATACTGAATTTGTCATCAGTGCTGTTTCTGAAAAACAGTATCCAAAAGATGATTTACCAGAATTTGCTTTAGCTGGCCGATCCAATGTTGGTAAATCTAGTTTGATTAATACGATTGTTAATCGTCGCAAACTAGCTCGTACTTCACAACAACCAGGTAAGACTCAAACTCTTAATTTTTATAAGGTCAATAATGAGTTATACCTAGTTGATGTACCAGGTTATGGCTATGCAAAAGTTTCTAAAAAGCAAAGAGCTGCTTTTGGTGAAATGATTCAAGATTATCTTGAAACACGTGCTGATTTAAAGGGACTAATTCTTTTAGTTGATGCCCGTCACAATCCAACTGCTGATGATATCAATATGTTTAATTATGCTCTCTATCTCGATATTCCAATCTTGGTGGTAGCAACGAAGATGGATAAGTTGAAAAAGATGGAAGCAAGTCAGATTAAGCAAAAAATCGGCAAGAGTTTGGATCTGTCACAAGAAAACGTATCTTTCTTACCATTCTCTAGTGTTTCTAAATTAAATGTAGATAAATTCTGGGATTGGGTCGAAGATAAGATGTAATTTAAAAAAATTGCATAATTTGCTGATTAAATTGATCTATCTTTGATATAATTAGATACGTTGAAAATTATTGAACTAATAATGTTTCAACAACCTTTGAAAAAGAAGAATACCGATTGGAGCTGACAAGCTCTAGTCGGTATTTTTTCTTGCCTAAATAAATGTATTAGCTTTAGAATAAAAATATACACTTTAAAGAAATAAGGGATAAAAATGACTAAGAAAATCTTATTTGTGTGTCATGGGAATATTTGTCGTTCGCCAATGGCTGAATTTATTACTAAAAAGATTGTTAAAGATCTGGATAAAGAAAATGAATATGAAATTGCGTCTGCCGCTACAACCGAAGATGCAATTATTAGTGGGATTGGCCATGATATCGATGTGCGTTCTCAACGAGTAATGAATGAGCATGGAATTCCTTTTAATCATCGGCAGGCTAGAAAAATGGTTAAAAGCGATTATGAGAAATATGACTACATTATCGGGATGGATGAAGAAAACTTCTTTGATATGAATCATATTTCAGCAGGAGACCCAGAAAGGAAAGAATATAAACTTTTATCTTTCGTTGGTTCGATAATGGATGTGGATGACCCTTGGTATACTGGCGACTTTGAAGCAGCTTATCAAGATATTTATCGTGGCTGTGAAGCCCTCATTAAGAAAATCGAGATGTCTGATAAGTAATGCAAGTTTTACCAATTTTCCTGGTTATTTTAGCAATAGTTGTATCAGGGTATATTTTTACTTCTAAACATCGTTTTTATTTTTTAAAAGCAATAATTTTATTTTTGATATTGTTACTGCTAAGTACAATTAATTTCTCAATCTTTTTTGGAATTGCGGCCCTTTTTATTGACCGGATTCATGATATGGAACTGGGTAATCTCTTCTTACTTTTAGCAGCTTTGGTAATTTTATCAGGTCTTCTACTATATGAAGGTTTAAAGAGATTCAATAAATATCATCCAATTTCAGAAATAACTCTAACCTTAATTGAATATTGTATTCAATGGGCC
Organism: uncultured Lactobacillus sp.; assembly: GCF_910589175.1. Lineage (GTDB taxonomy): Bacteria > Bacillota > Bacilli > Lactobacillales > Lactobacillaceae > Lactobacillus. The sequence continues at coordinate 54,944 of NZ_CAJURR010000001.1, forward strand.
TTGGTTTATGTTACAGTTTATCAATCAATCTTCAATAACATTGCTAAGATCCATACAATTACTAAAATGATCAAAACAGTTCGTATCCTCAATCCGGATTTACTAGTAGTAATCATTTTACCGTCATTTATTTCAATTTGGATTGCAGTTGTTTTACTGAAAAAGTATCAACATGATTTGTAAAAGATAGTCTTATGATAAGGCTATCTTTTTATTATGCTGAGCCCAAATTTTTGTCATTAGATCCTAAAGATCATACAATAAAAGATGAAAGCGGATTATATATTGAAAGAAGGCTGTAATTATGACAGTTCCAACATTTGATCGTGAAAGAGAAGACATTATTAAAGATGTTCGTGAAATGATTCACCGTAATCGTGATAATGGCTTCATTTTAGAAGAATTACAAAATAAATATGGTAAAGATTTTTCTGATGATGATTTGAAAGCTTTAATTAAAGAAGCTGCTAAATAACCGGGAAGTAGGCATACTATGAGAATGAGTTTTTGGATGGATTATGCATCTCCATTTTGTTATATTGCTTTTCATAAACTAACTGAAGCAGTTGAGGCAGTAGGAATTGATCAAAATAAGTTAGATTATAACTTTCGCGCTTTTCAAATTGATCCAACTGCTACTGAAAATCCAACGCAAACGCGAGGAGAGAAGTTGATGCAAAAAGATGGTTTAACCCAAAAGCAACTTCATGAAAGATTTCAAAATATTACTGAACAGGCTAGAGATGCTGGTTTAACAATTAATTATGCAAATACACTTCCAGTCAATACGATGAAGGCATTGCGTTTAACTAAATGGGCTAATGATACACAGAGTAATCAAAAGACAGCTAAGTTAATTAACGCAATCTTTAAAGCTTATTTTGTTGAAAATCAAAATATTGCTGATAATGACGTCTTAGTAAAATTAGCAAAAGACGCTGGATTGGATGACTCATCTGCAAAAAAGATTCTTACTAGTGAAGAATACAGAGACGTAGTTATCGAAGATGAAAATGACCTAGCCAATCGAAATGCGGATGCAGTACCATACTTTGAAATTGGCCATTATCATGATGAAGGTGTGCCTACTAAAGAAGCTCTAATTGAAGCAATCAACAATTTAATATATCAGAAGGCAAACTAGCCTCTATTACTAAATTTCTTCTATTCAAAGTGTAATTTCACCTAAAAAGTGAAATTACACCTTTTTTATTCAAGATTAAAAAGGTTCTAAAGTTGAAATTTAATGGTAGGATAAGAATGGAAGAAAAGGAGAATATTATATGAAGAAAATATTATTAATGAGTGTGATTGCTCTCAGCTTAGTAGGGGCAAGCGGCTGTTCAAATAACTCTAATTCAACTAATAATAGTAGCGCTAAGAGTTCAAAGACAGTTCAAAAGAAGCACTGGGATAAGAAAAAAGACCAAAAACTTGCTAAGGAAATGGATAAGTATGGTAAAAAGAAGAGTCAAACCTATACCAAATACGATGGTAAGAATAAGCTTTCTACTTCAGCAAATCGTGTTTATCCAGATGCCTTTAAGAAAGATACTTTTAAGCTAAATGGTAAAAAGATAAGCATAGGCTGGAGTCCTCAGGGTGAACACCATTATGATTATGACGTCTTGGCTATCTATAATCATGACTTAACTAAAGATGGACAACATAAGACTTTTCTATTTTGCTGGCACAAGCAAAAACCAATTGTTTTAGTGGATGAGTCTGGTAAGGGAAATGTTGTTAACTTACATGTCAGTCAAGATAAGTCATTAAATGGTAGCTTTTCAAACATTATGTATGGTGAAAATATTTAGCTTAAGGTCTGCTTTGTTGCAGACTTTTTGTTTCTAAAAATAAATACCCGTATAATAGATGAAAAGCGAGATGATTGGAATAGGTAGGGTACAAAAATGTTAAGTAATAAGATGAAAGAACTCCTTGATAAGGTGTATGAAACACCAAATACAATGGATCTAGCTATAGTAGTACAGACACCAGACTTTGAAGAAACTTTTATCAGTGATAATTTACGGCGCTCTTATCAGCCAGCACGGGCTGAGGGTCTTGTTTTTAGGCTAATTGGGACTTTCGTTCAAAGACTTGACTTAGATTATTACGAATTCATTGATGTGTTAAAGGGTGATTTAGAGAGTGACTTATTCAATGTTCATGCTATGAGAAAGCTCAAGCGCCCTCGTCAAGAGATTTCTGATGATAAACTCAAGCAACTAGAAACACGAGTAGAAGATATCATTGATTTAGCTGAAGAACTAGCTAGTGAAGAAGAGATTGGCGACTATGTCCTGGTCGTTAATTATACGGACCAGTTAGGGGATGTTTTTTTCCATGATACTAACGATCAAAACATGTCGACTTATCATGATATTCAAGTGATGCTCATGGAGTATGCAAATCGCAATATTCTCAATCCGTTAGCTCTAATAAAAGATTTAGAAAAAAAGCGTCCCAGTGAGGCTAAATTGCTCAATAAGGCTGCTTTTGAAGATCGAAATATTGATGGCTTTAATATAGAAGACTTTTGGCAAATATATCGGGCACCTTATCAAGGGGGGCAATTTGATTTAGAAAATCCTGAAGGCTATCGCTTTGAAAAAGAACTTATTAAATATAGTAGAAACTTGCAAAATTTAGATTTGACGTATTTTCTTCTATTTGTGCGAACAGACCGCTATGTTTACGTATTAACGCCATCCTTTAAGACAGAAGATGATCTAGTAGAAGCCTTAGCTGGATATTTAACTAGTCTAGAAGTGAATATGGACTTTACGGATGAAAAGTTTAAAGAGATTAGCGATATGATGCTTGAGCGAAAGTCCTATCTTGATTTAGCTCATGGAAAAGATTCAGCATATGCAATTGACTTACCGGTTAAACGAGAGGTGACTGATGGTCAAGAAATTCGAAAAGAGATTAATGATATTTTTAGTGAGCTAGTAACTTATCAAAATATGGATACGGTCCGTGACTTTTACATGTTTGCAAATATTAAAGATAATAATTTCACTGGTGGGATGATGAAAGACAATAATTTAACGAGTTACTTATTAAATTTTGTCGAATTATTAGCTTATCTTACTCATATGTATCCAAATCTAGCTCCAAAGAGAATTATCGACTTAGTTGCAACTAAAGAAGACCTAAAACGTAAGCGAAAATAGTTGCTTTATATGAAGAAAGTTCCTATTGTAGAGGTGAGAGTGTAATAAGAGAAAGAAGAGTTGAAAAATGAAAATTTCAATTTGGGGCGATTATGCATGTCCTTACTGCTACATTGGTGAAACTAACTTACAAAAGGCAATTGAAGAATTAGGAGTTCAAGATAAGATTGAATATGACTTGAATGCTTTTCAGATTGACTTAGATGCACCTAAGTCAACTAAGCAAACTAATGCAGTCCTTCTAGCTTATGAAAAGGCTATTCCGTTAGCTAAGGCAAACGCAGCCTATGATCATGCTAAGGCAATGGGTAAGGCAGTTGGTTTAACAATTAATGAAGCAACGGCTTATAACACAAATACGATGGATGCTCACCGGATGGTTCAATGGGCTAAGGCAACTTATCACGATTCTAAGCTAATTGAAAATCTAGCTGATGATTTATTCTATGCTTACTTTACTGAGAATAAGGAATTAGCAGACCATAAAGTATTGTTAGATGTGGCAAAGAAGAATAATCTTGATATCGAAGAAGTTAAAAAGATTTTAGATTCAAATGCATATCAAGATGTAGTTATGCAAGAAGAAGCTGACCTAGAAAGTCGGGGAGTTCAATCTGTGCCATACTTTTTAATTAATGGTCAACAATTTGATGGAGTTCAAGATGTTGCAACCTTCAAAACTGTCATTGGAGCAGCTTTAGGGATGAAACCAGATGAATTTTTGAACTTTTAAAAAGTTATTTAATTAGGTCCTACACCGTTTAGAGGTGTGGGACCTTTTTTATATATTGATTTTTTGGTATTATTATTTTCCATGATAAAAAACGTTATTTTATAGATAAAGGAGTTGAAGATGCAAAAAGAATACACTGAAATTAACGTTAAATTACCAAGTAATGAAAACTTTAAGACTTGGTCCAAAGAACTGGTTAAGGCACGCTTGACTAGTGCAGTAACTATCGAAGGCCTTATACCATTTATTCAAGAAAATAATTTATATCAATTAAATGAAAATATGCTAGTGTTATACGACTTCCATGAAAATCCTATTTCAGGAAAATATGAATCAGTAATTTTAGATAAAAAAGATGGTATTATTTTATGCCGAAAAAATAGTCGACAATTGGTTAATCATTTTTTGAAACACCGTTTGATTCTAGGAGCAGTTTTGCAAAAGAGATTGCAGAAAGAGTTAGGATTTTATTATCGACATACAATTTCTTTAGGAGAAATTGCCTATTTTTCATTAAGAGCTCATTCAGAAAGACATACATGTTGGATTGGCTTACACCATATGCAGACGATGCAGCAATGTAAAAAGAAAGTAATATTTTCTTGTAAAGGAAATAATTGCATTTATAATTTTGAATTTGATGATTATGCGCCAAATTTGCATAAACGTTTAGCAGAAGCAATTACGCATAATCATGTTTTTGGGCAAATGTTGGTTAATTATGCTAATTCACATGGCTTCCATCTAAAGTTATGTAAATGCAGAAGAAAGAGCTTAGTAGCGGATCAAGAATATCTTTACTTAACTAAAATCCATAATGTCTTAAATTTGAAAGACCTTGCTGAAGCTGCAATTGAAGAGTTCCATCAAAATTATGGTCGGCACTGCGCTGACTTTTTTGATATTAAAGATTGGCAAATTAACGACCACAATCTGTTTTATCGTTTATCGAGAAGAATTAAATCACTTTTATAACACGTCTAAATAAGGCGTGTTTTTCTTTTACAAGAAATGCAGTAAAGGAATAAAGAGGGTAAAAGGGAAAAGAAAGCAGAGATAAAAATAAAAATCGCTTAGCAGCACGGTTTTGTAGTAGGTAGGTCTTGGATTTTAGAAAAATTCTGTTCCTGATAATCTAATATCTGCACAAGCGCTTGTGACTTTACTTAAAGGAATGGTCACATGATTAAAGAAGAAAATTTTATTAAAGCCTGGGAAAATAAAAGGCTAGTTTGCGGAGCAATTAAGGCGGCTGGCGTGAGAAAAGATTATCAAGAGTATGCCGATTTGGTTCAGGATGGGGTTTTGATTTATGCGGGGATGCTTGAGAAAAGTCAGGGACAAAATATTGATCGGCTTGCCTTTAAAAAGATTCTTTGGCATACGTTAGATGAGTTAAGAAAAGTTCAACGCCGCGAAGAAAGAAGCGAAGAGATAAATAACGAGATTGAATTTAAGAAAGAAAAAATTGAATGGGATAACTTAATAATTTTGAAAGATAAAGTCAAGGAATTAAATGGAATTGAAAAACTAGTGTTTTTTGAACATTTGCTCGCACAAAAAGAAATTACAAATTTGGTTGAGGTGGCGGGATGTTCAAGGCGAACTTTGCAGAGAGTGAAGAAGAATTTGCTCCTTAAATTGAAAAACGCCTTGAAGAATTAAATAAAAAACGCAGCAAATTAAATAACGAGAGCCGTATTTTTGCCGGAATGAGGTTGATTTCTGGGGGGGTGCCAGTATACTTATCAACGTGAAGGTGGTTAGACCGCTATTTAGAGCATGTTCTGATTCAATAAATGTGTTTTTTTATGCTAATTGTGAATTTTCTATGAATTTTCATATATTTTTTGTATAATGATTTTTAGTGTTACTAAAAAGCAAAAAATAAAAGAGGAATAAAATGGATCATAAGAATAGTGATAATGAATTAAGACATCGCTCACATCATCACCGTCATCATCGACGTAAAAAGTTTTGGCGTATCTTTTGGATTGTATTGGGTGTCTTCCTAGCAGTAGACATCATTGCGGTTATTATCGCTTGGCACAATATCCATGTTGCCACTAACAATATGTATAATCCGATGAGTAATGAAATTAGTGATCGGAAGGTTAGCGACACACTGAAAGATAAGAAGCCAATGAGCCTGCTTTTATTGGGAACAGATACAGGTGAATTTGGACGTTCTTACAAGGGGAGAACAGATACCATTATGATGATGGTTATCAATCCTAAGACCAATAAGACAATAGTTGTCAGCTTGCCTCGAGATATGAAAGTTAACTTACCGGATTATCCAGACTATTCACCAGCTAAGATTAATGCAGCCTATACTTATGGTGGTGTAGATGAAACTGTTAAAACGATCAAGAAGTACTTCAATATTCCAACTGATGCTTATGTTATGGTAAACATGGGAGGACTTGAGAAAGCAATTGATCAAGTTGGAGGAGTGACAGTTAAATCGCCATTAACATTTGATTATGAAGGCTATCATTTTACTAAGGGCGTAACTTATCACATGAATGGGAAGAAAGCTTTGGCATTTAGTAGAATGCGGTATGATGACCCAAGAGGAGATTATGGGCGTCAAGAGAGACAAAGACTTGTAATTATGGCATTATTAAAGAGTTCCATTTCTTACAAGACAGTCGTAAACCAAGAATTCTTGAATTCAATCTCTAAGCAAACTATGACTAACTTAAGTTTTGATAATATGGTTGCTTTGGCACAAAATTATCGTCATGCAACTGATAATGTCACAACTGATCATGCTCAAGGGCAAGGCGATTGGGAGAATGGCGTTGCTTATGAGTCAGTTAGTCAAGCAGAATGTCAAAGAATTAGTAATAAGTTACGTGCTGCCTTAGGGCTTAAGCCGGAAACCTTAAAGACAGGAGAATAGGAAAAAGTGGAAAACAGTACAAAAACTGAAAATACAATCGATTTACGTAGATTATGGATGCTTCTTCGAGCACATATTTGGGCAATTATCGCCTGGGCCGTTGGTTTAGGAGCAGTGGGATTTGTCTTAGCTGCTTTTGTAGTTGAGCCAAAGTATACTTCAACAACTCAGATTTTGGTTAACCAAAAAAGAAATACAACTGATGCTGGCCAAGCATTCAATGCTCAACAAGCTGATGTCCAGTTAATTAATACTTATAAGGATATTGTTACTAGTCCAGTTATTTTAAAAGATGCTTCTAAGTGGCTAAAAAATCCTACTGAAGTAGTAAAAGCAGCTAAACCAGCTAAATATCGCACTTTAGCAGATGGGACTAAAAAGTTAGTAAGCCCAGCTGAACCAGCAGTTGTTAGAAGAGCGGGACGTAGTTATAATGTGAGCGCTAAGGAAATGCAAAAAGCAGTTTCTGTAACTACGCAACAACAATCTCAAGTTTTCACGATTAGTGCTAAGAGTAATGATCCAGAAAAAGCTCAAGCAGTCGCAAATGCAGTTGCTCAAACATTTAAGAGCAAAATCAAGAGCATTATGAATGTTAATAATGTGACAATTGTATCACCTGCTTCTCGTGGTGCTAAAACTTTCCCTAAGACTTCACTATTTACATTTGCCGGTATTATTCTTGGATTAATTATCAGTGTAGCTTTAATTGTCTTACGTGATTCATTTAATACTACAGTTAGAGATGATGATTATTTGACTAAAGAATTAGGTTTAACTAATTTAGGTCATATATCTCACTTCCACTTGTCTAATAAATTTAGTATTAATGACAATGATAGTAATTCTGGTAAAAAGAAACGTGTATAGGAGAGTATAAATGGGATTGTTTAATAGACGTAAAAAACGTGGTACTGATGAAACCATGCAATATGGTGCTAAGTTGATTACTGTAGCAAAGCCACAAAACCCAGTAAGTGAGCAATTTAGAACTGTTAAAACGAACATAGATTTTACAAGTGTTGATCACCAAATCAATGCTCTAGCCTTTACATCAGCTAACATTAGTGAAGGAAAGTCAACTGTAACAGTTAATGTAGCAGTGACAATGGCTCAAGCTGGTAAAAAAGTATTGTTGATTGATGCCGATTTACATAGACCAACATTACATCAAACTTTTGATATTCCAAATCGAGTAGGATTGACCACGATTTTGACTTCACATTCAAATGAAGTGGATATGGCTGATATCGTAAAAGAAGATATTATTCCTAATCTTTCAGTAATGCCAGCCGGTCCGATTCCACCTAACCCAGCTCAATTATTGGGTTCTAACAGAATGCGTGCCTTTCTAAACATGGTTAAAGAGCACTATGATTTAGTAATCTTAGATTTAGCTCCCGTTTTAGAAGTTTCAGACACTCAGATTTTAGCTGGTGAAATGGATGGTGTAGTCCTAGTTGTACGTCAAGGAATTACGCAGAAGGCTGGAGTTGAGCGGGCTATTGAAATGCTTAACTTAACTAAGACACATGTTTTAGGGTATGTAATGAATGACGTGAAAACTGGTCCAGATGGCTATGGATACGGCTATGGGTATGGATATGGCTATGGATACAGTCAAGAAAAAGATGGAGAAGCGAAATAAGAAATAATGGTATTAGTTGACATTCACGCACATATATTGCCAGGAATTGATGATGGTTCACCTGATTTGGAATCATCATTAGGGTTAGCTGAAGCTGCAGTTGCGGATGGAATTACGCATGCACTAATGACTCCACACACCTTAAATGGAAAATATCTGAATCATAAAAAAGATATTATTAAGGAAACGACTACATTTCAATCTGAATTAAAGAAGCATAATATTCCATTAACAGTCTTTCCAAGTCAAGAAGTTCGTCTAAATGGTAATTTGCCTCAAGCTCTAGATGATGATGATATTCTATTCTGTGATGAAGATGGCAGGTATATGTTACTGGAATTTCCAAGTGAAGATGTACCAACTTATGCCAAAGATATGACTTTTAAATTATTGGGTCGCGGAATAACTCCAATAATTGTTCATCCAGAAAGAAATTCTGGTATCTTGGCTCATCCAGAAAGATTGCAAGAATTCATTGAACAAGGATGTTTAACACAGATAACTGCTAGCTCCTATGTAGGAGTATTCGGCAAAGAAATTGAAAAATTAGCTGATCGATTTGTAGAAGCTGGTCAAGTAGCTACTTTTGCTTCCGATGCACATACATTGTCAAAACGTGAAAGTCGAATGCATGACGCTTATGAGAAATTAGAAAAGACGCAAGGATTGGATGTTGCTAATAGCTTTAAGCAGAATGCAAGAAATATTATCAATTCTGATAATGTTAATTTAAATTGGAAACCTTTAAAGAAAAAGAAACGTTTCTGGATATTTTGATTTTATTATTGGGGAGGATAGAGTTTTAAATGATGGCACAAGGGGTTAAAAAGGTAAAACTAGATCCGTCAAAAGTTAATGGACGTATAGGATACCGTGCTGTAAAACGTGGATTTGATATTTTGTCCAGTGGATTGGCGTTAATATTATTGTCCCCATTATTTTTAATTTTAATTATTCTAATTAAACGAGAGGATGGCGGACCAGCTTTTTATTCACAAGAACGAATTGGTAAAAATGAAAAAACATTTAAAATGTGGAAATTTCGTTCAATGATTGTTAATGCCGATCAAATGGTAGAACAATTAGAAGAACAAAACGAAATTGACGGCGCTATGTTCAAGATTAAGGATGATCCACGCGTTACTAAAATTGGTCATACGATTAGAAAATATAGTCTTGATGAACTACCACAGTTATGGAATGTATTAAAGGGAGACATGTCTTTAGTGGGACCTCGTCCACCTCTACCGATGGAAGTAGAAGATTATACACCATATGACAAGTTACGATTGACTGTTACACCAGGTTGTACTGGTCTTTGGCAAGTAACCAAGCGTAATGATGCGGATTTTGATGAAATGGTAGAATTAGACTTGGAATACATCAATAAGAGTAGTTTATGGTTTGATCTTAATATTTTACTCAAGACTGTTGGTGTAGTTATTCATCCAAATAGTGCTTATTAATGGAGTTAGAATGAAGATAAAAATTTTAATTGCTGCTCATAAAAAATTTCCAATGCCAGCTGTTCCTGGATACTTACCAGTATTAGTGGGCGCCAAGAAAAATTATAAACCAGATATTCCTTATCAAAGAGATGATGAAGGAGATAATATATCTGAAAAAAATCCTAATTATAACGAGTTAACAGCTATTTATTGGGCTTGGAAAAATTTAAAAGATGTCGATGCTGTAGGCTTAGTTCACTATCGACGTCTTTTTTTCGATAAAAAACCATATAATTTAGAGAACGTTATAAATATTGAAAAAGTAGAACAACTCTTACAAAAATATGATGTACTTTTACCTAAAAAGAGAAATTACTATATTGAAACAAACTATTCTCATTACATTCATGCACATCATAAAGAACCTTTAGATAAAACACGCGAAATAATTGAAAAGTCATACCCAGCATATTTAACAGCTTTTGATAAAGTGATGAAAAGCCGAAAAGCACACATGTTTAATATGTTTATTATGAAAGCTGATGCATTTGATTCATACTGCAATTTTATGTTTGGGGTTCTAGAGAAGCTTGAAAATGAAATTGATATTTCAGATTATTCTGTTCAAGAAGCGAGAGTATTTGGATATATTTCAGAGCTTTTAATGGATGTTTGGTTATATACCACTAATGAAAGCTATAAAGAAATTCCATGGGGACAAATTGGCCCTAAACAATTAGTGAAAAAGGCTATTAGTTTTGTCAATAGAAAATTTGGAATTGGCAAAAAACAAACTCATTTTTAGCATGATTTATACAGTAGGTGGAAAGTTTGAAAAAGATTCTTCAAATTGGAATGACGTCTAACTATGGTGGAATTGAATCTTTTATTATGAATGTATATAGAAATATTGATCGTAATAAATTTCAATTTGATTTTGTAAACATGGAAACTGGTGGAAAAGATCTGGCTTATTCGGACGAAATAAAAAGTCTAGGTGGAAAGATTTATAACATACCAGGAAGACGAGAAAATTTAAAAGCAAATAGAATTCAACTAAAGAAGATAATCGAAGAAAATAATTATGACTTTGTTCATAATAACGTTTTAACTTGGAGTTATTCCGATGGTATTACATTGCCATTAAAGTATTCTAACTCTAAAGTAATTGTGCATTCTCATAATTCATATATGAATCCAGGAATGTATGCACGCAGAGTTTTAAACTTTTTTAATAGAAGACTTAATTATAGAAATGATATAATCCGACTTTCTTGTAGTGAAGGTGCTACTAGATGGCTATTTAAAAATCGTTCTGCAGTAGTAATTCCTAATGGGATTGAGACAAAAGACTATAGTTTTAATCCTATAATTAGAGACGAATATAGAAGAAAGTTCAATGTAGAGAATAAAAACGTTTTTTTGCATGTAGGAAGATTATCTCATCAAAAGAATCATGACTTTTTATTTAGATGGTTCAAAGAAATTCTAAAAAAAGATTCGAATTCAGTTTTATTTTTGGTGGGAGATGGTGAACTAAGAGAAAAGCTACAGCAAAAAGCAAAAGAATTAGATATTTCATCACATGTTAAATTTTTAGGAATAAGAAATGACGTTAAAAATTTAATGTTTATGAGTGATGCATTTCTATTTCCATCGCATTATGAGGGGTTGGGAATTGTTCTCATTGAAGCTCAAGCAACGGGTTTACAATGTATCGCAAGTAATAATATCGAGCCAGAGGCAAAAGTAACTAGTCAAATTAAAACCATTGATATTACTGCTTCACCTGAGAAATATGTTGATTTAGCGTTAAAAAGTGTTGAAGAATCACGTGAATCTAACCGTATAAAGTCATATAAGGAAGTTCAAAAAGCTGGCTATGACATTAGTAATACTGTAGAAATATTAGAGGGGATTTATTCAAAGTGACCGCGAAGAAACTATTAATTGTTGGGGACTTTATTAGTGGAAGTGGTTTGACTCAGTTTATATTCAATATGTTTCCTCATTTTGATGTTAATAAATATAATATTCAATGTGTAGGATATGGAATTGATTCAAAACAAGAAACAAATAAAACATGTGATGACTTAGGGTGGCGATTAGAAAGGGTAGTACCTATAACAAAACGGCCATTAGCACATGTGAAATGGTGGAAAAACTTTCTAAAAAATAATGATTTTGACATTATATATTTTAACTATTCGTCTTCTTGGAATTATTTTCCTGTAAAATATGCAAAACGCTATACAAATGCACAAATAGTTTGTCATTCGCATAATGCATATTATAGTCATGTTTTTAAAAATAAAATTTTAATGTATTTCCTGAATGTAATGAATAATAGAGGAAAAAAACTTCTTAATAATATGGCCGATGTAAAATTAGCTACTTCTAAAGATTCTGCATTATGGATGTTTAATACATTAAAAGACGTAACTGTTATAGATAATGGAATTGAATTAGATAATTTTAAATTTGATGCGAAAGCACGTAAAGAACTTAGAGCTGAGTTAAATATATCTTTAAATGAAAGATTAATTGGATTTGCCGGTGTTTTACAAGAAAGAAAGAATCCTATTTTTGCTTTGCAAGTTTTTTCAGAATACCTTAAGAGCAATCCTAATAGTACATTCTTAATGATCGGTAATGGCCCGATGAAGAGTGAAATTGTGAGAATAGCCGATGAATTAGGAATTAAGAAAAAAGTTAAGTTTATAACCTACACTAATAAATTAAATAAATGGTATTCGGCTATGGACGTACTTTTATTTCCAAGTTTATATGAAGGATTTGGTCTTGTTCCATTAGAGGCACAGGTAAGTGCTTTGTCTGTCCTTGCTTCTAGTAATGTGGCACCACAAGTGTTTGTAACACAAAATATTAAACGAATTACTGGGTATGACAAAGATAATTGGGTTAAGAATTTAAGCATTATAAAATTTAAAACAAATGAGGAAAGATCATCACTTGATTCGTCTTTAAATAAATTTGATGTGAAGAAACAGGCAAGTCAAATATCTAGTTTGCTAGAAAGTGAAAAGTGATAATTAATGAAAGTTATGCATTTTACGGCTGGTTTTGTTAACGGTGGAGTAGAGCAAGTTTTATTAAATTATACTGGTAAGTTAAATAAAGAATATGATGTAAGGGAATCAATAGTTTATCTACATACTGCAGATTCAGCAAAAAAGAAAATGTCGGAACAATTGGGGAATAAAATGTATCAAATTCCGGCTCGAAGAGAAAGTCTGTGGGGAAATATAAAATCAACTTACCAACTTATAAAAAAAGAAAAACCTGACGTTGTACATAGTCATATGAGCCTGATGAATTTCTTTCCACTAACTATTGCAAAAATTTTGGGTGTTCCAGTTCGTGTGTCCCATTCTCATTTAGCCCTAAATGATAGTGATTCTGTTAAAGATAGGATCTATAAGAAATTAACTAGTTGGTCAGCCAACGAATTAATAGCGTGTGGTGAAGAGGCTGGAAAATATCTCTACGGAAATCAAAAATTTAATATCTTGTTTAATGCAATTGATCAGAGTAAATATCAATTTAATCAATCTGCAAGAGAAGAAATAAGAAAAAAGTATCATATTCCAGAGAAATCATTTTTAATTGGAAATATTGGACGAGTGGTTGAACAAAAAAATCAAAAATTTCTTGTTGAAATATTTGATAAATTTTATGATGAGTATCCCGATAGTTACTTAATGATTATTGGAAAGGGCGAGAAGAATCAGCCTGATGAACAAGAATTAGAAAAGTACATTAAATCAAAGAAAAGTGCAGATCATATCATTAGAGTACGTGGTGTAAAAAGTACTGAAAAGTTTTATTCTGCATTTGATGTATTTGCTATGCCTTCTCTTTATGAAGGCTTACCAGTAGTAGCAATAGAAGCTCAAGCATCTGGTATACCAACAATACTATCTAAAAACATAGATCCTTCAGTTATATATTCTGATAAAGTAAAACTACTCTCAATAGATGAGGGAGTAAATCCATGGATTAATGAATTTCAATCTTGGAAAAAACAGGATTTTGATCGTAGTTTTAGAGGAAACGATAATTATAATATTAATGTTCAAAATAAAAAACTATATGACTGGTATTATTCATGGATAAACAAATATAAGTAAAGATGAGTAGGAGTAATATGAAAAATAAAAAAAACGTTGATTGTGTAGTTGTAACCTTTAATAGATTAGATTTATTAAAGGAATGTGTTGAAGCCATTGAGAGTCAAACCTATCCAATAGAACATTTTTTTATTATAGATAATTGTTCTACTGATAATACTTGGGAATATTTACAATCTATTAAAAGTAAAAAAATAGTTCCTATACATCTAGAAAAAAATCTAGGAGGAGCTGGTGGTTTTAACGCCGGTTTAAAAACTTTTATTAATAAAAGTAACGCAGACTATGTTTGGATTATGGATGATGATACCATCCCAACCTCAACTGCTTTAGAAAAATTAATTGATAAGTCAAATATTTCTTCTCATCTTGGATTTTTATGTAGTAATGTACGTTGGCAAGACAATAGTGTAGCTGTCATGAATATTCCAAGTCCAGATAAAGAATGGAATAAATATAGTGATCAAGGTGTAACGAAAGTTAAATCAGCATCTTTTGTATCCATTATGTTTCCTAGAAATGTAGTAAAAAAGGTAGGATACCCAATTACTGATTTCTTTATTTGGGGCGATGATGTTGAATATACTCTTAGAATTACGCATGATTATCATTTAGATGGATTTATGGTTAATGACTCTTTAGTAGAGCATAAAATAAAGCAAAATATTGCTACGGATTTGGTTAAAGAAGAGAGCTTGGGTCGTGTAAAACGTTACTATTTGGCACAGCGTAATACAATTTTTTATCTTAAGAAACATAGTACAAAAAAAGAAGTATTTAAAGCAACCATACGTCAAGGAGTAAAGGTACCAATTAAAGCTTTAATCAAGTCTAAAGACCATAGATTTTATAGAGCTTGGGTATCAGTAAAAGGTACAGCAGCCGGATTATTTTTTAATCCAAAAATAGAAAAGGTAGAAAAATAATGATATTTTTAACTTTATCGTTAGTATTATTAACTTTATTAGCCTACTATCTAAATAATCGATCATTAGTTTCACCATCAATTCTTTTTTGTGGCGGCATGACTATAGCGTCTTTTATTGCTTGGATTAATCAAATAGCTTGGAATCTTGAGTTGGATATAAGAACGTTCTTAGTTATTACCTTAGGTGCGTTAGAATTTATAATAGTAGGATACGTTGTAAATTTTATTTTCAACACTATATCAAGTGGGACTCGAGCAAAAAAAATAGCCCCTTATAAAGTAATTCCCGAATATGTTGATAAAAGATTTACAAGTATCCTTTTTATACAATTAGTAATATTATGTTTAGCAGTATTTACAATCAGGCGAGCTACAGGTATTTCAAATTTAATGACTGCTATCAATTATATTAACTATGTTCAGAATGGATTTATAAAAGGACAAATAAATTTACCAGGTTATTTTGGGCTTATTCTTCTTTTTAATAGTTCGGCTGGAATGATGGCTGGATATGTTTTTCTAGAAAATATAATAGTAAAGCGAAAATTTAATTTAATTTTGTTTTTTAATTTACTTTTGGGTCTTGCAACTCCACTATTAACAGGAGCTCGAGGCGATAGTATTGTATTTTTAATTGCTTTGACTATTTTAGGATACTTTATAGTTAAAGAACAACATAACTGGAATTCAGCAAATACGAAATATGTTGTCTTAGGTATTATAGGGGCAATCTTGTTTGTTTTTGTCTTTGAATGGTCTGCTAGCTTAGTGGGAAGAAATATGGAGAATAGTAATCTAGGAGAATATATTTCTACCTATATGGGAGCAGAAATTGCTAATTTAAATGAATTTATAAAAAATCGTTCATTTCCAATAAAGGGGGAAATTTTTGGACAACAGACTTTTGTAACAATTTTGCCAACTTTATCACGAGTATTTCGATTTGCTTTGCCAGATTATAAATTGGATATACCGTTTCAAATTTTAAATGGTCATAATACTGGTAACGTAGCAACTATGTTTTATTCTTGGCTATATGATTTTGGATATATGGGAATCGGAATTCTAACTATTGTAGTTAGTGGTGTTGGGGAAGTATGTTATAAGTTTGCAAAGCAAAGCAATGGTTTTGGAATTATGAAATTAGTTTATAGTTATATAGGTGCCTTAATTGCTTTGTCTTTCTTCTCTAATAGATTTTTTGAAAACCTAAACGTAAATTTTTTGTATATGATAATCTCATGGATAGTATTAAAATATATTTTATTTAGACGGGGGAAAAACGCATGAATTATTTAGTTGTAGGATCAGGCTTATTTGGTGCAGTATTTGCTCATGAAGCAGCAAAACGTGGTAATAAAGTCACTGTAATTGAACAACGGGATCACTTGGCAGGAAACATTTATACTAGAGAAGTTGATGGGATTCAAGTTCATCAATATGGAGCACATATTTTTCATACCTCAAATAAAGAAGTTTGGGATTATGTACAACAATTTGCTGAATTTAATCGATACACAAATGCGCCCGTAGCTACTTATTATGGTAAAATGTACAATTTGCCATTTAATATGAATACTTTTAGTGAAATGTGGGGAGTAAGAACCCCTCAAGAAGCTCTTGAAAAAATCAATGAACAGCGTCAAGAAATGGCAGGAAAAGAGCCACAAAATCTTGAAGAACAAGCTATTTCGTTGATTGGACGCGATATCTATGAAAAGTTAATTAAAGGCTACACTGAAAAACAATGGGGCAGAAAAGCAACTGAATTACCAGCATTCATTATTAAACGCTTACCAGTTCGATTAACTTATGATAATAACTACTTCAACGATGATTATCAAGGAATTCCTAAAGGTGGATACACTCAAATTGTTGAAAAAATGCTTGATAATGAAAATATTGAAGTTAAGTTAAATACTGATTTCTTTGATAATAAAGATGAATATTTAAAAAACTTTGATAAGATTGTTTACACGGGAATGATTGATAAGTTTTTTGATTATAAGTTAGGCGAGCTAGAATACCGTTCACTTCATTTTGAAACTGAAGAAAAAGATGTAGATAATTATCAAGGTAATGCAGTAATTAACTATACTGATGCAGAGACTCCATATACACGTGTAATTGAACATAAGCATTTTGAATTTGGTAAAGGCGATAAAAATAAAACAATTATCACACGTGAATATCCAGCTGATTGGAAACGTGGAGATGAACCATATTATCCAGTTAACAATGAAAGAAATAACGAATTATACAAGCAATACAGAGAATTAGCTGAAAAAGAAAACGATAAAGTTATTTTTGGTGGTCGCTTAGGTCAATACAAGTATTACAATATGGATCAAGTAATTTCAGCTGCTTTAGAGTCTGTAAAAGGTGAATTTGAAAAATAAAATGGGAAAACATGCGTATCTAATAATTGCTAATCGAAATCCTAACCAGTTAGCTACGTTAATAGCAACCTTAGATGATTCTAGAAATGATATTTTTATTTTATTAGATAAGAAATCTACAAATATCTTTCCAGCAGTCTATAAAGCAACCTATGCTACTGTAACGATGATTGATCCAATAAATATATTTTGGGGAGATTATTCTCAAATTGAAGCAGAGCTAGCACTTTTTAAAGCTGCAAATAATGGCCATTATGATTATTATCATTTACTTTCCGGTCTTGATTTACCGTTAGCTAATCAAGATCAAATACATGATTTTTTTGATAAAAATCTAAATAAAGAGTTTATTACATACAGTGGAGCTTTAAATCCAAAAGAGTTATCAGTGAGACTTCATAATTATCATTTTCCTAATACTTTTAGAACCGATAACAAATTTAAAGGTCTTTATCATAGAATAGAAACAAAATTATATTCTAAAATGCCACAACGAAGAATTAATATTGATAAAATTAGTTTTGGCTCAAATTGGGTATCACTGGATAATGAGCTTGTCTCAGACTTAGTAGATAATGAAGATTTAATTTATCACTTATTCCATAATGGATTTTTAGTGGATGAATTATTTATTCCAATATTTATTAATCTATTTCCAAAATATAAAAAAAGAGTATATGACTCAACTAGAGTTAGTGATAAACCAGATGAGTTTCAAGGCAATTTACGTTATATAAACTGGTGGGACGGTAGTCCTTATACTTGGCGATTGAAAGACTATAGTATGCTCCAACAAGCTAAGAAAAGAGGTCATCTTTTTTCTCGTAAATTTGATGAAAATATTGATAGCGATATTATAAAAAAGGTAGTAAACAATAATTTAAGCAGTTAATATGAAGGTTATAAAAAATTATCTATATAATGTAGGATATCAAGTTCTTGCAATTATTGTTCCACTAATAACTTCTGCTTATGTAAGTAGAGTCTTACGACCAGAAGGTGTAGGAGCAAATTCATTTACAAATTCAATTATTCAGTACTTTATTTTAATCGCAAATATGGGAATTGGTTTTTATGGAAACCGACAAATAGCTTATGTACGTGAAAATAGAGCTCAAATGTCACGGACTTTTTGGGAAATTCAAATTGTAAAAACAATAATGACTCTATATGCATTCGTAGCATTTGAAGTATTTATGATTTTCTATACTCGTCAACCTGAGTACATGTGGGCACAATCTATTAACTTAATTGCGGTGGCCTTAGATATTTCATGGTTTTATGAAGGTATAGAAGATTTTAAGGTTACTGTGTTAAAAAACTCCTTTGTAAAAATAATTTCGATGATTGCTATTTTTATTTTTATTAAGGAGCCTCATGATGTAACCCTCTATATTATTGTCTTGGCGTTATCTACTTTACTAGGTAACTTGACATTGTGGCCTAATATTCGACGTGATTTAAGTAGAACAGAGTGGAAAATATTAAACCCATGGCAACATTTTTTACCAATGTTGGAACTATTTATTCCTCAAATTGCAACTCAAGTCTATGTTCAACTCAATAAAACAATGCTCGGAGTTATGGTAAATGAAACAGCATCAGGATATTATCAGTATTCCGATAATTTAGTAAAATTAATTTTAGCACTTGTAACTGCCACGGGAACTGTAATGTTGCCTCATGTGGCTAATGCAGTTTCTCATGGAAATATGGAAAAAGTGAATAAGATGCTTTATAAGTCTTTCAATTTCGTTTCTGCTATTTCATACCCTATGATGTTTGGATTAGCTGCCATTTCCTTAACATTAGCTCCAAAGTATTATGGTCCAGGATATGGTCCAGTTGGACCAGCAATGATGATTGAATCTATTGTAATTTTAATCATTGCGTGGAGTAATGTTATTGGAGTTCAATATTTGCTTCCAATTCATAGACAAAAGCAATTTACATGGTCTGTAACCTTAGGAGCTATTGTAAATCTAATTTTAAATGTCCCTCTTATTAAAATGTGGGGGTTAAATGGAGCTATGTGGTCAACAGTTATATCAGAAATAGCTGTAACATTCTATCAAATGTGGTCTGTTAGAGACCTTTTAAATTTTAAAGCACTATTTTTAGACTCTTGGAAGTATTGTGTAGCTGGGATATTAATGTTTATTCCAGTATTTTGGATGAATTTACATTTGCCTCAATCATGGTTAATGTTAGGTATTGAAGTGCTTATTGGAATTTTGATTTATGGAGTAGCTATTTGGATATTGAGAGCTTCAATACTTGACGAAGCTAGAAGGCTAATAAAGGAAAAGATACATAAATAAGATGAAAAAAAGACAATCAAATTTTGAACTATTACGTATAATATGCATGTTTTTAATAGTTGCTGGTCATGTTACATGGCAAACTAAGTTTTCTTATGATGAATTAAATTTGGTTCATCGAGTATCTATTCAAAGTTTATGGATGGGTGGAGAACTAGGTGTATGGGGTTTTACCCTAATTTCAGCTTATTTTTTAAGTGGATCACATTTTAAAATAAAATCCTTGAAAAAAATCTGGGGAATTACCTTATTTTATTCAATATCTATTTACTTATTATTAGTGATTTTCCATGTTATTCCAATCAATCCTAAAGATGCACTTAAATCTTTTCTACCAGTTTTAACAGGAAATTATTGGTATGTTTCTGCCTATATTGGTATGTATATTTTAGTGCCATATATGAATATTGTAATTGAACATTTGGATAAAAAAGAATATCAAAAGCTTCTTTTACTTCTATTTATTATGTTTTCTTTACTTCCTTATTTAAAGAATATTACAGTAGTAACTAATAATAATTCTGTAATTAATTTAGTTTATATTTATTTTGTAGGAGGATATCTAAGAAAATATTCTTCTGATTTTACAAAAGAAAATCAAAAATATTATATTTTAATATTTTTAGGATCACTAATTTTAATGTTGAGCTCTATAGTTGTACTAGATTTGATTAGACCTAAGTCATGGTTTGCATTTTTGACTACATCAAGTCCTTTAGAAGCTATAGCTGGTGTATCGCTCTTCTTGATTGCTAAAAACACCTCTATTTCTTATAACGAAATAATAAATAAAATTGCTGCATCTACGTTTGCTGTATATTTAATTCGCTGTCAAGCTATTTTTCTACCAATTTTATGGGATAAGATTGTTCATGCACAACAATGGCAAACGATTCCATATACGGCAGGATATGAATTGTTAGTTGCATGTGTTATTTATTGCACAGCAACGCTAATTGATTTTACTAGACTATATATTTTACACTTATGGTCAAAAATAAAAGTTAGATTTGGTTAAAAATAAAGAGATACGAACAATATGAAAAGAATTAGAGACTCAAAGTTTGAATTATTACGTATTGTTTCCATGATATTAATTGTTATTTCTCATTATTCGTTATGGGGGAAGAAACCTATAGATATAAATATTTAATTTATCAACCTTTAGGATAAATTGATGTTTGTGTATTTGTATTTATTTCAGGTTACTTTTTATCGTCACGTGTTTTGAGTGCAAAGGATGGCTGGCACAGAGTAAAAAAATTATGGATAAAAACTTTAATTTATTCATGGCTAATATTTGTAGTTGTTATTAGCATAACAGGATTAAAAAGTTTATCTATTACTAAAATCTTAACAGCAATTTTTCCAGTTGTTTTTGGTGAATATTGATTTATTACTGGATGCTATTTATTCCACTTTTAAATCGAATGCTTATGTCATTAAATAAAAACGAACTTAAGTATTACATTGGAATAATTGCATTTATTTCTACGGTCTTACCATTGTTTGTTAAAAGTCTTCGTCCATTTGGAGATATAAATTCGGCAGCAGTTTTAATAACAGTTTATTTAATAGCCGGCTACATGAAAAAATATGATATAAAATTAAGTAAATTTATATCATGGTGCATATTTATCGGGGGACTTATCCTTGAATTAATCTCAATTATGGTATTAAGAAATCATGGTGATAAAATGATTCATTTTACTTATGGTATCATTCCAATGGTTTCTGCTTTTGGATTATTTAATATAGGTATTTCGATGAAGAACTTTTATAATAAGTTTATTAACTATATTGCATCATCGGTTTTGGCAGCATATCTCATTACAGAAGATCCATTTATAAGAATGTGGTTATGGAATGACTTTCTTCATGTTTCTAAGTTGCAGAACTATAATTATCTTTTCTTTCTTTTGTATGGAATAGTTATTTCCATATTGTTGTTATAGTATGTTGCTTAATAGATAAAATATATGAACAAATTGAAAAAATGATTGGAGAAAGTGAGTATATTGAAAACTAGTTCCTAGCCTACGAAAAAAGAGAGGAACGTCGGTATTAAGAGTATCTCTTTTTCAATATACTTTAGATTTTGACACTTTATCTGCATAAGTTTGTATAAAAAAATACCCATCAGTATTTAGGTATACTGGTGGGTATTTTCTTGCAGGAAATGGAAAGCTTAATATTTTGGAATAATTTTCTTCCCGCATATAGTAGTTTATCATGCTTTCTTTAAATAGTCAGGCAAGCGCTAAAAATTGAAGTATTTAACCTCTACGCCTTATCAATTAGAGAGATATATCATCAATTTTGAGGGGATAGACTTTATAAATGACAAAAACGATAAGCAGGCTGGATAATTTCATTTACATAGATCTTATGGTATTACCGTTAATATTCTTTTTAAAATAATTAGAGAAAATAATATTAGGGGCTTTAATATCAAGTTGAAATCTATACAATCATTAAGAGCGGACATAAGCAAGCACCTTTATTCTTTAGAATAGGAGGAGAAGATTTAATTCAGTAAGCCTTATGTCTCTTTTTTGCAATAAAAAATTCTGTCGATAGAATATGATAGATATTCATCACCAGAAAAAAGTATAGAACCTCTGTAGTCTGCTCTCTAAAGCTAAAATTTGGTCACGATAATAGATGCTCTAAATATCCCAATTCAGTATAATAATACAAGCTAATAAAGATTTAGAATTTGCTGTATTCTCTAGTTTGTTGAATTAGTTTATTCTCTTAGGATGAGTTATCTTGTGATAAAGATATCTGGGAAGATTGGTAGAATGTAGGGAAAAATGAAAAAATATTTTGATCAATATAAAATTTTAGATAAGTTTTTAATTGTTACAATTAGATAACAGTTGGCAAAAATTAGATTCTGGAGAAAAAGGATCTAGTAATTTAGTAAGTATAGATGAAAATAATTTAGATATAATAAATCAATTTATTTATGTACTATATGTAGATTCAGAACAAGTTCCGTATTTTTATGGAATATATCTAGATGGTGATTCATGATACAATTTAATTATAAAAATAAAGTTATTAAAAATAATGACTATTCATTCTTAATAGCTGAAGAATTTGAAAGGTGATAAAATAGTTTGTAAAAAAGGATTTTTTTTGTGTATAAACTATTTTACAGTCTTTAATGTAATATTTATAATGTTAAGCTATTCATAAATGATACAATATATTAATTAATGGAACTTCGATGTATAATTTTCGGATAAATCTATACATTTAAAGGTAAAGAAGGTGGGAGTAATGGTAACTGCAACATTTAAAGTCAATAACAAAATTTTAAAATGGGTTTTACAGATTGCTGATGATAAACTAGGTGTTGATTGGATTGATAAGATTAAAGTGTGGATGAAAGGAGAAAAAACTCCCACTATTCATCAGTTACAAGTTCTCAGTAAAAAGTCTCAAATTCCTTTTGGAAACTTCTTTTTGTCAGATCCTCCTATGGAAGAGATTCCATTACTTAAGTTTCGAACTATTAATAATGACGAAGTAACAAAAGTTAGTAGTGAATTGTTAAAAATGATTGATTCTATGGAGATGAGGTCAGATTGGCTTGAAGATTATAGAATAAGAGAGGGATATTCTCCAATTTTGTTTGTAGGAATGGGAGAGCATAATAGTCAACAATCTTCGGAAGAAATCGCCAAACAAATTTTGAAATTTTTTAATCTAAAAGAAGATTGGAATATTCAACTTAAATCTAATCAAAATGCATTCAATTATCTTAGAACTATAATTACTAGTCATGGGATAGTAGTAGAGACGAGCAGTTTTGTTGGAAATAATACAAGAGATGGCTTAAATATTAATGAATTTAGAGCATTTGTATTAATTAAAAGATATGCTCCTTTAATTTTTATCAATACAAAAGATAGCCAAAATGCGAGATTATTTTCTTTAGTTCATGAATTAGTACATCTGTGGTATGGCAAAACTGAATTATTTAATTATAATTTTCAAACTGACCCAAAATATCTAAATAAAAAATTTGAACAGCGGGTAAATAAAATAGCTGAATCCATTATATTTAATAAAAAATATTTTATTAGATACTGGAATAGTATTAGAAACTCAGATTTTGAAAAAATTTATAAAATAGCTAAAAAATTCAAAGCAAGTCCTATGGCAACGGCAATAACAGCTAAAAATTATAAATTGATTTCTCAAGAATTAGTTAATGAAATTAAAAAAGAAACTTCACAATTTATAGTTAAGTCATCTCATACTGGAGGTCCTAATTTCTATGACACGTTGGCGTATAAATTAGACCATAATTTTGCGTCTGCTGTGATTAATAGTACGGATCAGGGAGATACAACCTATTTAGATGCATTTAATTTGTTAAATGTGAAGAATATGCACGCTTACAATGAATTAAAGGCTAGAGTGGAGGAGAAAAATAAATGACCAAGTATCTCTTAGATAGTAATTGTTTTATTGAGCCAATGAAGCGATATTATGGTTTTAAAATTTTTCCCTCTTTTTGGGAGTGGTTTGGAAAGGAAATAAATAAAACCAATAGTTTATTAATTGTACCGAAATGTGTAAGTAATGAAATTAATGTAGATCCGAATTTAGCTCAATGGTCACAGAAAAATTTAGTTTCAGTAATTTATGATGAAAATCAAGACCCTTTAATTTGGGCTGAATATGGGAAGGTTATTAAATACATTCAAGATTGTGGTGCATATAAGTCAAGTAGTATAAATGAATGGATAAAAATAGGTAAAGCTGATCCTCTGTTAATAGCAATTGCTATTAAATATAATTATCAAATCGTAACATTTGAAAAGGGAAGTGGTCAATTTGCCTATGATAAAAATAATAAATGGAATTGGAAAGGAAATGGAGGGCCGATGGGCCATGAGCCTAAGATTCCAGATATTGCACGTCATTTTGGTATCACTTGTATCTCCCTTTTTGAACTAGAAAAAAAGTTGAATTTAACTATTTAATCTTAATTTTCATTCATATAAATGGCTGTTTGTCAAATCCTGTTGATGAATAGTTTATAAAGAGAGCTAAGCAACTAGAAAATAGTTGTTTGGCTCTTTTTCTTTGACCAAATTTTCTTCAAGTCTAATTCTAATTAATAGATGTCTAAAATTATTGTATCCGTAAGCAGTACGCTCAATCTGCTTAATTTTTCGATTGACATCTTCAAGACAACCATTAGAGTAGTTGGAAGATATACCGTTTAGGACACCGGTATAATTATGCTTAAAGGTCAGTAGTGTTTGATACATCTGCTTGCCCACAGTTTGTTCTGAATTAAGTAAGTGAATAATCTGTTTTACATCTTTATTTTGAATAGCAGCCATAAAGTCCTGCATAATCCAATATGTATTTTTGAGATCTTTATTGCAGTCTAAGCCGTCTAAGACAACATCTTCCTGAGTGAGATAGTCTTTAAAGTGACAATCGTAGTATAGAGTAGTCTTATTAAGCTTGTCATACTTCATGAGATAAAGCTTCCAAGGAGACTTTAAAAGGTTTGTATTCGGTAAAGTGCTTAATAATTTGCACTCTTAAAACATTAAAGATTTCTGGCTTATAATTTACTTTGAATCGTATTGAGATATACAGTACATGCTGACTGATTATTGAACTGTTTTCAGTAATAAAGCGAACGTTAGAAGACTAGTGGCCATTATGCTTGATATAAGGAGAATGGCAGGATAAGTGGGTTGAATAGTTCGGCCACATCACCCTTATGGTATTTACCATTAATATTCCTTTTTTATAATCAGAGAAAGTGATATTAGGATCTTTAATAGCAAGTTGGAATTTAACACAATCATTAGAAGAGGACATAAGCAATCATTATTCTTTAGAGTGGAATACGAAAATTTAATGTAGTGAGCTGTCTTTTTCTTTACATGAAAAAATCTCGTTGACAGAATATCATAGATATCTAGTAATAGGAAAAATTAGACAGCTATAACAGTTGTGCGACATCTACATTATCCAACAAAAAGCACGTAGTATTTTAAAGTAAACGTTGGATGAAATAATATTCTTTATAATAGACAAAATAGAATATAAATTAACTAATGACAAAAAAGTTTATATTTAGTTATTAATGGAACATCTTTGGAAATCTTGACTGACGCTATCCTTTCTTCAAAAATGTAATATAGGATAAATGAATTGCAGATAGGCTTTCTAAAGGAGTTATTCCTACCCTTCACTTCTGTTCGATATCCAGCTCGATTAAAAGAGATAAATATAGTTCAAATATATCTAAAAATGTATTGAAAATGATATTGAATTAAGAAACGTTGAGATGAAAAATAGCCAAGAACATGATAGCTTTAAGCAAATTAGATTAACTTAAAGTATATATTAAACAAAAATTTTTTTGTGCGATTAGTTAAAAACTAATTTAAAGAGTTTCACTAATAAATAGATCTAGTATAATAGGAGTTTAGAAAATTAAAAGGTAACATGTAGAGTTATTGATATATTATTTTATTAATAGAATTAAATTCAGATTTTCTAGCTGTTTTAGCTTTTGATAATGATAAAGCTATTAAGAAGATTGGTGATATACTATGTGAACTAAAAAGTGTGAAATTTAAATATGCTACATTGTATGCTGGTTTTGATATAGTGGAAAGTATTGATGATTATAGAAAAATTGATTCAAATTAATTAGTAGAAACTGCAACTATATTTCTGAAGGTTTTAAGTAGAGGTAGTAATATGAATCATAATTGGGATTATAAAGGACTACATAAAGAAGGAATTCATACTTTAGGGAAATACCCTGCAATGATGGTTCCTAGAATGCAATTGGACTTATTAAAAAGGTTTGGAGATGATGACTCTGAAAATAAGACTTTGCTTGATCCATTTATGGGATCTGGAACAGCAATAGTAGAAGCAAGAAAAATGAAAATGAAAACTATTGGAATAGATATTAATCCTTATGCCGTATTGTTAACTAAAGTTAAAACGCATGATTATAGTAATATATCTACAGATAGTATAATAAATAAATTTATAAAAAATATAGAAAATACAAAGTTTGATGAACCTAAATGGAGTTTTTATAACATAAATAAATGGTTTAGAGCAGATATAATACTATCATTAACTCATATTAGAAACGCTATTTTAAGTGAAAAGGATGTGTGGATCAGACGATTTTTATGGATTTGTATGTCAGAAATTATATACGAGTACAGTAACGACAGAACATCAACATTTAAATTACACGTTAAAACTCAAGATCAAATTAAAAATATAAAAAATAATGTAATAGAAGATTTTAAAAAAAGAGTTGTAAAGAAAAGTAAGGTTTTATGTAAAGAAAAATATCCAAGTAGTATGATTTGCTTTGGTGATACATATAATGTTTGTGAGTCGTTAAAAAATAAAAGTGTAGATATAATCTGTACTTCTCCGCCATATGGCGATAATGCAACAACTGTAACTTATGGACAGGCTTCTATTTTATTTCTAAAGTGGATAAATATAGATGACATCGATAATGACATTGATCCAGAAATATTAAACCAATATTCAAGAATTGATAGATTAAGTCTAGGAGGGGAAAAAAAGAACGAAGAAAAGTATAGATCTAAATTATTTGATTGTTATTTAGAATCTATTGATAAAAAAAAGAGAGAAAAAGTAATTAGATTTATAAATGACTATTGGAATGTGATAAAACAATTATCTAGAATTATAAAAAATGATGGAACCATTATTTTTACTGTAGGAAATAGAAAAGTAGATGGAAAAGAGCAGCCATTGGATGAATTGACTGTAGAAATGTTCAAAAAACAAAACATTGAATTGATTTATAGTTCTTATAGACAAATTTTGAATAAAAAAATGCCAAAGAAAGTATCGCATATTAATAACGTTGGTTCCGTCGATTCTATGAACCAAGAGAAGGTATTAGTTTTTAAAAATAGGAGCAAGTAATTGGTACAAATAAGAGTAGCAGGAAATATTATAAGAGAAATAAGTGCGATTCCTAAAGGAAATCTTGCCTTAATAGAATTAATAAAAAATGCATATGAAGCAAAAGCCAATAATGTAGAAATAAAATTGGCTAAAGATTACATTATTGTTCAAGATGATGGGACAGGAATGAATAATGCTGGAATAGAAGCCTTATTACAAATAAGTCATAGCAATAAAATTTTCGGAGAAAAAATACCAGGAACAAATAGATATATATCCGGAGAAAAAGGATTAGGCTTTTTTTCAGTTTTTAGATTTGGGCGAAACGTTCAGATTGATACAACTCGTGATAATAAGAAAGTTTCATTTGAGTTGGACTTGAGTAAATTAGAAAAGCAAGAAAATATTTCTGAGTATGATGTTCAAACGTATAGTTCTACAGTAGATTCAAATGAGCATGGTACTCAAATCAGAATTTCTAGTTTAGATTACGATTTTTATGATGCTTTTAGAGAAAATATACAAAGAGGCTCTAGTGCCACTAAGTTATGTAATAGTATCGATGATGAAGATTTTAAAGTTACAATCAAAATTGATGATAAGAATACCGGAGGTGAGGGAAGAAAACCAAGTAATGAGTTTATAAAGCATAGAATTGCAAAGGCATATTTAGATGAAAGAAAAAATCTTATCATTCAAAAATATGAAGGTAATAATAAAGAAAAAAATAAACAAATATCTTTAAAATTGCCAGATAATGAATTAATGAATAATTCAGAATTCAAATTAGAAATAGATTTAGAATTTTATAGATTAAAAGGTTTGGGGATCAAATATGCCCCTAGAATATATAGAATTAATAATAAACTAGAGCCATTAATTTTTATAAATAATGTGTTGTTTGACGCAACTTCAGATTTATATGATATTGAAATAAATACAAAAATGAAAAGTGCGTATGTTTTTAGACAACAAATTGGTAAAATAAAAATTTTTTTACAAGATCCTAGAATTTTGAAATTTAATGCGGACAGAACCAAAATTGTTGAGAATAAGTATTTAGATGATTTGAAAAATATTTTAGATTTTATTTCAAAAGAAGCTCAGATAGCTATTTATGACCTAACAAAGGGGAACGAAACTAAAAACGTTAAATTTAAAAAGAATAAACTTCAAGAAATAAATGTATCATCTTCAGATAAAAATAAAGATTCTAGTGATTTAAGTAAGGAAATAATTAAAAATAAAAACAACGATTTTAATGTTTTACCCAATAAAACGAGTGAAATTAAAAATTCCAATTCTAAAAAAAAGAAAGAACAGAACCGTAAACTAATAAAAATTAATAAAATTGGATCAAAACAAAAATATTATTCCAATTATTTGGAAATACCTGGTTATAAAGGTAAGACATATGAGTTTGAAAATCTCTATAATGTTGGTCATTTAATTTCTGAATTAAAAAATTTAGATATAGAAAAAATCCATTGTTATCATTAATTGTGGTAAGACCAATGTATGAAGCTTGTAAAAATTTAATGATTAAAGAAGAACTCCTTGATGATAATGATAGTAGCATTAGAAATGTAAAAAATGCGATATGTAAAATAAAAGAACAAATTCTTGGTGAAAAAAAAGAAGACCTAAGTAAATTGTGTAAAAAAAATGCTAAGAATGGAGCACTAAGCTACAGTACTACATTGACTACTTTTAAGAATACTGATTTTGGTGCTGAGGTTGAAATATCTAACATCTTTATCCATAGAGTAGAAGAAAAAGTGGAAACGCCTGAAAACATAAAGTCTTATTTACAGAATGCTCTTTTATTTACAGTTCTGGTTGATAGATACGTTAGTTTAAAAAAGGGCTCTAATGCTTAGTTTGAAATAATATGAGTCTTTCATACTAATTTTTTATAAATAATAGTTAATTCATTCATTATGTTAAAAGGATAATGATATACCGATTTAGATTAACCTTTCTTGAGTCTAACTTAATTTAAAAGTTTAGGTAATACTATTCAAAAAAGATTAAACTTGTAAAAAACAACTGAATTCTATAAATATACGAAAAATTTAAATTTATTGAGGTTTCTGATTGAACGGTGAACGCTACCTAGATTAGAACAATAGAGAGTATAGAAATGTCCCCATACTACACAAGCGGTGAATTTGCGAAAAAAGCGCATGTTTCAATTCGTACAATTCGCTATTATGATCAAAAAAATTTATTAAAACCGGCAACACATACGGCAAGTGGTGCAAGACGCTATACTGATGCAGATTTTGCAAAGCTGCAACAAATTCTTCTATTAAAGTATCTTGGATTTTCTTTAACAGACATTCGAGAAATGACTTTATGATCAGGAGACAGGCAACTTTTATTTGATTCTCTGCAGATCCAAAAAAGACTGGTGGAAGAGCGTCTTAAAGAAATGCAAAATATAGCTGCAGCCATTGATTCAACTAGTAGCACTTTGAAGGCAGGACACGAAGTAGACTGAAGCAAGATGCCAGACTTGATTCATTTGCCTTCAATAAATCAGTCTTTGAGTACTCAGTACCAAAATGCTTCTAATATTTTTGCGCGAATTAAACTTCACCGGGATTATTCTCTTAATAAAGAGGGATGGTTTCATTGGTTGTTTAGGCAACTAGACTTAAAGCCAGGGATGAAGATTCTAGAATTAGGGTGCCGGTAATGATACTTTATGGTCACAAAATTTAGATAGAATACCAAAGGGACTGACCATTGTTTTATCTGATATTTCTGAAGGTATCCTAACAATGAAATTTGAGACCAATCAGATACCAATACCTGGTCAAATCAGTTTGTTTAAAAAAGATTTTCTTAATATCTTAGCGCAATGACATAAAATAGAACCCTATCTTTTTAGTACTATTTCTGGACTAGTAACCAGTAGGCCCTTTGTTTTAATAGTTCTAATTTATCGAGATCTTCATAAGAAAAATCCGATAATTATTTCAACTTAATGTAGTGAATAAAAATCAAATTGAGTATTTTATAGTTCGGTGTATCGACTATATGTTTTTCTTTTCTATATTTTTAACTAATAAAAAATCTCGCCTACTCCTCTTTTACCTAGTGCATGAAACACAGCTTTGATAAAATTATCTATAAGAAAGCTAGCAACTTTATCATTGACATAGAGACAATAGGGGAGGGCTTAATTATGCCTTTAATCCAGTATGGACAAGATATTTATAAAGAACTAGGTAATCATACTTCTACTAGAAAAGCTACTACTTTTAATAATTGGCAATTAACAAAGTTTGAATTTAAGCATAAAAAATATTATCTATTTGTAGAAATTGAAACTGGCTTAGCTATAGTCACACAAAGAATAGATCAGAATGAATTCAATCACGTATTAGTTGCTGTAAATGGAACGATGGACTATCTTCTTCCTGAGCAAAGAGAAAGACTAACTGAAATTGTTTTTAATGAACCATTTACCTTAGCACATAATGACTTAATTAAGTCTGAAATTACAGATAAGATACTGAACTATCTTAAGCATAATTCTGAAGATTTAGAAGGCAGAGCTAACTTTGATGATCCCCACCTAAGTGATTTCGATAAATTAGTTATTCTGTCTTTGACACTGATGACAATTTCCCCAGAGCATGCACATAGAACTATCGAAAAGATTGCGCAAAAGGTTAATAGATTTATCCCAGTAAAGCCTGACCGTCCAAATAAAAAGGTTAAGTATTGGGATTTAAGAAGACAATTCATTGATCCTGATAATTGGGAAGAATATGAAGATCAAAATCTGGGTCAAAACAGCAAAATAAGTAAAGAGATTAAGCGTAACAATGAAAAAATCATTGATCAATATTTGAGTTCTACCACAATGTCTTATCCATATTACTTGATTGAACCTAAATCTCACTTACAAGATTTTTTAAATAACTATTTATTTGTAGGTGGATTACGTTTTGTAACTAGTAATTTAGGAGATGTCAGTTACTATAGCTGGTGGCTAGTAAATCAGGGACTTCAAATTAATGAAAACCGTCCTGAAGAACAAAAGGATCAGATTGTTAATGAATTGTTCACGATGTTCACGGATTTCTATTTATTTTTAAGTAGAGTAGGATTAATTAGAAAATCGGATGCTCAAAAGATTAAGAAATATTGTGAAGCACAGTGGGAAGACTATGTAACTTCTGAATTAGATGATGATGCCGAAGATAGTGATATCAACTTTAATAATTTAGAGAATGAAATTATGGAGCATCCCGAGAGGTTTCTTAAAATTGCACGGGATAAAAATACACCACCAGATGTTGCAAATTATATCGAACAAATGGTAAAACTTTTGGTTCATAATAATAATTTGACCAAATCTCAAAATATAAAATATGAAGATAAAAAACGTAATTCTGCCACCTATGAAATTAAGACTAAATTAAGAGGCTTTAGGCCTTCTACTTGGCGTCGTTTTATCATTAGTGGAAATAGTTCAGTTACGGTATTAATGCGAGCAATTCTCTTTATGTTTAATGTGGATTGGGGGCATTTGTATGATCTTTATAATCCTGCAACTGGTATTCGTTATGAAAATCAGGACCCTGTTGAGCCGATGAGTGATTGGGAACGTGAAGAAACAGTTGACGCTAAAAAGGTAAAAGTATCTGCTTTTGATCAAGGTGATAAACTAATCTTGTCCTACGATTATGGTGATGGTTGGGAGTTCGAGGTAAACATTAAAAAAGTTGATAATTCTGTACTAGCACTGAAACATCCACACATTCTTTCCGGGAAAGGCCTGGGAATTATTGATGATATCGGCGGAGTCTGGAGTTTGCAAGATTATTATGATACTCCTGAAGAGCAATTAGATCCCGAAATTATTGATTGGACAGGCGGAGAAAAGATAGATCTTGATGAATTTGATAAAGATGGGCTAAACGATGGCTTAATGCATCTGGATGATTAAACTGAAATTTTTATAATTTAAAAAGTCAGGGTATTAATTTTGGTTGTTTGTCAAACACTCTAAAGTATAAAGGTAGATAGAAACATGACGATGCTTTTATGGCTCTTTTGCAAATTCTGTTGACTAGATAATTTTAATGAGGAATTAAGCAGCTAGGAAAAAGCTGTTTGATTCCTTTTCTTTTACAATATTTTCTTCAAGTCTAATTCTAATTAAGCGATGACTAAAATTTCTATAGCCATAAGCAGTCCGTTCAATTTGTCTAATCTTACGGTCAACTTATTTAAGACGACAATCATAGTGAAGTAAATGAATAACTTTCTTTATGCAAAAAGAATCGAATCTAAATAATTCGATTCCTAAAAAATTCCTATTTCAATATTCAACGTTTTAACTTAATGATATTGATCACTAATACAATATTATATCCACTCGTAACTAGTTATCTTCTCTAAAAATTGTTCCTCAGTTAAGGAAGAAATGTTGGGTAAATTTTTAGCTTTCTCTAACTTAGAAGATGTTACTTTTTTTAACTTGCCAACAATGAAATAATCGGTTTTATTGCCAGGATTGAGTTGGAAGATACCACCAATATTATTAATAATTTGTCCTAATTCTTCACGGGTATAAATATTTAATTCACCTGTTGCTGAAACATGTTTACCATAAAAAGAATTAGTCCTATCGTTTTTGCTTGGATCTCCTTGAATATCTTTTAGTGTGAAATGATTTTTAGGCATTATTTCTTTAATATTTGTAAATTTTTCACTGAAACTTTTTTGAAGATTAAAATATATTGCAACGATTGAGGCAATATCCTTTTTTGCAATTTTCTCGTGTGGAGTAGAAAGATGATAAAATTTAATCATATAGTCTAATTTAGAAGTATCTTGATTTTCTATATTTTTGAAAAGACGCTGAATATCAATTATCTTATTAGAAAAAGCTTCATCTGAATGGGCAAAAAAAGGAACCATGATTGATTAAAATAAGATCATTACCAATAAATTTTTTTAACTTTAAAAGGGCAGCTAAAATGTTAGATTGAGAGGCATTCCAATAAAAACTATCTTTTATTTTATTGTTACGATACTTTTCAACTGCAATTTCTATTATGTCATCCTCTTTTGGATTTAGATCAGTAGTTTCAAGTTGAATAACACAGAAATTAGTTGGGAGATCAATTACACTTTTACCAGTAAAATTTTTTGTCATATTTTTATCCTCATTTTATAAAATCTTTCCTTAGTTTAAACCTTTGCTGTATTTTTTGTAAAATATAATATAAAATTGTTTATAGCGAACGTGCGTTTGTATGTATGGGCTTAATAGATGAGGATAACTAATGACTTTTTTAGAGAATATAAAACATAAAAATCAGTTTCCAATTATTTTTATTGGATCTGGAATAACCAAACGTTATTTTGAAAATGCGCCAGATTGGGAAACTCTCTTATTGAATATCTGGGAAGAAGTAGATAGTAAAGATAACTTCTATAAAGAAAATTATAATTTGAATAAAAAGTATGCTAATGATGATTTTAAACGCAATGTTGAACTAGCAAAAGAACTGTCTAATAAATATAATGATGCTTTTTATGAGCAAAAAGTTAAGCTGGAAAATTTATCTTTAAAAGATGCATATGAGAAGAGAATAAATCCATTTAAACAAAGAGTAGCAAATGTGTTTTCTTCATTAATATCCAAGAATGATTTTGAAGAAGAAAAAGAAGCGTTTAGTAAAATGCTTGTAAAAGCTAGGATGGTTATAACTACTAATTATGATCTATTTATTGAGGATAGTTATAAAAAAGCAAAGACTAGCGTTCAAGTGCACATTGGTAACCGTGGATTGTTTGAAAAAACAGAAGATTATGGAGAACTATATAAAATACATGGCTCTATTAGTGATGTTAATTCCATTGTTATAACTAGTGAAGACTATTCAAGAAATGAATCTAAATCAGCATTAATTGATGCTAAAATTTTATCTAATCTTACAGAATCACCTATTATTTTCTTAGGATATTCTTTAACTGACAAAAATGTACAACGATTGCTTAATAGTTTTGTAGAAAATGCTCCCTTTGATATCAGTCAAGCTGCTTCTCGCATTGGAGTAGTTACCTTTTCAGAAGGCGAGAAAGAAATTAAAGAAGTTATTGAAGGATTAGCTAACAATCGCATACATTATACTAGTTTAAAAACTGATAATTTCTTAGAGGTTTATAATAGTTTAGCATCAATAAATCAATCAATTACACCAGCTGAAATAAGAAAATATGAAGCTAATTTCAGAAGGATTATAGAAATAAAAGGTCAGCAGCAAACCTTAAAAACAGTTTTAGCAGACTATGAAGACATAAGTAAGTTAAGTGATAAGGAAATAAAAAACAAAAAAATAGTGGTAGCTTTTGGAGATGAAAAAATACTTTATAAAGTACCAACATATGTGGAGTATTTAATAAATTATTTTACTAATAATAATGATTTTTCATCCTCTATAGCTATAAAATTTATTGCACAACAAACGTCTAATACTCCTTTACCAATAAAAAAATATATAAATCAGATCAAAACGGAAATACATAATAGTGATTCAGAAAAAGAAAAAATAAAATTAGAAAAGAGATTAAGGAATTATGGCAGTTTAACTTATGATGGCTATATAAAGTCATTACAATATCCTGCTCCTAACAAAGAAAGTAGAATATATGTTTCATCTCAAATTAAAAGTAAATTTAAGAATATATCTAATCCATTTGAGATATTAAATGCAGAAGAGAAGAGTATTCCTAAAATTAATTATTTAACTCAAAATCTAAAAAAATTTGATAGAAAAATAGTAGATAAATTAGTGAGTACTCTTTTAACTAGAGATGAAAATCAAATTTCTGGTAGTCATTATAGAAAATTTTTTATGGCATATAGTTTATTAGATAATCAAAAAAGCCTCAACATTACTAAAAAGTAATGAGAGACTTTTTTGGACGATGATAAAGCGATCATTGCTAAAAAGCAATTGTTTTTATCTTAGTTTTATTCTAACTGATTTTAGATTAATGTCAAATACATAGTTCAAAAAAGATAGCTTTTTGAAAATTTTGTACTCATATAATAATCGCTTACTTAATTTTAGGCATAAAGCTAAAAGATATGCATATTCTGTATTTATGAGCAGGTAATGTTTCTTAAGTCAAACTGAGTTTAAAATGTTAAGTAATATATACTGAAAAATCATCTGAATTTGATTAAATATAGAAGGAATAGTAAATTTATTGCGATTTCTTAATAAATGGCTAACGTACCCTAAGTTAGAACAATAGAAAGAATAAAAAATGTCACCATACTACACAAGCGGCGAATTTGCGAAGAAGGCGCATGTTTCAATTCGTACAATTCGCTATTATGATCAAAAAAATTTATTAAAACCGGCAACACATACGGCAAGTGGTGCAAGACGCTATACTGATGCAGATTTTGCAAAGCTGCAACAAATTCTTCTATTAAAGTATCTTGGATTTTCTTTAACAGACATTCGAGAAATGACGTTGGGATCAGGAGACAGGCAGCTTTTACTTGATTCTCTGCAGATCCAAAAAAGACTAGTGGAAGAACGTCTTAAAGAAATGCAGAATGTTGCTACTGCCATTGATTCAACTAGTAGCACTTTGAGGGCCGGGCACGAAGTAGATTGGAATAAGATGTTAGAGTTGATTCATTTGACTTCAATGAATCAGTCCCTAAGTATTCAATACCAAAATGCTTCCAATATTTCTGCGCGAATCAAACTTCACCGGGATTATTCTCTTAATAAAGAGGGATGGTTCCATTGGTTGTTTAGACAGCTAGACTTAAAGCCGGGATTGAAGATTCTAGAACTAGGTGCGGGTAATGGTACTCTATGGTCACAAAATCTAGATAGGATTCCAAAAGGATTAACCATTGTTTTATCTGATATTTCTGAAGGTATCTTAGCCGATGCAAAGAATGAAATTGGAGATAGATCGGAATTTCAATATGCAGTTTTTGATGCACAAAAAATACCTTTTGCGGATAATACATTTGATTTGGTAATTGCAAACCATATGCTTTTCTACTGTGACAATATTCCTAGGACTTTGAGGGAAGTAAAGAGAGTAATGAAAAAGGGCGCTTCTTTTGCTTGCTCTACCTATTCTAAAAGGCATATGCACGAAATTACTGATTTAGTTCAAGAATTTAATCCAGAAATTGTTTTGTCTTCAACTAACCTGTATGATCGCTTTGGTTTAGATAATGGAGCAGAAATTTTATCTCATGATTTTATTGATGTTACTTGTCATAAGTATGAAGATGCAATTGAATTATCTGAATCTACACCGGTGATTTCTTACATCTTATCGTGTCATGGCAATCAAAACTCGATTTTACTCGATCACTATAATGAATTTAAAAATTACGTTGACAATAAAGTAAGTGATGGCTTCCACATTACTAAAGATGCAGGTTACTTTATTTGTAAGAAATAGCAACAAGGATCAAGCACATGAAGTTAAGTGCTTGATCTTTTTCTATAGAATTTTTAATTCTTATTTTCTTGAAGGTGACGTAACGTAATGTTATATGATAAGTAGTGAATAAAGAAAGGCAGATCTAATTATGAAAGTTATTGTTACTGGTGGTGCCGGTTTTATCGGTTCAAACTTTGTTTTTTACATGTTAAAGAAGCATCCTGATTACGAAATTATCTGTTTAGATAGTTTAACTTATGCAGGTAACTTATCTACTTTAAAGGATGTTATGGATAATCCTAACTTCAAGTTCGTTAAGTTAGATATTCGTGACCGCGAAGGTGTTTACAAGTTATTCGAAGAAGAAAAGCCTGATGTAGTAGTTAACTTTGCTGCTGAAAGTCACGTTGATCGTTCTATTGAAAATCCAGAAATTTTCTTAGAAACTAATATTATCGGTACTTCTGTCTTAATGGATGCTTGCCGTAAATACGGTATCAAGCGTTTCCACCAAGTTTCAACTGACGAAGTTTACGGTGATTTACCATTAGATCGTCCAGATCTTTTCTTCCACGAAGATACTCCACTTCATACTTCAAGTCCTTACTCATCAAGTAAGGCTAGTGCAGACTTGTTAGTTGGTGCATACGGCAGAACTTTCAACTTGCCAGTAACCATCTCACGTTGTTCTAACAACTATGGTCCATATCAATTCCCAGAAAAATTGATTCCATTGATGATTCAAAGAGCATTAAACAATGAAAAATTACCAGTTTACGGTGATGGTAAAAACGTTCGTGACTGGCTTTACGTTGAAGATCACTGCAACGCAATTGACCTTATCTTAGAAAATGGTAAGCCTGGTGAAGTTTACAACATTGGTGGTCACAACGAAATGGCTAACATTGATATTGTTAAACTTATCTGTGATTACTTAGACAAGCCATACTCATTAATTGAACACGTTACTGACCGTAAGGGTCATGACCGTCGTTACGCTATCGACCCAGAAAAGATTCACAATGAATTAGGCTGGCTTCCAGAAACCATGTTCAAAGATGGTATCAAGAAGACTATTCAATGGTACCTTGACAACAAAGACTGGTGGGAAAACATCATTTCTGGTGACTACCAAAACTATTACGACGAAATGTACGGTAAGAAGCAAGTTTTAGATAAGGACTAATTCAGCATGAAGGGAATTATTTTAGCAGGCGGTTCAGGTACTCGTTTATATCCATTGACTTTAGTAACTAGTAAACAATTATTGCCAGTTTACGACAAACCAATGATTTATTACCCATTATCTACTTTAATGTTAGCCGGTATTAAAGATATTTTAGTTATCTCTACTCCAGCTGACACTCCACGTTTTAAGGAACTATTAGGTGATGGTTCACAATTTGGTGTTAACCTTTCTTACAAGGTTCAACCAAGTCCAGATGGGTTGGCTCAAGCATTTACATTAGGTGAAGATTTCATTAACGGTGAAGCATGTGCCATGGTTTTAGGTGATAACATTTTCTACGGTAATGGTTTTACTGAGTTGCTTAAGAATGCTGCTGAAGATGCTCAAAAAGGTAAGGCAACTGTCTTTGGTTACTACGTAAATGATCCAGAACGTTTTGGTGTTATTGGTTTTGATGAAAATGATAATGTTGTATCTATCGAAGAAAAACCAGAACAACCTAAGAGTAACTATGCTGTTACTGGTCTTTACTTTTACCCAGCTGGTGTAAGTGAAAAGGCAGCTCAAGTTAAGCCAAGTGCACGTGGGGAAGTAGAAATTACTAGTCTAAACGATATGTACTTACAAGACGATAGCCTAGGGGTACAACTTTTGGGTCGTGGTTATGCATGGCTTGATACTGGTACAATGCAAAGTTTAGTTGACGCTTCTAACTACGTTAAGATGATTGAAGAACGTCAAGGCGTATCAGTTTCAGCTCCAGAAGAAATTGCTTATATTCACGGATGGATTGACAAGGATCAATTACTTGAAGCAGCTAAGCACTATGGCAAGAGCCCATATGGTAAACACTTAAAATCAGTTGCTGAAGGTAAAGTTCGTTACTAAAATTTTTAATTAAGAAAGAAGCTTTTAAAATGGGACAAATTAAAGTTGAAAAAAATGTTGGTGGAATTGAAGGTTTAGCAGTTATCACCCCAACTGTTCACGGTGATGACCGTGGTTACTTCATGGAAACTTTTAACCAAAGAGATATGATGGATGCTGGTTTCAGCATTAACTTCGTTCAAGATAACCAATCAAGCTCAACTAAGGGTGTACTCCGTGGTTTGCACTTCCAAAAGAAATACCCACAAATTAAGTTGGTTCGTGCTGTTCGTGGTAGCGTATTTGACGTTGCTGTTGACCTTCGTAGCGACTCAAAGACTTACGGTAAGTGGTACGGTGTTGAATTGACTGCTGAAAACAAGAAGCAATTCTTAATTCCACAAGGTTTTGCTCATGGTTTCCTTGTTTTAAGTGATGAAGCAGAATTCTGCTACAAGGTTAACGATTTCTGGCACCCAAACGATGAAGGTGGTATGGCTTGGAACGATCCTGAAATTGGTATCGAATGGCCACATCTTAAGGGTGATTACCCAGGCAGTCCAGATGCTAGTGGCTACACTCTTGATGATGGTACTAAGCTTACTTTATCTGACCGTGATCAAGAATGGAAAGGCTTAAAGGATACTTTTAAGTTTTAATTAGTGAGGTAAATTAATGAAAGTTTTTGTAACTGGCGTTAATGGTCAACTTGGCCATGACGTAATGAATGAACTTGCTAAACGTGGCTATGAAGGTGTGGGATCAGACTTAGCACCTGAATATGCCGGTGTAGCTGACGGCACCGCTGTGACTAAGGCTCCATACGTTTCCTTAGATATTACTGATGCAGACGCAGTAGACAAGGTTATTTCTGAAGTAAAGCCAGATGTTATTGTTCACTGTGCTGCTTGGACTGCAGTTGACATGGCTGAAGATGATGATAAGGTAGCTGCTGTTCGTAAAGTTAACGTTGATGGAACTCAAAACATCGCTAATGTTGCTAAAAAGCTAGATGCTCCAATGGTTTACTTATCAACTGACTACGTCTTTGATGGTCAAGGAACTACTCCTTGGGAACCTGACTTTAAGGGTTACAAGCCATTAAATGTTTACGGTGAAACTAAGCTTGGTGGAGAAGAAGCTGTTGCTAATACCTTGGACAAGTACTTCATCGTTCGTATTGCTTGGGTATTTGGTGTAAATGGTTCTAACTTTATTAAGACAATGCTTAAAGTTGGTTCAAACCATGAGGAAGTTAAGGTTGTTAGCGACCAAGTAGGTACACCAACCTATACTTTTGATTTAGCTCGTTTATTGGTAGACATGATTGAAACTGATAAGTACGGCTACTACCATGCAACTAATGCGGAATTGCCAGCAAGTGAAGGCGACCATGACGAAAATGGTACTAAGACTGGCTATATTTCTTGGTACGATTTCACTAAAGAAATCTATCGTCAAGCAGGCTACAAGACTAGGGTAACTCCTGTAACTACGGAAGAATACGGCTTATCAAAGGCTGT
Source organism: uncultured Lactobacillus sp. (assembly GCF_910589175.1). Lineage (GTDB taxonomy): Bacteria > Bacillota > Bacilli > Lactobacillales > Lactobacillaceae > Lactobacillus. Next base: position 95,665 of record NZ_CAJURR010000001.1, read on the forward strand.
TCGTCCATTTAACTCACGCCTTGACAAGAGTAAGTTAGAAGAAAACGGCTTTAAGCCACTTCCAACTTGGCCAGATGCTATCAGTCGCTACTTAGATATTTTAAAGGCCGACGGCTTCTTTGATGAGTTAGGGAAGTAAAGCTGGATAGAGGAAAAAGCAAACTCCTTTTTTGGGGTGCTTGCTTTTTTTGTGTTGGGAGAGAAAAACTAAGCAACTCGATTTGGTCCATTTTCTTTGATGATATTACTTTTGCCTAATGTTGAACAGTAAATGAATGACCTGATTTTCATGTTGATCTTTAATAAGAGGTATAAAATCTTGCATAGACCAGAAAAAATGGTAATCTTCGATAGGGCCGCTCAAGAAGTTTTTTGAATGTGTTAATCATCCCCTTCAGCAAGGTAACTAGACATACGTCAATTGTAGTTAAGTACATGTTGGAATACGAAAAAGGCTTCCAACTAGTGGAACCTTATCCTACGGAGTAGATAGGTGGAAGGTTTGATTAGGGAAGACGCATTTTGATGGTAATTCAATTAATAAGCAAATCTTTGCGTAATGAAATTAAAATTAAAATGCACTTTCAAAAAAATACTAAAAAGGCAGAAAAATTGAAAGAAATAGAATATAATAGATATTAAGAAAAAAAGAAGGAGTGACTATTTGATTATGACAGATCTTGGTTTTACTGACGATATGGCTCAACAATTTGTTAACGGAGCCATGAAAGGATTTACAGATTATGTCAGAAGACGAAAGGAGGATGCCGATAAGCTCATTGTTAGCCGAGGTGCAACATGGATGAAAGGAAATTACATTGATGATGGAGTAGCTAAAGAATTGGCCAACACAGGTGTTGAATATCAGAGAAAGATGGCCGGGTATTCATGGGAATATCTTCAATTTAATTTTTTTGATAATCAATCTGGAATTAATAATAGCTTAATATTTAAAAATTATAGAACTTTAACTAGTGGCATGCGTAGTAAAAGTAATAAATTGCCAGATTATTTAGCTAAAGATGCTCTAGTTAATGTAGATATCTTAAGGAAAAATAAAGAAAAAATCCATAAAAAGGGTGAATCAATTCAACTTGAGCTTTTACCGCTTGCTCCTGATTATTCTGAACAGGTAGAGACTCAGGTAAATGGTATCCAAAGTCGTTTCTATGTAGTAGGATATCAGTTAGGAAACGATGGCAACCTTGATACTTTGAATTTATTAATGCCCAATCCAAGTACAAATTCGTTGGTAGAAATTGAAAATTGGAATAAATATATCGTAGATGCACCTATACAACCCCAAATGGAGGATTTAAGTATCTTTCAGAATGAAAAAGATATTCCTGAAGGTCAATATGATGATACTTCAAATATGAGGTATGAGATTGCCGATAATAATAAAGAAAAAGAAAGTTAATATAGAGGATTAGAGAAAATATGTTTTATGGAGAAAAACTTAAACAGTTGCGAGAATTGCAAGGTTTTTCTCGTAATGATCTAGCAAAAAAATTAAGTCTAACCGAACAAACTATTGGTCAGTACGAAAATAATCAAATAACTCCGAGATTAGACATCATGGAAAAGTTACTACAAATTTTTCATGTGGATTTAAGTTTTTTTAACACTCCGAGTTTTGTTGAAAAAAATGTTATTTCAGAAGAATCAATTGCATATAGAACTAAAGATAGAAATTCAAGGAAGAAAATTAATAACGAGTTAAAATACATAGATTATGCTAAAACTTTTATTGATTACTTTGAAAGCTTTGTTACTTCTAATATAGGTGGCTTTAATGAATTAAAACAGAAAATTGAAGAGCTAAAACCTAAAGATTATACTATTGCTTATATTGCTGATATCGTTCGTGATTTTTATAGATTGAATGAGAATAGAGAATTGATGTCAGAATTAGAACAGAGCGGAATAACTGTTTTAGAAAAAGACTTAGGATCTTCAATAGATGCCTATAGTGGGTTTACTAATGATAATGAACCCTATATTGTTTTAGGAAATCTAAAAAAGACTGCTGTAAGAAGAAATTTTGATTTAGCCCATGAGTTAGGACATTTGTTATTACACTCAAATATAGTTATGACTGAGATAACAGAAAAAGAACATACAGCAATAGAAAACCAAGCAAATGATTTTGCTTCAGCACTTTTACTCCCCAAATATGAATTTATTAAGGACTTTAGTAATATCGCTAGAAAAACCAATCCTGATTATTACATTGCATTGAAGAGAAAGTACATGGTATCAATTGCTGCCCTAGAATATCGTGCATATAAATTAAAATTGATAACTTATCAAGGAAATCGATACTTTTGGTCTCAAATGACCAAAAAGAAATATCGCAATTTAGAACCATTAGATAATAAGATCCCGCCATTAAAACCAAGTAAAGTTAAAAATTTGTTAAGTTTTTTATTTGATAATGAACTTATTACTATGAATGAATTAACAAATTTGTTTGGAATTAAGAAAGAATTTCTGATATCCTTGTTTGATTTAAAGGATGACTTCTTTGATAAATATATTACTGAAAGTAAAACGTTTGGAGATAATCAATCTAATTTAATTGATTTTGAACTTATTCGAAATCAATTAACTAATTAGCATTTAGTTTGATGTTTTTAATTTAATTAAGTTTGATATATAGGAAAGAGCAAGCTCCTTTTTGGGGAGCTTGCTCTTTTGTGTAACATTTTTTACTCTTTTAATGTATAGACATTTGGTGTAAATTGGTTTTGTCTCTATTAGACTGTATTTAGAATTTGATAAGCTATAAAAAGATATTTGTTTTGATTGTATGAAGGAAAAATTATGCTCATATATAGAGTAAATATTAAAGGATTTCGTAATTATGAAGATGTAGACGTGTATTTAAACTCTAGTTCGTTGATAATTGGATCAAATAATGTTGGAAAAACCAATTTTATTTATGCCTTGAGACTATTGTTTGATCGAAATCTGAGTGAAAATGATTTAGATTTATTAGATAGTGATTTTAATGCATATTCACATTCCGATAAGGTAGAAATTACTGCATATTTAAAAGATATTAATGAGGAATGTCTTCTAAGTGAATTTAAGGGGAATATAAATGAAGGAAAATTGATTCTAAAATATACTAAAGAAAAGAATCAAGATTACATTCTACAGGCTGGTTTTTCAGAAGATACAATGCAGGAATTAAAATCCCGAAGTTATCTAAGAAGATTAAGTATGCAGTATGTAGATACAAATAGAAATTTATATAAATACTTGAGAAAAGAGAGACAAAATTTATTATTGAATTCTCAAGAATTATTATCTGAGGAACAAAAAAATGATGACAAAACAAAAACAATAGAAATACAGAAAAACTTAAATAGTATAAATGAAAAGATAAGTTCGTTAAACTATATCAAAAATGCGCTTGAAAATGTAAATAAAGAACTATCCTCTTTATCAGTTGAAAATGAAGATCAAAATATTCAATTTGTTGCCGGACATAATGATGCTGAAAAGATGTTGTCAGATGTGGCTTTGTCATATTCAAGTGAAGAAGGTCCTTTAACGTTGGGTGGGGATGGACGAAACAATCAAATTTATTTAGCAACATGGAGAGCTAGGCAAGAATTAAAAGCTGGACCAGATCATGTAACATTTTATGCTATCGAAGAACCAGAAGCTCATTTACATCCTCATCAACAAAGAAAATTGGCACAATATTTGACTAAGAGTTTGAAGGGACAGGTAATTGTAACGTCACATTCTCCACAGATTGCAGAAATATTTAAGGCTGAAAATATAGTAAGATTATATTTTCATAACAAGTATACTGAGGCTGCTTCTGGACCTAATGATGCACAAATTAAGAATTCTTTTAATGCATTTAATTATCGACTTAATACATTGTCGGCTGAAGTATTTTTTTCTTACGGTGTTTTTCTAGTTGAAGGAGTTTCAGAAGTTATATTCTATAAAGCACTAGCAAAAGAAAACGGTATTGATCTTGATAGATTAAATATTTCTATATTAGCTGTGGAAGGTATTGGTTTTAAACCTTACATTAATATTTGTAACGCCTTGAGCATACCGTGGGTATTAAGAACAGATAATGATATATTTAAGAATAGAGAAGAAAAATACTATGCTGGAATTAAACGAGCAGTAGGTATTATTAAAGAGTGTAAGTTAGATTATAAAAAACCATCGGAATGTGATAAGGCCTGTGAAAAATGGCATTGTGATACAATACCGAATGATATTAAGAACAATAATGAAGCAATGAGAAAATCATTAAAGAATATAGGGATTTATATGGCGAAAGTAGACTTAGAGAACGATATAGCTAATAGCAATCTAAGTGAAGCGCTATATGCACATTATTGTATTTTTGACAAAGACTTAAAAAGTTTAGTCTCTAAGATGCAGAAAAGCAAAGCTAAAAATATGTTTGACTTTGTAGAAGAAATGCATAGTAAGTTACAAATGTTAAATGATGATGAATTAATCGAACCAATTGATAGTATTGTAACTAAAGTAAAGAGTCAGGTACAGTATAATGGAAAGTAGCGATGAACAAAAAGAAATAATTAAAGATAAGAATAATTTAGTTATCATTGCAAGACCTGGCTCAGGAAAAACGTATACAATTGTTGAAAAAATACAACTAATTTTAGAAGATTTGTATAATTACCAGGGGATTATTGCAATATCTTTTACAAATAAAGCAAGTGAAGAGCTAAGAAAAAGATGCATTGATAAAGGATTAGCATTAAATAAATCATTTTTCGGAACCATTGATAAATTTTGTTTTTCCGAAATAATAGTTCCTTTTTGTAGCCATTTAAGTGGTAGAAATCAAGAACTTAAGATTAAGAGCTTAGAAGAGAATACCCGACTAAGAAATTTAGATAAAAAGAACTGTAAACATGTGGGAAAAATTATAGAAGAATATTTGAAGCAGGACACGGTTTTTCTCGAGTTTTTGGTTGAAACAGCCTTGTATATCTTAAAAAGAGTCCCAGATGCTACTAAATACTTGCGCGCAAGATATAGAGAAATATTTATAGATGAATATCAAGATTGTGGTTTGAATGAAAATAAAATGTTTTTATATCTTGTAAAGCAAGGGATTACAGGAATGGCTGTCGGTGATATTCATCAGGCAATTTATGCATTTTCTGGAAAAAAATCTGTCTATCTAGAAAATTTGATCAAAAATCCTAATTTTCATTATTATAAACTTTCAGAAAATTTCAGATGTCATCCAAGTATATATCAATATGCATTAAGTTTATATGGAAATTCCGAAGAAGCAGCTGAGGATGATAAAAGAGTTTTTAGAGTAAAAATTGATGGAAATGAAAAGAATATTGCTCAAAAAATCGAAGAAAATATTCCCAATATAAAGCGCCGATATAATCTAAAGTCAACTAGTGGATTTGCTATTTTATGTCGAAACAACTCAACAGTTGATATATTAAATAAAAGCCTAACAATTCCTCATAAAGTATATACGAAGACAAAATTAGATGATGATCAATCAGACGTAGCTCACTTATTTGTGCAATTGATTAGAGGATATTTTGATGAAAATATATATGCATTTGATATTACTGAACAATATTTTTCGGAAAGAAATAAAAATAATAAATATCGAAGTTTGTTGAACGCAACACAAAAATTATTTGCATGTCCCATTAATAAATTGGCTGAAAATATCACTTTATTCTCCCATATTGCTCAAATTATTTATCCAGACATAGGGATTGAAGATATGTCAGAAGCATTAAGTAGACTTAAAGATGTACTTAATGATAAACATGATTATGAGAACTATATACCACCAAAAGAAGACGAAATTAGTGTAATGACCATTCATAAATCTAAAGGATTAGAATTTAACGTGATTTTTCAGATGGACATGTATGATTATATCTTTCCGAAAGAGAGTTGGCAGCAAGGAGGATCGGCAGAATCATGGAAACAAGATTTAAATTTGCATTATGTCGCAATTACTAGAGCAAAAGTTGCATGTTACTTGATGGAAGGCTCACAAAGATATAATAGGAAAGGAATCCAAAAATCTGCTAAGCCATCTCCATTTTATGATTTACCCGGTTTAAAAAAGAGGAGATTGGACATGAAGTGGTAATGAAGTATATCTCGTTATTGCCTTAGCAATTGATCCAAATAATAAGCAGTTGTTTAGAGAAGTATTTGATGAGTTATCTGATATTGTCACGGACATTAATAACGTAACTGAGCTGATAAAATGCAAAAATTACAGTGAGTTTATTATTAAGCTTGTAGAGTTGCTATAACATTAAAAAGATAGGTATATGAAAGTGCGAGTAGGAAGCTAGCATGATTTTATGTGAGATTCGCACTAGAATATACCTATTTTGTTGATACAATTTATGTAGAAATATAATTGTATATTTTTGAAGCCCGATATCTAGTCTAGAAAATTAATTTCAACTAAATATTGCGGTCGCACCTCACGCAGATACGTGGATTGAAATGGTTGGCTCTCATCATGGATAATGTTGCTATCTGGTTTGCATCTCATGCAGATTGTCAGTTTAATTGGTACAAAAAAGCGCCAATCAATCATCCATATCTCATATATAAATACTTATGAGACATTTAGATAAAAGAGACGCCAAAAAGTCTCTTTTTTGTTTTAAACAAAATTCCTTCAAAAATTCCAACTATTTTTGCTGATTAAATGAGCAAAAAAGACTAAAATTAAATAAAATTGAAAGTTGGAGTGAATAAGATGCTTTACAAGCAAATTGAGCAAAACAAACGAAACACATGGATTATTTTGGGATTATATACAGTTCTACTGCTAGCAATTAGTGTGTTTCTTGGAGCAATTTTTACATCATATGTTGGAATCGGTTTCTTCATTATTGGCTTAGTATACATTGCACATGTTTATTTTGATGCAACACAGCACCTAATGAAAGTGACGAATGCAGTTGAAATTACTAAAGAAACTGAACCGGTAATTTATGAGCTTGTTGAAGAGCTTTGCTTAGCAGGTGGATTGCCAATGCCGAAATTGTACATTACGCCTGATCCAGCACCCAACGCTTTTGCTACCGGCCGAGATCCTGAACATGCAAGTTTAGCTATCACTCAAGGCTTGCTAAACATTATGGATAAAAAAGAAGTTCAAGGAGTGATTGGACATGAACTTTCTCATATTAGAAACTATGATACGCGTATCACTGTTTTAGCTAGTGCGTTAACTAGCTTAATAACAATGACCGGAGTTGGGATTGTATTCTTCGGCTGGGGCGTTTTGACTAGTGAGACTAAAGGGATATTTGGCTTTTTTCTCAAAATCTTGGCCCTTATTGTAATCGCAGTTGGAGGCATTATTTCAATTATTGGAATTCCGCTAGCTAAACTGCTTTTCTTGCTTGTTTCAAGACAGAGAGAATACCTTGCTGATATTGGATCTGTTGATTTGACTCGTGAACCTAGTGGTTTAATCTCAGCCTTGTCTAAGCTGGAGGAGTTAGAAGAGGGTGCAGATGCACCCGAGATTAGCTCCCAAGACTTAACTTTGCAGCATTTATATTTCAATTTTCCAAATGCACATAACTGGTTAAATCGACTTTTTTCTGATCATCCACCTTTGGATAAGCGGATTGAATGTTTGAAAAATAGTGATAAAATCAATTAATTTAATGGCTAAACATCGTTGATGTTTGGCTTTTTTATTGTGTAATTTTAGCGATTGATTGAAACTAATGAAAAATGATATTATCTAAATTGAGGATTGTACTTATATCAAGGATCTTTTAGTGTGTTCTCCACGTAAGTGGAGGTAATCTACAGACCCATCGAATTCTATAGAAACTAATACAATGAATTAGATATCTCATAGTAAGAAGAACAATGGCGCTATGCTAAAAAGCGACTCACGAGTCTACTATGAAAGTAGGAGATAGTTGGGTGAGCGCGCATAGAAGTCAGATAAGTGCGCGTGCAAATCTCGCCTTGCTTGTCTTAAAGAAAACGATACTCAAACGAGTGTCGTTTTTATTTTGATATTTTTTCTCGAGGATAGGACTTAAATATTTAATAAAGATAATTAAAATTATCATCCCATCACTAAATACACTAACTCTATTTGTTATGAAATTAAGCATCTATAAGCTATTTCTACTTGTTATACAGCTGTAAAATTATCACGTAAAGCAGGTTTAAAGCCTGCTTCCATAACAGGCTAATCCGTAATTTGAAAACTCAATTCGTTATATAATCTGTATAATTTTTTAACTAAAAATGCTAGAATTATTGATGTATTCAAATAGGGAGGTTTTTTGATGAAAAAAAGATATCTTTTAGGAGCATTAAGCTTAGTACTTCTGGGATTAGGAACAAGTGCTTGCTCTAGTCAAACAAACAATAGTAGCAGCAAACAAACAACTACTAGTAAGTCAAAGAAGTCTGTCGAAAAGACAGATGAAAATAGTAGTGAGAGTACAAAACGCTCTAAAAAAGATTTAAGTACAGCGGCTGACAATCAAGCTAATAATAGTAACAGTAACGACGGTAAAGCTTATGGTGGAAATTTCCAAGATAGCAAGGGATACATAGCTATCAATAATGTAACCAACGTCGCTGTTAAGGGTTCTGATGGCGATGACCATTATGCTCTAGTGCAAGGAACTTTCACTAATAATGCTAAAGAAAGCGTTGATCCAACATCTTTCTTTAGTAATCACTTAAAAGTAATGGAGAAGGTTGGCAAAGCTACCCATGATCTTGTTTTGGTCACCACAGACATTGAAAATGAATTAACACCTTGGGGAAATCAGATCAAGGAAGGTCGTAAGAAGGTAGAGCCTAATATGACCGGTAATTTTGTTATAGTCTATAAATTAGATCCTGCAAATGGAGCTAAAACTAATGCAACCCATTATGTATTCGACCCTTACGATTCTAAATTTGGTAAATCATTAACTGTAAAAGTTTATGAGTCTAAGACCATTAAGAAATCTAGCGATAATGCAGGCAGCAATTCACATTCTGACGAAAGTACAGACACAAATTCAAGTGCCGATACAAGCAGCGATGCTGATACAGATGACTGATTAAATATTAAAAAACTGAGAACTATGAGGGAATTTCATAATTCTCAGTTTTTTATTAGGTAGCATTATTGTCCAATTAGTTGCTGGAAATCGCTAACTAGTTTTTGAAAAGTTGCATTTAAGTTCTGCATAAATTCGTTTTGATTATTTTTCATTTGATCTAATAATGAATCGGCCTGATTTGGATTTTGTTTGATTTGGTCGATAGTAGAGCCCAATTGATCAATTTGATTTTGTAAGGCTTGATTATTAGCAGCATTATTTTTCAATTGTTCATTTTCAGTTTTGATTTGGTTTAATTGGTTTTGTAATTCTTCTTTATTTTGATCCTGCTTATAGGTATTAATGGCACTTTGCAACTCTTTATTTTGTTGCATTAATTGCTTGTTTTGTTCAGACAGATTATCTAATTTACTGTTAGTATTATTGAGGGCATTACTTTGAGCTTGCTCATTTTGAACTGTATCATTATGAGCTTGACAAGCTGAAATACCAAAAATGATGGCAATTAATAAAACAAGCACTCCAAGAACAATATATACTATCTTTTTCTTGCCTTTCTTTTTAGGACTAGCAGGTTTATTAGAAGAAGTATATTGTGCTGGTTTTGTGGGAGCTGGTTGAGGAGTAGGGGAAGAATCAACTACATTATTTTTATCCGTTACCCAGGCTTGAATTTTCTTGGTCGCATATTCATTATTAGTGCCAATTGCGGTGATAATTACTGGATATACTCCTGCTTCAGACCGGTTAACAGCCTTTTTATTTATACTAAGATTATCATTTGAAATAAGATGGCCATTTTCTGTAACTGTAAGTTCCAATTGAGAGATTATTTCTTGATTGGTCAGATTTTGATTAAGAGGCCAGGTAATTGAGTCTACTCTGGTGTTGATTTGTAGTGTCATATCTAAATTCCTTTGAAAAACTTTAGTCTATTTAATTATACTAATAAAATTCACTTAGAGAAATTAATTAACAGCAGTAAAATAAAACTTAAACAATTATAAATTATAGAAATAATATAATTAAAATTATGTAAAATGGAGAAGAAATGAAAAGATCAGAAGCTGTGACTTTAACCAATATGTGTATGATAAAAGATAAAGATAAAATTTTAGTTCTAAATAGGACTGATCCTATTTGGCCTGGTTTAACTTTTCCAGGCGGTCATGTCGAATCTCATGAAGCTTTTCATGACTCAGTCGTTAGAGAAATAAAAGAAGAGACGGGATTAGAAATTGAGGATCCGCGCTTAGTTGGAGTAAAGCAATTTTTTGATCATAATGATGAACGCTATCTTGTATTTTTCTATGTGGCTACTAAGTTTACTGGTATATTAAAAGCTTCCGATGAAGGAGATTTAACTTGGATGACCAGGGAAGAAATAGAAAAAGCAAAATTAGCATATAATTTTGACCATGATTTACCAATCTTTTTCGATGAAAAGTTAAGTGAACATATTTTAGATGGAGATAGAGACCAGACTTATTAAAAAAAGACATTCGATTTGAATGTCTTTTCTATTAGTCTTGAGTATTTTCAGTTGAGCTAGTTGACTCAGAGTCATTATTTTGACTAGCAGGCGTTTCTGTTTCCTTGCTTGAACTTGAAGAAGATTCAGATGAAGTAGTAGAAGATGATGAAGTATTTGAATTTCTCGAGTTTGAACTATTTGTAGCAGAACTTTGAGTACCTGTACTTGCGTTACTGTTAGTAGTCCAGCTGTTATCAAAGTAATAGTTAGGTTGAGGATTATAATAACTATAATTGCGACGTGGAATAGTATAGAAAGATGTACCAAAGTTAGATTTTGGTAGGGTACTGCTTGCCTTATGTTCACTGCGTTGAATAGGTAAAGTAGTACTTGATGAACTAGAACTTTGGTTTTCAGAACTAGATTGATCTTCTTTATTTTGGAGACTATCTAGTTGATCATCCATCTTAGTGTCTTCATCTTTTTTCTGATCAGTCTTATATGATTTTTCCTTTTTATTGTCTTTATTTTTAGGTTTCTCTTTTTCAACTTTTTTATGAGATTGCTTATGAGAAGACTGAATAATGGCATAGTCTGCTGCAGAAGATTTATGTTTTGGTTCAACCAAGTTGTTACGACAACCTGCAAGTAATAAGAGACTACAACTTAAAGCACCAACGATTAACTTTTTCAAATTAACTTCCTCCATTTAAAACTTCTTTTATTATAACTAAATTTATTAGTATAAAACAGTAAAATTGAGTATTGATAAGAAAGTATTTGAAAAACAACATATTATCTTTCAAGTTTGGGAGCTCAAAGTACATATTTTTTCTAGAAAAGATATAATAGATATGTAGTGAATTAATTTGTTAAATTTATTTTTAGATAAAGATGTTGGAGGTCAGTTTCTATGTATGATCTTGAAGACGTTTTAATGAAATCTTTTAGAGAAGATAATGGCATTAGTTCGGCATTTTCAATTGAACCGGTTGATGATAATGAATATCGTGTTTCAACTAATGTGGTTGATGGCTTGAACGATACTATTCACTTTTATTTAGTTGTTTATCCTAACGGAACCTATGCCTTGAATGATCGCGTGTTTACGGCACAAATGATTGATGATAATATCGGGAGTTTCGCAAGCATTGCCAGTGATGTGGCACGTTTAGCTAGTGAATTTGGTGTATTATTAGATGAGCGCGGGGAACTAACACGTGACTATATTAATGCTCGCGATCTTAGAAATGAAGTAAACAACTTTACTCAATTATTAAATCGAGTAGTTGAATTTGCTCAAATTCATAGATAATTTAATTACAAGAGAAGAAGCTGAAAGCAGAAGCTTCTTTTTTTTTGCCTAATTAAGTTATAATTTGAATAAAAACAAGGAGAGAACTATGAAAAATTCTGAAATAGAGTTAATTGAGCAAAATGCTATGAATTGGTTAAAAGAACATATTCATTTTATAAAAGCTGGCTCAGACATTGAGGTAACAACACCCTTAATTGGTGCATATGGGGACTTAGTATATTGCTGGATTGAAAAAGAAGATGATTACTACCGCATTACTGATGATGGAGGAACTTTATTTAAGCTTGATCCCGGTCAAGAAAATATGGATTTACTTGAAGAAGCAATGGATATTGTAATTGGAGCTGGTTTTGAATTTGATGAAGAGACTTTAGAAATTTACCAAGTGGTAGATCAAGACGATATCCCAGCTACACTTAATGATCTGACTCAGTTACAGGTTGCTTTGACTTATTTAGCCAGCTGATAACTTTCCCATCATAATTAGGCTTTGAAGCATATGTTTTTTGTTTTTAAAATGCCTATGATATAAATAATGTGAAAGCGCTAATAACGCATATTTCTTAAAATATTACAAAGAATGTAAAAAATATCTTAATTTGTAACATTTTTGTAAAACTACGGTATAATAAAAGTAAATAAAACAGCAAGCTGAAGTATAGCTTACCTTGCTGAGGAGCGTGATTATGATGAGAAAAATTAAAAAGAGAAGTATCATTACAAGTTTGGGTGCAGCTGCAATGTTGGCATCTTTGAGTGTAGGTGGAACTGCTTTTGCAGCAAGTACTGATAGTAGCACCGCAACTACTGATCAAGCTAAGACTTATCAAACTCAACTTGAAGAACATAAGAATTTACAAGCCTATACTAACCCATTAACTGTACAAGCTTTAACTACTACTAAGGGTGTTTTACCTGATGCAACAAGTGGTATTTCTAATTGGAGTCAGGTTCCAGCTGGAACAGTAGCTGCTTGGGATAATAAGCCTGAAGTTAATAAGGCCGGAACTAGTTACGGAACAGTTTATGTTACTTTCCCAGATGGTTCTAGATCAAGATTAGCAGTTTACGTAACAGTTAAAGATAGTGCAGCTAGTCAAAGTAGTGAGAATACAAATACTACTTCTTCAGATAAAAACTCTTCAGCTGCGGTAGCATCAAAGTCAATTGCTAAGAGCTCACAAGTAGAAAGTGAAGCTAAGACTTCTGCCAAAGACACTGCTAATGATACTGAAAAGTCAACTACTGTTGAGAAAACTGATAAAGATCAAGCAGCAAAATCCAGTTCTAAAGCTAACAAAGATGTAGTTGTGAAGGATTTAGGATCAACTACTGTTACTGAAAAAAATGTTAGTGTTGTAAGTAACTCAAAGGATAAGGACAAGAGTTCAAATCCAATTTCTGTTGCTACTCGCTTACCTGAAACTGTGGCTAAGGCTACTAATCCATTTGTAATAATTTGTGGTGCATTAATTGCAGCCGTAAGTGGTGCAGTAATTTGGAGTAAAAAATTAAAGAAGAGAAATTAATAGATAATAAAAGAGGTCGAAAAACTGATTTTTTCGACCTCTTATTTTTATTTCTCTTTATTTTTATCCTTATCTTTGCTATTTTGAGCTTTTTTCTTTTTAGGATCATCTGGCAAGATAGCAAATTTATCAAGCATTTTTTCTAATTGATTATTTTTTTCAAAAGTTAAACCCATCTCTTTAGCTCCTTTGAATTAAGATAAGTGAATTATACCCCATAACTTTAACTAAAAAAAGTAAGCTGCATCTTATAAGCAGCTTACTTTTTAGTTTTTACGCCTTAATTTAGCTAAAAAGTCTTCATGTTCTTTTTCTAACTTTTCATCCTTATCAATAAAGAAGTAGCAGGCAGCCGCAATTACTGCCACCACAGCTCCTAAGAGGAGAGTCTTAGGGGTAAAGTTAGTAACCATATAACAAGAAATAATTAAAGCAATAATTGGAATAGTGTATTTTCCAGGTAGTGAAAATCCATGCGTTGGATATTCATTACTATGCTTGAATTTAATAACTGCCAAAATTGATGGTACATATTGAACAAAGGATGCTAAAACTGTACATGAAACGAGGAATAGATAACTTTGAGTAGCTAAGGCTCCTGAAAGAACAGCGGTAAAAATGATACCAACCCAAGGTGCATCATGTTTATTTTTCTTACCAATCCATTTAGGAAGCATCCCATGTTCGGTAGCAAGGGATGCAATAAGTGAAGGGGTATTAAATGAAGCACTAAAGGCAACTCCAAAGATTGAAATTAACATTCCGACAATCATAAAAGCAAAGCCCCATTGGCCAACACCAGTCTTTAGAGCACTAGCTAATGGATTAGAATAACTTCCTAGTTTTTGCCCACTTAAACCAATGGCAACTAAAAGCATCAAGCAATCTAGAATTGTCACACTAGTCATTACTGCAATTAAAACCCGTGGAATATTCTTTTCTGGATTATTCATTTGCTTTGCAGCAATTGGAATAAAGGAAAAGCCAGTAAATAAGTAAAAAATTGGTGTGAAAGCATCCCCAAAATGTTTAAAGAATGGTCCAACACCGGTTAAAGCTGTATGTGGAATTACTGGCGTAAAGTGAGCTTTCTTAATAAAGAAGGCTCCCACAATAATGAAGACAAGTAGTGTAATAATCTTAGCTGCAGCTGAAATATTATTAACAATTTTTACCCACGATCTACCAAAGAAATTAATAATTGAAAACAGTAAAATTAAGAAGATAACTCCACTAATGTAGACTGCATTATTTTTAAAAATAGGTAGAAAACTCTTTAAGATGGTTAATAAAGCAACTACTTCAGCAGAAAGAGTTGTACATCCTAAAAACCAAGTAAAAATACCTAGTTCATAACCCGAGAAACGCCCAAAAGCATTATAGGAATAAAGCCAAGCGGCTCCGGATTGTGTGAAACGGCTGGATAAGTCAGCATAGCATAAAGCAATCATGCTGACAGTGACAGCAGTACAGAGAAGAACAAGAATAGCTGTTAGGTTCATGTAACGATAAATTACAGAAGGTAGCAGGAATGTTCCTGATCCAATGACTGCATTAATACCTAAGAAATAGATGGATATAAAGGAAAGCTTCTTAGGTACGGAACTTTTATTAGTCATATTTTTACCTCTCTATCTAATAATATTCTCCTTTATCTATTGTAGTGCTTTCGCATAGTAAATCTATACGAAATATTCAAAAAAGATAATAAAATTGATTTCAAGCAATTGACTTATTAATAATAAGTAATACTATGAAATTGTAAGTGAGGATAGCTAGGTAAGGAGAAAATTATGACTGAGATTATTCAAATTTGCACTGTAGTCAAATAAATACGTAGAACTTTTCATTAAAATTATTGATTTTGTGATGCGAGGAAAATAAAAATGACAAAGATTGCTATTTTAGGTGCTGCTGGTCAAATTGCTCAATTAGTTGAACCATGCTATTAAAGAAGACGGATGTAGATATGGTTTTATATTTGCGTCATCCTAATAAATTACATCAAGTTGATGAAAGTCGAGAAGAAATAATCAAGGGGGATGCAAGCAACTTTAATGAATTAAATGCAGCTTTAGCAGGTGTTGACCTAGTTTATGCAAACTTGGCTGGCTCAAATATTGAAGATCAAGCTAAAACTGTTGTTAAAGTGATGGATGCCAATGGTATTAAACGTTTGATTTGGGTGTCTTCTCTAGGAATCTATGATGAAGTACCTGGAAAATTTGGTGAATGGAATAAGAATATTTTAGGTTCTTACTTAACCACTTATCGAGCAGCCGCTGATAAGATTACAGAAAGTGATTTAGATTACACTATTATTAGACCAGCTTGGTTAACTAATAAAGATGAAGTAAATTACGAAAAGACTGTTGGCGCTCAAACTCCATTTAAGGGAACTGAAGTGTCTCGCTTGAGCGTAGCAGACTATATCGTTAATATAATTGAAAATCCAGAAGAGGATCTCAAGGCAAATGTTGGTTTAGATAAGTCCGGAACTGAGGGAGATAAGCCAGCCTGGTATTAAATTTAATGAATAAGAAAAAAGAACGGTTTTTAGACCGTTCTTTTTGGTGTAAAGGGAGCAAGTTTAAGCTTATCTAGTTGATTGCGATAATAAGTCACGCTTTTACGATTACAGTGTAGGATTTCCATTAATTTCAAGTCAGAGAGGCTCGGGTCATTTACTTTATAGTAAATATAAGAAAGGCGAAGTTTCCCTGGAGTAAGATCAAAATTTAAAATATCTTTATCTGGAGCAATTTTTCTAGTTAAAGATGTTAAGGCAGAAATTTGTTTGCCTGTCTTTGTTTGAAAAATAAGAGGATTTTCTTCAGTATTAGTCAGGAGAATAGAGCGATAATTTGAATTTTTAATTCTTGAAATATTAGCCTTACTTAAATTAAGAAATTGTTTTGGATCAAAGCCATGAGCAATCAAAATTAGAACCTTTTTGCAATCAAGACTAATTTCAGGCCAAGTTATAATTTCATCAAGCTGATCAATCCAGTCAATACAAATATGAGGGGTTCGATCAAAAGTATAGCCATGTAAGTCGGTAAAAAGATAATTTTTAACTAGTTGATGGTCATAGAGAAAAGAAAAATATTTTTTTAAATGGGTGACATACTTATTAATTGTACTAATTGTTTTATTTTGATCTTGCTCTAAGTGGTCAATAAAGGCGCGGATATCCTGAGCGGAGACATTACCAACGGTTGGCTCTGAATTTGAATTTCGTAAAAAATAGTTCCAAAAATAATAGATCGATTGATTAATGGAAGTAAGAGTTCGCGGTGCTAGATTTTGGCTAGTACACCATTGGTTAAAATTTTTTTCGTATGGAAATAACATTTTTATACCTCATTAACGAAAATGTAATTGTTACTTTAACATAAATACAATTATAACAAAAAAGGTTGGCGAACTTCCAGTCCGCCAACCAGTCTACAGCAAAATTTTACTTCTTAATTCGAGTTTTGTACCACTTAATTCCAAAGTAAATAAATAGGATTAATAAAAGGGCAATAATTACGAGTGTGTAATCATCAAAGATTCTAACTACCACTTGCCAATTCTTTCCCATATAGTGTCCTAAACCAACTAATACACTATTCCAAACTAAACTACCTAAAGTAGTCAAGACGAGGAATTTAGTCCAACCGACATGGGCAATACCTGCAGGAATTGAAATCAAACTTCTAACAACAGGGATGCAACGTCCGTAAAAAATGGCGCCAATTCCATGTTTGTCGAACCAATCAATGGCTTTTTGAGCATCATCTTTTTTAAATCCTAAAAGTTTAAATAATTTAGTTTCAAGTAATTTTTCAAGTCGTGGCAGCGTTAGGTTACGACTTATTGAAAATAAAATAATCGCACCAATAATTGATCCTAAAGTTGAAGCTAGGATAACGCCGATTAGAGTTAATTTAGTCCCACTAACTAAGAATCCTCCAAGGGTCAAAATCACCTCTGAAGGAATAGGTGGAAAAATATTTTCAACGGCAATTAAAAGAATAATGGCAATATAGCCGAAATTTTCGATAAAGTGTGTTAACCAAATTGTCATTTATATATTTATTGTCTTTCTAAAATTTTATCTACTTTCTTAAAGAATAAATCTTTATCTGCTTTTGTTACTTCAGTAATTTCTTTTCCATTAGGGTCGATAAACATGCGACCACTTGCTAAACCTGACGTAATAACATTTGCTTTTACCTGACGTGTCTCAACAAGTTCAGGGTAGAGAGCTGACATAGTTGTTAAAACGTCCCACAAATATAGCTCTGCATTTGGAACAGAAATAATTAAGCTATATCCTAAACCAACTAAGTCAATAGCTGGATACTTTCTTAAACTAGCCCAGTGCTGACGAAGTTCATCAGTTAAAGGAAGTTCTTCGGTGCTTTCTAAGCCGACCATTTGAATATCAAGATCTGAATCTAGAACTCGTTTCACTGCATCTGGATCCCAAAAAGCATTCCATTCTTGAGTGCCGTCGGCATCGACGCTGACTACGTTTCCATGTCCGTCTAGAGAGCCACCCATCCAGTAGACTTTTTCAATTTTTGATTGAATTGAAGCATCTTCGTCTAATGCTCGAGCTAGATCAGTAATTGGACCAGTCATTACTAAGGTAACGGGACCATCTGCTTTTTTAATTTTATCAATCATGTCTAAGTGAGCAGGTAAGGAAGCTTCTGGGGTTTTAATTTCACCGCTCTCATTTAAGATTGGAAAGTAGTTAAAGGAGTATGTTGCCATTCGCCACTCTTTTGGAAACTGATGAACAGCACGTGAATTAGAGCGAGCAACTTCTAATTTATCACCGCGTAAATTGAATTTATCGACCATTTTCCGACACGCTTCTACTGAAGGATCGATATATCCATCGCCATCAATGGCACTAATTCCAATGAGTTTAATATCAGGCGCTTGCAAGAGTAAAAGAAGTGAAACTAAATCATCGATGTTTCCATCATGATTAAAATAAATATTTTTCATTATTTGCGACCTTTCTTTTTGGCTATTTACTATTCTATAAGAAAATGAAGTATTGAGTAAACAAAAAAGACATCTTACTTGGTTTTAAGAAGGAACGTGATAAAATACTATGGGAATTTTAATAGGAAGGAAAAATAATTTATGGCAACGGAACATATTGAAAATAAATTAAAACTTTTGCCCGATAAGCCAGGTTGCTACTTAATGAAAGATGTTAACGGCAATGTGATTTATGTGGGAAAGTCTAAAAACTTAAAGAACCGCGTTCGTTCCTATTTTAAAAGTAAGCAAGTGGGGAGACGTGCTGAACTTGTACGTGAAATACGTGATTTTGATATCATTACTGTCTCATCGGACAAGGAATCTTTTCTGTTAGAAATTACATTAATCAAAAAATACCAGCCTTACTATAATGTTCAATTAAAGCAAGGCACAGGTTATCCTTACATAGAAATTACTAATGAACGTGATCCGCAAACACGTTTGACGTCAATTGTTCATAAGGATAAGGGCTACTATTTTGGCCCTTATCCAAATGTTTATGCGGCGCAAGCAACCTTAAAATTTATTCAAAAAGTCTGGCCCTTAAGAAGATGTACAGGTCATCAAGGACGGCCCTGTCTTTATTATCACATGGGACAATGTTTGGGAGCTTGCTTTAAGGAAGTGCCAAAGAGTACCTATGATACTCAGATTAGAAAGATAAAGCGATTTTTAAATGGAGATATCGCCCAAGTTAAGCAAGATCTGACAGAAAAAATGACACAAGCTTCAATGGATCTAGAATTTGAACGTGCTGCTGAAATTAGAGATCAATTGAAATATATTGAACAAACTGTTGAGAAACAAAAGATTATTTCTAACGATCATACTCAACGGGATATCTTTAATTTTTATGTCGACAAGTCTTGGATTTCAATTCAGATTTTCTTTTTAAGACAGGCTAAGTTATTACGTCGTGAAACAAGACTATTTCCTTTAACTGATACTAATGATCCACAAGATGCCTTTGTTTCCTTCATTGCTCAATTTTATGGACAACGCAATCGCGTCTTACCAAAAGAAGTGTTAGTACCAGCTGGAATTGATAATGAATCTTTATCTGAAGTACTAAAGGTACCAGTAAGAACACCACAACGTGGCCAAAAGAAAGCCTTGTTAGAAATGGCTCATGACAATGCTAAGTTGAAACTAGATGAAAAATTCCGCCTCTTAGAACTAGGTAATCGTAAAACTAAGGGTGCACAAAAAGAAATTTTTGACGCTTTAGGCCTACCATATGGCCATAGAATTGAAAGTTTTGACCACTCACATATTCAGGGCGCCGATCCAGTTTCTGCCTTGGTAGTATTTACTGATGGCGAAGCTGATAAACATGAATATCGTAAATACAAATTAAAGGGTGAGGTTGAACATCAAAATGCGGCTGATGAAGTAGGGAACACCCGTGAAGTAGTTAGAAGACGATATAGTCGTCTTTTAAAAGAACATAAAAAAATGCCAGATCTTATTTTAATGGATGGTGGGCAGATTCAAGTTGAAGCTTGTTTGGATGTTTTAAGAAATGAATTGAATGTAAATATTCCGGTCGCTGGAATGGTAAAAGATGATCACCACCGAACTAATCACTTAATTTTTGGTGATCCTACAAAGGGAGAAGAGTTGAAGTTAATTCCTTTAGATCCAAAATCTGAGGGATTTTACTTAATGACTAGAATTCAGGATGAAGTTCACCGCTTTGCAATTACTTTTCATCGAAGAACTCATGCCAAAAACGCTCTTTCAAGTAAATTAGATGAAATTAAGGGAATTGGTCCTAAATCTAGAAATAAGCTTCTAAGAAAGTTTGGTTCTTTAAAGAAAATTAAAGAAGCATCAGTGGATGAATTAAGAGAAGCTGGTTTAACTCTTCCACAAGCTCAAACTGTAAAATTGAGTTTATAAATTAACCAATAAAAGACCTGATTTAATGGGGCTTGATATGGTATTATAGTTAAGAAACTTTAAGGAAATTTTTAATTATAAATTGATATATAAAGGAGGCACACATAATGTTTGTCGACCAAACAAAAATAGATGTACAAGCAGGAAAGGGCGGCGACGGTGCCGTTGCTTTTCGACATGAAAAATATGTTCCACTTGGTGGGCCAGCTGGTGGAGATGGTGGCCGCGGAGGCAGTATTATATTAGTTGCTGACTCTGGCCTAAGAACCTTAATGGATTTCCGCTTTAGACGTAAGTTTAAGGCAGATAATGGTGAAAACGGTCGTATTAAATCACAATATGGCCGCGGAGCTAAAGATGTAAGATTAAAAGTTCCGATGGGAACAAGTGTCTATGATTTTAATACTGGTGAGCTTTTAGGCGATTTAGTTGAAAATGGTCAAGAATTGGTAGTAGCTCACGGCGGAAAAGGTGGTAGAGGTAATATTCACTTTGCCACTCCAACAAGAACTGCTCCAGAAATTGCTGAAAATGGTGAACCAGGAGAATTTCGTACTTTACGCTTGGAATTAAAGGTCTTAGCTGATGTCGGATTAGTAGGTTTCCCATCTGTTGGTAAGTCAACCTTGTTATCTGTTGTAACTAAGGCTAAGCCAAAAATTGCTGCTTATGAATTTACAACTTTAACTCCTAACTTAGGAATGGTTGTTCTTCCAGACGGTCGTGATTTTTCAATGGCTGACTTACCAGGATTAATTGAAGGTGCTTCAAAAGGTGTTGGACTTGGAATTCAATTCTTGCGTCATGTTGAACGTACAAAAGTAATCTTACACTTAGTTTCAATGGATCCAAACAATGGCCGTGATGCTTACGAAGACTATGAGACAATTCGTAAGGAATTAGCAGGTTACACTAAGGACTTAACTACCAAGAAAGAAATTATCGTAGCAACGCAAATGGATATTCCTGGTAGTGAAGAAAAATTTGCGGAATTTAAGAAAAAACTAGGAGATAAAACTGTTTATCCTATTTCTAGTGTTACCCATAAAGGTGTTAGCAAACTAATGGGTAAGACCGCAGATCTTGTTGAAGAAGTTGCTAAAGAAGAAGCTGAAAAACCAGCAGAAATTAAAGTTGCCGAAAAAGAATATGTTTATAAGAAACCAGAAGATGAAGGCTTTAAGGTTGAAAGAACAGGCGAACACAGCTTTGTTGTTACAGGCAATAAGCTAGAGCGTCTTGTTCAAAGAACTAACCTTGATCATACTGATGGAATTATGCTTCTAGCTCGTAAATTAAAGCGCTTGGGTGTAGATGAAGCTTTAAGAGAAAATGGAGCAGAAACTGGCGACGATGTTTCAATAGCTGACTTTACTTTTGAATTTGTAGATTAAAAAATTTAAAAAAGTTGGGAGTAAGACTTTTGAATAAAAAGAACCGCTTTATTACAGGTTATGCCGGACTTCGTGCTCTAGCTGTTATTGGAGTAATTTTATATCACCTTAATCCAAACCAGTTTATGGGTGGATATCTAGGAGTACCGATATTTTTAGTATTATCGGGTTATTTAGTTACAGACCACATGTTTCATGCCTACGAGGAGCGGGGAGAGTATAACTTCAAAGCTTTTTACATCAGGCGAATAAAAAAGTTATACCCGCAAATGATTACACTGCTGTGGGGATGTAGTGCGTATATCTTACTTTTTCAGCAAAATCTTCTAGCTAAGTTGAATCAGATAGTCATTACTAATTTACTGAACGTCTATAACTTTTGGCAGATAAAGAATGGACAAAGTTATTTTGAAAGATTTGCAGCTAATGAATCACCGTTTGTTCATTTATGGACAATGTCAATTGAAGGTCAGTTTTACATTATTTGGCCAATAATAATCTTTTTACTAGTTAAATTTGCCAAAAAGAAAAAGATGATTTTTTGGATTATTACAGCCTTAACTTTATTTTCTGCTTTAGAAATGGCACTTTTATTTAAGCCCGGTGTAGATACAAGTAGAATTTACTATGGAACTGATACAAGATTTTTCTCTCTTGGCTTAGGTGCAATGCTGGCAGTTATTTGGCCAACTTGGAAGTTAAATGAAAATCTAGAAAAAAGAGATCACTGGCTCTTAAATATTGTTGGAGCAGTGGCATTAGTGGGTATCTTACTAATGGCAACGAGTCCAATTTTTAATCCGCAAAAAGCATTTGCTTACCGCGGAGGGATGTTTTTATTTTCACTAGTAACAACGATTTTTGTCGGAATCATTGCCCATCCAGGTAGTAGCTGGAACAAGTGGTTAACTAATCCAGTATTTAAATGGATTGGATCACGTTCGTATGGAATTTACTTATACCAATTTCCAGTAATGATCTTCTTTGAAGATAAGGTTAAAGATATTGCCGATCATGTGGTTTTATATCATTTAATTGAAGTAATTTTAATTTTGATAATTGCTGAACTTAGTTATCGCTTTATTGAAAAACCATTTGGTCGAATTGATTGGGAAAAAGTTCGTCAATTCTTAACTAAGGCCCTAAATTTACGAGCAAAACACTATCAAGCAAAGATACTTTTTGCGACAGGGATAATAGTTTTTATTCTAGGTAGTTTTGGAATTTTAAAAGCGCCTACTGTCAAAGCGGAAAATCCAAATCACTCTCAACTAGCTAAGCAAATTAAATCAAATCGTAGTAAGCAACTAAAGAGTAATCAGAAATTAATTAAGGAAGCTCAGTCTAGAAAGAAAACAGCACCAGCTTCAAAAGCTGCTCTTGTAAAACAGGCTAAGAAAGCAGCAGTTACTAAACCAGTAAATCAGGACTTTGAGAAATACGGAATTTCCCAAGTTGATTTACAACTAGCACAAAAAATTCAGGTGACTGCAATTGGAGATTCAGTGATGGCTGGATCTAGCCAAAACTTACAAAAATTGATGCCACATTTAATTATTGATGCAGCTGTTTCTAGACAATTAGGCGATACTATTCCGCTTTTTGAGCAATACAAAGCAAAGGATGCTTTAAATGATAATGTGTTAATTGGCTTAGGGACAAACGGAGCATTTGACCCAAAAGAACTTGATCACTTAATGCAAATCATTGGTCCAAAGAGACATGTTTTTTGGGTTAATACTCATGTGCCAACGCGTGATTGGCAAGATCAAGTTAATGGTGAACTAAATGCAGCAACGAAAAAATATCCAAACTTAACTATTATTAAGTGGCATGAGTTTGCTGGTAGTCATCAAGATTGGTTCTACGATGATCATACACATCCAACTCCAGAAGGATCGAAATTTTATAGTGCCTATATAACTAAAGCTTTAGTTACCGAAGGAAAATATTAGAAATAGGGTTTTCATGGAAATACAATTTTTAGGAACAAGTGCCGGGCAACCATCAAAAAGTAGAAATGTTTCTTGTACCGCACTAAAGTTATTAGATGAATTAAATGAAGTATGGCTATTTGATGTGGGAGAAGCAACGCAGCATCAAATTTTAAAGACTAACATTAGACCTAGAAAAGTAACGCGAATCTTTATTTCACATACTCATGGTGACCATATTTTTGGACTTCCGGGTTTTCTCTCATCTCGTTCTTTTCAAGGCGACGGTGGTCCATTAACAATTTATGGACCAGCTGGTATTGAACAATTTGTACAAACTTCTCTCAGAGTTTCTAAAACTCGTGTATCATATCCGATTAAGTATGTGGTTTTAAAAGAAGATGGCTTGATTTTTGAAAATGATATTTTTGCAGTCTACACGGCTCGTTTAGATCACCGAGTACCGAGTTTTGGCTTTCGTGTAGTTGAAAAGCCACGTCCAGGTGAATTATTAATGGATAAAGTGGCAGAATACAATGTGCCTAATGGACCGCTTCTTGGTCAATTAAAGGCAGGAAAAACAATTACATTAAGTGATGGTCAAAAACTAGATGGACGCGATTTTCTTGGAGAAGAGCGACCAGGCCGGATTGTGACAATTATTTATGATACTCGGCCAACAAAAAATATTGGTGGATTAGCAGATAATGCCGATGTTCTAGTTCACGAATCAACATTTGATGGCGGAGAAGAAAAAATGGCTCATCGCTACTTCCATTCAACTTGCTTAGATGCAGCTCGAGTTGCTCGAGATCATAATGTGGGAGAGCTTTATTTAACTCACATTTCTGCTCGTTATACAGGAAGAGCAGGTAGACAATTAGAACATGATGCTAGAAAGATTTTTAAACATACTCACTTAGCTAATGATCTAGATAATTTTGAAATCACATTGAGGGGATAATAATATGAGTAATTCATTAAGGGACAAAGTAGTAGTAGTTACAGGAGCTTCTAGTGGTATTGGACGCTCAATTGCTTTAGAAAGTGCAAGTCGTGGTGCAACAGTTATTTTAATGGCACGTCATCAAGATAAATTAGAAGAAATTGCCAATGAAGCACGTCAGCTTTCTGGAAATGAAGTATATGTATTTCCAACAGATATTAGTAAAGCTGATCAAATTGATCGTGCCTTTAATGAAATTGTTAGTCATGTTGACCATATTGATTATCTTGTCAATGCAGCAGGTTTTGGTGTCTTTAAAGAATTTTTAGAGACTTCACCCCAAGTAGTAACTGAAATGTTTCAAACCAATGTTTTAGGTTTGATGTACTTTACTCGTCTTGTTGCACGCGTCATGATCGATCAAAAGCAGGGCCAAATTATTAATTTTGGCTCAATTGCTGGAATTGTACCAACTACTAAAACAGCAGCTTATAGTGCTACTAAAGCAGCTATTATTCAATTCTCAAATGTTTTACGCCTAGAATTGAAGCCTTTTGGTGTTAAGGTCATGACAGTAAATCCTGGCCCAGTTTATACTAATTTCTTTAATATTGCCGATGAAAGTGGCTCTTACGTGAATAATGTTCAACGCTTTATGCTTGATCCAGATGATGTAGCTTGGCAAGTAGTTCACTTCTTTGGTTCTAATCGTCGTGAATTGAATTTGCCTCTAAGTTTAGCTACCTTAGCCAAGCTTTACCAAATTTTCCCTCGTATTGGTGACTGGGCAAGTCTAAAGTTTGCTAGCAGAAAGTAGGGAGAGAAAATGAATAAGCAAAGAAACTTAGTAATTGGACTAATTATCGTTTTAGTGCTTGTGATTTTTGCGTGCCTAAATACTGAACCTGTAGCGATTAATTTTGGCTTTTTCCAACCTAAAATGCCTTTAATCATCGTTTTAGTGATTATGCTTCTATTAGGTGCTTTAGTATCACTTTTGATTGGCAAAGGAGAAAAAGTTTCTCCCGATGTAAAAAAAGCACTAGCAAAACAGAAGAAAGAATTAGATAATAAATATCGTAGTGAAATTGAATCTAGAGATAAACAAATAGCTGAATTAAAAAAAGTTAATAATTCTGAAGCTACAAAATAAGATTGGACTTGATTTATCAGCTCTTAGATTGTATCATTGAAATACGTGAGTATTTAGTGAATTTGTTTATTTAAAGGTTCGCAAGTCTCAATTCTATAAAAAAGGAGATCTAACTAATGGCAGTTCCTGCAAGAAAAACTTCTAAGCAAAAGAAACGTTCACGTCGTGGTCATATTAAATTAACCACACCAGCAATGCATTACGATGCTACTACTGGTGAATACCGTTTAAGCCACCGCGTTTCACCAAAGGGCTTTTACAAAGGCCGTCAAGTTGCTAACGAAAACAAGCAACAAAATAACGATTAATTAAAGACACCTTGGGGTGTCTTTTTTTATATAATTTTTGATTAAAGGAATAGGTATTAATGAAACTAGTTATTTTACACTCAAGTGATACGCATGGCTTTTTAATGCCAACTGATTATCAAGATAAAAACAATTATGATGCACCAATTTCACTTAGCCGAGTAAGTAGTGTCGTAAAAAGTGAAAAAGAAAAATATGGTGTAGATAATGTTTTAGTTACAGATAGTGGAGATTGTTTGCAAGGATCTCCTTTAGCTAGCTTTACACATAAGCTCCCTGAAGAGGAAGGATTACGTAAATTTACTGAAGCTTATAATGAAGTAGGCTATGATGCACGTGCATTGGGGAACCATGATTTTAATTATGGATTAGATTACTTGTCATATTACGTGGATAATAACCGTGCTCCGTTTATTAATGACAATGTTTTAGATGCAGAAACTAATGTGCCTTTTTTTGGTAAAGAATACACTATTATTGAAAAGGCTGGCCTAAAAATAGGAATTATGGGAATTACTACCCAATATATTTCTCACTGGGAATCAGAAGATCATATCAAAGGATTAAAGTTTGTTTCTGGTTATGATGTACTTTCTAAATTAGCTAAGAAATTGCGCCCACAGGTCGATATTCTTTGTGCTATGTATCATGGTGGCTTTGAGAGTGATCCTTTGACTGGGGAAGCAACTGAGCCCCACACTGGTGAAAATGAAGGTTACAAGATTTTAACTGAAATTCCTGAAATTGATGTCTTTTTAACTGGACACCAACATCGTCGCTTAAACTTAGTTACCCGGGATACTGCAATTGTTCAACCAGGATATCGAGGAGAAGCTGTTGGTAAAGTGGTTATTGATTTTGACAAAGATGAAAAAGGTAAGGTCAAGATTAATGATATGACTACTGAATTAATTGACAGCAAGGATTACGCACCTGATCCAGCAATTGAAAAGATTGTTAAGAGCCTTGATGAAGAAACACAAAAGTGGTTGGATCAACCAATTGCACACTTATCTGAGCCTGCTCCGATTGAAGATGCAATTAAGGGGAGAATTGAAGGAGCTCCATTTATTAACCTTATCCAACAAATGCAACTTTGGTTTACTGGTGCAGATGTTTCAGCTACTGCAATTATGTCTGAATCAGCTCATGGATTTTCAAAGAATGTTACTATGAGAGAAGTTTTGCTTAACTATCCATACGCAAATCAACTCTGCATTGTTAACCTTACTGGAAAAGAATTAAAAGAAATCATTGAATATTCAGCTGGTTTCTTAGAAAAAGGCAAGGACGGTAAAATTAAATTTATTGATCGTTGGATTACCCCTAAGCCAATGCTATACCATTTTGATCTTTTCTATCCTGTTAAATACGAAGCTGATCTATCTAAGCCAGTGGGTCAAAGATTGACTAAGGTGACTTTAGATGGTAAAGATCTTGAAGATGATAAGGTTTATAAGTTAGCCGTAAATAATTATCGTGCTCTTGGTGGAGGTTTCTACCCAGCTTACAGTATGGATAAAATTGAAAAGATCTTTGACCAAGATTATGTTCAAATGTTTAGTGAGTACTTAACTCATGATGATATTAAAGTAGATACAAGTAAAAATTATAAGTTTTACTAAGAAAAAAAGCTGTTTCTTAATTGAAACAGCTTTTTATAATATTCAAATTTAATTCAATTATAATTTACTATACTTACTTTTGTCTTTATGACTTTTGGCAGTAATGGCAGGAATGATAATTGCGAAGAGCAAGCCAAAGACTGCGCCAATAATCAAAGATTGCATAGGATTAAATTGCATCTGAGTTAGAGATGCAGCAATAAAACCGATAATTTCGCAAAAAATGCATGACCAAATCACTGTAATAATGTAGCGCATAATTTCTCCTTCTTTCGCTAGGTATCTTAGCAAAAATAAGATGTTTTAGCAAGCGAAGATAATAGAATTTGCTATACTTAAATTATCAGAAAGGATGAGTATATGGGAGCGGTTAGTTTACAAAATTTAAGCAGTTTTACTCTACTGGAGAGTCCAACTAAAGTTAAAAACTTGGCTGAGAATGCTAAGAAAAAAGGATATTCTGCGATTGCTTTAACCGATATCAATATTACTTATGGCCTAGTCGATTTTTATAAAGCAGCAAAGGATATTGGAATTAAACCTTTGTTAGGGATGCAACTTAGAATTAATGGTTTAATTGATGAAGCTAATAAGTATGATCTCATTGCAATTGCAAAAGATGACCAGGGATATAAAAATATTTTACGTTTATCTAGTGCAGTTAATCTTTTAACGGAAAATGGCGAAAAAGAAAACGTTTTAACCCTCAAAGATTTAAAAAAATATCTTGGCCATTTAATTCTAATTACTCCAAGCAATTTACATAGTGAACTAAAAATGTTGCAGACTAATAATCCTAAAATGGGAGCAAATTATTTACGAAAGCTGCAAGCTTCTCTTCCGAGCTCATCTTCCCTGTATTTAGGAGTCTATGCTGATTCAGGACAACAAGAATATATCAATTATATTCGCTCACTAGCTACACAATTTAACTTGCCTCTAACTGCTGTAGAAGA
>NZ_CAJURR010000002.1 GCF_910589175.1 uncultured Lactobacillus sp.
TTTCTGAATTGCGCACAAGCTGCCAAAGATGCACATTCCATTTCAACAGTTGCAGCTCCTAATTGACGAAAATGTGCAACTTTCTTGGGCGTTTCTCTGAAGAAGCCATCAGTTGTCCAAGTAGTAATTTCATCATACTTAAGATTTAAAGTAGCTAATGCATCTTCTACCTGTTTTAAGAAATCCTGATTTAAATCAATAAATTGACCTGGCTCCATATAATGAAAAGAGGTTCCTTCATCACGAATTGCACGTTTGACTAGTAACATCTCATTTTCAGGTAAATCAGTTAACGCGCCCGCATTACCAACAGTTAAAACTTGGTTCACGCCATAACTAATCAACCAATCTAGCAATTGAACAGAAGCAGGTCCTCCAAGCGGTGCTTGACATAAAGTGAAGTATTCACCATTTAATTCAACTTCATAAATCTTGGGACTAAAAGAAACTGACTCAAATTCACCTATAGTCCGGTGAAGATGTTGATCTAAAAAAGCATCAATTTCATTCTTAGGAACAAAGGCATAAAGCAAGCGCGAGTGAAAATGAAATGGTTCCTGCTCGTGATCTGGTTCAATTACTGCATGATGGTTTGGGTCAAAATCTAAAATAAATGGTTGTTCTTTCATAGGCTTCTCCTACTTCTTTAAAGTCTTACAGATTGAATTTCTATTTAAAATTGTTCAATTTACTTAACACTTGACTACCAATTTCTAATCCAACTCCATATGACTTCCGTCCCCAACCACGACGTTCGTAGTTTTCCATTTTTGCTGATGAATCTCCAGTAAACAAAATTTGAGCAAAATCTACTTTTCTAAATTGTGCACATGCTGCTAAAGCTGCACACTCCATTTCGACAGTATCGGCTCCTAATTGACGAAATTGAGCAACTTTCTTTGGCGTTTCTCTGAAAAAACCATCTGTCGTCCAGGTGATGATTTCATTGTATTTATAGCCTAATTCTGAAATTACTCTTTCAACTTGAGACAAGTATGCAGGTTCTAGTTCTACAAACTGACTAGGTTTTAAATAATAAAATGACGTTCCCTCTCCTCGAATTGCTTTTGTAGGTACAAGCATCGTATTTTCAGGTAAATCATTTAATGCACCAGCATTTCCAACCGCTAAAATTTGTTTAACTCCATAGTTAATTAACCAATCAAGTAACTTTGTGGCCGCAGGCGCTCCTAATGGAGCTTGGCATAAAGTGAAATATTCGTTTTCAATTTTGACCTCATAAATTTTTGGTCTAAATGAAATAGTGCGGAAACTTCCCAGAGTGCGATGAGGATATTGATCTAGAAAAGAATCAATTTCTTCCTTAGGAACAAAGGTGTAAAGTAACTTCTGATGAAAGTGAAATGGTAAGTCTTCAAAATCTGGTTCAAGCACGGCATGATGATTCCCATCAAAATCTAAAATAAATGGTTGTCCTGTCTCTTCTTTCATACCTACTCCTCCTACAATTTTTGTAGTATCTCAAAGCAAATTTCTAATCCACGCCGATGTGAATCGGTTCCACCATCCCGTGGATCATAGTCCTCTTCATTAGCTAAAGTATCAGCTGTAAACAAAATTTGCGCAAATTCGATTTTTCTAAATTGTGCACAAGCTGCTAGTGCTGAACATTCCATCTCTACTACAGATGCTCCTAAGTCACGAAATTGCTTCACTTTTTTCGGTGTTTCTCTGAAAAAGGCATCTGTTGTCCATGTCGTCACTTCATCATATTTGTAGTCTAGCTCAGTTATTGCCTTTTTTACTTGACTTAAAAATTCGGTGTTCAAATCGACCGTTAGACTATCTTCTAAATAATGGAAAGAAGTTCCTTCATCTCTAATTGCCTTAGTCGGAATAAACATCTCATTTTCTGGTAAATCTATAAGCGCACCGGCATTTCCAAATGATAAAACTTTTTTGACACCATATGCAATTAACCAATCAAGTAATTGTGTAGCTGCTGGTGCTCCTAAAGGAGCTTGGCATAAAGTAAAGTATTCTCTGTTCCTTTCAATTTCATAAATATCTGGTTGAAAGGAAATGGTATCATACGAACCTAACACTTTATGGGGAACTTGTTCTAAAAAATTATCAATATCTTCTTTAGGAACAAAAGCAAATAATAATTTAGAATGAAATTTAAAGGGTTGTTTTTCATAATCGGGTTCAATAACAGCTTTTGGATCTTTATCTATTTGTAAAATACATCGCTCTTCTTTCATACATACTCCTATTCAAAAAATGGATAATCTCGTTTATAGTAATACTCAATAAAATTTAAGTGCTGCTTATTAAAAATATCCGGTAAATTATCTTTAGAAAAATATTTCAACTCCAATGTTTCTAAATCCGGTTTCTTATTCGTTTTACCTACTAGCTCTACCAAGAATTCAATCACGACAGCTTGGGCTACATCCCCATTAGGATAATGCTGGATAAAGTCTGTCGAAATTCCTAGCAAAGATTTAACTTTCACTTTCAATCCTGTTTCTTCTAAAAATTCACGCACACATGTCTCTTGAGCAGATTCTCCAAATTCCATTGCTCCACCTGGCAGACCCCATGACTTAAAATCCGACCTTTTCTGCAACAAAATTTCATCTTGATCATTAACTAAAACTCCACCAGCAAAATTTAAAATTAGTGGTTCATGGCCTACCTTTTTACGCAAGTTTTTAATGTAATCTTGTTCCATCTATTTCTTCTCAATCGTGTCTAACATTGTCTCTCCAATATGTCTGAAAGCCAGATCCTCAATTTTTTCAGTATAGTTAAAAATGCCCACTGCAGTAGTAAAAATCAAATATTGTTTTGTTAAGTCAGATAAGTGATAATTAGGATTCTTACTTGAATATCCCGCCAGAAATGATTGAATCAATTCTTCATTCAAATCAAAATCTTGGTAAAATAATTTTATAAAATCTTGATATACTGGCCCTAAACGTGCTTTTTCAAAGTCAATAAGTGCTAGCTTACTATCAACATATTTATAGTTTCCCACATCACCATGCAAGACAAATTTTGAATGTTGAGATAATTCTAACTTAATTTCATTTTCATAAGGTAAAAATTTACTAGTAAGTTTCTTCAATCTTCTTTTGTATGAACTTTCTTTAAAAGAATCTATTTCAGCCACGTAATCATCAAACTGTCCATTAACAAGCTTAATTCTTATAAATGGTTTCACCTTTAAATGATATTCTCCTAATACTTGTCCCATCTCAAAAACTAGATTCGAATCAATCTTTTCTCCTATATCTTTTGGTGAGCAATCTTTTAACACTAAAACAAACGTATTATTAAGCAAAAAACCGCCTAAAACTCGATCATTTAACTGATTTGTAACCATCTTTTCAGTGTAATAACCTTGCTCTTTTGCAAATTGTTTTACAAAAATCGATTGCCGATATAAATTACTATAGCCAACAAAAGTGCTGTTAAGTGATTCATGATTAATTTCGTGGAAGTCAGATTTCAACCGCCTATTTAATTGATTAATGATTGTTGACATAGCCAATATCCTTCATAATCTTTTCAATTTCTTGCCTTAAAGTTGTTCGACTAGAAAACTTAGTTTCAGAAATAAAATTTATATAATCTTTTTCTTTCCACCACGAACGCATTTGCTTTTCTCCAAAAGAACTAATATGACGCTGCTTATGGCGTATTAGGGTTTCTTCAAAAGAAATATCAAAATAATATGCAAAAATTTCCTCACCAAATAACTCCTCTACTTGTCTAAACAAAGGAAGATACCACGCTGCATTCAAAATACCTTCAAGGATCACATAGTCACAATTTCGATAACCGTAATGAAGTAAATCCTCAAATAATGGCAACCCTAACGTGTTTTCTCCGTCCTTAACTCGTAGCATATCTCGTCTAACTGTATCTTGTGAAATCAGTAAAGTATTACGCGGCAGGCGTTGATGAATTTCTTTTGCCAGAGTGGTCTTACCACTGCCGGAATTACCTCTGATGATAATTAATTTAGACATTCTTATCTCACCTCTTTCATTTGTTGTCAATTTAAGCATCGTGTAATACAATGGTATTACATGAAGGGAGATGTTTTTATGGATAATATGGTTACTCGTAATAGCACTGCTTCAACTCGTGTTTCTAAAAATGTAAAAGAAAAAGCAGTAAGAAACTTAGCAAAACGAGGAATTACTCTTTCTGAATTTTTAAGATTTGCTGTTGGAAAAGCAGCAGATGATGATATAGAACTTATTAATTTTTTAGATTCACCTGAAGCTTTAAAAGCAAAAAAAGAAGTAGAAACTGGAAATATTGAAAAAATTGGCACTTTAGACGATCTAGATAATTGGATGGATCGTTTATGAAAAATATTAGAATTTATATATCTCCGACTTATAAAAAAGAATTAAAGAAATTAAAGAGAAAAAAGTATCCAGTTGAATTAATTAGTATCTGCTTAAAGGCTATTTTAGAAAATGACACCTCAAAGTTAAAGAAAATGAAGCACCATCAACTAAAGGGAAAATGGAAAGGTTATAACGAATTTCATCCTTCTCGCATTGGTAACTTTAACACTTCTACCTACGACCAATGGATTGTTGTATATTCGTTAAATCATAATGAATTAATTTTAACTTTAGTTACAACAGGAGATCATAAAATTTTAGATAAACATGCTCCATCCAAAATTTAAATATACACATTAATAGACAACGATCAATCGATTATGACTGATCGTCTTTTTTATTTTGTACTTAGCTCTTCCTTCTGCTTTATCAACGGAATTATTAATAAAACAATGCTAAAGTAAGCTGCTGATACAAAAAACATTACTTTTAAATTCCCAGCCCACTTCATAATTGCGTTACTTACAAATAAAGAAAGACTGACTAAAATTTCAGCAATAAATGAAACTGTCGAAAGCATAGTAGATTTGTTGCTTTCTCCATAAATTGCTTCATTACTAGTAGCAGAAATCTGTCCTGACATCATCCCCATTAGTAATTCAATTAATAGAAAAAGGATCAACAACAAATATTTATTTTCTATAATTCCACTCAAAACAAACACAGAAATCATGCACACTGTATTTAATATCGTGATACTTCTTGAACTAGCAAATGTCGATATTTTATTAAATATAAGCGACCCTAAAATAAGTGCACACATAAATAAGGTATAGACAAGAGATAAGTTAAAGCCTAATTTTTCAACGTAGATAATCGACCAATATATTAGAATAAACTGCGTTCCACAATCATATCCAACGTTTAGCAACAACAATATCCAGAAATTTCTTTTTTTAAAGAAACTAGCGATATTTTTAATATTATTATTCTTCCGCTTATGCGCTGCCTTATTATCCGAAAAAGATAAAAACTTTATCATGACAAAAATAAACGCAGGATATAATCCTAAGCCAATCAATGCAAACCAAACTGGTGCAGTATCTGTAATTGCAAAGAGCCCGGTGCCAATATTTCCACCTATTAAGATGGTTAAATTTAGAGTAATAACTTGCATCCCCATCAATTTGCTATTCGGAGAAAGCTGATTTTGCTCCTGCAAGTCAGTTATATAGGCAATGAGTGTTCCAGAATTAAGTGCAAGTCCAATTCCATATAAGAGTTCTGCTAAGGAAAAGAATAAAAAGTTTCTAAATAGAATTAAGATTAAAAAACTACTCGCAATAACTATTGAAGACAAAGATAGAACTTTTAGCCTTCCAATTCTATCTGCTAAATATCCTGCTGGTAGCAGCCCTAGCATGATACCAATATTTTGAAAGGATTTTATTGAACTAATATTAGCATTCGGGATGCCATTTTTAGCATAGAATAATGAAAATATTCCTGACATTGATGATCGGAATAGTGTAAACACTGCCGTAAAAGTTAAAAATAAAACTGCAATTTTAAAGCTTACACTTTTTGATTTCATAATCATCAACCTTTCAGTTTCTCTATCCTTATTCAGCAACATCTTTCACTATATTTGCAATCTCTCGCGGGTATTCAAAATGAATATAGTGATATGTCCCTAATGAAACAACTTTAGAATTTTTTGAAGCATATTCAGAACGTTTATATTCTTTTTGACGATACTCTTCAGTAATCAACACACTAGTAATATCGTCATCTAATTTTAGATCGTTTTTCCAATAGGAATCATTTTCAAGAGCAGCTTGGGCATTTTGATTATCTTTTTCATCGAACTTCTGCACATTTTGCTCCGTAGTATCCCAAAAGTCTTTATTTTCTTCCGGAGTAAGAATATTTGATAAATCAGCTCTAATTTGATCTTCTAACTTTTCCATATCCTTGCTTTTTTCAATATAAGCAGCTTCTTTAGGCGGATTCAAAATTATTTCTCTAGTAGTTGGTTCAATTCCAACAAAAGCCTTCAAATTATTTATTTTATCTTTCATCGGCATCATATAAACACCACCGATGCTATGAGCTAAAATAATAACTCTTTTTGCTTTAAAGGTATTAATAATACTTGCTAATTCATTAGCTTCATCAGCGATGGTATAGCCTTTTAGCGATTTACCACTGAAACCACTATTCAAATAATCTGGAGCAAATATCCCGTAGTTTTCTGGTAAAGAATCTATTATCTTTAAAAAAGATTGTGCTGTATCAAAGCTGCCAAAGCCATTCAAACAAACAATTAATGGCTCACCCTTTCGATACACAAAATTAATTTTACCTAATTCAGTTTCAACATCTTTTCGTTGCATAAAATTATCCCTTTCTATTCAAACTCCGCTTGCCAATGTGAATCACGATATGCCTTAAAGCACATTTCTACCTGCTCACGTGATCCCTTATCTTCACTCAACTCGGGTAAATCCTCTAACGCAAAATAACCACTTGCAATAGTTTCGTCGTTTTCTTTAAAACCTCCACCAGCTGGCTTACATAAGAAAAATACTGTACTAATTCCATAAGGATACATCCCTTTATAGTGCTTATTACTATCATGAATTGCAATTAATTTTTCAACTGTAATATCAATGCCAGCCTCCTCTTTGATTTCTTTAATCACATTTTCCTTAACTGATAGATTTACCTCACACCAGCCACCAGGGATCGACCATAAGCCATCACTTTCTTGAACCAGCAACATTTTATTATCTTTAAAAATAGCGGCCCGAGTTGCAATCTTAGGAGTTTGATAACCTACTTCATTACAAAATAGATTTTTTACCTTCTCAATTGGTAAACCTGACTTTTCAGCCATCATTTCGGCTGAAATATCTCGAATTTCTTGATAACGCTCAAGGTCAAAATTATCTTTTCCATATGTTAATCCAGCTTGCGCTAAGCTTTGAAGACGCATAGCCCAATCAATAAGTTTATCTGTCATTATTTTCACCACCTAAATCAAGTACTAACACAATTTCTTCCCCATCTTTTTCTCCATTCGGAACAAACCCAGCTTCTTTGTATAATTTCTCCGCCCATTCGTTTCCAGGTACATAGGACAAATATATTTTTTTACCTTCGCCTAGAGGCTTTGCTCTTATATAATCAATAAGTTTATTTAGTGCTTTTTTGCCCAATCCTTTTCCTTGGTATTTTTGGTCAATCATAAATCGCCAGATACAATAATTATTACGAGCTACTTTTGGTGCTCCGTCCCAATTGAATACATTAAAGTTGATCATGATAAAACCAACTAATATATCTTTTTCATACACAGCAAAAGTTTCAACTCGTTCATTTTCATTCTGAGTAGCATAAGCTTCTAATAAACTAACTGTATTAGTCGCAATATATGGCTTTTGATTTGCCTTAACTTGAAGATTGACAACATCCCATAAATTTTTGTTTGTTATCTTCTTAAATTCCATACCTGTTCCTCCTGATTTTACTCGTTCTTCAATACAAAGACTTTATGATCATTTTCATCATCTTTCATATATTCAAATCCTGCACGCTGAGCCACATGTTGACTAGCTAAGTTATCTTGAGCCGTTCGTAAAATTAAAAATTCTAAATTCAGCTGTTTAAAGGCATACTCTACTAAAAACTCAACAGATTTAGTCATAATTCCTAAATGCTGCACATCCCCAGAAAGCCAATAACCTACTTCACCTGAGCTTTGATTCAATTCGTGTAAATCAATCATTCCACTAGGGACACCATCAACTAAGATAACTAAATTAAATGCCTTACCAGCAACCATCTTTTCTTGAAACATTTTAATCGATGCAGCTTCATCTCGGGCAGAACCGATTTTTTCAACCCACTCTAAGTATTTAGAAAATTCGACAAAATTCTTTTTAATTTGATCAAACAGAGAAGCCGCTTGCCAGACTTCTGGTAAAACTAATTCAATTTTCTTATTTCCAGTTGAAAAATTATGTAAAACAAATGCGATATATTTCATATACGCAGCTCCTCTTCTCTTAACGGTTAAATTACATTAAATTTTACTTAAGTACATTTAATATTTCAAGAGTAAAATCATAATAATTATTCATAAAAAAATAAGCAGAGATCCACTAACTAATCTCTGCTTATCATAATAATATACTTTTATTTTATTAAAAACTCACCAACTAATTTTAATACTTCAGGTCTATTTTTTCCGTTAAACAAGTGACCCTCATCTGGAATTAAATGGAGCTCACTTTTAGGCAAAAGTGTATGGAATTTTCTTGAAGCATTAGGTGACACGACTTTATCTGCTAAGCCATGAATCAATAAAGTTTCCCTATTATAATGTTCCGCTGTTTGATAAATAGGCAATAATTGAGCCGTTCTAAAGTAAGCTCCTCCTACTTCAAAGCCACTAACATTGACAGTTTCAGGGATATGCGTTGGATCATAGATACTACCCTGACAAACTCCATCTAAAGCATCAGACTTAAGAGTTGCTGCAGGAGCGAGTAAAGCCAATTTTTCAATAACATCTCGATAATATCCAGCCAGCATTGACGCTACTACTCCACCTTGCGAGTGTCCCACTAAATAGATATGTTTTGCCTTAACAGTATTACGAACATAATCTAATATTTTTATCCCATCTAGGATTTCGCTATAGACAGTCATATCTTCAAATTTACCATCACTTTTTCCGCAGCCATCAAAGTCAAAACGAATTGTTGGGAGGCCTTGATCATTTAAATACTGAGAAAGAGCATACAAAATCTTGCTGTCATCATAACCCAAATCACCTTTAAAACCATGCATTAAAATAGCAATCGTATCATTTTCAATCTTCTCGGTTCCCTCAAGTAAACCATGTAAGTTTAGACCATCACGTTTAATTGTAGTCTCCATTTTCTTCACCTCAAGTTAATTATAGTTTATAACTTAGGTTCAGCGTAATTACTAACGATTAAATAGACGAGAAATAAAACCTTTTTTCTTATTTTCTTGCTCTTTTTGCTCAGTTAACTTTTCAACTGCTTCTTGCATCATCTTATTCTGCTCAACTTGAGCTTTAAGTAAAGCAGCCACATTATCTTGCTGCTTTTCATCTTTATGTATTCGTTCATAGTGCTTTCTAATTAATGGCTCACCAATGAACTTATCAAACTTGTCAATATCAAGACGCATTCCATTACCGTATTGCTCAATTGCAATACCGCCTTCTCGTGGGAACATATTA
This sequence comes from uncultured Lactobacillus sp., assembly GCF_910589175.1. Taxonomy (GTDB): domain Bacteria; phylum Bacillota; class Bacilli; order Lactobacillales; family Lactobacillaceae; genus Lactobacillus. The sequence continues at coordinate 9,610 of NZ_CAJURR010000002.1, forward strand.
AAGTAATTATCTAGAGTTTGATTAATATTCTCATATCCATTGGCTTTAAAATCATTAAAAATTGCTTTTGAAACATGGAAATACTTATCATCTCCATCAGTAAACGCAATATGTTCATAATGATCATCAAGAATTAACATTTTCCATGTAATACGGTTGCGATCAATTTTATAATCGTAGTTAGCTCCTAAAATATTCTTTAGGCGATCATAATAGCCATATTTCTTCAAAAGATTTCCTAAGATTTCTTTCGTTAAGCTCAAATAATCTTCGATTAGATTTGCCTCTTCTTCACCTGTAAGATGTACTAAACGCTTATTGAGTTCAGAAACTACATAGCGATAAATATGGTCATTATTATCATTAATTAACATATTATAGTTAATTTCTTGTTGATTTGATGGAAGCCATGGAGCTTCAAAGGATAAGTAATATACACGCTTGGTAATTTCTTCAAGATTGTTAATTTCTTTACTACCTGCATTATGGTTCATCGCAAAGATATTAACATTATGAATCCCTTTAATAGTATTAGACCATTGCTTAATTGCATTAAGGGCCACTTTACTATGTAAAAAATTACTATTCAATTCATCGACAATCATCGGAGAAATAAAACGTTGAGAATGCAAATAATTGTCTAAAAATCTAACTGCTTTATCAGTTCTAGCACCATTACCATCATTAATTTCAGTGTATTGCAAACTATGAGACTTGTCTCCAGTAAATTTTTTAAAATAGTCTCGTACTAACAATGTCTTCCCAGTAGTGCCTCGTCCAATTAACACCATCGAAAGAGGAATCTGATCAGCACTTTTTGAAAAATTAGATTTACGATAAATTTCACGAATTTTCCAAATCATTGGAGTAGTCATCAGATAAATAAATGCAGAAAGTGCCTGGTGACTTTCATCTTTTACCTTATTCAATTTAAAGCTTTCAATAATTCTAACAAAAGTACGAACATCATCCTCACTAACTATGTCCGAATTAACTTCAAGCGAATGAAATAAATTAGTGTTTGTATCTTCAACAATAATATTATTATCTTTATAAGCCCAAACTGGTTTAGGATATAGAGTGCTAGCTTTTATTACACGGTTTTGAGATGCATCACTAAAGTCTTGATAGACAATTTTTTTAACTTCTTCACGGACCTTTTCTTCATTTCTTCGTTTATTACCCTTTTCCGTAAAAAGTTGCTTAGCTACTTTTTGAACAGTCTCAGGATGGAGCTCATAAGTTTCTTCTTTTCTAGCCGCATCCTTAGTAATCTTTACAATATCCTCCGGATTTACTTCAACAATATTTTGTTGGACTTTATCTACTACTTCATCTGCAATAATTGCAGTAATTTGCTTTTTAGTTTTACCATATAGATTATTGATAATTTTTCTATCTAAGTATTCAACACTATCTTCTTCGAAATTCTTCTTAAAAAGCTTTTGATGCTCTTCATAGATTTTTAAATCCTGTAGATCATTTTTCTTACCTTCATACATCCAAAGCATTTCATGATTCTGTTTTAAAGCTTTTTTAGTAAGATTCATTGAACCATTGAAGATAATAAAATTAGTATCATTTTCAATAATAAAATATTTACTATGAAAAAGTTCATCCTTAGTGAATCTTAAATTTAAAGTTTGATTTTCAATTCGATCTAAAAAGTCCGAATCTCGACTTAAAGACAATAGCTGTTTTACTTTATTAGAGACATTTAATAATTGATCTAAATTCTTACCAGTTTTCTGATCTTCCATACCTAAAATTAGATCAATCTGTTTAAAGCGTGGCAAAAGCTCTTTCTCTATTATTTTAAAACTTCCAACAAAACTAACTCCCTTAAAAGAGTCATATCCTTCGACCAACTTAAAGAAATCTGGTTGTTTAAGCATTACATTATTCTTTAAATCATAAATTGTTAGCATATTTATCCCCTTTCTTTTTATTTTTTGAACATATGTTCGTATTTACTTACATGGAAATTATATCATAGTTTTTAAGATAAAAAAATAAACTAAGAGTGCTTTTTCTTAGTTTATTATTATCTTTAATTATTTTTCCACGAATTAACAAAAAATAGCAACTGTAGTTACAATACCGATTACCATAATTAATCCAAAAGTAGTTAATTTACTGAATTTTCTTGTTAATAAAAGGTAAGCTAATATTATTTGAATCAGCTCTGCACCAATCTGAATTATATTAAGATGGACTCGGATACTAAATATCCAACAAATAGTCACGATCGCAATTATTGCGATACCATACCATTTTAAAGCGATATTTTGAAACCAATCTCGAAAAATAAAATATACGCTGGCTAATAAATAAGGGACAAGCATATGTACTTCTAATTCCATTTATCTTACTCCTTTTGTAAACTCCGTTCTGTCTAATGACTCTTAAGTTAAAACTCTGATCTGAAATTATGTATTACTTTATAAAGATACTTTATTTTGTCTAAAGCTCACCTTTCCTCTAAATAAAGCTCACATAAACGATCTCTTAATTCAGGCGTCACATCCAACACATTTTTCAAATATGCATCCATGGTTTGATATTGCTCTTCGATTGTAAGTAATACCGTATCAAAAAAGGAATCAGAAGCAGAACTCAAGATTCGCATATTGCTCCTAAAGGTAATGTTTTCACCTGCATTTTCAAACTTTTTATCACGTTCTGCTCGATAAGAAGAAAGAATGGAATTAGACGCTAAGTAATCTTGACGAATTACTTCTAAATCAACACCTAAAATATATAAAACGAATAAAACTACAAAACCAGTACGATCTTTTCCTTCGGTACAATGAAAAATAGTTGCTCCATTTTCTTTTTCAGATAGAATAGTTAAAACTTGACGAACTGTATTTTGATCATGAGCTTTTACTACGTGATCCCTATAGTGGTCACACATCATTTTAAAGGCAGAATGAGGATCATGATGATATAAATCATCTTCTCGTGATAAATCTTGAATCCCACCTAAAGTCCCTTCTTCTTCAGAAAGAGGCAAGGAAATATTTTTAACACCTTCAATTTGCGGATCGGGATGATCTTTTCTTTCACTCTTTGATCGCAAATCAATGATTGTCGTTAAACCGTAATTTTTTAAAAACTGAATATCCTCATCAGACATGCGGGTAAGTGTTCCCGTTCTAATAAGTCGGTGTGTCTTTATCTTTCTTCCATCTAATCCCACTATTCCACCCAAATCTCTGGGATTAAGGATACTATTAACTGGCAATAAATTCGTTGTCATGAATCATCCTCATTAATTATTTTCTCTATTTCTGGTGCGATTAAACTTTGTTGAACTTTCATATTTACTGGATGATAGGTTGAATCAATACATTCATCCCAATACTCAATATGTTTCTTATCTATATAGCTTTCTGATTCTTCAACATTCTGACCATTCTCGCCTTGGACAGAATACCAGTAAAAATATGTATATCCATCTTCCTTCTTTTCACTAAAGACAGTCTCAACATACATTTTTTCAGCAGCCATTGTTTTAACTGTATCTACGTGATGCTCATTTAAAAAATTCATCCACTCTTGGGCTTTCTTCTCTTTACCTTTCTTAATCCGAAAGCGAGTTAATTCAATGTGTGTCATTTTCTATCCTTCAATCTTTTTTCCATCAATGTATTTTCGCTTTTTATTAATTTCCATCTTTTTAATAATATCTTCGCCAAGATCGCTTCCTACCATTTCGGAAATTCCTAAAAGAAAAATTGCAACATCTGCCAATTCTTCATTGATGTTCTCTGGATCATCCTTTAGCCACGCCTGAAAAAGTTCATTTACTTCTCCGTATAATGAAAGAAGTTCAAACTTAATATCAGTAGTATTAAAATTATGGTTTTTCTTATTTTCAAGAATAGCTTTTTGTAATTTTTTAGTGTCAATAAGCATTTTTAATCCTTCTTGCTAAAATGTTCTTCAATATAGTCCTTAACGCTTACATTTAATAAAGATAAGCTATTTAATTTTACGTAGACATTTTCTAAAAGAGACTTTACATTATTAAATCGATAAAATTCTATCAGATCTGGTGCATAAGGATTAAAATCAAAACTTTTTATCCAACTAATAAAATCCTCATTAGAAATTTTTTGATTTTTAAAAGCTTCTATAAAAACATCTGATAATCTATACTCTTCTCCATCAATAAAGCGTCTATCTACCCTATTTAACATTTTATAAGTTGATGAGAGAAAGAGATGTGCTATTTCAGGATCAAAGTTATCGCTCTTCATTCCATCCGCAATTGCATCAGAACAATGAGCAACTGCATGAAACCAACCATACTTTTTAGAGAATCCCGTAAAATCAGATTCTTTAGACAAATAAACTAGTAAGTTTTTGAACAATTTTTTCTCTTCAGAATCGGTTAAAATTTTGAAGTATTCTGATTCTGAGTCATTAGTGACTTTAATGATTAAATCCCAAAATAAGCAAGTAAAGGATCTGGTCAGTGTAGGAATTCCTGTTTCATCAATTTTATAAAATAAAGTATTCTTTGTTTTAATTTTCTCTATCATAAAATGTGCTTGATCTAATGAAAAATTTTCTTCTAGAAATCCTTTTCCAAGACTATTGCACACTAGAGAATCCCTAATTAAACTGTCCGGATCCCCAATATGATTAAGCATCCAGTTTATTTCTTCATTTGTGTATATAGGCGTAGACTCAGTTAACTTATCTTTCAGTTCTTGTATCTTCATAAGCCTGCTCTGTATTATTATCGATCTATTTTATCTAATTCAATCTTCAACTTTTGCTTTAGTTCTTCAAGCTCTTTATCATTCAATACATTCTTTGTACTATACATTTTTTCTCGTGGATACCACCATACTGGCCCCTTGCCATGATAGCCGTATTCTCCTAAATCTCCGCTTACTCTTGGAAACAAATGCCAATGCAAATGAGAATCACCGTTTCCCAGCAATTCATAATTCATTTTTTCACATTTAAAAGCCTTTGAGACTGCTTCACCGACTAACGACATTTCTTCTAAGAAAGCTTGCCTTTCAGTCGAATCTAACTCATATAGTTCATTTTTATGTTTTTTATAAAGAAAAAGGGTGTAGCCTTTAAAATGTTGATTATCACCCAATACCACATAACCTGTTTTTAACTCTTTCACAAAGAATTTATTCTCATTATTTTTAATCATTTCAATTCGTTCACAAATTAGACACATAGATTTTCCCCATTCCTTGTTATCTCAATTCCATCGTATCTTGTGAAAAAACGATAGGAAATTCATCAGACCACTTTTCAATAATGGTATCTACTCTCTCAAAACCAAATTTCCTGTATAAAGCTTTTGCTCGTTCATTATCAGTAAATACTTCTAATCTAATGGGTCTCTCTAACTCAGTTAAGGCTTTTTCAATTAACTCAGTCGCAATTCCCTTATTTTGGTGAGTTGGGTCAACATAAATAAAATTCAAATTACCTGGCCGAAAACCAATAAATCCAGCTAATACTCCATCCTCAAACGCTACATAAATTTTACAAGACAAAAAATAATCTAAGTATGGTGCATCCCGTAATGGTAGAAAAACCTCCTCCAAATCTTCACTCTGAAGTTCTTGTTTTCTTGCTCTATCCATTACTAAACACAACTCATTAAAATATTTTTGTTCATAAGATTTGATCTCTAGACTCATTTTTAACCTAATTCTATTTACATTAATTATTTTTTTATTTATTATTAATCTACCATAATTTTATATTTTTACAATAATAAACTGGAGCTGATTAAATGAAAAATAAAATAAAGTACATCCTTGCAGCCATTGTTTCAATAGTCGGTATTGGCATATTAATTTTTGTCTCATATTTACAGATACAAGATCACGCTTCTACTAGATCTATTATATGGTCCATAAGCGAAATTATCCTTTTGCTCAGTGCTGCTTTTTATTACTTTAGAAGCGCAATTAAAAATACCAGTGATGATAAACATAATGAAGAAGATTCTAAGTTAAAAATAATTGAAACAAATTCAAAAGCAAAATCACTAGACTTTATAAGTAATCTAAGCTTCTGGGGTGGCATGATACTAATGATCTATGCCTCACATCAATTAAAAGATGACCCTCAATTTTCGTATATACTTTTTGCTATTTCAGGCACTTTAACAATAATTTGGTTAATTACCTTAGTAGCTCAACTTTTTTATATTGTTAAATACGGGAGAAAATTAGATGACACAGAAAAATAAACTATTAACTTTATCTTCCTTTAATTCACAGTATTTAACACATATTTGGCGAGACGGTTTTCAAGATAAAAATCCTGAATGGACTAAATGGAATGCTCCCTATTTTAATGATTATCATGCTTATCCTTCTTTTTCTCATTTTAAACATAGTCCCATTACTGACTATCTACTAAGCGATTCTTGTAAATGCATCTGTTTAGATGGAAAAGGCATCGGGATGGTTTCAAAAAATTGGATAGATGAAGTAACCCGCTGGCTTGAAATTGACATAGTTATTTATAATCCCACCTATTGGCACGGTGGAATAGGTGGTCGAGTACTAAAAATATGGATATCTGAAATTTTTGACCAATATCCAGAATTAGAGCATATCGGATTAACCACTTGGAGTGGAAACCCACGAATGATCCATCTTGCTCAAAAATTAGGTTTTAAAAAAGAAGCTCAAATTAGGAAAGTGCGTTTTTATAAAGAAAAATACTATGATTGCATGAAATACGGTATTTTGCGTGATGAATGGATTAATTAAAAAAAGGCAGTGATTTTATCTTTGAATTGCTGCCTTTTTCTGATATTAACTTTTTAGCTATTTTATACCTATCTTCTACATTATTAACAACCTAATTTATTCGCAAAGGCCTCTTAGATTCATCAAAAATGTTTTATCATGTGTTATAATGTGGCTAAACGTAATACATTTGAGGTGAAAATTATGACGACTACTGTAAGTTTGAGATTACCGGAAGATTTAAAAAAACAAGCAACTGATGTTTTTAACGAATATGGTCTTGATTGGTCATCAGCAATGAGAATGATTTTAACGCAAGTAGTAAGCGAAAACGCTATACCAGTTAATTTATCAAGATATTCAGATATTTCTCCAACAATGAAATCTAACATAGAAAAATCACTCCAAGAATACAAAATAGGAGATTACAAAACTGCAGATTCAGTAGATGAATTATTTGAGGAGCTTGATAAAGATTAATGGCAAAAATCAACTTCACTCCTCAATTTAAGCGAGATTACAAGAAGCTCAAAAGAAAACACTACGATACCAATAAGTTGAAACATGTTATCAATTTATTAGTTGAAGAAAAATTTGAGATTCTTGCTCAAAAATACGATGATCATCAATTAAAAGGTTCATTCAAGTCTATGCGTGCGTTGCATGTTGAACATAATAAAGCTGGAAATTGGGTTTTAGTATATAAAATTCATAAAGGTCAATTAGAATTATTAACTATTGACTTAATTTCTACTGGATCTCACAATCATTCTTATAGAACTTAAAGCATTTGAAAAATACTCTAACTAAAAAACTGATACATCAACGTTTATCTAACAATGATGTATTAGTTTTTTTGCTTTCTAAAGAATTACAATTAAAACTGTATTTCTACTTATTTCCTTACTAGTTAACTTCTTTATTGGTATATGATCATCTGTTGATTTTATATGTTTACTTCTTCTATTTCCATAGCCCTATTCTACTCCTTATTATTAATTGATATTATAAATAACTCCTACTAAGCTAAATAATGCCACTCCCCAAAATAAACCAACAAGCAAACCTAAAAAGAAAGTTACTGGTCCACTTAATCTCTTGATCATTAATTTATAACTAAAAACAATCATCAATGATTCCGAAATAATTGCAACTTCATTGACATATGATTTCAATCCAACTAAAGGAAAACTCAAAGCTAAGCTTACTGTAAATATTATCGCACCCACGTACCATTTCCATGATATTTTCTTAAACAAGTCTTGAAAGCCCCAAAACAAAAAGGCAAATAAATATGGAATAAAGGTATGCATATCGATCCAAGTATTCATCTTTTCACCTATCTCTATCAACAAACTTTTTGATTATATTAATAATTTATAATATTTTTTGCAATACTTTTTATAATTTTATTTTCATAATTTAATAAAGTGTGCTAATATTATTCTTATCAAAGAAGAAACGACTAAATAAGTCACTTTGATGGGGTCTAGAAAGGTATATTATGTCTTTAAAGTTTGCTAACAAAAAGAAGTTAGCACTTTATGCCCTTTTAGCCTGCATAAGTGCTTGTGGTAATGTCGTCATCGCTTATGTCACGAAGACAATGCTGAATAGTGCACAATATCATCGTGGCTCATTAAAGCAATTAGTTCTTATCGCTCTTTTAGGAGCAACTGTTCTAATTGTTATCATGTTCTTAAATTTCGGATATCGTTATGTACGTTTCGATATTACACGGGATATTAATATTAAGCTCAAGGATAAAACTATCAACTACTTAGTAAATCAACAAGCTGATTCACAAAAAGAGGGTCTTAATTTAATGACTAATGACCTAAAGCAAATTGAGTTACTTAAAACCACAAACGAATTAATGATTCTCTCAGAAGCTGCAGCTTTTATTATTTCAATTGTTGTTGGATTATTAAATTCTTGGCTATTAACGATAATTTTTGTAATTACTACAATCATTGCAAATTCATAAAACACTTCTAACTAATCCTAACTTTGCAGTAATTGAAGTAGCCCATAAAATTTCTGATCAAGAAAAGAAACTTTTCGATAAAATTATTGATTTAAGTAAATAAAATATAGTAAAAAGGTACAGCCACTACATATAGCGTCACTGTACCTTTTTAGTATATTTTCACTTATTTTCTAACCACTTTATAACGATTGCTTCTATCTTCTACTTGTTCTTTATCAGCTGAATAACCAATTGGCAAGAGCACGGTAGTTTCATAACCTTCGTCCATTCCCAGTTCTTTTTGAAGTTCAGGAAGCTTATTTAGTGCAAATACTCCGCCCATTACATAAACTGAACCTAAACCTAGATCAGCTGCTTCTATCATTATATTTTCAGCGGCTACAGAAGCATCCCTTTCACCAAATTGACTGTCCTTTTTAGTATTAATCATAAATATCAGTGGCGCATTGTAACAAGAATTGTTTGTATTATCTTCTATCTTTTTAAGTAGTTCTGGGCTTGTAATGACACTAAGTTCCATGACATCCGTTTGATGCATGGCACAAGGTGAAGCTTGAAACGCATTAATTAGTTTTTGAATTTTTTCTTCATCTATTTTTTCATCAGTATATTTTCCAACTGCTTCTCTTTCAAAAATTGCGTTCATAATTTTCTCCTTTTAAGGTGAAACTATTTACCATCTATATAAGTTTATTTTACTCTCTCATAGAGAAATTGTAATAAAAGATCATTAATTGAAGCTTTTGATAGTTATTTTTTCTTCTCTTCTACCTATCTTTGTTAGAATGACGGTGAAAGCAATATTTTCAAAGAAAGGACGATAGTTATGGATATTGAAAAAGAGGTATCTAAACCAATCTTTAAAGCTACTTTATTAGCAATTTCTCTCTTCATTATGATGCTCTCTGTTATTTCTCCTGCTCTTCCCTTAATAGAAAAAGCCTTTCCTAATATTCCTCGTGTGACAGTTGAATTACTGACTACCATTCCTAATTTTGGAGAAATATTTGGCCCTTTAATAAATCCTTTTCTAGTTAAAAAAATTGGCAGAAAAAAAGTAATTTTAATTGGATTAGCTCTAGTTGGAATCTGCGGAACTTTACCAGTAATTGTTAATAGTTTTTGGCTAATATTTATTCTCCGGATCTTGCTTGGATTTGGTATCGGGATTTATAACTCCTTAGCCATAAGTTTAATTATGATGATTTATGAAAATCATAAAACTGAACTCAATCGCCTATTAGGTTTCCAAAACATTATGAATGATGTTGGCTACATCGCTTCTGCCTTTATTATTTGTTATCTAGTAACATTATCTTGGCACGCTGTTTTCTGGGTATATATCCTAGCAATTCCAGTATTTTTTATGTTTGAACACTTTATTAAAGTTCCTAAGAAAACTAAGCATTCTTCTGGAAAACATTTTTCCCTTTTTAATATAAAGCAAGCTTTTAATTCAAACATTATTTATCTCAGTATCCTTACACTTTTGATTTATATTTTCTACATGGCTCTTGCTTACAAACTTCCTAGTTTTATCGTAGATTTTCATTTAGGAAATGAAAGTATGGCTTCGTTAATGTTAGCAGTAATTGCTATTACTGGTATTCCATGTGGCATCGCATTTAATTGGCTTTATACTAAACTGCACCAGTGGGTATGGGTTTTATGCATGATTTTAAATGCGCTTGGATTTTACTTAATTAGTAGCGCAAGAAATACCTATATGTTAGTAGTGGGATGTATCGTACTTGGTGCAGGTTTTGGTATTGTAATGCCATACATCTTTAAATCGATTTCCTTAAGTGTCCGTGACCAATTAAGTAATCTGGCTACTACATTGTGCTTAATTATGATGGATATTGGTGCTGTAATTTCACCTTTTGCTATTTCAATTATTGCTAAGAATTCAGATAAAGCTCTACTTTCCTCAGCTATCTTCTTTGGAATCGTAACCTTAATTGAAATTGCTAGAAATATATACGCCAATCTAAAACACAAGAATTAAATACTTTAATGTTAATCTAAAAAATGCTGCTAAATCTAAAGGTTATTAAGCCTTGATTTAGTAGCATTTTTCTTGTATTAGAGTATTTCAAACTTCTAATTAATCAAAATCTTATTTGGAAAATTGCTTAATTGTTCAATTGTTATCATTATCTGTCTTCTCATAAAAACATTTAATAAATCTGGATTTTACGCTATATTTATTTTAATACTTCTTTCGTTTTTATAGTAAAGGGTTATGAATACAATGACTAGCAAGATTTTGAAAATCAACTCAAACACTTATCAATTATTTGAAAATAACAAAAGTATCGGCACAATCTCTACTTATACCAACGACTATCATAATCAAAATTGCTATCTTAAATTTAACCTTCTTACGTATCCACTCTCTTCGCCTTTTTCTTTAATCATGCAAGATAAAAAGAAACCACTACAAGTTATGCTTGATTCAACTGAAAAGTATTTAATCGCTTTTTTAACTAAAAATGGCTTTCAATTAAAAAGACGGTGTTTTTCATTAACTGTTAAAAAAGATAATATGAAATTGCTTCCTGAAGAAAAAATAACTATTCAAAAATTCGATATACACAATAATAAATATTTAGACTGTTGTGATTTTCTATACCAATATTATAAAAATAGTCATAAAGTTGTGTCACCACTAACTATCTCAAAAGATCAGTTTATTAAAGAAGTTCCGACTAAAACAGGATATTATCATCTCAATGAAAATTTTCAAATTGAAAATATTATTTTTACTGAAAATAATGAAATTGCTTATATTTGTTCTACGAATCCAAAAACATGTCCTAAGTTCATTCAAAGCGTGCTATTAGATATGTTCAATTCTTTCGAAAGCATATTTTTTGAAGCAGACGATACTGATTGGGCAGCAATGGACTTACTTAACCAGTTTGATGTAGATGTAACTCAAAGTTACAATACATATATTTTGACCATATGATACCAAGCTTTCTCTATTTTTTATTACTTCACTATATTATCTCCAGTGACTGCCTCTAAAATTAAAAGGCTCCCGTCTCTTTCACTCCCAACCTCACCATTATTTTTATCTTGCCCAAAAAGTTTGTTTTTTCCTAATGTAGTGCTCAACTCACAACGATCAACTTGTGTATCTTGAACTAAGTTATCCCCAGTGGAAGTTTTAACTTCTAAAGATTGAATAATGTGACCATCTTTCATTTTGAAATCTCCAGCAGCTAATTTTATTTTTCCTTTCCCTAATCCTACTTCTTTCAAAGTAAGGTCTCCGGCTTGTAGATTTGCCTTAAAATTATCAATTCTTTCTTCTTTCACGGTCAAGTCTCCACTAATAAATGTCGCATTAACATCATTGGTAGTTACTTGACTTATTTTTCCATCTCCAGCCACTAAATTAACTTGCAGCGCTTCTAAACTTTTATCCTCAGGGACGATCACAACTACTTCATTCATATCCTCATTACTGATTACAAGATTGACATGTTCTTTTTTTAAAATATGGATATGAGGATCATTGTCTTCTTTCTCTATTTGTTTAATTTTTAAAGTTCCCTTTTCAAAACTTAAATTTGGCTTTTCATCTTCATAACCTTTAAATCTAACTTCAAACTTAGATCCCGCTTCTAACCTAAAATTCAGTGTTGTAAAATCAACTATTACTGAATTAAATTCTTTTTGACTTAATACTTCGTCAATCTTTTTTGCACTTTATTCTCTTTTTGTAAAAAACATATCTATTCCTCTATTCTTTAACTAAATGAATTTCACGATCAAATAATGCACGCATTTCTTGGTTAAAATTATGCGCTATAAAAATAATCGTTTCTTTATCCTTAACTAAATTCTTTAAAATATTCATGGTTGCTTTTTGATCTATCGCACTAGTTCCTTCATCGATTAGAATTATGTCACTTCCATGTACTTTAGCCCGGGCTAGCACAATTTTTTGCCTCTGACCGCCCGAAATATTTAGTTTATCTAGATTTAATTGATGCTCTAATCCTCCCTTGAATTTAGAAATATCATTAATAAAATTAACCTCTTTGATTACAGGCTCTACTTGAGAATTTAATTTTGAATTAAACATAGTAATATTGTCTTCAATCGTCCCCGGAAAGAGATTTGGATCTTGTGGAATATACCCAATCTTCGACATATCAGGATCAATTTCTTTTCCATCTTTATCTTTAAAAATAATCGATCCTTGTGTCGGTTTTATTGAACCTAAGATCAATTTAAACAAGGTAGATTTTCCAGCTCCTGAATCCCCAGTTAACAAAATCTTTTCTCCAGATTTTATTTGAATATCAGGAAAACTTAACTTCTCACCATTTGGAAAAGCTAAAGCTAAATTCTCAGTAGAAATTAGAGCTGCCTTTTTCTTCTGAACATTTGAATTATTCTGTAGTGGGGCAGAATCATTACTAATTTGGCCCATTAGTTCTTCAGAAGATTTCATAAAACTCAATGCTTGGATCATTTGTTGCAAGCCGATTGAAATATTAGCTGCAAAATTTTGTACTGACATGATTGCACCAAAAAGTACTTGTCCTTGAGCGATCATGTATCCAGTCAAAGAAAGAAGGATCAATTGTCCTATTGAGTTACATAGACCATTTATTACAATCAATTCTTGCTGGGTACCAGTTTGATGAATATGGGCTTTTTCAATCTTATTAGCTGCCTGACTCTGAACCTGAAAGAGCTTTGCACCAGCAAAGTATCTGCGTAATTCTTCAACTCCAGAAAACCATTTTTCCAACACATCTAAATAATGTTTATTTTGAACAGAAACATTGGTTGTCGCCTTTTCCATCTTTTTCTGAACAAGTTTAGGAACATAGTAAGATGCAATATCAATCACAATACTTACAATAAAAATTTGCCAATGAATTGTGAGTAAGGCAACTAAAGCACCAACAAACATTGTTCCATAAAAAGGAACGATAATGTACCAATCAAAATAATTTTCTCTTACCATCTCAAGATCGTTGGTCATTCGATTTTGAACCGCAGCTATTTTGTGATACTTATTATCTTTAAAGTAATGACTAACAAGATTATTACGAATTTTTTTATTATATTCTTCTTCTTGAATACGGGTAACAAACTGAATGTAATAAATTAACCCTTGCGCTGCTAAATATAAGAGCCCAATGACAAGACTTGTCCATAATACTCCCATCCAATTTTTATTCTTGATGAAAGTTAACCAGTACATTTGAACATACCCGGCACCAATTGCGCCCAATCCAGAAATAATGGATAAAAAATTGATATAAATAAATCTAAGGTAGTTTGTCTTGATAAATCCCTTAAAGCTCATCCCTACTCACCTCCATTTTTTAAGCTGATTTTTCGATCAAACAGGTTCTCTAGCTCACTATTAAAATTATGGGCAATCATGACAATAGTAGTTTCCTGATCAAGTAAATTTTCTAGAATTTTCTTTGTGGCTTTACTATCAATTGCACTTGTTCCCTCATCAATGAAGAGCCACTTTGATCCGGCTAAAATTGCTCTCGCCAGAACGATTTTTTGCTTTTGTCCTCCTGATAGATTTCCTTCATCCAAATTAATTTCATGCTTTAAACCATCGGGGACTTTTTTTAGATCATTTTCAAACTCAACTTGTTTAGCTACTCTTTTTACTTTCTCATCAAGCTTTGGATTGAACATTGTCATATTATTTTCAATAGTATCGGAGAAAAGAGTATTATCTTGTGCTACATATCCAAGTTCATCACGATTTAGTTTGACTTCTTTACCATTCCTATCTTCAAAAATCACTTTGCCACTAGTTGGTGATAATTTACCTAAGATTAGCTTAAATAAAGTCGATTTTCCACTACCACTATCGCCGGTTACTAAAACTTTTTCACCACTTTTAATAGTTAAATCTGGATAAGAAATAAGTTCACCATTCTTAAATTGATGCTGTAGGTTCTTTATCCGTAATTTAGCTACCTTTTTATCTTGATGCTCATTTTGTAAAGGTGCGCTCGCGCCTTCTAAGGAGGTTATCTTTTCATTTAACTTCTTTGATGATTTAATTAAATTCCATTGAGCAGCAAATTGTGCCGTACCATTCATCACTGTTGAACAAAATTGAATTGTTGTAATAACAGCACCAAAGACTATTTGACCATTAAAGTATAAATATGCAGCCAGAATCATCAAGATTATCTGTCCACCTATATTAACAATAGAGGTAGTCAGATCCGCAATGGCAATTGTTGCGCCTTGGTGAATAGCCGCCTTTTTATAATTATCAGCAGCTTGATTCATGGAGTCATAATAAATTCTAAAACTACTATATCTTCTTAATTCATCTAAGCCATTAATCCAGTTTGAAATTGCTTTTAAAAGTTTTTCATTGCTTTTAGTGACTTCAATCGTGGCATTTGAACTCATATTTTCAAATACCTTTGGCAATAAAAGCGAAACTAAAGTTAGGATAAGCGTTAATAAAACTAAGCTCCAATTATAAGAAAATAACACTACTATTGAAAAAATAACCATCAACCCATATAAGAAGGCAGCCTTAATTGGCGTCAAATAGTTTCTAGTTAATTGATCCAAGTTAGCAGCTAAATTATTTTGAATTGCCGCTGTATCATCAATTTGCTTTTTAAACAAATATAAGCTGATCTTTTTTCTTATTTGATGTAAATAACTTTGACTTTGTTTACTGTATAAGTAGTCCGAACCAGAACACAATAATAACCGGCAAATATCACAGAGCCTTGATAAAGCAATAAAGATTACAAAGCCTAAAAAATTTAAATTCTTTAAATTATTGAATGCTGGTGTCATCAAATACTGAGAAATGGTATCTATTACAGCTGCAAGTATTACCATTAAAAAAATTAGAATAAAGCGACCTTTATTTATTCTAAATATTCCGCTTAGCTTCATCCTCAACCTCTCCCTTTAATTTTTTATTTATATTTTAATATTACTGCGTGAATTTTAATTTACAACCTATTTTTATTAAGTGGTCAAAAAGGTAAACTAAGATGCAAAATTATATAAGTGAAATGGCATATACCGCAATATAATGCATATTTTTATCGGAGAAACTATAGTAGTATTTTCTATGTTTACATAGCTTTGATAATTAAAAGTCACAATTAATATCAAAAAAATATTTAAATAATCTTTTATTTTTAGTTAAAATATTAGATAATATCATCAAATTCAATTAATTGGAGGGTATACCATGATTTACGTTTTTATTGGTGTAATTATTTTACTAATTATTATCTACTTTTTATGTGGCTTACGGATCGTACCGCAAAACTATGTAGGCTTAGTTGAGACTTTAGGTAAATACTCAAGAACTGTAAAAGCTGGTTTAGTCTTTATTTGGCCAATTTTCCAAAGCTTGAGAAAAGTAAGCTTAGCATTGCAGCCCTTAGAAATTTCTAAATATCGTATTATCACTAAGGATAATGCCGAAATCACTACCAGCTTAACCTTAAACTATCTTGTTACTGATGCATATAAATACTTCTATAACAATACGGACTCTGTCGAATCAATGGTGCAATTAATTCGTGGTCATTTACGTGATATTATCGGACGAATGGAATTAAATGAAGCGCTTGGATCAACTAGTGAAATCAATGCCCAATTATCACAAGCAATTGGCGATTTAACTGATATGTATGGAATTCAAGTAGTTCGTGTTAACGTTGATGAATTGCTCCCGAGCCCAGAAATTCAAAAGGCCATGGACAAGCAGTTAACTGCTGACCGGGAAAAAACTGCTGCTATTGCTCGAGCTGAAGGTGAAGCTAGAAATATTGAATTAACTACTAAAGCCAAAAATGATGCACTAGTTGCTACTGCAAAAGCAAATGCTGAAGCAGTAAAAACTCAAGCTGATGCCGACGCTTATCGAATTGATAAATTACAAAAAGCTCTTGATAAAGCCGGAGATGGTTATTTCAGAAATCAAAGCCTAGATAGTTTTAACCAGCTAGCACAAGGACCTAACAATTTAGTTGTGTTAGATAAAGATGAAATCACTGATTTAGGTAAAATTCCAGCTGCTAAAAAGATTTGGGATCAAAGTGAAGATTAATAAGAACACTAAAAAACTTCTACTTTTTTAATGGTAGAAGTTTTTTTAGTATTCTAGATTGCTGTCCATTTTTTATGAAAATGTGTAAATAAATCTACATTATTTTTCAAGAGACTAACAATTCCCTGTTTATCAATTATTTCTATTTGATTATCCTTTAAAAATTGCAAAATTAGTTCAATTTGTTGATAGCTAATTTTACCTAAGGACAAACTGTGCGCTTTATTTTTCTCATCTTTTAAATATAAAGTTAGATAATCGGGATTAAAATCTACTGGACTAATTCTTATATTCTTTGTATATCTTATCTCTGCAGTTTTGATTTGATTTAAATCAATTATTTGCGTATATTTTTTCTTCAGTCCCAAGAGTTGCATTAACTTAATAATATCTTTGGCGCTATAAGTAATAATTTTTATCCTATTCTTATTGATCGACCAATAAGAACTAAAGCAAGTTGGTAGTGTAAT
Organism: uncultured Lactobacillus sp.; assembly: GCF_910589175.1. Lineage (GTDB taxonomy): Bacteria > Bacillota > Bacilli > Lactobacillales > Lactobacillaceae > Lactobacillus. Next base: position 26,920 of record NZ_CAJURR010000002.1, read on the forward strand.
AAAAATACCAAGAATTAAGACAATTAAAAATATCCACCAAGGCAAGTAACCAAATCCCGTTACAAATAAAGATAATAAAATAACTAAAATTACACCCAGTAAAACGTGGCTAATCTTTACCGGTTTTCCAATCATTACTTCATTTAAGTCCTTCACCTCAACCGCCTTCTTTCATTTTTACCTATATTAAAAATCGCTTTCATAAATATGCATATTACTATTAGGTACCTCGTCACCAATATATGTTTACATACACTTTAAAAATTAAGTAAACGAACTATATTTTCTGTAGTTCTAGCCACATTACTTGGTCCATTTTTCAAAGCAGTAGAAAGATCACACGCTCCGGGAATAATTCCAAAAATTGCAGTAAATCCTTCGCTATATAAACTATCAATTCCTTCTCCCAGATATCCGGCTAATGAGATAACTGGCTTATGATACTTTTTACCTAATTTAGCAACACCATAGGGGGTTTTTCCAAATTTGGTTTGAAAATCTGTGCCACCTTCTCCGGTAAAGACATAGTCAGCATCCCTAATTTTTTCTTCTAGTTTGGTTACTTCAATTGCAAGATCTACTCCTCGCCTCATTTCACAAGTAGTGAAAGCCATTAAACCAGCTCCTAAACCACCTGCCGCTCCTGCGCCTGAAACTGAGGCAACATCTTTATTCAAATCACGTTTAATGATTTTAGCGTAGTGTTGTAAATTATTTTCTAGTTTTTCAACCATTTCTGATGTCGCACCTTTTTGCGGTCCAAAAACTCTTGATGCACCATCTTTACCAATTAATGGATTAGTAACATCACTTGCTAAAATGATTTTTACATCTTGCAATCTTGAATCTAAATTAGAAATATCAATTCTATCTAGTTTATCTAAATTTCCGCCACCAAAAGAAATTTGATGATTGTTTTGATCGAGTAGTTTTGCTCCTAAAGCCTGAGCCATGCCGCTACCACCATCATTAGTGCTACTGCCGCCTAATCCAATAATAATTTCTTTAACATCATGATCTAATGCATCCCTAATCAATTCACCAGTACCAAAAGTGGTGGTTATCATCGGATTGCGTTTCTCCTTTTCTACTATTTCTAAGCCGCTTGCCTTAGCCATTTCAATTACAGCAGTTGTCCCATTACCTAGAATTCCATAATATGCACTTATCTTATTTCCAAGTGGCCCTGTAACTTCAACGGTAACTCTTTGGCCATTTGTCGCATCTACTAAAGAATCAACTGTTCCTTCTCCGCCATCTGCCATAGGAACTTTTATTACTTCTGCATCCCCATCAGCATTTTTTATTCCCTTTTCCATAGCCTCACAGACTTCTTTTGCTGTCATACTTTCCTTAAATGAATCCGGAGCTACTACATATTTTGTCATTGCTAATTCTCCTATTACAGAAAAAGGTAGAAATAAACTTCTACCTTTAATATCTTATCTTTATTTAACTTTAATCGCCTTACTGTAATCAAGTCCTCGCAGCATCTTTGCAAAGTTAGGACGTTTCGTCTGCTTATCCATTGCTTCACGCAAACCTGGAGTCAAAGCTTGCTCTTTTTCTTCTTCATTTGACAACTCAGTGATCACTTTATCTCCTTCACCAGCAACCACTTTTGCCGCAAAGTTAGCATCAATTATTTGAGCTCTCCCAGCAGCTACTAAGTCAGTGTAATTTAGAGCATCTTCAGCAGTTTTTTGACTCATTACATCCCCGACAATAATTAATTTTGTATCTTTGCCAATTACTGGTCTAAAGAGTTCTGCAAATGTTTTAGCAGAATCATCTGGTTTTGCCTTATAGTCAGGTAATGATAAGTGAATATAGTCAAAATCAAAATTGTTTGTTAAATTATCAATTAATTTTATTGATTCATACCAGGTATAGCCTACACTATCTGGATTAATTTCTTCTGGACTAATCCGATAACCAATAATAAAGTCCTGTGGAGCATACTTTCTCACAACTTCGAAAACTTCTTTAGCCACAGCTAATGGGAATGCTTCGTAATCTCCCCACTTATCTTGACGATGATTTGAAAAACGAGAAAAGAACTGTTGAATTAAATAATGATTGGCACCATGAATCTCTACTCCATTAAAACCAGCCTCAATTGCTCGTTTAGTAGCTGCACCAAAATCTTTAACAACTTGCTCTACTTGTTCAGTAGTAAAAGCCTGAACTCCATAAGGTAAAAATGGATAATTGGCACTATCTGGAGCATATACTGGCAACCCTAGATGTGCACGATAATTTGCTTCTCGTCCTGTATGAGCAATTTGAAGTAGAGCTTTATTTCCACCAGATTTCATCGTTTTTGCCATCTTAGTCAAACCAGGTAAAAACTTATCATCATAAACGGCTAATTGCGTTCTATTATCCGCCCAAGTGAGTGCAGGTCCACCTGCTGGGCTCACATAATTATATTCTGAAATTACTAAACCTGCAGAATTTGCACGTGCTTTCCAATAAGAAATTGTATCTTCGCTAACCATGCCGTTCAGCCCACTACTGGTAAGCATAGGTGGTTGCACCATTCGATTATTAATAACTGCACCATGTTTAAAAGTTACTTTGTCGGATAATTTTTTCATAACAATGACACTTTCTATAATCTTCTTACTTTTTATTAGTTTATGGTTATAGTATAGTGCTAATTTATTCTTACGTAAAGTAAGTTATCCTATTATTCGAATTTTAAAACTTCGTCAACTGGATACCGAACTGACTTAAGTTCTTCTACATTTTTATCTGGTTTTCCAATAGCAATCCCCATTACTGGAACATACTGCTCTGGATCAAGTCCCATTACACTTGCCGCTTTTTTTGTATCATAACCAGCCATTGCATTTGTTTCATATCCATGTGCTCTAGCAATTAACATCAACTGCATTGCAGCAAGTGAAGAATCAACCATTGCATCCGCCGTAAGCATTGTTTTATCTGCATGCTCATATAATGGTAAAAATGTATTATAAACTTTATCTAGTTCTTCTTTTGAGATTCTCTTTTCTGCATACATTTGATCCCATAATGCACGATACTTCTTAAAGGCTAGTGTATTACCAAAAATCTGAATAACTGCACTTGATGTATCAATTTGCGGATTATTGAAGGGTATGTAAAATTTATGTAATTTCTTCTTACCTTCATCAGTATCCACTACTACAAATTGCCACGCTTGTAAGTTACATGCAGAAGGCGCAGTAGTTGCTTCTTTAACTATTTCTCTCAATTCAGCCCGAGAAATTTTCACGCCTTTATCAAAATGCCGCACCGAATGACGATTGAGTAGTACGTCGCCAAAATTATTGTTTTCAAATTGTGCCATGTGATCTATCCTCCTATGTTTATTAGCGCTTACATTAAATATTATAGTATAAAATTTATGGTATAGAAAAACAGAGAGATTATAATTTATAACCTCTCTGTTTTGTATTACCAAATTGTAATTCTATCTTCTGGAGCAAGCCACATTCCATCTTCTGGAGTTACATTATAAGCTTCGTAAAACTCATCTTGATTTTGAACAGGAATATTAACTCTTGTTGGTTGCGGGGCATGTACATCAGATTGAACTTCTGCTGTAATTGATTCTGGACGTTGCTTTTGCATCCAGCTCTTAGCATAAGTTTCAAAGAGATCTTTCATCTCTCCACCTTCTGCTTTATTAGCAGCAATCGCACAAGAAAGACCACTTAGATCAGCAATATTTTCAGAAACAACTTGCTTACCATTTAACTTAGCTGGCCCATACTGTAAGCCATCGAAAATATCGGCAACGGCCTTAGTACGTTTATTAAACTCAGCAAAGTCTTCTTTAGTCCACCAGTTCTTCATATTACCCTTTTCATCAAATTGGGCCCCATTATTATCAAAAGCATGAGAAACTTCGTGACCAACAGTTGCTCCAATTCCACCATAGTTAGCTGCACGAGATTGTTTTGCATCATAGAATGGCGCTTGCAAAATTCCAGCTGGAAAAGTTAAATCATTCTTTTGTGGGTCATAGCAAGCATTGTTTAAGTTGCCAGGCATCGCCCAGACACTACGATCAGGAACTTGGTTTAGCTTTTGCAAGCTGTCTTTAATCTTTTCTTGATTAATAAGAGCTTGGTTTTCATATAGACTCTTGTTTAAGTCAACTACCAATCGGTCAAAAACAGCTTGATTCTTTTCTGGATAACCAATCTTGAGTTTTAGGGCTTGCAATTTAACAATAGCTTGTTTCTTAGTAGCTTCTGAAAGCCATGAATTATTTTGAATTCTTTCTTCGTAAACCTTCAGCATATTTTTTATCATGCTAATTACATCATTCTTAGCATCATCGCCAAAATAAGTTTTACCGTAGTAAATTCCGACAACTTCATCAAAAGCCGCATTTGCTAAACGGTATGCATGCTTATCTTGGGCTGGCATTTCAGGCACACCATAGATAGCCTGTCTAAATGGAAAAGCTGCTTCTCTAAAGTCTTGAGATAAGTAATTAGCTACTCCATTAATAAACTTAACAATCATCCAGCTCTTGATTTCGTCAAATTCACTATTATTCACGAATTCATTGATATGATCAAAATAACGTGGCTCTGCTTCAATTACTTGATCAGGTAATTCAGGTAAAAGCTGTTTTAAGAAAGCATTGATGTCGAAATTAGCAAATTTAGCTTCAAAATCTGCTAATTTAACTGGATTATAGACAGCTGCATAGTCAGCCCATTCTTCAGTTGACTTCAAAACTTTGGCAAGTTTTTTATCAAATTCAATACCCTTACTTGCCCAAGTCTTTGCTTGTTCTTCCTCTACTCCAGCCATTACAAGTAACTTAACTGTTTGCTTTTCCAAAGTAGAAAGCAATTTTTCAGCATCATCACTTTGATATGCAGTAGTATCTGGCAAAAATGTACCTGGTCCTTCTGCATATAAGGCATTATGATCAGTATCCTTCATATCTTCCATTACAAAAATATTGAATGGTAAGTCATATCCTTTTGCAAACAAGTCAGCAGCTTGTTTATTAAATTCTTCAAAACTACTCAAAGAAGTTAATTTTTCTAAATCAGGTTTGATTGGCTCTCCCTGTTCTTTATTTCTTTTATCAAAATCAATTGCTAATTTATAAAGATTAATTGCTTTTGCAAAACTTGGTATAGTAGGAATCTCCTTTTTCCCGTCAGCAAATTCAGCAAAATCCTTCATCAATTGATCTTCAATTCGCATGTCTAAAATCAAATTAATTCCTGTTGAAGTTCTGTCAGCTGGAATTTTTGCTTTTGAAAGCCATTCTGAGTTAACTGCTAAGTAAAGATTATCTTGTGGTCTAGTATTAATATCAGGCTTAGTTAGGTCACCTGCACCACCGCGAACGCTAAAGTATTTTCTCATTTAATTACCTTCCATTGAAATTATAAGATTAATTAAATGATATCATGATTAAATTAATTTTAAAATATTGTACTAAATAAAACCGTACGTATTTCTACGCACGGTTTTTTTAATCTACTGATTTCAATGCTTCCAGCATATTAACTTCTTTAATCTTGCGATTTACGAAAACTGACATGATAGCTGTAATGACTAGGGGAATTAAAGCTGATAATAAATAATTACTAAATAGAATTCCAGGTTTAAACATCGCATTTAGCGGGGCTAAATTATCAATAATAAAAGCATGGAGCCAATTACCAATTAAAAATCCAATTAAAATACCAAAAATTGATAAAATAATTGTCTCTCGATAAATATATAGACTCGCCTCATTATTGTAAAAACCTAATACTTTCAAGGTTGCAATTTCTCTCATTCGTTCTTCTAAATTGGTTGTAGTTAAAGTAAAAATCACCACAATTGCTAATACTGCGGCTAATCCAATTAAAAGAAACATCACCTTATCCATACTTTGAATCAAACTATCGATAATTTGTTGATTATTAGTATTTAAATTAATTGCACTAACTGCTCCAGTTTTTATCAAAGAACTCGCAAAAGAATTAATTTGATTTTTATTATTTAACTCAATTAATTGAGCATTTGAAGGTACTTTTTGCCCAAAGTGCTTTTGATAAACATTCGAATTCATTAAGACATAGTGTCCCATATACATTTCGCAGATGTTACTAATTGGTAATTTTACTTTTTTGCCGTTAGTATTGATTAAACTTAAATCATCTCCAACACTTAGGTTCAATAACTTGGCCAATTTTTCTGAAATAACTATTCCCTTATTATTTAAGCTAATTTTTTGACCAGATGTTCTATTTCTCAAACTAATATATTTGCTAATCTCACTACTCTTTTCTGGAACAATTATCGAAAGATTCTGATTAGTACCCGCAATTTTTTTCGAAACATTTTCAAAATATACTGGCAAATATTTCTTTACCTGACTAGAGGAAAGCTTCTGATTTAATTTAGTGCTTTGTTCGCTAGACAGAGAATTTTTATCAACCGCAATCAGATCATACTTAATAATTTCATTGTATTGTTTTTGTCCAATGCCCGCTAGTGAATCACGGATTCCAAATCCCATCATTAGTAATCCTGTGCATCCCGCAATACCTAGAATAGTCATAATCATTTTCACTTTATAGCGAAAAATATTTCTCAAAGTAACTTTATAATTAAAACTCAAATGTTGCCAAAAAGGTTTAATTTTTTCTAGTAAAATCCGCGAACCATTTTTCGGCGGCTTAGGTAACAATAATTCACTTGTCTTGGCCCGCAAAACAATAAACAATTGAATTACCGCAGCCCCCGTAGTACAGAGAATAGCAATTAAGATAGTTAAGAACAAATATTTCCACGAAAAGCCGCTCTGAAAATTCGTTAATGTCAGGTTTGCTGTATAGGCATTAAAAATTATTTGTGGCAGAATCCAGTACCCACCTATTGCTCCAATGAATACACTCGTTAAAGCAGCAGTTAAGCTATAGATAACAAATTTTAGACTCGTGTCTAATTTACTGTAACCCAAGGCTCTTAAGACACCAATATTTTGTCGTTCTTCATCAATAAAACGAGTCATCGTTGAAAAGCTCACTAAAGCTGCTACTGCAAATAGAAAGACTGGAAATATATTAGTGATTAATTCAATTTTTTCTGAATTAGACTGATAAGTATCGTATCCTGAATCATTTTTACGATCATTAACATAATATGAAATGCTGCCTAACTGCTTCATTTCTTGCTTTTGCTCATTCAGTTTCTTTTGCTGCTTTTCTAATTTTTCTTTTTCCTTAGTCATCTCTAAGCCATTAATTTCAGCCAACTGAATCTGCGCTTTCGCTTGCTTAATTTGTTTCTGTGCAGCTTTAAAATTATTATTAACTTCTGCTTTTTTCAACTTACCGCTTTGCTTTAAAGAATTAGTAAGTCTTTCTTTTTTATTATCGACAAATTTTTGATAAGTACTAGAATACGGGTCTAGCTCTTTAGTTTTATTAAATCGAATTCGGGCAATACTATAATTTTGAGACTTAAAGGCATTTTTCTTAACTACCGCAATTCCAGAAAGCTGACCTGTCCCAACATTGGTTTGACCAATTTCACTTTTGTCTGTATATTCACTTGGCCGCATAAAACCAACAATCTTAAATCTACTATTTTTCAGATTAGAATGTTGATTTAAAGTAATCCATTCCCCTAGATGATACTTATCTCTAAGTAAATAACTAATGGCAATTTGGTTATCTTTCTTCGGAAAGTTCCCACTAATTAACTGATTAGTAGAAATATTTTTATTCTCTGATAAAACACGTAGGCTAGTCTTTGAATTATTGATAGTTGTATCCTGTAAATATCCAAAGTCAATAGTAGCTTTTTTTGCCTGGTTCTTAATAGTTTGTGTATCGTTTTTATCTAACCCATAGTTTGAGCTAACTGTTAAATCTGCTAAATTTACATCTTGATAATAAGTCTGAGCAGTATTTCTCATATCTGGACCAGCCATTTTTAGTCCAATAAAAGCAAAAGCACTAACTGCCATTAGTAGTAGAATTCCGATGAAGCGGCCCCACGAATGATTAAGCGAGCTGAGAGCATCCTTCCATAAAATTCTTCTGTTCATCTCACTCACCTACCATTCAATTTGGGCAATATCTTGCGGAGAAGAATTATTTTCAATTTGCTTTACTTTTCCATCTTGAATCCTAATTACTTTATCAGCAATTGGAGCTAAAGCTGCATTATGAGTAACAATAACCACAGTGGAATTTTTCTTTAAACTGCGATCTTGTAAAATCTTCAGTACTTTTTTACCGGTCTGATAGTCTAAAGCCCCCGTTGGTTCATCGCAAAGTAATAGCGATGGATTTTTAGCAATGGCACGGGCTATTGCTACTCTTTGTTGCTCACCACCCGATAATTGGGACGGAAAATTGTTAATCCGCTTTTCAAGTCCCACTTCTTTCAAAGCAACTTCGGCATCAATTGGATTAGTAACCAATTCATTTGCAAGTTCAACATTTTCTTTCGCTGTTAAGTTAGGAATTAAGTTATAAAATTGAAAGACAAATCCAATTTCATTTCTACGATACTTAGTTAATTCCTTAGCCGAATACTTAGCAATGTTATTACCATTAATAATAACTTCACCTTCACTAACGTTTTCCATCCCACCTAAAATATTTAATAATGTCGATTTGCCTGCGCCTGATGATCCTAAAATAATTACCAGTTCACCTTGTTTGATATTAAAGCTAATATTTTTATTTGCCCAAACGACTGTACTACCTGAACCATATTTTTTCGAGCAATTTTTCAATTCAATAAAAGTCATTTTTTTCATCCCCTATGTTTAATCTCTTCTAAGTATATTTTATGAAAAATTGACTATTTATATTAATAAAAAGCACCTCATTTCAATGAAAAAGGTGCTTTTGACGTAAAAAAATTATTATAGATATTTACTCCCTTCTTTAATCGAAAGGGGTGCCATATCAGAAACATGGTTTTCAATAAATTCTCTTACCCACTCAGGATTAGTCTTAGAATAATCACGTAATGCCCAACCAATTGCCTTATTAATAAAAAATTCCGAACTATTTAGGTTATTTTCTAGAATTTTTTCTAATAATTCAATATTCATCTTATCTTTACGTAAGAGTTGATGCTCAATAGCTACCCTTCTTACCCAAAAATCATTATCTTTTGACCAGGTTAGCATTAAGTCATTTACTCTTTCATCCCTTAAGCCAATTTTACCAATTGGTTTTATCAAACTATCAATTGTATCCCACCATTGCTTTGATTTTACATAATTAAAAATCTGATCAATATCTTCAAATGTTAAATACTTTTCTAATGAAATTAAATAGTCACAAACAAAATATTGGGCCTCTCGATGCGAATCAGACCAAGCTTGGTCAAGAAGCTTCCAATCAATTTTTTTATTTTTCTTCTCTGCTTTGATTAGATCATGGTAACTCTTGCGCCTTTCTGGCGATTTTAAACCGTAAAATTTAAATTTATTTCGTAAATACTTTTCCATTTGTTTTGCTAAATCTGGATTACCATTTTCAATTAGCTTTTGTCTTAATTCTTGATACTTATCTATTTCTTTCACTTAAGTTTCCTTACTTGTTAAAATACATGTAGTAATTACTAGAGGGAAAATAATCATGAAAATTTTAATTGTTATCGATGATTATTTCAATAAAAGCAATGGCATGTCAATCTCAACGCAGCGTTTTGTTCACGAATTTAAAAAAATGGGTCAAGATGTCCGTATCCTTTCTTCCATTGCAGGCGGAGAACCAGATTATCCTCTTCCAATAATGACCATCCCAATTTTTAAAAATATTATTGCTAAAGAAGGATTTCATTTTGCTAAACCTAAAAAAGAGATAATTAAAGAAGCTATTAGTTGGGCAGATTTAGTCCACTTAGAAGATCCTTTTCCTGTTTGCTGGACGGCAGCTAAAATTGCTAAACAGATGAGAAAGCCAATTACAGGTACTTTTCATCTTTATCCTGAAAATCTGACTGCTTCAGTTCCAATTTTAGACCATGCCAGAATCAACTCTGCTTTTATGAGATTATTTCGTGATACTACTTTTAATTACTGTAGCTATTTACAATGTCCAACTACTAAGGTCGAACAACATTTAAAAAAATATAACTTCAAATCCAAGTTAATAGTTATTTCTAATGGCATTAGTGATTATTATTTACAGAATAATGAAAGAACAACAACGACTGATCCCTTTACAATCCTTTCAATCGGTCGTTTTTCAAATGAAAAAGATCAAAAGACTTTAATTAAAGCTGTTGCGTGTAGTAAATATAAAGATAGAATCAAATTAATTTTAGCTGGGAAAGGTCCCTTAAAGAATGAATATCTCTCCCTTTGCCAAAAACTAAGAGTTAAAGCTCATCTTGATTTTTATACTAGAAATGAACTAAAACAAATCATGGATCAATCTAATATTGTTGTTCATTGTGCTAACGTGGAAGTTGAAGGGATGGCGTGCATGGAAGCTTTTGCGACTGGCTGTGTACCCGTCATTGCTCAAAGCCCTCTTTCATCTACCAGTGCATATGCTTTAAGCCCGAACAATCTTTTTCCAGCTGGTAGAAGCGAAATTTTAGCTCAAAGAATTGATTACTGGGTTAATCATCCTAAAGATTTAAAAACGATGAGTGCAAATTACCAAAATTATGCTAAATCTCTTACAGTTGAAATTTCTGCTAAAAAAGTCCTAGCAATGATGAAAAACGCTCAAAAAAATTATCTTTCAAACTAATATTCAAACATAAAAATATGTGTTATTCTTATGTTAAATCTTTCACAAAAAGGAGGAAACATTTTTTAATGTCCATCAAGAAGTTAGAAAATAGCAGCGATCATGCAATGGTAGCTGAAGAAGTTAAAATTTTAACCAACTTACTTAACGAAAGTACACGTCAATTAAGTGGAGATGTGATTTTTAATAAAATTCAAGATTTAATTAAGATCTCTGCCCAAAAAGACTACGATGCTCTTGAAAAGCAAATTGCTAGCCTTACTAATCAAGAAATGATTGTCGTTGCACGTTATTTTGCAACTTTACCGTTATTAGTTAATATTTCTGAAGATGTAGAGTTAGCTAGTGAAGTTAATCTGCTCAATAATACGGATCAAGACTATCTTGGTAAACTTGAAGATACGATTGACTTAGTTGCTCAAAAAGAAAATGCCAGTGAAATTCTTAAGCATGTTAATGTCGTTCCCGTTTTAACTGCTCACCCTACTCAAGTTCAAAGAAAAACTGTCCTTGAATTAACTGATCAAATCCATGGTCTATTACGTAGTTACCGCGAAGTTAAAAATGGAACCATTAATCAGGCTGAATGGACTGAAAAACTCCGCGCTTACATTGAGATTTTAATGCAAACCGATATTATTCGTAGCCACAAACTACAGGTTTCTAATGAAATTACGAATGTTTTAGCATACTATCCTAAGGCTTTGATTCCGGCTATCACTAAATTTACAGCTCGCTACCAAGAATTAGCTAAAAAGCATAATTTAAATCTAGATGGTGCTACCCCAATTACAATGGGCATGTGGATTGGAGGCGATCGTGATGGAAATCCATACGTTACTGCCGAAACATTAAAGCTGAGTGCTACTTTGCAAAGCCAAGTAATTTTTGAATACTATATTAAACAGCTAAACAAGCTTTACCGCACGATTTCAATGTCTACTTCTTATATGAAGCCTTCATCCGCTGTTGAAAAATTATCAGAGCTCTCAAATGACGACTCACCATTTAGAACTAATGAACCGTATCGTCGTGCTTTCTACTATATTGAGAGCCGTTTACTTCACACTGAATATACTCTTTTAGGCACAGCTGATAAAAATAGTTTTGTTAAAAAACTCGATTTAGAAAACTTAGACAAAATTCCGATTTACAAGAATCCACAAGATTTCAAATCTGATTTAATTACAATTAAAGAATCACTTGAAGAAGATCATGACCAAGCCGTAGTTAGAAGTTTCTTTACGGAAATTTTAGAAGCAATTGATATCTTCGGTTTCCATTTAGCAACAATTGATATGCGTCAGGATTCTAGTGTAAACGAAGCTTGTGTTGCTGAATTACTAAAGAGTGCCGGAATTTGTGATGATTATAGTGACTTACCCGAAAAAGATAAGGTTAAAGTTTTACTTAATGAGTTAAACAATGATCCACGTAATCTTCACGCTAACAATAAGCCAAAATCTGAATTACTCCAAAAGGAATTAAAGATCTACAAGACTGCTCGTCAACTCAAAGATTGTATTGGTGAAGATGTAATCAAACAACATATTATTTCTCATACTGAAAGTGTCTCTGATCTTCTTGAACAAGCAATCATGCTTAAGGAATACAATCTTTTAAATAATCAAGGAGCCCGCATTCAAGTTGTGCCATTATTTGAAACAGTTGAAGACTTAGAAAACTCTCGTGAAATTATGAAAGAATTTCTAAATCTCGACATTGTTAAAAAGTGGCTTGCTTCTCAAAATAATTACCAAGAAATTATGCTAGGCTACTCTGACTCAAATAAAGATGGTGGTTATTTAGCTTCTTGCTGGAATCTTTATAAGGCTCAGAAAGACTTAACTGCAATGGGCAAGAAATTGGGTGTTAATATTACCTTCATGCACGGCCGTGGTGGAACTGTTGGTCGTGGTGGCGGTCCTTCTTATGAAGCGATTACTGCTCAACCTTTTGGCTCAATTAATGACCGGATTCGAATGACCGAACAAGGTGAAATCATCCAAAACAAGTATGGTAATCAAGATACTGCTTACTACAACTTGGAAATGCTTGCTTCAGCTACAATCGACCGGATTGTTTCTAAACAAATTGTAAGCGAAGATGATATTGGTGGTTTCCGTTCCTCAATGGATGAAATTGTTTTAGACAGCAATAAAGTTTACCGTAAGCTTGTTTTTGAAACTCCAGCTTTTCTTGACTACTTCTTGCAAGCTACCCCAATTAAGCAAATTTCCAACTTAAATATTGGTTCTCGTCCAGCGGCAAGAAAGAAGATTACTGATTTTTCAGGCTTAAGAGCTATTCCTTGGGTATTCTCATGGTCACAAAGTCGAATTATGTTCCCTGGTTGGTATGGTGTTGGTTCTGCCTTCAAACATTTCATTGATGCCAATCCTAATAACCTCCACACCTTACAAAAGATGTATCAAGGCTGGCCTTTCTTCCACTCCCTCCTTTCCAATGTTGATATGGTTCTTTCCAAGTCTAATATGGATATTGCCAAACAATATGCAGATCTATGTGAAGATGAAGATACTAAAAAAGTCTTTGATACTATCTATCAAGAATGGAAACTTACTAAAGAAGTAATTCTTCAAATTGAAGGTAACAAAGAATTACTTGCCGACAACCCAAGTTTAAAGATGAGCTTAAATTACCGGATGCCATACTTCAATATTCTTAACTATATTCAAATTGAAATGATTAAACGAGATCGCGTTGATGAAATTGCCGGTGTTTACGAAAGCATTTTACCAATTACCATTAATGGGGTGACCTCTGGTTTACGTAATTCAGGATAGTTTTAATTTTTAAGGACAAAATATGAAAAAAGCACTATTAATTATTGACTACACCAATGACTTTATTGCAGACAATGGTTCTCTTACCTGTGGAAAACCGGCTCAAGCTTTGGAAGATTATTTAATCGAATTAGCAAATAAATTTTATGATAATGGAGACTATGTAATTTTTCCAACTGATGGACATACCGGTGATACATTTAGTCCAGAATATAAGCTCTTTCCACCACATAATATTGTTGGTACACCAGGGCAAGAGTTATACGGTAAGTTAAAAGATTGGTATGAAGCTCACAAATCTAGTGACCGAGTATATAAATTTAACAAAAATCGCTATTCTTCTTTCCAAAATACTAATCTCGATAATTACTTACGTGAACGTAAAATTAACGATTTATGGCTAACTGGGGTATGTACAGACATTTGTGTTCTTCATACGGCTATGACTGCCTATAATTTAAACTATGATTTAACCATTCCAAGTAAGGGTGTTACTACCTTTACTGAACATGGTCAGGAATGGGCCTTGGATCATTTTAAAAATTCCTTAGGCGCAAAAGTAATAGAATAATAGAGCAAAAAAACTGTATCATCTGATTTTTCAGAATGATACAGTTTTTTTCTACTTTAATTTAATTAGCTCGATACTATCAATACCATCGATTTCTTCAACATTAACCGCTACTTGTTCGCTCAAGGCTGTTGGAATATTCTTTCCAACAAAATCTGCCTTAATTGGTAATTCCCGATGTCCTCGATCCACCAAAACCGCAACTGCAATTGACTTTGGGCGTCCAGTTGCAATCAAAGCATCCATCGCAGCCCGAATAGTTCTTCCGGTATAAAGAACATCGTCTACTAATACAACATGTTTATTAGTAATATTTAAATTTTCTGGTTCTAAGTTTGAAATCTTTTCTTGATCAATATCAACTCTGCGATCATCTCGATAAGAGGTTATATCTAGTTCACCTACTGGCACAATCTTCTTCTCAATTTCTTCAAGTCGGTCTCCAATTCTACGTGCTAGATAGACCCCACGAGTTTTGATTCCAACTAAAACCAGATCATTTACTCCCTTGTATCTCTCAATAATTTCATATGTAATCCTCACAATAGCTCGTTGCATTGCAGGCTTATCCCAAATTTCTTTTACCATTGTTTTTTCCTCAATCAGGGATTATTTCTACTATTTTAAAGCGTCTGTTGCAAATGATCTATTTTCAAGAGATGTTAAGAGTGCGTCAGCTGTGTCCAGTGCTGTCAATAATGGAACATTTTGTTGAATAGCCATTTGTCTGATAATAAAGCCATCAGAAGTCTTTTCAATATCATGACCCATGGTATTAATCACTAAGTCAATTCTTCCCTCTCTTAATTCATTTAAGATATTGTCATCTGCATTTTCGTTTTCATGAACTTTATTTACAAGATCAACATGTAACCCATTATTCTTTAAGAAGTCCGCTGTACCCTTAGTAGCAAAAATTCGATAACCAATTCTTGCAAATCTCTTTGCAATTGGAAGAATCTTTTCTTTATCCTTGTCTTCAATTGTTAATAGAACATTTCCATTTTCAGGTAGTTGCATCTTAGCTCCGGCAAAAGCCTTATACAGAGCCTTAGCAAAAGTATGGTCACTACCCATCACTTCACCTGTTGATTTCATTTCTGGCCCAAGATATGAGTCTACATCAGCTAATTTGCTAAAACTAAAGACTGGCGCTTTAACACTAATCATTTCTGGTTCAGGTGCAAGTCCATCACTATAGCCCTGCTGAGCTAGACTTTCGCCCATAATTACCCGGGTGGCAACTTGTGCCATTTCAATTCCAGTTATTTTACTTAAGAATGGAACCGTTCTACTTGCACGAGGATTTACTTCAATTACATAAACTTCGCCATTTCTCACGATAAACTGAATGTTCATAATTCCCACACAATTTAAGGTGAGAGCAAGTTTACGAGTAACATCCATAATCTTATCTTTAACTTCATCAGTAAAGTTTTGGGGTGGGTAAACGGCCATTGAATCTCCAGAGTGAACACCAGCATGTTCAATATGTTCCATAATTCCTGGTAGTAAAACATCGTGTCTATCACAAATTGCATCGACATCACACTCACGACCATCTAAATAGTCATCTACTAAAATTGGATGATCAGCTGCAATATCTACGTGATCATGTAAGTATTCTTCAAGCTCACCCTTGTTGTAAACAATTTCCATTGCTTTTCCGCCAAGTACATAACTTGGACGGACCAAGACCGGATATCCTAACTCTTCAGCTGCTTTAATAACTCCTTCATGTGTTGTTGCAGTTAAGCCCTTTGGTTGATTTAATTTAAGTTTCTTAATTATCTGATCGAATAGTTCACGATCTTCTGCACGGTTAAGATCTTTAACACTAGTTCCCAAGATTTTAATTCCATGATCTTGTAATCCAGCAGCTAAATTAATTGAAGTTTGTCCTCCAAACTGAACAATTACACCTTCGGGCTTTTCCAAATCACAAACATTCAATACATCTTCTAAGGTTAGGGGGTCAAAATACAATTTATCAGAAATTGAAAAGTCGGTTGAAACAGTTTCTGGGTTTGAATTAATAACAATGGCTTCATAGCCCATCTTTTGAAGTGCTTTTACACAGTGAACAGTTGCATAATCAAACTCAACACCCTGTCCGATTCTAATTGGACCAGAACCAATAACAATTACTGATTTTTTACCAGACTTATGTGATTCATTTTCACCATCATAAGTTGAGTAAAAGTATGGCGTCTTTGATTCAAACTCTGCTGCGCAAGTATCAACCATCTTGTAGACTGGAATGATCCCATTATTTTTCCGCATGTCTCTAATCTGATCAATACTTTCATTCCATAAAGTAGCAATGGTTGCATTACTAAAACCATATTTCTTAGCTAAACGTAAAGTTTCAAGATTATCCTTATTTGCTTGGATATTTTTCTCCATCTCTACCATGTGACTAACAATATCTAAGAAATAAAAGTTAATTTTGGTTAATTCGTGAACATCTTCAAGACTATAACCTCTGCGAAAGGCTTCTGCCAAATAAAAGAGTCGATCATCTTGTGCTTTAACTAGCTTTTGTTCTATCTCTTCATCACTTGCATGATGAGCTGCTTTAGAATAGAGATCTTTTTCGTCAATTTCAAGAGACCTTACCGCTTTTTGCATTGCCTCTTCAGCTGTTCGGCCAATTGCCATTACTTCACCAGTAGCCTTCATTTGGGTACTTAAAGTGCGGTCGGCCTTAGAAAACTTATCAAATGGCCAGCGAGGAATTTTGCAGACGACATAATCTAAAGCTGGTTCAAATTCAGCATACGTTGTTCCAGTTACTGGATTTTTAATTTCATCTAATGTCATACCAATTGCAATTTTTGCGGCCATTTTTGCAATAGGATAACCGGTTGCTTTTGAAGCCAATGCACTTGATCTTGAAACTCGAGGATTCACTTCAATGACATCATAGTCAAAGCTATTAGGATCTGAGGCTAGTTGAACATTACACCCTCCTTCAATCTTAAGAGCTCTAATTAAACGTAAAGAGCAATCACGAAGCATTTGGTATTCTTTATCACTTAAGGTTTGACTAGGTGAAAAAACAATTGAGTCACCAGTGTGAATTCCAACTGGATCAAAATTTTCCATACAACATACAATCATTGCATTATCATCATGATCACGCATTACTTCGAATTCAATTTCTTTATAGCCCGCAATTGATTTTTCAATTAAACATTCAGTAACAGGTGACAGTTCTAATCCATTCTTGGCAATCTGTGCTAACTCTTCATGATTATTACAAATACCACCACCAGTTCCGCCCATCGTAAAGGCCGGACGAACAATAATTGGATAGCCAATTCTATCACCGAACTCTAAGGCTTCTTCAACGGTATTAACAGTTGTTGATGGTGGAACAGGCTCACCCAGTTCTTTACATAGCTCTTTAAACTTCTCTCTATCTTCTGCTTGTTCAATCGAAGAAAGTCTTGTTCCTAATAACTCAATATTTAACTCATCTAAAATTCCTGTTTTAGCTAATGAAAGAGCCATATTTAATCCAACTTGCCCACCAAGCGTTGGTAAAATTGCATCAGGATATTCTTGTCTAATGATTCTTGAGATTGATTCTACGGTTAGGGGTTCAATATAAACCTTATCTGCAATAGTAGTGTCAGTCATGATCGTAGCTGGGTTTGAATTAACTAATACTACTTCATAGCCTTCTTCGCGAAGAGCTAAGCAAGCCTGAGTTCCTGAATAATCAAATTCTGCAGCTTGACCAATAATAATTGGACCAGAACCAATTACCATAATCTTATGAATATCTGTTCTCTTAGGCATGACGCTCTTCTTCCTTTCTTTGATCAATCATTGACATAAAATCATCAAACATTGAGTCTTCATCATGAGGTCCTGGGGTTGCATCAGGGTGAAATTGGACTGAAAAGGCAGGATATTTTTTATGACGTAATCCTTCAACTGTGTCATCATTTACTTCAACATGAGTAATCATCAAATTTTCTTTATTAATAGATTTAGGATCTACCGCATAACCGTGATTTTGCGAAGTAAAACCAATATTGCCAGTAGCAATTTCTCTTACAGGATGATTAAAGCCGCGGTGTCCAAACTTCATTTTGTAGGTACTAGCCCCATTTGCGAGTGCAAAGACTTGATGGCCCATACAAATTCCAAATAGCGGAACATGTTTTTCAACTTCTTGGACCATTTTTGCAGCCATAAGCATTTCTTCTGGATTTCCAGGTCCATTTGATAAAAGCACACCATCTGGATTAAGATTTAAAATTTCTTCAGCTGTTGCAGTATAAGGTAAGACAATACAGTTACAGTCTCTCTCCGCTAATTCTCGTAAAATACTGTGCTTAATACCAAAGTCAACAACAACTATATTTCTTTTTGAGCCAGGTACTGGATAAGAGTTCTTCGTTGAAACACGGCTGATTACACCTTGGGTGATGTTTCTTTGCTTTAATTCTTGAGCAATACTTACTGCACTTTCCTTTGAATCAGTAATTCTTCCTTTTAGGGTACCGTGAATTCTTAATTTCTTAACCAATTCACGGGTATCAATTCCCTGCAAGCCAGGGATGTTCAATTGTTTTAAAAATTTTGGCAAGGTTGTTTGCATACGCCAATTGTCTGGGCGTCGCGCTACTTGGTGGCAAATAACGCCCTTAATTTGTGGCTCAAGTGATTCATAATCTGCCAAAGTAATTCCATAATTTCCAATTAAAGGATTAGTAAAAACCAAAATCTGATCGGCATAACTTTGGTCGGTAATAGCTTCTTGATAGCCCGTCATCCCTGTTGTAAAAACAACCTCACCGCTACTTTCACAATCAGCGCCAAAGCCGTCGCCTTCATAAATACTACCATCTTCTAAAATTAAATAGCGTTTCATTTTGTTCCCCTTTGATATACAACTTTACCATCAACAAACGTCATCACTGTCTCGCCATATACCTTATGGCCAGTAAATGGTGTATTTACTCCTTTAGACTTAAAATCTTCTTCTTTAATTTCTTTTTGATGCTCAATATCAAAAATTGCAATATCAGCATTCTTACCTGGCTCAAGGAGACCAGCATTTTTAATTCCAAATACTGCAGCTGGCTTATCACTAAGAAAAGATAGTAACTGCTCAAGCGTGAAAACTTTTTCTTCTTTTACAAATCTAGTATAAAGAGTACTAAATGCTGTCTCACTTCCCGTAATTCCAAAAGCGGCTTCTCGCATACTACCTTCTTTTTCCGCTTTAGCATGGGGAGCATGATCTGTAGCAATTAAATCAATTGTTCCATCTAGCATCCCAACTAAAAGAGCTGCTTGATCTTCTTTACTTCTTAGTGGTGGATTCATCTTAAAGTAAGGATCGTCTTCTGGAATATCGCTATCAGTTAGTAAAATATGATGCGGTGCTACCTCGCACGTTACATTAATCCCACGTGCTTTTGCTAGGCGAACTAATTCCACACTAGTCTTAGTTGAAACATGACAAATATGGTAATGGACGCCTGTTTTTTGCGCCAAAAGGAGATCACGAGCAATTTGTGTAGTTTCAGCAAGTTCCGTAACGGGTGGTAAATCTAATTTTTCAGCTGCCACTCCTTCATTAACAATTCCTTTATTAAAAAGTGAATCATCTTGGGCGTGGGCTGCAATAATTAGGTTATTTTCTTTAGCTTTTTGCATTGCAAGATACATTGTCCGTGCATTTTGAACCCCATGTCCATCATTACTTAAAGCAAATGCGCCTGCTTTCTTAAGTGCTGCATAGTCAGGAATAATATCAGTTGTTTCATCATTAGTAATAGGGCCATACTGGAGAATATGAACTAATCCCTTTTTTTGATTTTCTCTAACCATCTTCTCCATTAATTCAGCTGTATTAGGAACAGGAGTGACATTAGGCATGGCACCAACTGTTGTAAAACCTCCACGTGCTGCCGCTTGGCTACCAGTTTTGATGTCTTCTTTATAAGTTTGACCGGGATCACGATAATGAACATGAACATCCACTAAACCAGGGCTAACTATCATCCCGCTAGCATCAATTGTTTCTTCTCCTTCTAGGTCAGTTCCAATAGCCTTAATTTTTTGACCATCGATTAAAACATCAGCTTTGATTAGGTGGCCATTTTGATACACAGTTCCGTTTTTAATTACAGTAGTCATTACTTGAGTCCTCCTAATTTTCTTCCTCGTAAAACTGCTTCAATCATTGCCATCCTCATAAATACACCATTTTGCATTTGACGAGTAAACATACACTTGTCGCTTTCCACCAAATTTGCACTTAATTCAACATCATGATTAATTGGACCTGGGTGCATAATAATTGCATTTGGCTTTAATTTTTGGTAGCGCTCCTTATTAATTCCGTATTTTTCATGGTATGCTTTTGCATCAAAATTCTTTTCATTAGGATCATCACTGTGTCTCTCATGTTGAACTCTTAAGAGCATCATCACATCCGTCTCAGGAATCAGCTTATCGAGTTCTTCATATTTTCCATACTTATCAAATTCCTTTGAGTACCAATATTCAGGCCCTGAAAAGTAAACTTCCGCTCCTAATCGGTGGAGTAATTCCATATTACTTTTAGCAACACGGGAATTAGTAATATCACCAACAATCGCTACTTTTAAACCTTTAAACTTTTTAAAATGTTCATGAATTGTCATCATGTCTAATAAACACTGACTGGGATGTTGCCCACTACCATCCCCAGCATTAATTATTCCAATATCTAAATGTTGATGGGATTGCGGCTGAATTAAATTTTGATAGTACTCATTTTGTGAATGACGAATCACTTCAATATCCACTCCCACAGCTTCCATAATCAGGGATGTATCGTATAATGTCTCTCCCTTATTAACTGAAGAATGAGCAGGATCAAATGGAATTACAGTTAAGCCTAATTTTCTTTCAGCCATTTCAAAACTAGTATGTGTCCTACTTGAATCCTCAAAGAACATATTAGTAATATAAACGGGCTCTGTTAGATTCGGCGTAGCTCCGCCATTTTTAAAATATTCTGCTCGATTAATTAAAGCTTCAACTTCTTCAACACTCAGATTTTCTACACTAACAAAATTTGGTAAACTAACAAGATTTAAATTTTCCATTTTTATTCTTTCTAAAGCAAAAAGGCCTGAAGCATTTAATTGCTCCAGGCCTATTTTTCATATTCTTGTATACGAAAAATATAGCAACCCTTCTGGCCCTCTCTGGAGTCAATTAAATGGTTGACTATTAAATTAATATTTTTTAATTATTTTGATAGAGATTTCAGTTCAACCGAATCCTTACCATCTTTTTCTACCATGTTAACAGCAACTTGTTCATTAGCTGCAGTTGGGATGTTCTTACCGACAAAGTCAGCTCTAATTGGTAATTCGCGGTGACCACGATCTACCAAAACTGCAACTTTAATTGAACTAGGACGTCCATCATCCATCAAAGCATCCATCGCTGCTCTAATTGTTCGACCAGTATAGATTACATCGTCAATTAAAATTACTTTTTTATCGTTAATATCAACGTTTATTTGGTTAGAGTTAATCACTGGATCTTGTTTCAGCGAAGCGTCGTGACGATCATCACGATAAAGAGTAATATCTAACTCATCGATTGGTACATCAACATTTTCTAATTTTTGAATTCGGTCATGAATTCTCTTAGCTAAATAAACTCCGCGGGTCTTAATTCCGATTAACACTAAATTATCAGTACCCTTATTTTGTTCAATAATTTCATAAGTAATTCGAGTTAATGCACGCTTCATTGCTAGTGCATCCCAAATTTCCTTTGCCATATTTTTCCTCCTGATTTTGCCCATAAAAAAACTCCTAGTTCTTGAGACTAGGAGCTTATAGTTAAGTCATACTTATTTAAGCCTGCCTTGCTAGCCTCACGGGACTAATTTTAAAGGACATTTATTGTTTTAAAATTACTTTACTTCATGATTTTTGTCAAGCCATTTAATTAAAATTGACTTTATTCACCAATTCATTAATATCTGTAATTCCTAACTTTTCTAATTCCTTTGGTAAGTCATCAGCAATATGCTTTGAAGCAAGACTATCCTTAAAATGAGCCGTTCCAACAGCAACTGCATTAGCACCGGCTAAAATAAATTCAATTACATCTTTAGCGGAACTGATACCGCCTATCCCAATGATTGGTAAAGTCGTACTTTGTCGAACTTGGTAGACCATTCTAATTGCAATTGGTTTTACCGCTTCACCAGAAAGACCACCAATATTGTGCCCCAAAACAGGTTTTCTAGTTTCAACATCAATCTCCATTCCCAAAAGAGTATTGATCAATGACAAACCATCTGCGCCTCCATTTTCAGCTGCTTTCGCAATTTGCGTAATATCAGTGACATTAGGGGTTAATTTTACATAAATTGGAATTTTAACGACTGACTTAATTTTTTTAGTCAATTCTTCAACTACATCAGGATGAACGCCAAAGCTCATCCCACCCTGATTCACATTCGGACAAGAAACATTAATCTCTAAGGCATTTACTAGTCCAGAATCAGATAATTTCTTGGCTACTTCAACATATCCTGCTTCATCTTCTCCACCAACACTAGCCATAATTGGCAAGTTAGGATATTCACTACGCAAAGGAGTTAACTTATTTTTGATCACCGCATCCACCCCAGGATTAGTTAATCCAACTGAATTCAAAACTCCAGTATTTAAAACAGCTATTTGGGGTTGCGGATTACCCGTTGTACTATGAGGAGTAGTCGTCTTTATTACCATTGCTCCCAAATCATTTAAATCAAATTTCTTGGCTGCTGGTACATCCCCAAAACCAAAGGTACCACTTGCTGGCATAATTGGATTTTTTAAATCTAATCCTGGCAATTTTACGTGTGTATTAATCATATTTTCCTCCAAAATGAATGCTCTCTGTCATTCAATTATTTTTCAAGAATTGATTGTACACGCTTTTTTATTTTTTTCAAATTCAAAAATTTTATTTGTAATTCTTTCTCGAAGATGCTAAACTTCATTTTGATTAAACTTTAAACGGTACAGAGAGACCGCAAGTTAGAATTATTGGCTTAAATTATCTGGGAAAGTCTATACCTAGTGTCTCTCTGCGCTCGGTATAGACTTTTTTTATGGAGGAAAAATGAGTAGACCAGTTATCGTTGCCTTAGATTTAGACAATGAAAAGAAATTAAATGAACTATTACCCCAATTAGGTAAACCTGAAAATGTTTTTATTAAGATCGGGATGGAGCTCTTCTTTAACGAAGGACCTAAAATTGTAAAACAATTGGCACAACAAGGATACCAAATCTTTTTAGACTTAAAAATGAATGACATTCCTAATACCGTCTACAATGGCGCAAAAGCATTAGCTCGTTTAGGCATTACCTATACTACGGTCCACGCTCTTGGCGGCAGTCAAATGATTAAGACCGCAAAAGATGGATTAATTGCTGGAACTCCAATTGATAAAAATGTTCCCAAATTATTAGCTGTAACTGAATTAACTTCGATTTCAGACGAAGTTCTACATTACGAGCAAAATTGTAATTTATCAATGAATGATCAAGTATTAAGCTTAGCCGCAACAGCTAAAAAAGCAGGTGCAGACGGAGTAATTTGTTCCCCGCTCGAAGTTAAAAATTTACGTCAAAAAGTTGGAGAAGACTTTTTATATGTAACTCCGGGAATTAGACCAACTGGTAATGCTAAAGATGACCAATCACGCATAGCTACCCCACTTCAAGCAAAAGAATGGGGTTCAACAGCAATTGTTGTTGGTCGGCCAATTACTTTAGCTACTGATCCAGAAGCCGCATATGAAGCAATTAAAAAGGAGTTCAACTAACATGCATAAAGATCAAATTATTAGCCAATTAATCAAAGAAAAAATTATTACTATTTCTCCTGATAAACCTTTCACTTATGCAAGTGGAATGCTTTCACCAATCTATACCGATCTTCGATTAACTGTTTCTTATCCAGACCTGCGTGATATGATTGCTAGTGACCTAGCCAACCTAATTGCGGCAGAATTTCCTCAAGCAACAATTATTGGCGGAGTTGCAACTGCTGGTATTCCTCATGCTGCTTTAGTTGCCGAAAAATTACATTTACCAATGATTTATGTTCGTCCAAAACCTAAAGATCACGGTAAAGGTCGTCAAATCGAAGGTCGTTTTTCAGAAAATGATCAAATTGTCTTAATTGATGATCTAATTACCACTGGTGGATCAGTTTTAAATGCAGTTAAAGCAACAGAAAAAGATGGTGGTCAAGTAATTGGAGTTTCTTCAATCTTCACTTATTACCTACCAGATGCCAAAGAAAACTTTAAAAAAGCAAATGTGAAATATGCACCGCTTCTTTCTTATCCTGAATTACTAAAAAAAGAAAATGAATCCGGACATATTACCCGTGACCAATATGATATTTTAAAAACCTGGCATGAAGACCCATGGGCTTGGGGTAAAAAATTTAACAGTTAAATCTAAATAAGATTATAATCATATAGTTAATTTAAAAAGAGACTGATTTTTTATATTTAATCAGTCTCTTTCTTTTATTTCCAGCTATTTTTATTAATAAAATTTTCTTTAATTTCAAAACAGCTACAAATATCTATCAATACTACAAGTTACTTAATCGCTTCATTTACCATGTGGTAGACTTAAGGAGAGTAAGTGATTTTCTTTTTTATTAGCAATTCGTTAATAAAAAATACAACATTTATCTATATAATGAAATTACAATTGGCAGAAAGGATGGATGAAATATGGATACAAATAATATTTTGTCTTACATAAAATGGCGTGGCGATATTTCCCTTTCTGCACGACCATTTGACGAAGTTGATGCATTAGTCATTGCCACATTTTCCTATATTCATCTTGATGGAATTGTTCCTGATTCTAATAAAGAGATTTCAATTAAAGAAGCAACAAAGAAGTATTTTAATTCATCTAACCCGAATCTAGATCACTATAAATATCGCGATCTTCTTAAATTAATGGCAAGTTCTGTTCGTTTTGGGGATGCAAAATTGTCTTACTTTGTGGATGTTCTTACTGATCGAATACAATTTTCTGCGATCAAAATTAGTCTAGATAATGATACTAATTTTATTTCCTTTCGAGGAACAGATGACAGCTTAGTTGGCTGGAAAGAAGATTTTGAAATTAGCTTTAGAACAACCGGTGCACAAAAATATGCCTTAAACTATCTTACAAATATTTTAAAGACTACTAAGCAAGTCTATAGCTTAGCGGGGCACTCTAAGGGAGGAAACCTTGCTGAATATGCAGCAGTTAATCTCCCAGATGATTTGCAAAAACAAATCAAGACGATCTACACTTTTGATAGTCCAGGACTGAGTACTCAAGTTGATGGCGTTACTGATAAATTAAAACGCTATGTACCTGAATTTAGTATCATTGGACGGCTTTTTGAGCCAGAAAATATTACCCCAACAATTTTAGTTAGTGATCGTCCAAAGCTAGCTCAACATGATCCAATGAGCTGGGAAGTATCAGGCTCTCACTTTATTACTAGAGCTCACCGTAATC
This sequence comes from uncultured Lactobacillus sp., assembly GCF_910589175.1. Taxonomy (GTDB): domain Bacteria; phylum Bacillota; class Bacilli; order Lactobacillales; family Lactobacillaceae; genus Lactobacillus. The sequence continues at coordinate 52,615 of NZ_CAJURR010000002.1, forward strand.
CCACTTCTAAAATATATAATCAAATTATTAATCAATGGATTGGTGAGGCAAATCTTCAAGAACGTGAAGCCCTAACAAATGATCTATTTAGTGCTTTTGCAGCTAGTGGCGCAACCAAAATTACAGAACTTAATAAAAATGGTTTTGGTGGTTTTGGCGCAATCCTTTTCTCTCTTACTAATTCATCTAGAAGAACGCGATTTGTTCTCGGAAGTTTATGGGAAACCATCTGGCGCAGTATTAAAGCTACTCATCTAGAGAAATTATTTATAACTCCTAATTCAATCATCGGTTGGGTACTAATCATTCTAGGGATTGTAGACCTAATGATTCCGGATTATGCTTATAGAGCTTTTGGGGGAATAGTTGGAGCATTTTGTATTGGATGGAGCGGCTATCATATTGTTACGGCTGCTAACTCTCACCTAGTTCCTAAATCAAAGCGATTCTTTATCATTACTTATCTTATTGTTTTCGGCTTAGCCGTGGCAATTATTTCTAATAATCGTTTATTAGCTTTCTTGGCCCACTATGTTCTAGGCATATTCTTAATCGGTTTTGCATATATCAGATTACGTAATGTAATCGTTAAAAATAAGAAAAATGGAATTTTCAAAAATATTATTGATGTCATAGAAAGCTTAATTGCTTTTGCTGCTGGCATTATTGTAATTGTCAATCCTAATTATTTCAGTCGTCAAGCAGTCATTATTTTGGGCATTTTATTAATTATCTATGGTCTCTTCCAACTAATAATGGAACTATTTAGACAGAGAAGATTAAAGATGCCACCTAAACATCGTTAATAAATTAAATAAGTCTTTTGGAACTTAATCCAAAAGACTTATTATTTTACTTATAAAATTTTTTCAATTGCCTCTGCTACACCATCGTGGTCACAATCGCTTGTTACTCTTTGAGCTGCTTCTTTCACAGCAGGCACTGCATTACCCATTGCTACTCCAACCCCTGCAAATTTAATCATACTTAGATCATTTTCTTCGTCTCCAATAGCCATTAAATTCTCACTACTTAAATTCAACCTTTGACAAAGAAATTTCAAAGCATTTCCCTTAGAAACACCTTTAGGATTTGCTTCATAATAAAAAGGTGCTGTTTTAGTAAAAGTAATTTCATCATCTAGATGGGCAAAAGGTCTATGATCAGCAATTTTTTGATCTAACAAATCTTGCCGATCCACGTACATACACTTAATGATTGGAATATCTTTCATTTCAGCTGGTGTACGGTACGAAATACCTAAATTAACTAAGTTAGCCTCATATAGAGTATAGTCGCCAATATCTCGATCTGCGGTATAAATTCTATCTGGTGCTGATGCATGAAAATGTAAACCTAATTTTAAGGAAATTGTCTCTAAATCTAGATAATTGTCATAAGTTAATTTTTTCTCAAATAAGATATTTCCCGCAGTTGTTTCTACTACTCCGCCTCCAAAACAAACGACGTATTGATCTTCTTGCTCATTTAAACCTAACTCAATCAAAATCTTTTCTACTCCGCTCAATGGTCGACCTGTAGCAATAACAATTTTTATCCCTGCACTTTTTGCTTTTAAAATTGCATTTTTTACTTTTGGAGTTAGTTCTTTTTTAGAATTTAATAATGTACCATCAACATCAATTGCGATTATTTTTATATTTTTCATCTTATAACCTGCCTCAATATTGCCAATCCTACAGCTCCTAATCCAATGCATCCCACAACACCTAATTGTAAGCGCCAAGTAATTGTTAAGTAGGCAATAAATTCACGTACAAAGGCATTTAAGGTAAAGTACCACTTTGTTTTTGCACCGTAGCCAATACACTGTAGACCTAATCTCTTTGCTAAAACTAAGGCACGATATACATGGTAAGAATTAGTTACGATGGCAAAACGAGAATCTGGTTTCATCAATCTATGTGAAAAAATCAAATTTTCTCTAGTTGTCTTTGACTTATCTTCAACAATAATATCTTGCTTCGAAACACCTTTTTTTTCAGCATATTTCGCCATTGCCACTGCTTCAGGAATCTCTTCACCTGGTCCTTGTCCACCTGACATAATGATTTTTGAGCCAGGATTACGACGATATACCTCTATTCCGCGATTGATTCTTGCAGCAAGAAGTGGTGTTACCTTTTTTCCCATTAAACCTGCTCCAAGTACAACCACATAGTCTAACTTCTTAGTCTTAATATTCACTAGATTAATCCAAGAAGTTAAAGTATACATCATCATAATAAAAATCAGATAAATTATTACGAGGTTAATAAACAAATATATGTAAGTTCCAAAACTATTATGGGTTAATTTTCCGACTAATGGAAAGAGAAATAAGTAAGCAATAATTCCAATGCCCATTGCTAACGATAAGAAGTTAGTCCAGCGATTACCTTCGCGAATTAAAATCTTAATCCCATCGTAAATAAACATAATGATCAAAGTCGCAATAAAGGCCACAACGGAAAACATTATCGCCATTAAAATTAGCACAAAAATAAGCAAAACAACTTGATGAGTAACAGGAAAAATTTCAGCAGCAATTAGTAAACTAACAGCTGTAAATAAGCCAAAAGTAATTATTGTCCATACTAAAGTCATTCCTGACCATAAACTTCGCCTCTCATGGGTTAAAACCCAGAGAAATATTCCTAATGCTAGTAAAAATAAAACTAATACAATTGAAAATGATAAGACCACTTATCATTTCACCACCTTCATCTATTGCACACATTCCTTGTGTTTAGTCTTTTCTTAATTATACAAAATAATTGTCTTCATGTTTTTGATTCAGTATAATTAAGAAAATATTTTTAGGAGGACAAAGAAATGGTAGAACAAATTTTAGTAACAACCACTGAAAATATTCCCGGTCGAAAATATGAAATTATCGGTGAAGTATTCGGTGTTACAACACAATCAAAAAATGCAATTCGAGATTTTGGTGCTGGCTTAAAAAGTATTGTCGGTGGTGAAATTAAAGCTTATACGTCAATGTTAACTGAATCAAGAGATCAATCAATTGCTCGTCTTCGTCAAAATGCCTCCGAAATGGGTGCTGATGCCGTAGTTATGATGCGTTTTGATTCAGGCTCAATTGCTGGCGATATGCAATCTGTCGTTGCTTATGGAACCGCCGTTAAATTTATTGATTAACTAAAAAACTGGCTTCTCAGCCAGTTTTTTAGTTTCTTAAACCTTTTGGATAGAAGTTCTTTAAAATTTGATCATTTCCAATTTTTCCGAAACTGAAGATATGGTCTTGATAAGCAACCAAAACAAAGCCGCGCAAATTACTATCTACCTTAATCGTTTCTCCATGTATATAGCACTCATAATTTGCCTTATCTTCAAAATTAATAAGTCGTTTTTGTTCTTTTTGTCCCAATACCTCAGCTAGTTGATGACTTGGTTCAAAACGCTTTTTCTTTAGTAAACCTAATTCAACACCATTATTTAGAACATGTAGTTCAGTTAACATGTCTGGGTCAAGAGCTGGGATAAAGACGTGACCATTACTTTGCAAAACCTCATTTTGCCAATTTTCTAAATTATGCGGTAAAACAAAGTTGTCTAATACTTTTGCCACCGCACTAATCTCATCTTTATTTAAACGCGCAATTGTACTCTTTTTCTGGCGTTTGTTCTTTCTTTTTTTAGCCTTAGTTGAATTCTCTTGATTTTCTTCAATATTTTTCAGATGAGCAACAAACTGTCCTTCACCCACTCCATTTTGAAACCAGAGTCTAACCGTTTCCTTTAATTCTGGCATGTTAGATTTTGACCAATCTGGTCTACCAGCCGACATTCCGCGATAAAGCTTAAGAGGTTCAATCTCTAACGGATAGTTTTCAACTAGCCATGCTACTATTTCTTCATCTTCTTCGGGAGAATAAGTACAAGTAGAATAGACTATCTCTCCACCCGGCTTTAACATCTTCATTGCTTCACTTAGAATTTCTTTTTGTCTAGTTTGGCATGTTAGAACATACTCAGGGGACCAATATTGGGTGGCTGCCGGATCTTTTCTAAACATCCCTTCTCCAGAACATGGAGCATCCACTAAAATCTTATCAAAAAAGTGGGGTAATTTTTTTGATAAGCGATCTGGACTTTCGTTAGTGACTACAACATTTGTAGCTCCCCATCTTTCTAGATTTTCTCTTAAATCCTTTGCTCTACTTTTCGAAATTTCATTTGCTACTAAGAGCCCATTGTCAGCTAGTGAACTCGCTAATGCAGTAGATTTTCCACCTGGAGCAGCACACAAATCGAGTACCTTGTCCCCAGGTTTTGCATTAAGAGAAACTGCTGGATACATTGCGGATGGATCTTGGGAGTAAACATAACCACCAGTCCACTCACTATCGCGGCCTGAGATTTCTCCATAATATCCATCATGAGTAAAGTCAATTGGTTCTTTAAGACTATATTGCACATTCTGATAATTATTCTTTAGTGGGTTTAAGCGAAATCCCTTTTTACTTGGACTATCGATTGCAGTAAAAAATTTACTACTTTCCTCTTCTCCCAATAAGTTCTTATATTTTTCAACAAATTCAATTGGCAATGACATTATTTTTCCTTCTTAATTTTTATTAACAGCAGCATTAATACATAAGTAATAATCTGCATTGCAAAAACGACTAAAAATAAGACATATAACTGACTGTGATTAGAATAAAAATTCCACGTTTGTAAACCTAAACTAGTCAAAATAACAATTATTCCATTTGCTAAAAAGAAACGCAAACCGGAATCAGCCAATAAGTGAGCCCAGATTTTACTAGAAACATATTTTAAGTTTACTGGATTTTCAGCTAGGACTGCTGCAATCGCTGCAACTATCAAGGCAATTACAACACATAAAATTGCAGCAATTAATTTTTTGGTTGGACTAATACCATGCTGTCTATTATAGGTTTTACCAAAGTCCTTAATCTGCATACTTCCACGCAGATAATGCTGTAAAGCGTTCGCCTCATTCTTATTCAAGCCATCTACTACTACCTTATAGTTGGTAATTGATTCTTTTGCAGTTGGCTGATTAATCCCAGTTGAAAGATAGTAAACAGCCTCCCCATTTTGACTCTCATTGTTTTTCTTTAATTCACCAATAATTGTGACATAATCATTATTCTCTTTTAGATAATGGTTATTCTGTAAGGTTACAACTCTATCTTTAGTATCTGAAGAAATAACTGCAAAAGGAATTGTTCCATCGAAGTCATTTTTACTAAAGTACCTAGAACTTCCCTTAGCAAGCGGTTGACTTTTCAAATTGTAGTTAGCCCAAATTAAAACTCGATCTGGAATATAATCTGATTCAAAGTGAATCTGCACTTTATCATGAGAGAATTTCTTATTAACATAAGTTAAGAACTGTTTAATATTATGTTTCTTCTTAGGATTAAAAACATAATATGTGCTTGATAAACCGTTATTACTTAAAACTTGATCAGCCCTCTGAGACTGCTGACGTGACAAAATTAAGCCTAGTCCTAAGAAAGCTAAAAAAGAAATTATTAAAAGAATAAGTCGTTTTATTTTCATTATTTTACTTCAAACACCTTTTCATCAATGAAATCAAAGCTTTGAAAACTTCGATTAACCTTTTTATTAGTCGTAGTTCTTGCTTCTTGCCAAAAAGTAGTAGAATTTGTTGCTCCAAATTTTTCACCAATAAATAATAAAACTGGCTGATAATCAAGCTGACGATAAAGATTGAGAATATTTACATCATCTTCCCCGAAATTGGGTGCCCAAGAGCAAATAATCAAGTCAACTTCGGGATGTTTTTTAATCGCACTTAGGGCATCCAAATTTTCTGTTTCAAAAATCGGAGATTCACCTGTTGTTGAGCTTTTCGCCCAAGCAAAAGAATCACTAGCTATCGCTTTTATGCCGACCTCACTTAAGGCTTTTGACCAGTATGCATTTCCCGCCATAATTTCTAAGCTTGATTTAACATTATATTCTTGTTTGATTAACTTAGCAGTTTCTAAATTTGGCAAAGACCAGATTCCATATTCTCTTGAAAGAAAGCTACGAAAATTATTCAGTAAGTTATTTGCTTCTTGGGCCTTCTCTCTACTTCCCGTATTCTCTATCATTATATCTAAGCTATCAGGTAAAAAGCCAAGTGAATTAGGTGATTTTTGTAAAATTTTTCCATTTTCTAGGTTAGTAATTATATTATTAATGGCAATCACTTGCTCATGAAGTGGTAAATAATTGATTTCTTTGTCTAATTTGTTAAGTTTATTTTGATATTTCTTCATTTTATATCTTCCTTATGCAATGATTTTACCATTCAAAATGAATAAAAAGTGGACTCTATTAGTCCACTAGCTCAAATAATAGAAGTTATTTCTCTTGGAAAAGTTCTTTAACATGCTTGGTTAGTGGAATATTAGAATTAACTAGCAGTAGGGACCACTATTGTTAAATTTTCAGCTAACTTATTTAATCATAATCATTGTCTGGCTAATTAGGAGAACTATCTAGCATTTGCTACACAGCTATCTTGCTTTACACCAGATAGTTATACAAACTTAATTATAGTTACTAGTCTTTTCTTTGTTTTGATCTCTGCTCTTTTCAAGCACAATTGTTTTCTATTTTATCCATTGACTAACCAATCATGAAAATTAGGAGATTTTTTAGGATCGTAATTTTCATTTTTATCAATTTCTTCTACTTTTTCTTCAAATAGTTCAATAACTAAGTTTGACCATTCTAATGCTGTGGGTAAGTCTACATGATCCACTTCAAGATGCCCATTATTTCCATCTAAATATTCTCTATAATTAGCATTTTCTATTTTATTTAACGATTCAATTGTAGACCGTGCATAGAAAAAAGGCTAATGTGATTTCTACATTAGTCTTTTTAATTGCTCTTAAATTAACCATAATTTATAAATGTTATTATTTTTCCTTGAAAGTATGCTTAAAATTCTTTAATTGATGTTTCAATATTTAACACTAATAATCTTTCCTACTTTTTCAGTTTCTTTAATAATTAACTATGCAAAATTAATTTGCTGAATTTTCGAATATTCATTACCATGTTTTAATTCCGCATTTCTTAAGTCCATATCATTTTGAATATTTAAGAAATACTTTGATGATACTCCAAATAATCTTCCTAATCTCACAGATGTGTCTACAGTAATCTTTCTCTTGTCATGAAGAATATCAAGAATTCTAGAAGTTGGTACATCAATTGCTTTAGCAACAGCATAGGCAGACAAATTTAATGGTTGCATGAATTCTTCTATCAAAATCTCACTCATTTTTGGAGTTTGAATAGTATTATCGAACATATTATTTCCTTTCGTAATTAATGATAATCAACAATTTCTACATTATAAAAATAATTAGGCGTCTTAACTATAAAACAAATTCTATATTGATCATTAATTGTAATACTGTATTGACCTTTTCTATCTCCTTCTAATTTCTCTAAATGATTTGCTGGTGGAATTCTTAAATCATTTATATCATTTGCAGCGTCCATCATCATAAATTTTCTAAGAGCTATTTTCTGAATACTTTGAGGAAGTTTTTTTGAAAATTTTTGATGATAAACTTTTTCAGTTTCTTTATCAGCAAAAGTTAATATCATTTCATCCTCCCCTACATCTGCGCTTTTATTATATCTGTTTAACGTATATATGTAAAGCAGATATAATTATTAAAATAGTAATATTTTCTATAACATTGATTGCACTCTGCTTCTGAAAAAACAAGAAAAGTGGTGTAACATTAGAATATAACAAAATTAAAAAGGAAAATATAAAATAGCTTTAGTTTTTTTATGCAAGAGTTATGTTAGAAAAACAAGGCTTAGATTGACAACTTGCTCAAGAAAAAAGAAGTTCATGCTGATAAAAACAGGTATAATAAAAGTGATGCAAAAATTAAGGAGCAAAAATATGGCAAAACATAAAACCGAATCAGCTGAATCTTTTGGTCACTGGCTCCTCCAAGTATTTATTTTAGCAATTATAATTATTGGATTATATTTAGTTGTATTTCGATTTTTACTTGCTAATGAAACTATCAGTGGACCATCGATGCAGCCAACTTTTGAAAATAATGACCGAGTTATTGCAGTACGACATTCTAAACTTTCTCGGGGCGACATTGTAATATTAAAAGCCCCAGATGAACCAGGTGCCCTATATATTAAAAGAATTATTGGAGTGCCTGGAGACAGCATTAAATCAAAAAATGATGTAATGTATATTAATGGGAAGGCAATTAAAGAACCATATTTGACTGAGTACAAGAAAAAGCTTTCCAAAGGTCAGCTTTACACTAACAATTTTAGTTTGGAACAACTTTATCATGTAAAACGTGTTCCTAAAGACTGCTACTTTGTAATGGGTGATCATCGTAATATCTCCAAAGATTCACGAATGATTGGTTTTATCAAGAGACAAGATATTATTGGTGAAGTAAAATTACGCTATTTCCCATTTAATCAAATAAATTGGTATTAATTAATATTTTAGAAAGTGTGAACAAAAGAATGAGTCCTGAAGAATTATCCGATGCAATTATTGAATTTGAAGTTAAGAATAATGTCAATGACACTGCTCTTGCTTTTTCAAGTCATCTTTCCGTTGAAAAACTCCATGCAATGAAAACTGGAGAAGCTAAATATACCGTAGAAGAAGCTGAACAAGTTTTAGATTATATTCAAGCTAACTCTTAATTTAATTATTCAATAATAGACAAAAAGGAATAAGGTTTTGGTAAAAATGATATGAACCCAAAATCTTATTCCTTTTTCTTATATCCGAGCTTCGTGATACTTATTCAATAGAATAATATTCACTAAAACTAAAATTATATCTACACCTAGAACTATAAATAAAGTTAAATAATTACTCGTTAGGTCTGATCTTACATCACTGGCATCCTTACTTAAAGTAGTTAAAAACATTACATTTTGTAAAAAGCCAGTTAGTGAGGTCAAAATAAAATCGTAAGTATTAATCAAAAATATTAATCCAATACAACCTAATAAAACCACTACTAAGAAATAAACTAATTTACTTATTCTTTCAGGAAGAAAATCACTAACTATTTTTCCCGTAAAGTTAACGAGACTCACAGCAAGATAAATGAATATACCAATTAGGACTATCAAAACAATGCTAGATAATAAATCCATTACATGCATCTCTTGCCATAGCTTTCCTTCACCGATTGAACCAAAGTTTTTAAAAGTAGTCTTCCAAAATTCATTTGTTCCCATTACAGGTATTCCTGCAGCGAGAATCATACCTATTTGCAAAACTACTAAACAAAGACCATTAACAACAGCTGATAAAAGATTCGCAAATAGTAAAGAACTTTCTTTAATTGGAGCTAGTCGCCAAGTTTGAGATGAATATACTTCTTCATTCTTTCTACTTGAAAGGGCTAAGTAAGCCATATCAAACAGTGGCGTGATCATTAGAAAAGCTACTAATAAATAAGCCTTACTCTCACCCTCAAAAGCTGAATTAAAGAGTGCCCAAAAACCTAAAAGAATTCCAACAACTACTTGTAAAATTGCTAATCGGCGGACCAGGCGTATTTTGCTTTTAGTCAATTCTTTAAATATTGATGAAAAAGTTGCCATATATTCTTACTTTCCTTCGTGGAAGTTCTTTAAAAGCCAAACATTAATTGATCCTAAAACAATATCAATGAATGCCATCATTAAATTACTTTCTGCAAATCCCACTAAGCTATTACGTGTTTCACCCCAGCGAACTTGATTTAGTAGACTTCCTAAGTTATTTGTTAAAACAATAAGGATAAAGATCAAAATAATCATAATGACAAAACGAATCAACTTACTGTGTTTATCAGGAAGAAAGTCAGTAATAGTTCTACTTGATAGATTAAGCAAAGTTACAATACTATAAACTAAAATTGCAAATAATAAAAAGGCTAAAAATGCACTTAGTATTTCTCCAATTGGAAATGAATCAGAAAATTTTTGCCAAAAGTCGCCCGCATGCGTTTCTTTAGAAAGAGCACGGTTAATTTCCCAAATACTAGTTCTAACATCTTTACTTAAAAATGCTGGTAAAAATGTAACAATCCCCATTCCAATTTGAATTAATACCAAGTAAAGCCCATTAACAATAGCAGAAGAAATATTTGCTAAGTAAAATTTACTTGATGAAATTGGAACTAAACGCCAAGTCTGAGAACTATACTCTTTTTCATTTTGCCAAGCAGATAGAACCACATAAGCCATATCAGCTAATGGAGCAAAAGTACATACCATGGCAAACCAACCAATAGGCATATCTGAATTTGAAAATCCACCATTAGAAAAAAATCCCCAAAGTGCAAAAATAGATGCAGCTACTAATTGCAGCAGAGCTAACAGATAAACACTCCGACGTTTCTTTTTACCCATTTGATTAAATAGTGCTTTAAAAGTAGTCATCCTTATTCAGCTCCTTCATCTGCGTATAAGCTTTCATAATACTCTTCAATACTTTTCCCGTGTGCTCTTATATCATCTGCTGAAAGATGACTGGCAACTTTTTTATCTTTTACAATTACTACTTCATCTAAGATTGTTGTAATTTCATTTACAAAGTGATCAGAAATAATAATTGTACTTTCCGGACTCTTCCAAAGTAAGATTGAGTTAATGATTCGCTTTCGAGCCATTGGATCAATTCCAGAAAAAGGTTCATCAAGTAGATACAACTTAGCTTCTCTACTTAAAGTAACAGCAATTTCAAGTTTTTCACGCATTCCTCGTGATAATTGACCTAACTTCATCTCATTGTTAAGTTTCATGAAGGAACGTAATTGCTCGAATTTACTACTGTCAAAATCTGAAAATAATTTTTGATAGAATTCTTCTACTTCCCCAATTTTAGTAGAATCGCTCAATCCTTTTAAGTTATCAGTCATGGCAATATTAGCTTTACGGTAAACTTCACTACCATCCCCATTGAGCAGTACTTCACCTTGATAATGCTTAGCAATACCAACAATCACTCTCATTAACGTTGTCTTACCAGCACCATTTTCACCTAGTAAGGCAATAATCTTACCAGAATCAACATCTAAGTTCACATTATCAAGAATAGTTTTCAAATTTTTTCGATATGTTAATTCTTTTACCTCGAGTAGTTTATTCATTTTAATCTCCCTTCTTCTCCTCAATAAACTTTTTAAGCTCTTCCAGCGTCTTTTCTGGAGTTAAGCCTAATTGTGCAGTACTTTCTAAAAATTCACTCATTGTATCCTTAATTAACTCTCTACGCTTTTGTAAAATCAACTCTGTATCTGTTGTTACAAAAGATCCAAGTCCGCGTTTAACTTCTAGAATTCCTTCCGTATTCATTTGATTCAATGCACGTTGAACCGTATTCACATTTACTGTTAGATCAACAGCTAATTGGCGAACGGAGGGAACTTTTTCTCCCGGCTTAATTTTCCCTAAAGCGATTTGTCGATAAAGATACTTTTCAATTTGAACATAAATTGGAATATTATCTTGAAATTGCAATCTTTACACCTCTTTACTAGTGTATCGTTTGTCTATTACACTATTATAATACCAAGATGCTTTTTCAAATACAAGCTATAATTTTGTTTCACGATTTAGAAAATATACTTTTTAATAAAAAAATAGTAGATAAAAATGCTATTATTTCAAGCATTTCATCTACTATTTAGCAGATCAATAGTATCAGTGTAAAACTATTTTTAATTTTTAATTAATTTAAAATCATTGATAAATAAGTATTTTTAACCATTCAAGCAATCATAAAAAATGGAAAATTTAATCAAAATTGCTTAAAAATTGTTTCACTTATTACTTCTTATTTCTCTCAACGTTTAATTGATTAATCTTACGCAAGACGTCTACGGCTTTCCACATACTCTCGAGGACGGTGGAGTTAGAACTTTAAATCCCGTAAAATCAACAAACCATATTGCTATCAAGGGATTTTGCTGTATTTTAGTTACCACTAATTTTCAAGAAATTTCTATTTTTATCAATTATTTGTCCCTTTTTTGTCCCTTTTTCAGATGCCTAATTGCTTTTCTCGATCAGCTACATACTGCTTTATATTATCCAAATCTTCCTCAGTTGCTAAATTCAAAATAAAACTTTTAGTAGTTGATCGTTTATTGATATATAATTTTCTAGCTTTATTATTTTCGTCCCATTTTTTATTAGCTTTTGCTCTTGCTTCTGTAATTTTAGCCATTTAAAACCAACTTTCTAATTAAATATAGTATGAATCCAATAAATAAAGCTATTCCTGCATAAGTATAGTATTTCTTTTCTTTCTTAGTCATGGTATATTTGAGATGGCAAAACGGTAAGACCGAAGCCTTGCCGTTTTTAATTTATTTGAAAAAGGTTTTGATTAGAGATTTAGCTAACTTGATAAGTTCTGTTGCGGGAACTGACCAAGCGGCAATTGCTGTGTATTTAGCTATTTTCACTTGAGTTTCTCGATCAAACCTTTTTTTATTTTTCTTTTTTGCCATCTCATTTCCTCCTTTCAATTATTTATAATACACGCTTTAGCGTACATCGTCAATAAAAAATAATACAAAAAAATAGCCACTCCAGGAATTAACCTAGAGTGGCTATTACGATTGTAGGATTTTAACGTGCTCCAGCCAGTCCTACAAACCAGACCACGCGCACTAAGTTCACATAGAATTCCTTAGCACTTTTCTTTTAAATTATATCATATTTTTAACCCCGTCGATTTCGTCCGGTTTACTTAAATATACCCCAAGCTTCATTACCAACACGACCAACGAGGTACCCATCATGCCCGTTCTCGCGTGGTTGTTGTAACCATACGCGTCCAGCCGAATCACGTGCCCAAGCATTATATTTAACTTCTGATCCTGCTGGAAGCGTAGCAATTAGTGTGCTTTGTATATTAGCACCCCATCTAAGGTTGATTACACCGCCAGTGATAAACGTGCCATGTTCTTCATGCCATGTCATGCCTTGTATGTCAGTCCAAGTTTTCTCTTGTGTGGAAGGTTTAACGGCTTGAGATGAAGACTTACTTACATTGAAGTTAAAAGATAGAGATTTAACAGCGATATTGCCGTCCACACTCATGCCTTTCCAATTGTCAGTAAATTGCCAGATCGCTACCCCGTCCATTGATGGGAAGTAACCGAAATCTGGTACATTTGCAGGTACTCCGTTACCTAGCGGATACGCTGCTACCCACAAACAATCAGGATACTTGGCTAGAATTCTAGAAGTATTAATTTTGTTTTTCATTAAATAAGCTCCTGAATATAGCAAGGGCTTATAGCCAGCACTCACAATAGTATCCAAGAAAGCTAGAATTGCCGTCGTATTAGCTTCACGATCTCCTCCAGTTTCGTTTCCACTGCCTTGTTCATAGTCACAAGCTAAGAAAGATCCTACAACCACACCTACTAGTTTAGCTGAACTAACAGCATAGTTTCCTTCTTGAACAGCAACATTGCTACTATCACTAAATCTTGCATAGTGGTAAGCCATTGGTACCACATTATTTTGCTTAGTACTATCTACTTGCGCTTTAGCTTTAGGGTTACGATAGTCTAAGCCTTCAGATACTTTTACAAGAGCAAAATCAGCCCCAGCATTTGTATATTCAGTCACATTTGCATTATTAAAACTAGATACATCAACACCATAAGCTCGATTTTCAATTGTTTGCGTCATTTATTAAGCCTCTTTCTTTGAATCGGCTACAAGCTTTTCATACTCATGTTGAACAATATTTCTTACCGTAACTCTATCAATAGGGAGATTGGGATAGAGTTTTTGTAATTGGTAAAAGACCTCATCTGTTGCATCATAAAGTTTCTTTGAACCTTCTTTATCATCAAGGGATGCTTGATATATGGTTGCTTTCAATGCTAACACCCCGGCTGTTTCTAAAACTTTTGCAAGTTTGGGATGTGTGAGCGCCAATTTTTCCAATTTTTGTTTATTTAAACTATAAGTGGTTGCCATTCCTGCAACTAATAGGACAACAATTGCCCAAATCAAATTAATATCTAATCTCATTTTCTATCTCTCTCTTTCAATAAATTATTTATTTCTTTATCCTTTTCAGCATTTAACTTAGTAAGACGCTTATTTTCTTTCACTATCCTGTCATTATCATCTGCTAAGCTATCATGCTTAGTCTTCTTAGAATTTAAGTTCCAAGTTAGTACTCCAAGAATTATAGGTGTCAACACTTGTGCTAGATTAATTAGATCTTGAATTAAGTCATGCAAGTGTCTTCACCTCTTATCGCGTATCTCTAGTTCTTGCCGTATATAAAATTTCTGCTAACAAAAAACAGGACAAGATAAAACCTAAAAACATAGGTGCTTGTCCTGCAAAAATAGCGTGAATTAATTGAATGCACGCAAGCAGCCCTGTAAAGCCTGCTGAGATGCTTAACAAAACTCCTGCTACTGTATTGCTCTTTTCATTTGTAACTGCGTAATATATTAATCCAAATCCAGTAACCACAGCCACAGCGTCTAAACCGTCATCATTCATAAGTCCGGCAAATTGCGGTGGCCAAAAGAAGTATGTATGATCCGTCCAAAGTAGTATGCCCATAGCTGATAAGGCTAGCCCAATTAAAAATAGTTGAAAATTATCACTTATATTACTTCCTATTTTATGAGTGCGTTTCATTATCCCTCACTCGCCTTTTCATCAGCGCTCGCCATAACTTCATCTTGTGCAGACCAGACCTTATTTTGAAAGTCTTGCAAGTCTTTTCTAACTGTAGCTTTATTTGAATCATACAGATCTCTATCAGTAATAATCATATTAATGTTGTCACTACCACCTGAAGCATTAGCTTCATATATATTTGCATTAAAAGTTGCTACTTGCTTATCATCTACCATTGAACGACCTGAAATTGCAATTGATTTACTTGTTTTTAACATCTTTATTCTCCTTTTCTGCCTTTAATTGGTTTAATTCTTGAGTTAGTTCATCAACCTTTGCTTCTAAAACTGCGTTGTTATACTCACTAACTGCTAATTTGTTAATTAATTTTTGTGATACTGCATTTGCATTATTGTTATTCATTTACTTTTTTCTCCTGATCTATAATTTTTAATCTATCATTTTCATATCCTTTACGTTTTGCTTTAATTTCCCAAACAAAGTCAGCATTTGGCTTATCTGATCTAATTACAAAATATGATGGATACATCTCTGAAACCCAAATTCTTGCCTCACTATAACTAGTAAGAAATATATGATACGGAACTCCTGTATTGACTGTTTCAAGAAATAACGGATCCATGTATATGCAAACCGTCCTATTACTATTAGTCTCTGCCCTCCCTATGTCTCCAAAGTAATATTCGGCTGTTTCGTATGCATTAATAGCTGTTAATCCTTGGGATGTTCGAACAGCGGCATTCTTCGATCCTAATACCGCAAGACTTCCGGATATAGTAACTGTAGATCGATCATTGAGACTGTTAGAAGATCCTAAAGTGATACTTGGAGGAACATTTCTAGATGCATTCCCTGATAATAAGCTTATTCCAGCCGTCCATTCACTGTATGATTGAGCACCTGCATTAATAGTCACTGAATTTTCATTATTTATGCTAGTAAGACCATCAGATCCAAAAATATAGCTTCCCCCTTCAACTGCTGAGCCACTCTGTCCACTATTACTAGTCTTAATTTTGGTTTTATCATTATGAAGCACAAACCCACTGGTACCATTAATATCTAATCCACCATAGTTATATCCTAAGGCAAACATTTTAGGTAAAGATTGAATATATCCATATGTAGCTGTGGAGTTATTATTCCAGCTTTGACGTGAGGTAAACTCAAGTTTTCCATTTCTCATAAAAACGCCCTCATTATACTGATTTAAAGCCGTTAACGTTCCATCAGTTAAATTGAAACTACTATTTTGTCCCTTGATTGTTCCAGTAGTGATGTTATTAGCATTTAAGTTAATTACATTAATCCTACCGGCATCGAGTGTACCAGTGTTAATTTTATCAGCTGATATATTAGTTATTGCTGCATCCGGAATGAAGGCTTTGCCAGAAAAGACGGTTGAGCTAGCATCCATATAGATCTTGTCATTTTGAATTAAAGTTGTGCCAGCTGACATATTAATTTGCGAGATAGTATCATTTTTTCTAACTATAAGATTGGTAAACCACCAATTTCCAAAATCAGAATATGAATCAATTTCCACCCATATTCTGGCTTTTACTGCTTCCTTAGGAATAGTGATAGACCCTGATTTAGTTCGCGTACCTTCATTAGGAGCAAAATTTATAGCTGATTGCCAATTCCAAGTTCCATCTTTTTGCAAATAAGTAAATCCTATATTTAAAGGATGAGTAGATTGATTTTGCCAAGCAAAGACCGAGAAGAAATATTTGTCCCCTGCCGCCACTGCGAACATATTTCCGTAAAACGCATTTCTTGTATTAACTCCCCCGTAAAACTTTGTAGGACTACCGGGATCTCCAGACGAACTAAATACGTTTTCCCAACCTTCAGTACTTCCATCAATAAATGTTGGATTTAAACATATGTTAGATAAATCCCCCACAGCATTTACTTTGATACTAATATTATTAGCATTTTGAGTAATTTGACTTTGTAGATTATTGGTTCTATCAGTTATTTCATTCCTAATAGTTCCAGCAGTTTGACTTATCTGACTCTGTAGATTTCCGTAGTTACTTGAAACAGTTGATTGAAGCCCTTTTATGGTTTGATTTAATTCAGTAACTTCTACTTGCTTAGCTAAATCTTCGGGAGATGGACACCAAGTAGTAGCAATTGATCCGGATTCTAATTTAAAATTTGCAAAATACAAAGAGCCACCGGGGACTATATCATCAGTTGGCATATGTACTCTCGGATTTTGTTCAAAAATTTCCTGGGTTGTTGTAAAAGTTATCTGATGTCTTTTCCAAATGTTATCTATCTCATCAGATGTTCCTAGGGGAATCCATCCTCTGTTAGCACAATCCTCTGTATAAAAGCTTAGTCTAATTTTTTGTTCACTACTTCCATTATGACGAACTAAAAAACTTAGAGTCCAAGTTCCTTTAGGAAGTGTAAAGTTTTGACCAAAGTAAACAGGAGCATGATTTAAATCTTTGGCATAAACATGAAAAACATTTGTACTTATTTCACCAGCATTTAATTCATTTTTATGACTATCTCCAGAATCAATTCCAAATCCAGTAGTTTCTCCAGCATTACCGGCATTATTAAAGTTACGCAAAGTATATGTATTAGTTAATAAATTCACTCCACCACTATTATTTTCATTAATGATTGGTTGCATCGTTTGCTGTACTTTTTGTATAAAGCCATCTGCAGTTTGTATAAAGCCACTATTCGTTAGTATATTGGTTAATCCATGCCAATTACTATCATTCTTAATTGAATTGATAACTTCATTTTTTGCAGTATTAGTTCTATTGTCAGACTCACCTTTAGTGTAATAAGAACCAAATTGTTGACTATTAATAGTTATGCGGGCAGATAAACTTTCTAGATCGTGTTCAGTATCTTCAACAGCCGGAGTCCAGTCGGTTGAAGCATTTCCCACTTCTAACTTTAGTTTTCCAAACTTTAGATATGTTCCACTTTTCAAGTCAATCGAATTTGGCAAATTAAAAATATCAAAAAGGCGAACTCTATTGCCTTTTTTATTTTGTGGCCAAGTATAAGAACCTACAATTTTATAGCTGTTATTGCCTATCCTTTGAATATATGCTTTTTGCACATCATGCCCATCGTCCATAGTTAGCCATGTTAAAAATGTACCATTTAAACTTTTTATGATAGCATCTGTTTCGATCCAAATGGTTTGAGTATATTCTTCTCCTGGACTTAATACATGCCAAAATCCTGCACCTTGGGGTAAAATTTCGCCTCCATCACCACTAATTAACGGTAAAGAGGTATAAGCAAAATTATCTTTCCAAACGGTATTAGGAATTCCAAATCCCATTACGTATTCTTTGTCAGTCCCACCAACTAAATTTCTACCTCCAATTCTTAGATTATTCAATTTATCCGTTACGCTATTGATATTAAACTGCAATCCATTAGCCGTAGCTTGCACATCAGTAGTTTTAGCATATCCACGTAAATCACTAGCAACCAATTTAGTGTTTAAAGCATTATTTGTAGCGCTAACAAAGTTAGCATACGTAGAATTGTCAACTTTACCAGATAGACTAGTTTCCAGTTTCTTCGCATCTACTTTGATCTGTGCAATGTCACCTTGTGCATTGCCTAATGTTGATTGAAGTCCTTGAACTGTGGCTTTTGTCTGGTTTACATCCCCATTGAGATTAGCTAGATCAACCGTAACACCATGAATGTCAGTAGTGATTTTAGAGATATCTTTTCCTTGTTGCGTAGCCTGATTTTGCAATCCGCTAACAATATTTTTCTGGTCATTAATTTTAGTCAGAGCATCAGATACTTTGTTAGTTACATCAGTAATTTTAGGGATGGCAATTGTATTAACAGTGGCACTTAGACCATCAATTGTTCCTTTCTGCTCTCTGATACTTACGTTTAGTTCAGCAATATCGCTATCAGCTTTAGCAAGATTATCTGCTATTTCTTTCTTAGCATCTTTTAGGCCGTCTTGTGCTTCTTGGACTTGCTTCTTAATCTCGTCAGGAGTTAAATCCCTCCTAACCCACTTTCTAATCCCATCTTCTTGTTCAGTAAACACCCACAATTCTGTTGAATTACCATTTTGCTTGAACCAAACATCGTTAGGCTTGGCATTCGTAGGTGGTTCAGTTACACTAGGTGGAAAAATCACTGTTCCATCTGGTGCTTTACGACCTTGAAGTTCTCTAATGGTTTGAGAGAATGTTCCCTCCCAAGCTATTACAGAGTCTGTGGAAGAAGTTTGATCTGCCTTAGAAGTTGCTGACAAACCACCGTTAAAATCAAGTGTGTAGCTATTATTTGGAACAATAAATTTATTACCTTGCTTGTCTTGTAACTTTAACCAATCTCCCGCTTCAATTGCAGGATTTCCAAACCAGTTCAAACTAAATGGATAGAAATTAATATCTTTAATTTGCTCCCAAATATTAGTTAACCTATCAAGCGTCATAATATTATTTTCAAGCTTAATTTGAGATCCATTTGAATCTCCAACTTGATAAGTTTTAGTTTCATCAGTATCTTCGCCATCTCTAGTTTTAGTAGTAATTGTAGTTTGGCACTGAATACCGCTAATTCTATATGGAGCTTCGTTTTTAGTTAAACCAGCTTGTTCATACTGACTGGGATCTAACTCATAGTTAGGCTCTGCGATAGTTCTAATCGTAAATAGCCCTTTACGATCAAAGGTAGCATACCCAGCATATAATTGTGCAATCCAGCCTAAAGCTTTTCTATACGTTTGACCAGTAATAGCACTAGGTAAGTCAGCTTGATGTGGAAGTCTAGCTAAGTCATCCACATTAGCCTTGACTCCTGATTGTGCACAGATTTCAGCTATTACATCTAAAACTTTTGCTGGATAAGCCAATTTAGATTTATAGGATCCCTCTAGCCCGCAAAATCTATCACTTGCACTAATGGAAGTAAGATTGTTATTGCGATCCATCTTGATTTCACTAGAGATAATAAAAACGCCTAATGGTTCGTAAATGTAACCTTTAGACGTTTTAATTCCAATGCTTGGTAAAACTTCCATACCAAGTTTTAGATTTTCTATTAAATGTGAAAACTCAATTTGAACACTATTTGAATAAGTTGAGCCGATAGCAAATGTATCACCAGTATAAGCTCCTGAATCGTATTTCAAGCTGTTAATATCAGTAGCACTATACGTTTTTCCATTAACCACTACCTTAATGTCTAATATTCTCTGTGATGCTCGCCAAGCATCCCTAACTTCTTTTGTCTGTGTTAGCAATATTTCTCACCTCCTACTGTTCTATCAAATCAAAGGATAAGCCTTTCCAGACAGGTACTGAATCTATAAAAGAGTAAACAGGTGTTGTTCGATCTCCTACATAAAATGTTCCTGACCGCATATTTCCATCTTGTGGATCTAAGTAATCTACTCTAAAAAACTCACTTTTAACTGCTCCTAAAATCTTTGCACATTCTGGAACTGTTAGTGCACCAAATGCTAACGTGATTTTTCTTTTAGTAGCTACTCGATCTCGATGTAGTAACCCTTGTGCATCACGCGTTGCTTTTGCGTCAATATCTTGAATTGTTACCTGCATAGTTTGCGGGGCAGGATTAACCACTGTCCCAGAAATTTTTAAAGAATACAATCACTCATTTCCTCCTTCTAAAGATTTAACATATTTCTACCATTCTTTTGGTTAATGGTATTAATACCCTTAATAGCATGTTCTCCAAATGATTCATCACCAATTTTAACAGTTAGGTGCAAATCAATAGGTTTTCCGCTATTACTATTAAAGTTTTGCATTTGAATTGCTTGAACTATAGCATTTACTAATTCTGTACTCATCTCCTTGAATCCTCCACGCTGAACTGATGTAGAGTCATTAGATTGAGTATCAGAATAAATTGAACTATCAATAGCAGTTCGTCTGTTTAAGGAAGATGGCATTTGCAAACCACCACCAAAATTCTGATTCATAAATGCAATAGCTTCATTAATTCTTCGCATACCTAACTCACGATTAGTTAAAGGAACAACCATTTCTGGCTTGTCGTTTTCGCTAATCTCATAGAAACCATGTTTAGCAATTAAACCACCATCTTCATAGCCATGTCCGTGACCGATAACAGCAAGCATGTCTGAACCGTAGCGGTGCTTAGCATAGTTAATTGCTGCTAGCATGTTGTCGTAACCATTAAAGATATTACCGTGACCAGGAAACTTATAAGCATTGAAAGTTGCTGAAATAGTTTGGAGTAACCCTTTAGCTAAGTCACCTGTTAGAGTATTGATATCAGTGTATCCGCCTTGAACGGCATGTTCATTACCACCAGATTCGGTCTGAATTTGACGGACCCAAGCATTAACGTATGCTGGAGTTGCTGGCAATCCGTTTTTACGTAAAGCTTTCTTAACAGCACTACGCCAACCTTCTGCTCCTGGTCCAGTTTGATGAGTTGAACCACCAAATTGATTAATGACCTTTTTAGCCCAGTTCATCATGCCTTTCTTTTCTTGATTAACAGCACCTTTAGCAAATTTAAGTGAGGCATCTCCTAAGCTCCAATCATAGGTAACAAATTTATCAACAATATAGTTAACTAGTCTTTCTGGATGAGCGATATCATCAGTAACCTTTTCAAGTTCTTCCATCACACCATCTACGAAACTACCAACTCCATCAAAAATATTGCCAAAATTCAAATTACCTAAAGCTGAACTAATTCCACTAAAAATACCACTAAAATCGAAATTAAAGTTACCAATACCGCCGGCATATTTAGGAACCATACTGGCTAATTCATTAGCTGTACTTGTAGCAGTTTTAACTTTGGTACCGGCTGGCAAGTACGTTAAGAAGTTACGCTTAGCAGGGAATAATCCTTGCTCACCATTTGGCAATTCATAACTTTCTCTGTAGATGTCTCCTTCTTGGTCATTAACCAGTGCTAAACCACCTGGGTGATTATCTGTACCGGTTGCATAGGAATTCCAGTTGAAGAAACCCCAACCAATAGATCCGCCACCAAGCTTACCGAGTACCCAGTTGATACCATCTCTAATTTTATTAGTAGCATTTTGAACTGGCTTAACAATTGCATCCACAACTTTTCGAACAGCACTACTAATGTTGTAGATGCCGTCCCTTATACCATTTCCAATTGTGCTACCAAGAGTACCAGCCCAGGATCCCAAGGTTCTTGAAGTGTTATGTCTAAAACTAGATACCCAACTTCCTAATCGTTCACCAGCATTTCGAGCAGAATTATAAGCATTGCCAATTCCATTATCGACATGACCACCTAAGCCACCAGCCCAACTAGAAATACTGCTATTCGCATTTCCAAAGAAACTACGCGTCCAACTAGATAGTTTGCTACCGGCATTAATAGCTCCTGAGCGTGATGATTCGGAACCATTATTAATGTGATCTCCTAGTCTTTCAGCCCAAGATCTTACTAGTCCACTAGCTGATTCTCTAAAGCCCGTAGTCCAGTTTTTAATTTTGTTACCAGCATTTTTAGCCATTGCCTGACCATTTTCAACACTGTTATTTACGTCAGAGCCAATCTTTGAAGACCAGTCATGAACTTTCTTTTTAGCATCACTAATAAAATCAGTAGACCATTCTTTGACCTTAGTACCAGCTTGCTTAGCTGATTTCTTACCCTTTTCTATATCTTTGTTGATGTTAGAACCAACATTTTGCGCCCAACTCTTAATATCTTTTTTAGCATTAGAAATGAAATTAGTTGACCACTTATGAATATTAGAGCTAGCAGTTTGAACTTCTTTTTTGCCTTTAGTGATGTTAGTATTGATATCTTTACCAACAGACTTAGCCCAAGAAGTAAAGTTGTCTAATATTTCATGAGACTTAAAGCCAATTGCTTCAACCCAGTCTTTAGGCTTCTTACCTTTGCCGTATTTAGCCCAACCATCACCAAACTTAGAAGCTCCAACGCCACCCCATTTACCAATAAATGAGCCGACTTGTTGACCAATTGCTGCACCTAATGGTCCACCAAAGAATAAGCCAATACCACCGCCGATAGCTCCACCAATTCCAGAACCAAAATCAGCAAACTTTTCTTCTTTGTTCTTAGCCTTGATCCCTTTGTAGATGTCAATTCCAGAAGTTACGGCAATCATTGCGCCTGATAATCCAGTACCCAATTTCTGACCTAACTTCATTGGTTCGCCAGATTGAATAGAGGAGCGAGCTGATTTAAGGAAGTCAGTATTAGCTAAGTTACTGTCTTGCCAGCCTTGGTTTACTTCACTCCATAGATCTTTTATGTGGGCATAACCGCCTTTAATATTTTCAAAGCTTAATTTTGCAAGTTCTTTGATATTAAGAATTGGATGTTTGGCAAATTCAATTACAACACCAAGCATATCATCCGCATACTTAACACCAGCTTTTAGCTTATCGAACTTAAGCATTGCTAGAATCTTAAGGGTGTCAGTAAAGCTTTGAATGCCTGCAATAGTAGCTCTAGCAACTTTTATACCTAAGAGTGTAAGCAATGTTGCAGTCATAATCTTAACTGCTGTTTGATGATGATCTATCCAATCAGATAATCCTTCAAGCGCTTTAGTTAAAAGCTTTAAAGCTTCCACAATTGCAAATCCAGCTATTTTAGCTAATGGCTTGATAAAACTATCATAGAACCATTCAAAAACTGGTTTAGCCGCTTTGACTACACTATAAACAACCTTAAGTGCAGCAGCTAATGCATTAAAGAATTCAGGAATTACTTGAGTAATTGTGAATCCCGCAAGTGGAAGTAAGACGTTTTTATAAGCCCAAGATAAGCCATCCCAAACATCTTTTGTTACAGGTCGAATGGATTTTAGCAAGTTATCAATTGACTTCAATAGTGGAGTGAAATCAAGTTTTTTAGCCCAGTTTGAAGTATACGTTGCCATATCTCCAAGAGCACCAAGCATATCGTCAACCATGCCTAGAAGAGTCTTAAAAATTGATGTGCCAACATTTCCATGTTGCCATGCTTTATCAAATTGACCAGCTAAGTTACCAATTGTATTACCTACACCAGTAACAATTTGAATTAAATGACTCCAGATTGAAACACCTAGATTTGAATGCTTCCACGCTTCATCAATTGAAGTAACAATATTCTTATAGATATCTAGGATATTGTTCAATGCATTTAGCCATGCTTGCCATAACTTTGTACCAGCATTACCGTGTTGCCAAGCCTCATCGAATGATTTTGCAATATCTCCAATAAATTCAACTAGCTTAGTAGCTAAATCTAAAAGATTAGCAAAAATTTTTTTACCAAGATCGCCAGTATTCCATGCATCTCGGAATGATTCAGCTATGTGATGAATTGCAACTAAAACATTATTAAGCGAGTCAAAAATAGCTTGAATAAATCTAGTCCCTCGACCACTTTCTTCCCATGCCTCGGCAAACGCCCTTGAAATATCGCCAATGATATTCAGCATATCAGCTAGCAATTGAAGTAAGTTTTCCATCACTTTTTGTCCGGTGCTATTATCCCAAACATGTAAGAATGAATTACCTACATCACCTAACAAGCGTTTGATTTCTTTCCATGAGTATTTAGCAGCATCCACAACAGCTTGCCCTTTTTCATCCCAAGCTTTCTTCATTGGGTTAAAGATTTCACCTAGAACTTTTTTGACTTTGTTAGCTGCATCAATAGCATTCTGTGAGGCTTCTAATGGAACATTCCAGTCAAGCCCCTGGTTACCATCTCCTGCACCACTATCATCTAATCCAGCATCATCAAAAATAGGACTGTCTTGCTTTTGTTGCGGAGTAAACTTCTCTAATGGCTGTGCCTCAAATGAACCATTATCTTGATTATTTTTACTGTTATCAAGAACATTAAGCTCATCGAACCCCATTAAAGAAGCTTGCAAGTCTTCATTAGCTTTCTTAGTATCTTCGAACGCTTTTTTAGCTTGTTCATTAGATGCCTTGATTCGTTCATTTTCGGCTGCAACTGCTGCCGCACCTTGACGATTGGCTTGGGCAATTTGTTGGTTAGCACGTTGTACAGCTTTAGCTTGTTCTTGCTGTTGTTTCTTAACAGCTTCATTAGCTTTACTTGCCGCCTTAGAAGTATCATTCATCGCTTGCACTTGATCGTACAAACCATGTGCACCATTTCTGGCACTGGATAAACTCATCCCTGTTAAAGCAGAGCTAAATTGCGCAATCCATGCTGTTGCTTTTTTTAGTGAGTTCATCAAAGCATTCACAGCTGGTAAAACATAGCTATAGATAGGATAAAAAGCAGTTAATAGATTTACTTTAATTGCATTAAAACTACTTGCAAATTGCTTATTAGTCATCAATGCTGCACCCATGCCTTGGGCTAGCATCATAATTGCTTGATATAGCAACGTAAAGACAATTAATTGGCTAGCTAGCATACGCATTGCCATTCGAACGCCCTTAAGACGTTCACTTAACATTGACGCGCCACCACCAGCTCGACGCATAGAAGAACTTCCACTATTTCCAAAGCGTTTTAAAGATGAGTTAACATTAGAGATAGTATTTCGAAGTCTACTAAATTTTGAACTAAGCCCTGAAACATTTTTATTTTCTTCAGATAGCTCAGTGTTAATTCGAGAAGAACTAGCCTTTAATTCATCTCCACGAGAGCTTACATAACTATAAGCTTTAGCAAGTTCATCACTTCTAGCTACCAAGCGCCTATATTCAGCTTCTGCTTGCTTAAGTTCCTTATCATTACCCGCGGATCTTCCAAGAGTGGCATCATTATCTCTCATTTCAGCAATTGAGCGTCTAATTCGTTCAATCTTACCTTCTGTTTGATCCATTTCGGTTTCAATTCGCTTAAGGGATGATGGAATTGAATTAAGTTCCTGCGACATTTCTTGCGCAAGAGCTTTGGCTTGGTTCTGATATCTTGTAATCTTAATTTGAGCATCAGCAATTTGATCGTCTAGTCTCATTGACTTAACTTTACTTCCTTGCTTACTCATATCAAGATTATCTCGGTTTGCAGTTAAAGTAGCGATTCTACGTTGCATAGACCGAGCCTGTTCCATCTTTTCATTGATGTGAGTGACCAGCCCATCAACTTCTTTTTTAGCACGAGAGGCTTCAGCTTGGATTTCATCATCAATACCTAAATCAACGGGACGCTTAGGCATATAGCTTTGAATCCGTTTTTCTTGATAATCGTCAAAACTTGAATTCTGAATTTGTGGACGTGTTGTTGCTCTTTCTCGTCTTTGTGACTGCTCTTTAGGCTTAGCAATATCAGATACAGCCTCACGCGCTGCACTAGTTTGCTGTGCAATTCGTTGTTGCATATTAGAAGCCTCTTGCAGTCGTGCAGTTAAACTATCCAAACTCTTCTCCGATTGATTAACTGCTTCTTTAGAGCTTTCAGCCTGTTCTTTGTTTCCTTGAACAATTTTATCTGTAACATCATTTTGAGTATTAAGAGTTTGTTCCAGTAATTTTTGCTTGGCTTGTTCTGCCTCAGTACGCTGACGAACTTCTTCCTTAGCAGATTCGTTAGCTTTTGAAACATTGTCATTCATTGACTGATTAATTTTGCCTAAGCCATCTTGAATCTTATATTGCATATCATTAGTTTTCTGACTAATGATATCAGTAAATTCATCAAGCTTTCGCATAACGTCTCCATAATTAGCAGTAAACCTTAATTCAAGTTCTTCTAAATCCATTAACTTCCACCTCCTTTATCTTTATTAAATTGCTTAATCCGTTGAGCTTGTTGGATTAATAGAGCCTGATCTTGTTTCCAATCAGGTTCATCCGATTTAGAAGTCTCTTCCACATTGTCTTTGACGAAAGGATAAGCTTCTTCAACTTTTGGCATTTTAGCAGGATCATTAAAGGCAAATGCCACCATTTCACTTAAACGATGATCCATGTATGCCTTAGCACGCAAATCTTCTAATCTACGTTTTTCATTGGCATTTATTTGCGTCATGATCTCGCCAAAATCCATATCCCAAAAGTGATCTGCGTCTATTCCCGATTCAACCGCAATTGGGTATAGATGTTTGAATAAATCTGAGACTGTATCAAAATGGTCCTCGTTTACATCAGTTCGTCTTCGGTTGTTTCCACTGAATCGAGAGTTACTTCCGATTCCGTATTGGTCTTGGTACCCTTCTTCTTTTTCTTGCCGAAAAAACCGGATTCATCAAATAGTTCCATCAACTCATTAAATAAGTCCATGGTAGTGTGACCATCATCTAAATATTGTTCAAACGCTTCAATAACGCGCTTATCTGTTACACCATGACTTTGATTTGCACCTTGTAGAACAATCAAAATTTCATTAACTGGTGGCAATTTGTTACCACCTTGTGAATCCATAAAGAGGGAGAGCATTGATTTACCTAAGCGTCGTTCAATCTTAAAAATTTCACGACCGCCTAATTTTAGGTCAAGTTCAAGATCACCCAATTGTACTGTCTTAGTTGCTTTCTTAATTGTTGTTGCCATAATTCAATTTCTCCTTTTAAATATTTTCATAAAAAATAAACGCGGGAATCGAACCCACGCCTATCATTGGCTATTACTTGCTTGCAGGTTGAGTTGATCCAGCAGCAGTAAAGTGAGGACCATCAGATACAGTAATAGTAATTGTGTAACCTAATGCCCCGTTAACAGCTACGGCACCAAACTTAATATTGTAGGATCCACGCATTGTTGCAGTCATACCATCTGGATAAGTAACTTTCCAGTTGTATTGCTTACGGTTACCTGCTTCTTTTAGTGCCTTAGCAAAACTAGCGCCCTTATATACAGCCTGGAATTGTACGTTAGATGCATTTTGGATACCTTCCACTTGCTTACGTCTATCATCTGCTAAGGTAGTAACGTCAATTTTTTCAGTATCTCCACCTAATTCAGGAATAGTTTTAATGTCCGCAATTTCTTCCCAGGTAGATCCATCTTCTGATCTTTCTAATTTAGTTCCAGTTCCTACGAGTCCTTCGGAACTATCAACGGCAAATCGTTGAATATCTAATTTCAATAAATTGCTATATAATTTTACGTTTTTCATTTTTTATCCTTTCTGATATACACGTTTACTTGTGTTATCCACAATTCCTGTAAACACAAGTACTACTCGTGCTACTCCATTCAAATCTTGATCGCCAACGCTATTAGAAAAGCCCATTGCTGAAAACTTAGCAATGAGCTTATTTTTTATTTGCGTTAGTGATCCTTTGTCATTATATAAATCAATCGTTATCTTCCATTCCGTATCAGTTTCTTCCTGATAAGCATTACGAACATAAGAAGACTGACTAGTCGAATAAATCGCAGTCGGAAATACTGTAAATTTATCAGGATAAGAAGGCGAAACCAGTTTTAATTCTGGAATGGATTTAAGTGTCTTAAAGACAAGTGCTTTAACGTTATAAATTTCCATCTAATTACCTAACTTATCACGCAATTCTTGATCTACAGATTTTTTTATAATTTCTGGTGCTTCTTTTTCAATTCGATTAGCAGCAGGCGTCATAAACTGTCTAGCTGGTTGTCCAGCAGTTCTATAGAAATATTTACCGTTGATTTTTATCTTAGGTATGCCATAAATCTTAGTTAAATCCAAATCAACTGCATCCACTGGGAAGAACCACGGTGTTTGTCGATAGGTAATTGCAACACCTTGTGGAAGTTGTTTATCCGACATTTCTCCAACTAAACCAGTACCAAATTCACGAAACACTGCAACCATAGACGAGTTCCACCAGCGACCAATAACTTCATCGTTATCAATTTTAACTTCATGCTTAAAGCTCCGTGCAAGTTCGCCAGTAGAATACTTTATGCTGGATTGCAATTCGTCCACTGCATAGGCTTCTGCTTGTTCAATAGCATTTTCTTGTCCGTTAGCTGTAGCATTAGCAACTACGCTAGGGAGCTTTTTGAGCTTTGTCTTCAGCTCATCAAGTCCTCTAAGTTCTACATTAATCATTTTGCTCATCCCTTTTTATTCGCTCTAAAGTGACGTTCTTATGAGTAGAGAACTCCTGAATGGCAGTAATCATATAATCTGGATCACTCGTGCTTGGAACTTTCAAGCAAATTCCATAGCCTTCTCCATGTCCTTCTGAAAGCAAACCCCCTTGATATTTGCATGTTTTAATGTACTTGATATCTTTGCCATAGAGTTGAGCATTAACAGAACCACCAGCAGATTGAACATTCAGTTTTATTTGCTGAGGATCACCCCACCCCTTAGTTGTATAACCTTCATCATCTTGAATATCCGCAGGCTTTCTAAGATAGACAGTCGTTAAGTCACTTTCTTTTAGTCTCATAGCCTAGTCACCTTTGCTATTCGATAACGATTTAGCCCTAATCGAATATCTTTAGGAATTCCAATTTCAAGGTAATTAGTAACTCCACCTTCTGTTCGTTGGGTTTCGCCTTCTATTCCCATCCGATTGTAATTAATCGTTGCTAGCTTTTTAACATAGATATCCATGTTACCAACTAATTTCTTTTGTCCAGTATAATCTAGAACTTGAGCAATTGCTTCTTTAATTAGATCCGTTGCCAATTCACTATCAGAGATTTGCAATCTAGTAGTTAGGGATGAAACCAGTTCTGCCATTTGATCCACATTAAGCACCTCCACAATTAGAGCACTTTAGCTTGGAAAACATCATCTGCACTGGCAAATGATGGAAGCATAGTTGCAGCTGCAAGGATCCAAGTACCAATTGGGTCTTCGCTTGTTTCATATACCTTAGCCATCACATTGCCTACATTAGAAACTTGTGCGTTACTTGAAATTAAACGATTTTCTTCTGGAGTTGGACCATAAATCTTTTGGCCTGGTACTTCATCGTTAAATAGCACAATTCTATCTTCTGGGAAGTAAGATTGAGTTGTTAACTTACCCTTGCTATCTTCTTCACGGTACTTACCATCGTAAGCACGAATAACTGGCAATCCTTGTGCAGTCATCCATTGGTCTAAATCTGATTGACCGACTACACGACCGGTATCTTTACCAAAAATAGCTTCTTTAATTTCAGTACTACGCATTAATACTCGAAGTACCTTTTTAGAAGTTAAGGCTCTTGTAGGAGTGATATCTAATTTATCAGACCAATCTTGCAAGTTTTCAATAATAGATGCACCATCCTTATCCCAGGCACTGTTTCCTGTTAGTGATGTTTGATGTTTCTTAGGCACACCGTAATCAATAGAGATACCATTTTCGTTATCAGTAATCTTACCAGTGGCAAACATTTCCATTGTCATCTTTTCGCCACGAGCTTTTACGGCTTGAACCATAGCATCAATATCGTCAAAAACGTATTGCTTTAAGTAATTTTCTTCAGCAGTATTACGTGGTGCTTGAAGCTTAATTAACATTTCTTCAGTCAGCTGCATTTTGCGTTTTACGTATGCTAATTCAGCAGTCATCTTGCTTGCATCACGACTTCCAATTTCTGCTTCACTATCAAATGCTGAAATATTGGCAATAGTTGGTACACGACTACCTGCCTTTAAAATATCCACTTCAAGAGTTGGTACTTTAACAGCTGGAAACAAAGTATCGCCTAACATATCTGGATATTGACGATTGCGAGTATAGTCAAGAACAGTACTTTGACTAAACATATCAAGAATTGGTGTAGCAAATCGTTGTAAATCTAATTTTAACTTTTGATCTTTCATTTACTATTTTCTCCTTTATTGAACCTTATGTGTATTATCCGTTGATGGGGTTGTTTCTGTTTCTAGGTCCTTAAAATGAATTGCCGTCATTGCCTTAATTGCGTCAGCTGTTGGTACTGGATCAAGACGTTGACTTAATACCCAACCTTCACGCATTACGGCAACCATTTGATTAGTATCACTATCTGTCACATAAACGTCATTAACAGTAATGCCAATAGCTTTAGCATCATTAGTTGGGTATACAGTACCAGCTGGAATATATTTTCGACCTAGATCGTCAGTTTTTACATTGTAATTATCTTTGTTAACTGTTTCTGGAAAAGCAGTAAATTTTTCAGAAGCAAGAAAATTTAATTGCTTACCATTTTGAAATTGTGTGTACATATTTATTCCTTTCTAATTCCAAAAATCATTTTTTACATTTTGAGATTCATTAGCTCTTTCAGCAAAGATTTCTCCAGTAGTTTTGTTAGTTTGAGTATTGCCTGAGATCTTTGGTGGTTTTGCACCTTGAGCTAATCGAGTTTCAACAGCATCATGAACAGCACTTCTAAAAACGTCACTAACTTTTTGATAAGTAGCTGTCATTTTATCCTCATCAGTTAGAACATCATCGAAAACATCTACCAGCTCTGCTGGCAAGCCATCGGTAATTAGCTGAGTTGCCAATTTACTCTTGTTTTCACGCTTAGTTACATCAGCTTCTCTGTCAAGTAAAGCTTGCTCCCGTTGCTTAAATTCATACTCTTGTCGTTCCTCTGGAGACATATTCTTAAGATCTTTAGCTTTTTGAGCTTTATCGTTTTGCTCTTTTTCCCACTTAGAGCGAGCTGTATCTAAAGCCTTAGCCAATTTCTTATCTACGAAAGAATCCAATTCTGATTGAGTATTAAAGGTTTTAAAAGGCTGCTCATCAGTTGAACCATTATCTTTTACTTCATCTTGTGCATTGTCACTGTCATCACCTCCCTCACCTTGTCCTTCATCAGCAAATCGCTGTAAATCAAGTTCTAATAAATCTTCATAAAACTTATTTTCCATAGTTATTTCCTTTCTACCCATGCACACTTGCAAAAAACTGCATGAAAAAAGCCACCCCATATTTCTACACGGTGACTTTAAGATATGCAGTAACAAATCCACATACGTATATTTAGTTTTCAAGGCAGTTTTATGACTTGCTTAGGTCTAGCAAAATAAAAAGCACTCAACTAGTGAGTGCCCTTAGGTCTATAAACAACTTTTTCTATGTCATCAATTGAAATTGGCTTCATAGCCATTGTTTTCTTTTCTTGTTCAGGAGTTTCTACACCATAATCTGGTAGAAAATGAGTTTCATCTAATTGGTCCATTAGGCCAACTAATTCGCCTGTTTTCAAAATAACGTTATCGTATTCTTTTGGAATAAGCTTACTCATTTTTCTTTACCTCCTTAATGTAACTACTTGTGTATCTTATTTGTTTAGGATTATCTTTTGGCACTATCCAACCCACAACAACATTTACTGGAATCCTGTCTTTATTGTACAACATTACTTTCTGTTCATACATAT
The DNA here is from genome assembly GCF_910589175.1 of uncultured Lactobacillus sp. Classification (GTDB taxonomy): domain Bacteria; phylum Bacillota; class Bacilli; order Lactobacillales; family Lactobacillaceae; genus Lactobacillus. Next base: position 84,605 of record NZ_CAJURR010000002.1, read on the forward strand.
TTCCAAAGCCATTATTTCCTTTTAGTTTAGCCGGATAAATATTAGCAGCATTTTTTATAGCATTTACGTAATCTGCAAAATTATCTTTATTGTAACCTAGCTTTTCTTTAATTATTTTACCTTTATTCCATCCTCTTTCATTGTCTCGGTCAAATAAATAATCTGTAAATTTTGGAGTTGGAAGAATCATATTATCTAAATTAGGCAATTTCTTTTCAGGATGTTCTTTTAAATCTAATCTTCTTTTGATATCAACTTTTAAATTATTCCAATAAATATCATTTTTATGCTTAAGTTCATTATAAACTTTCTTCGAAGGTATATCATTTCCTAAAACTTCTTTTGCCTTATCATAATCATCTACAGAAGACTGAGACGAGTTAGTAGAACTTTTATTAGCATTACCCAAATAAATTACGGGAACGGTCCGGCAAAAGGGATGCAGTGGTGGAACGTTCTTACCAAATACTGCATCTTTAACATTATAGACATTTCCATTTATTGATCTGCATATCTTACTAGTACGACTATCAATAACTGCTAACAATTGATATTGCTTAACTCCACGTTTACGCCAATTATCTAGCTTAATTTTAGAATAAAAGAAATTAGCTTCAGTCCTAATCAAGCGACTAGCATAGAACTTGCCGACGTTAAATTCTTGCTCAATTCGTTTAATCATTTCACGTTCAGGGAGATTACTCAGTTCTTTAACTGTAAATAATTCCTGCAATCTTTCGGCTAATTTATCTGTATTACCCCAAATACGTGATGAAAAATTCTTTCCTTTCCAACGAGTTTCTAATGCCTTTTCAACATAGCGATTAGGGATTTCAGTAACCTTACTCTTGGGAATATCTTTATCCATTGGAACAGTTGCTACTTCTTTACCAGTATCAGGATTTTTAATGACTATTTTGTCCTGCTTGACTTCTACAGAGTGAGGAGCGTGCAAGGTGTAATCCTTAGTAGTGTCATAAACAGCACTTTGTTTCTCCGCCTCTGACCAAGCATGTTTCATTATTTCGGTATGCAACTTAACATTCTGATCTAGTTCAGTTGCTCCAGCCGATTTTGCAGCAATGTATGCTTTAAGTTGCATTTCTTCAAGTCGTGTAATTCTGTTCTTAGCTGCAAGTCTACCTAAGTAATCATCCACTGCCTGTCTACTTCCTTTATCAGTAATACCAGACGATAAGGCTTTAAGGGTAACCAATTCAGAAGGAGAAATGTGTGATGACATAATAGTTGCAACTTCATCTTTAGTAATATCTGCATAAAAATAGCGACGATAGATCTTCTGGACCTCGTCGCTTAAGTATGATTGTGCCTTTTGATATGCATTATTAATTATTTTTAACCTTTCAGTTGCTTCATCTTGATTTCTCTGCTCATCTTGCAAATCACGTAATTGCCAATAAGTAAATTTCTTCTTATTAACTTTCATCTATATCAACACCAAGAAATGTATTGGCCGTATTGGTCAATCAATTGGTTAACTGTATTTTCAAATGCATTTAATAGCGTTTTATTTTCAATACTTTTAGGGTCTGAAAATATAGCAATTAATACGCCATCTTTATCAGTTGCAGTTACTTTAGTGCAATTATTTACAGTATGAGTAATAAGCGTAGAAAATGAAGCACAAACAATATCAGAACCTTTAACACTATACTGCGCGTGTCCGGTGGCTCTGATTATTGTTTGATTCGGCTTTTTTATCATTCTCACTCGAATCATCTTGGTCATCCTCCACTTCTAAACGATCTGGATCTTGCCCACGTAATGCTTCTTGATTCTTTTTAATAGTTTCGGCATCTTGCTGATTCATTTCATCAATAACGTCTTGAGGATTATCAACGTCAGGAAGCCAACTATAAGTATATTTTCTAGGAATTATTCCATCTGCATTTTTAACGTTATTAACTACATCAGATAAATTTGAAGGAATATTAGCTACAAGTGAGATCTTACATCCACTAGCATCATCATTAGCACCTTTAATGTTTACAATTGTTTGAATCAGTTTCAATCTTCGCCGTAAGCCATCAAAAAAGTATCGCTGTTTGATTGATAGTAAATTTTCTAAGCCAAATAATTTAAACTTCATTGCTTCACCAGAGACATTACCCATGAACTTCTCATCATTCATATTTGGTACGTATGAAATCTTGTGGATGTCATTTTCAATAGATTGACTAAGTAAGTTGACTTGTGTTTCATCAAAGCTCTTTGTTAACCACTCAATGTCAGCACCTTCTTCACGGGGAGGAGCTTCAATTGCACCACGATTCAGACGTTTAATGTCTTCATTATCATCTAGGCCAAAACCAAAGGTAACAAGTATTGCATCAACAAATGCTTCCTTATCAGAAATACGATCTGTTTGTAGCAAGTTATAGGCATCAATCAAAGAGATGAGCTGTTCAAAGTCGCCTTGTCTTTCCTCGTTATTCCTAAATTCAATTATCGGAACTGCGCTAAATAAATTTTCGCCATCATAAACAATTGGATCATTTGCTGAAACTTCCATAGACATTTTAGTGCGATACTCTACAATTCGCTGAGGCATGTAAACAGTAATGTTATAGCCATTAGTATTACCATCTAAGTCTTTCTTTTCTTGTGTAAATACCGCAAATAAAGGCTCATGTTCAACAGTATCATCGCAAACTACAATGGTTGCTCTTGGATCAATTACTTCAATTTTAAGTTCAGTATTTGGAGTAAGCTTTTCATTCCCCAATTCATCCCTAACAGAGATTGGATCAGTCTTCTTTAGATACAACAATTCATATCCATAGCCAAATACTGACAAGTCTTTTTCTAACTCAATATCATGTTTATGAATATCAATTTGATTAAATACTTCTAGGATATCATCAATATTCTTACCCTTTTCAGCAACATATTTGACAGGGTTACCGGTCATAAAACCCACATTCATATCAGTAATGTATTTAGCATGATTAACCATCACATTAGCCGCTTCAACGGTAGCATTATCAAATTCATGCCTTTCAATTTCTTGCTTACCATTGTAATAATCAGATAGTTTATCTAACCGTTTTTTGCGATTTTGCAATTCTCTAATTGCATAGTTGATTGCTTCAATATTCGGCTCATTAACATCACCAAGTAAATCTTTATCAATTACAACTGCCATATTTACACCTTCCTTCTATAAGCCACGTACTCTAGGTCGTACAGTAACCTTTGCAGTAACTTTCTTGTAAATAATTGTGTATACGAAATATCTCATTGCATCACAAGCATGGTCGTGCTGTTTAACCGGCTTATCCTCTCCATGTTCTGCTGCTTTATCATCCCAAACATAGCTAGCTAATTCTTTAAAAAGATTAGGACAATTCATGCTAAATTTGATCTTTCCCTCGTTCATAGCCGTCTGGGTAACTCTGATACCATCTAGCACATCATTCTTAGCTTTCCTAACCCTAAAGCCATTCTGCCTTAATGTTGCACTAAATGATGCAGCCGAAGGGTCAATAATCATTTCAGCTTTAATATTGCCAAGAAAATTTTTTAAGTCCTCACAATATTCTTCATCTGTCTTCTGCCGTGAAGTAGTTCTACCAGAATAGTAATATTCTTTAATCAAATACCAGGTACCGTGATTTAACCCCCACAAAAGAAAAGCTGTTGGGTTAAGTGTTCCGTAGTCGCATGAAACATAATACTTTTCAAAATGACTAGGTAGTTCTTTAACAACCATAGTATCTTTATCAAAGTTGTCATAGATAACTCCTTCTGACATAACCCACAAACCTTGAATGTAGCGTTGATAAAATACGCCTGAATACATACGCTCATATCTGCCTATTGTTACGCTATCAAGGGATGGATTGTCGTGCATTGTAAAGTGAAGTCGCAATGCACGTTTATCTTTCATCTGGTCAATCCAGTCAAGCTTAAACCAATGATAGGGACCAGCAGGGTTACAGTTAAACCACATCTTTGCGCCACTAACCGAACATCTTGCAGTAGCCTGATTAACAAAGGATTCTGGCATCAAAGCAACCTCATCAAAAAAGAACCCAGCCAAAGTAATACCTTGCACTAGGTCCTGTGAAGCTTCATCTTTACCGCCGAAGACGAAATAATAATTTGTGTGCCCATTTTTACTAATAGTTATCATATTTTCAGAGCGGGAATCATGTATTATGTATCCTTCACTCTCTAACATACTTCTTAATGGACGCAACACATTACGTCTAAAAGAGCCAATAGTCTTACCAGCCATACCAAATTGCTGACCTGTAAAATTAGTCATCGACCACAATATGTAAGAGAGGGACATTACTACGGTCTTGCCGGCACGAACCGAGCCATCGCAAATAATTGCTTCGTAATCTTTTAAATCTGAGTTAGCCCACCAGCTTAGAACTTGCAGTTGTTTTTTCGAAAATGGAGTGAAATTGAATCTAACTATTTTCATTGTCATCTTCACTCCATATCTTATTCATTCCGCCAGTTAAAGCATTGAGTAGTGAAGTTGTGCTACCATCGTTAACCTCAGGCTTAGGCAAGCGATCAAGAAGGATCTGCATTGCTTTCTGGCGATCTTCCATTTCAACAACTGCTTCACCTTTATCAATCCGAATGCTCTTAATGTTAGACGTATCAATATCCTTACTATCTTTTAATTCAACAATATTTTCATAGTAAAAATCTTGCTTACCTGTTTCAGGATTAATTTTTGGCTCATACCTAAACTTGCCATTTGAATCCTCATAAGGGCCATTCTTATCGCGTACTTTATAAAAGACTAAATGCTTCTTAGTTCTAAATGAAAGAACATCACTAATATTGCTAGTAGCTTGGTGCAAATAACGCAATAGAATATCGTTAGCAGTGGCAAATAGCTCCTGAGATTGCTGCTTTTTAAGCTTATTAAGATATTTTTTAATCTTAGTATTTCCCATCAGTCGTGATCCATTAGTTGACGCTGATTCATAACTTCCACCATATGCCCGTTGATAAGCCCAGGTCGCATTGTATCGCTGTAGATAGTACAAACAGAAGGCTTTCTGCTTATCATTAAGTTCATCATTATCTGGTAATTCTGGTGGTAATAGCGATGGTGCAACCTTTTTCGGTTTTGTACGCGTACTTTTTGACTTTGTATGCATACTTTTCTTTTTCGTTGCATTATTTCGTTGCCACTTGTTCCTAGTCTTCCACGACTTGACTGTACTAAGAGCAACGCCATACTTAGCAGCAATATCCTTATATTTCATACCAGCCAGATAATCTGCTTTTGCATCTTCCATCTTACTCATCGCATATTCACCACCACCTTAATTTGTGCAAAATAAAAAGAGCTTGCCGTTTCCATAAGCAAACTCTTTCTGACGATATCACAAGCGGATAAAGCATGTAAATTGTAAATGACCTAAATAAAAATATAACAATTAAAATTGATGCTTGCGATATCTTATGACTGATAGTGGAGTTGAATCACTACCAGTCTGTTAAATAATATAGGAGTTTTGTGTAAGTATTACGTATTCCGAATTAACTCACAATACTACTATAGCTTATATTTCAGCCGTTCAACCATCACTATTCTTCCGCTAAATTACCGGTATAATTCCGATCTTTTTTATATCGATGTAAATCAATGATTGGTTCACAGTTCATGTATCTTTGCCAATGGTCAAAGCTATCAGCAAAGAACAATTGTGCTCGTCGTCTTAATACATTGTATTGAGTGTGACCATATCTAATTGCATCAGCTACTTGCCAGCTCTCCATCTTATAGATATAAAGATCTCGCATTATTATTTTTGACATTTCAGGTAGATGGTAAATAGTATGATGAATTGCTCTTATCTCAGCTTCAGCATTAAGCCCACGAATTATTGCAGCTTCATTATGATTTTCTCCATTACTATGACCAGGAGCTAAGGATAAGCTAGGCGACCGTAAGTCTGTAAGATTGCGCCCAGCCATTAAAATTAATCTATCTAGATCATCTGTTAAGAATTCGTCAACTCTATTGCATGTCTTCTCACAATCCAATTCTTCAAATAATAAACTCACAGTTTCACTCCTCAATTTAACTGTTATTTTTAATACCTCATTCCTATATTTTAATACATATAATAGCTAAAAGGTATGGATATAAGTAGACTAAAATTGCTTGTAAGTCCTGATATCATAAGAATCTTTAACTCGTTCTGTACCGTGCCCATCAATCAAATGAGATCCCAAAGGAATTTGTTCCCAATGGAATCTTTTAAGATGATACGCCTTATGTCGTCTATCACACAGATAATCAATTGCACCAGCAGTAGTAGGTATTTTGAAAGCCTTACGGAGTGCATTTAAGTCTGTATAGAACTTGCCGTCAATTAAATAGTTATAGTGAGGTACAATCGGAATTCTTGCTTCACGTCTAAAGTTCTCAATAACTGATGCTGCAAACTCTGTTTCGGCAGAGATTTCCCACTTATCAAATCCTCGTTCAAGAAGCTTAATACAATTAGCTCGTCTATCTTCAAGCGTTCCAGAAGCCAAAACATGCAGTTTATTCAATTCTGGACTATGCATATCAAACCGATTAATTGATCCGTCTTTTTCTAATTCATGTAAATAATCATAAAACTCAGTGGAAAGTGTCATGCAATACCTCCCTCATAATCACTAAATCCGTATCCTACTAAACCGCCATTAATAATCATTAGAGCATCATCCACAGATCGTGCAATACCATGGATTATTTTGTGTGATGTAAGCATATGATGGAAACGTATTTGATCTTCTCTTGGTTTACCCGTTGCGTTTTTCACTTCAATATAGAAAGCTTTACCATCAATCCATCTAAAACCGGACAAGTCAGGAAAGCCCGAAGGTAATCCAGTAGAAAAGAAACGTCCATCTGGTGTTCTCATCTTTCCAACATTAGCTCTAAAGACTGTACAACCATGTTTGGATAGTTCAATTTGTATCTTAGATTGAATACTATGCTCTGATTCAGATGTTGGTTTCATTTTCATAGTGCTTCTCCAATACGTCTGCTACCATAGTGGTTAATTCTTTATAGCCATGCTTTTGTTGATCTTTCTTTAGTTGCTTAACGGTTGATTGCTTAATAGGCATATTTGTTAAATTAATAACATCTACACGCTCAGAGAGATGAGTATCAATTGCAAGATAAAAAATAGCGTCACCATGATGGAAAGAATCAGGTTCAAGCTGTAAACCATTAATCACAAAATCCAAACCAGGATAAGCCTTTTGCAAAGTGTTTTTTAATTCATGCTTCAATTTTTCTTCTTTATTTAAATTCAAATTTTCCATTATTTTTCCTCAATCTTTTCTGGTAATAGTTCAGTTTGAACACTAGTAAAATCAACGGTTAATTTATTTTGTGCAATTTCATTAAGCGTGTTTAAGTTCATTTTCTTAGAGTCAGCAACCAGTGTAATTACTGCATCACTACCATCTGCTTTAAAATTCTTAATTAATGCATCAAATGATAATTGATTGCCTTTTAATTGCTTATTTGTATTATCTGTCATCTTCATATACTCCCTACTACTAAAACTATTATTGCTAACAAGATTAGAAATCCTGCTGATATTATCCAATCATACATAATTAAATTCCTATTTCTTCGTACATAATAAGAGCTGAAAAACTAGCTCCTACTATTTCATCAAAGAAACTACTGAATTTAATGTCAATCACATGTTTTCCCTTAATAAATTCATTTATTTGCTTATCTAAAGCATATGTATTCATCTCACCAATTGTTTTAACTTTCATTACTATAGTTTCTCCTAATATTCCAACTCCCATTGCCTCTATACTGTACTTCATCTTTTTTATTCGGAAGTATATAGCGACGACCATCAACTTTAAATAAAAGCATTTGTTCACTTACTGAAGTCACATATTTAACTCCATACTTATCTTTATAAATGTTTGTATCAAATACATCTAAAATATCGTATGGTTTAGTCCACTCATAAATGTTAGGTAAGTCTTTCATCAGCTAACTTCCTCCCGCATTTCGGACAGTAATCAATAAGAGTATGCGTATATTGGCGTTCATAGCATTCACTATCTGGCTCATCTGTCTCTAAAGTAAATGATTCTTTATCGGTATAGATATACGTTGCATATTCCCAATCCATTCCATCCCATGAATCAATTTTCTTTTTAAACTTTTCGTCAATTGGTTTTCCACTTATAAAATCTGCACCCATATGAGTTTCAGGATCAAAAGTACAATAGGGACATTTTTTTCTAGTCATTATTTATCTCCTTTAATTACTCTGCGCCATGCTTGAACAGTCTCATGGTTAGTTTTTTATTTTTTCTCTTTATGTGCTCGAATCTCCATAGTTAATCTCCCAGTCTGTAAAATATCGAAATAATTCCTCGTCCTGAAAAGTCATTGCATGGTTTAATATCATAGCTATCTATCTTTTCAGGCAACGGTTCAGTTGGTTGAATCTGATGCACCATTTTAATCAATTGTTTTTGACTTAATTTAACGTTAGGGTTGTAGTCTTCAACATATGCTCTTGCCATACATAGCATCATTCAATTACCAGCTTTGCTTTTACTTTTTCAAAATGAAATCCACGGTCAATTAAAATGTCGATCACTGAAGACGGTGTTGCTGCAAACATAACGTCCTCAGTACCTGCACTTACATTTAAATTTGTCAATCCATATCCATCTTCTTGACTAATATGTGTAATAATTGCATAGCTTTTTTCGCTTTTTTCGGCATCTTTCCAAAAACAAACCACATCTCCAACATTCCAATCTTCATCTTTACTTTTTTTACGTTTATCTATAACTTTCATCATTAATCCTCCACAACTTTGTGCCATTCAGGATTGTCATCTTGCAATTCGGTTAAATCAGCAGAAATACCAAAATATCTAAACGTTTGAAATGCACCCTCGTCTTTAATTTTCATTAGCTCATAAAAATAGTGATCGTCTTGAATAATCATTGCTTTATGACCCTTACCGTCTTCCACAATGTCACCTAAGTGCCATTGTCTTTCTTCTAGTTTCTTTGCATATTCATCTGCTGATATGCCATTAAATGCACCCATTAATTTAGTTTTAATATGAGCTATTGGAAAAGTAAAACCAATAATCTTAGTGACTAAATCATTTAACATTTTTCTACTATTTTGATATCCTAGGCGTTTTGATAAAGCGAAAATCCCATATATTTCAATGTAATCATCTAAAAAGCTTGCAACGTCGGGATATTCAGAATCAATACCAATTGCTACTGTGTATCCAAAAACATCTTGTAATACAAATCCATCTGCTTCTTGTAAATCTTTGATATGTTTTTCGTTAAATTCTTTCATTGTTTCTGCTCCTGTTCGTACTCCACTTCATCAAATTGCCAAGTATCTCCACCATATTGAATTAGCATTTGTGGTTTATTTAAATTAATTTTCCTGCATGAAAACCAAGTTGACCTATAGCTCTGGTGGCAATATGGATTATTGCGTAACTCTTTAGAGAACTTTTTAATTGCTATATTTCTGTTTCTTGCAACCACAATTGCATTTTGTATTGCATAAGGTTTGAGACGATCAGTTGATTGAATTAAATAGACGTTCATAATTTCCTTCCGCATTTAGGACAGTATTCAATGTAAGCCATGGTTCTATATTCATTCTTATTGGCAATCACTGTTGACCATAATTCATCACCATTTTGAATTTGCAAGATGTGTCTGAAAGTATAATGAACTAGATCATCTCTAATTCTTTTTACGCCCTGACAGTATGGGCATTTTTCTTGTTGTTTAGTTATAGTCATTTCTCAATCTCCTTCCACATATTGGGCAATAAATTGCTTGAATTTCAAAAGTTAAATTGTAAATTGCAGAATCCACATCAACCGATAAAGCTGAATCCTCATTGAAACCTATGTAAATTTGTATTGGTGTATCATCAAAATTTACTAGTGGCTCATTGCCTTGGCAATAAGGGCATTTATCATTTGTTGCTATCATTTCATATCCTCTTCTACTATTTCATCAACTTCATCAGTTAAAGAAGTTAAATTCTCCATTATCAATACTGTAAGCTATTGCTTTAAGAATCCTTTCTTGTTGGACGGGTAATAATGCGCAATCATTAAAAGCCCGATCCATAGCTTCAATTACATAGTTATAAATATCTTTTTTCAGCAGAATCTAAAGCTTTATAAGTTGTTGCCCCTCGTAAATAAGGCACAGAAACATTGAAATAGTCTGCTAATGCTTGCCAAGTTTCAGGTTTTGGGTTTCTTTTCCCCTGCTCATAGTAAGCAACGGCTTGTTTAGAAACATTTAAATATTTCGCTAAATCTTTTTGAGTTTTATTATTAACTAACCTTAAAATCTTAATTCTATTCATTTCTTTACCTCAATTAATTTCAAAAACTTATTCCAGTTACGGTAATATTTTTGAATTTCTTTTTCGTAATCTATTGGCGTTCCGTCGGGATGCTCCCAATGATTTTTAGTGAATTTAATCTTATCTATAGCCAAAACACCACCCAGCAAACAATTGTCATAAGAATTAGGAAACATCCACACGTGAGAATGAGGGGTCTCCAATCAGGTTGTTTTCTCATAAAAATATTCCTTAAATATATAATTTATTAGCACTATAGTGTGTCGACTGCTAAATTGTGTAGGGTTGTAAAAAAAGGTGTAGAGTTTGTGAACGGTTTGTGTAGGGTTGAACCCTTTGTGGCTCTAAGGATCTGCATAGTTTGTATAGTTTATTACCTCTAAAATGATATCTAAAATATAATAAAAAAATATAATAAAAGGGTTTCCTAAACTATACGTACCCATGAAAACTATGCAAAACCCTTGTGGCTCTGGGGTTTAACTCACCTAAAAACCCTTCGCAAACTCTACATAACCATTCATACCCTGCATATCAGTTAAAAGAAAATGTATAATCACTGTCTGGTTCTTTCAATTTCAGCCCCACATAATATAGACCGTCTTTTCTTTTAACTTTAATTAGTTTTTTCCCCATTTCTCGGCCAAACTTAGTCATACTCATCTTGTATTCTTCGGATTCTTTTGCCCATTCATGGTAAGCGTCATACATTTCTCTAGCCTTAATTGAATAATTTTGACCAGTAGTGCAACACTCTTCTAAGAATGCGTCCAAAGGATCCATCTCTGCTCTGTAGGTTTCGATAACCTTGGTGACTGCCTCTGGATCTTCTAGGCCCTCCTGTTGCCACATAATAGCCCCCTGAACGATCCAATTGAGTATGCCAGTATATTCAGCCTTAAGCTTGTATTCCAGTTTCTTATCGACCTTTTCTTTAGGAATTTGAATATTAAAGGGAATGATCTTAATTCTTCTCCAGATACCATCATCTGTACCTCTAATAATTGGTAAGTGATTAGTTGCCATCCAGATCTTAAACTTAGGCTTGTATTCAAATTCAGAACCGTAGAGGAATCTAGCTAAGATCTTGTCTCCACCAGTTAACTGTTTTACTAAGGATTCATCAAATCTATCTCCCTCGTTTAACTCGGAACTGGTAACTATTCTCGCTCCCTCTAGTCTGGCAATATCGGAGTTGGCCGATCCGCTTTGATTTTTCTTAGCCACGATAGTTTGGACATTCATTTGTTTAGCATAATTGCCAGCCACATCACTGACTACATTTGAAAATACTGATTTACCATTGCGTCCTCTACCATTAAGAATGAATAAACATTGTTCATCGACTGAACCTGTGAAACTATAACCGATAGCTTTCTGCACGTAATGGATCAATTCTTCATCATTGTTAAATATTTGATTTAAGAATTTTTCCCAAAGTGGAGCATCAACATTATCTGAATATTCAGCAACTGTTTGATGACTAAATTTTTTATCAATATCATGGTCGTGTAGTTCTCCGCTACTTAAATCCACATAGCCAGATTCGGTATTGAGTAACATATCTTCTTTATCAAATTCACCGTGTTTGACAATCACATATTTCTTAAATTCATCAATCATGTGCATTTTTGCCATGTGAGAACGAGAATCTTTCTGAAATTTATACCACTCATTCATAGCTTTATCGTCATCAGTTTTAGTGGAAAACCTAAGCTCTGGTTTTTCTTTTTTGATTGAGTTAGCAACTCGTTCTGCTACTAGCTCCACTCTTTGATTACCAATATCTTCTTGCCAGTATGATCCATTGAAGAAAAACCACTTTTTATCAACTGCATTAAACTTTAATACAGTTGCAAATTGATCTCTCATTCTCAACCCTCTCCCTTGGTCATCCCAGGAACGAGGCATGATTTTCTTAGTTTTATCTTCGTTGAAAGAAAATGTGTATGATGATTCTGAATCTTGACTATCACTCTCAGGATTGTAGATGTTCTGCGTTTCATTGATTGCCTTATTAAGCAATGATGTTCCATAGGTAACTGCACCATGCTTTTCGTCAAACTTTTCACGCATCAAACTTGAATTACGGAAGATAGTATCCATCTTGTGGAAGTCTCTACCCGTCCAGAAAGCTAAGTCGTTTGCGAAAGCCATATCAGCTTCGGAATGTGATGAGTAGAATTGCTCCCACCCACCTTTCATGAACATAGTGAACCGTGTACCAGTCTTAGCTGAATTTTCAGCTCTCTTAATGATTTCAGCAACGGATAAATCTACTGGAGTAATATTGTCACTTTCTGAATGGAGTTGAACTATATTATCTTTACCAAACAAAAATTCATATAGAGTTTTCATTTCATCATCTGACATAGATTTAATGGTCGGATCAGGAATAATATTATTACCAGTCAAGGCAAAGAAACGTCCTGTTTGGTACATTTCATAATTACCTTTTCTACGTCTTTTGCCAGGTATTTTACCTTTAAAGATTGCATGTATTCCTGTACCTGATTGACTAACTTCCATGTAGGTGTTGTCTGTAAGGTCTTGAAATTTATTTACTAAATTATTGGGGTCATTATCCCCTGCTCGCCAGTCCTCTAAATTGCTGTCAATATGGTCGATATCTAAGCCAACATAACCATTTGCAAAGTAGAATGCGAGCCCGTCCGCTCGCTCTACATCGTTTAACGCACGCATTGCTGTATCAAAGTCTGACCATGTATTAGGATCATTGGATTTACCAGCCGACCCATCATAAGGATTGATAGGGATCTTTGTATTTTTCTTTCTAGCTTCAACCCATTTAAGTTCAAACAATCCCCACTGTTTTAAATTACGTAACTCTTGTGGGATATTTTGATAATTGAATTTAGGCATTTAATTCACCTCGATTAATGGAATAAACTTATAATCCATTGGATTACTGCACCAATGAAGTTAGGTAAAAGTGCAATAAACAAGGAAATTAAAGTGATGAAAAATGCTGGAATAAGTCCTTCTATAATTGCTTGTTTTTTAATTTGTTTGAATGGAGTTTCAAACGCATCACTAAATGTCATAGCTAAAAGCAATAGCCAAATTGTTCCAACCAACAAATACCAGAGTATCAACATTACTTTAATCATTTAATTCAACTCCTAAAATGGTAAATCTTTATCACTTAAAGTTTGTGTACCTTCATTAGTTGGAAAGGGATCTTGCCCGCCTGCTGTTGCTGGATTGCTTTCTGCTAATTGTTGTTGCATTGCAGCTTGAAGTGGGTATTTAGTTTGATACCAACCAATGTAAGCAGGTTTTGTTGCACCTTTTTTGAAGTAAATAGGTGTTGATTCGTTCCGTTTTTGTTTTTGACCTTGGTATTCATTTTCTCTGATTGTTACAGATGCACGAATTGGTTTATTAAATAGGGCGTTCATGTATTCTTGAATTGAATTGAAATTAATTGCTGGTAAACCTGCGACTTTAGCAATGTGGTTTAATACTTTTGGATCATACTTGCCACTGTCATTACCTGCATCATCTTTCAAAGTCCAAACTGAAACAAATAAGTGACGACCATGTTGTGTTGCATTGGTCTTTGCTAATTCAGGTACTCTATCTAAATCCTTACGTACTACTAGATCAAAATTCATGAATTCGTGTGGATTATTACCTTGGGTTGCTCTAACTTCCACAGATTTGATAATCATTTCGTAAGTACCTGCTGGAAGTGGTGTGTTTTCTGTCTTGTAATTAACGTTATCTGGGTTAAAATCTAAAAATCCTGCCATTGTTTATTTCTCCTTATTTTCTCTATATGTAACAATTGCTGTAATATCATCTGCTGTTGCACTAAAATGTTCTATTTTGATAACATCGTGGTTTTTAACAAAATCATTAACTTTCGAATCATCTGCAACATATTCAAAAGTCTTTTGTTTAATTGTGTTTGGCTCTTCATACATGACTAATACATTTTCCTCAAATTCCCCTGTTGATCCCATTTGATCGCTTGCCGCAAGAGCAAGAGCAGTTTGATATTTAATGTCTATTACTTCTTTATTTTTAATGAATCTGTTGATCTGATTTTCAAACTCTTGTTTATCTTCGGGTCCAATACGATTAAATATTTTTACTTTCATTTTTTCTTAATTAATCCTTTTGCCTTTGCTCTGTGCCAAGCCCAGCCTGGTTTGTGTCCCATAGCTTTACCGTAAATTGCAAACTCTTTGAAAGAAGTAAAAGTACTAGGATCACGTAATAGTAATTCCTTTTCTTTCTTTTTACGCTCTCGCATTTCTTTTGCATCAAGGTTGATCTTTTCAAGCTCGGCTCTCTTGTCTTCTGCTAATTTTCTAAATTCAGCTTCAAAACTATAACCGCATAGTGGGCATTCATGATAGCTTGCCATAATTACTCCAAAACAATTAGGACAAGTTTTAATGGCTATTCCATCACTTCCACCCTCTCTTTGTGGGTGTTTAGAACGGTCTTCTAGCGTCCATGTTCTATCCATATCTGGTAAGCCAAAACGGGTATAGTTAGCAACTTGGTCGATTATTATTGCTTGCTTATCTGGCTGATATCTCATACATCTCATAGATTGTTGAATGAATAAAGATAAAGATTGCGTAGGTCGTAACATTATTACTGTTTCACAATCTGGGACATCTACTCCTTCACCATAAAGTTCAGCATTTACAAGAATTTTTATTTTTCCCTCTCTAAAATCTTGCATTGCTTGATCTCTATCCTCTTTTTTTGTTTTTCCGTCTACTTCTTTTGCTGGGATGTCATTCTTGTTAAATTCTTTTGCAATTTGTTGGCAAGAATGAACACTATAAGAATAGATAATTGCCTTAGTGTTATTAGCGAACTTACGGTAACTTTGTATAACATCTCCATATACAATATTTTTACCCGCATTTTCTATAGACTTGTGTGTATAGTCCCCAGTTGATGATTTCTTCAACTTAGTTTGATCTATCAGATTTACGGAGTAATAAGTATAGGGTGCCAAATAATTATTTTCTATGAGCCATGATATTTTTGGTCCTAGTACTAAATCATCATAGATATCTTTAAAACCTTTCCCTGATAATCTAACTGGGGTGGCTGTAAATCCTAAAACATGTGCATTCTTAAAATGATTAAAAATTTTCTCATACGTTTTTGCCAAGCTATGATGAGCTTCATCTACCAATATATAATTGGGGTTTGCAAGCTTTTCTAATCTTCTTGATGCCGTTTGTACCATATAAATTTCGCACAAATTCATATTTACTCCCCATGAAGAAAAAGTATTTTTTATTTGTTTCACTAATTCTCTTCGATGAACAACAAATAATACTCTTTCACCATTACTGGTAATTCTTTTCGCTAATTCGGCCATTGTTATAGACTTTCCAGAGCCAGCTGGCGATTGAATTAAAACGTTTTTATGACCGTGCTTAAGAGATAATCGTAAATCATCAATTAATTTTTTCTGATAATTTCTAACGGGCATGACCATAGTTTCCTTTTCTAGTAGGAATTGTGACTGCTTCTATAGGATCCCAGCCTCTTTTTATTCTTGAACTGGCTGTTGCCATTGGTACGCCATAAATTTTTTCCCATTGAGTTAAATTTTTAGTTTCGCCATCAATGGTGACATTCACATAATGTCTATCTGGAGTTTCAAGAGCTTTTTTTGGTGACATACCTTCATTTACACGTTTACGGATTGTGGTGTAGCTAAACTTACTTTTATCAGCCCATTCTGCAATTGTTTTGCCCTTTATAATGTGGTTATTTCTTCTATTATTTTGTTGAATTTTTTGGCTTACCCATCTGCAATTTGATGGTTCATAATTACCATTTACATTTATGCGATCAAGAGTTAGCCCTTTTTCATATCCATGATTGTTTGCCCAATTATAAAAAGACCAAAAATTGTTTTTCCATTCAGAACAAACTGATATTCCTCTAGCTCCATATGTTTTAAATTTATGATTATTAGGATTACAGCAACGTTGTTTCATGCCATTCCATACTCCATACAACGGAATATCTTTTACTCTCATTTATCTTGCACCTCGAAGAATTCTTCTACTTTGCTGCCATTTCGATTGTCTAAGCGATTTTTTGCGTATGTATCAATACTTCCTTGCATGATTAATCCACGCTCTCCTGACTGTGGTTTTTGAACCATGCGGGCGACAACGTCACAGTTTCCCATAATGTAATCTCTAGGACTGTAACGAATATCTGGTCCGTATTGCATAAACTCTTGCCCACTTGGATCGGTAATCTTATTTTGTGCTTCCCAAGCAGTAACCAAAATATTGATATTCCATCTAAATACATAGGCAATAAATCTAGTTAAATAAGTATTCCATTCTCCATAATCGGATTGCTTGTTATCCAAACCACTTTTAGTGTTTCTGGCACGCTCAACAAAAAATAGCTTTTGTAAGTTACTTACATTGTCGATCACTAAATTGTCATATTCTTCAGGCTTAAAAGTTGTAGTAAATTCATTTAAATCTGTGATTGGTTCTTGTGGATCAATTGACCAGATATCATTTTTGCCTTTCCAAAAATCAATTCTGTGGAAGCTATCATCTAAGCTAAGTAGGTAAGTTTTTCCCTTAAGATATTTACTAAGGGTTGTTTTACCCACACCTGGAACTCCATATATAAGCCAGCGATATTTAGTACCGTGATCTTCATCCCATTTAAATGCTGGCATTAGTAAATTCCTCTCGATAGGGCATCAATGATTCTTTCTTGAATTTCTTCTTTAAATTTTTGAACTGTTTCCTGTCTGTATTTCTTCCATTCATCAAGGTTCGTAATCCTAATCACAATTTCTTGACCTAAGCCCAACTTTTCCGCGGTGTCTTCGAGGTCTCTCCACTTTTTATCAAATTCTTTTTCTGCTTTCATATTAATAGCTTCTATAGTCCAATTTTCCATTTTTATTTACCTACCTTTTGTTTCATCGCTAATCTACGTAATTTATGAATTGCTTCATCGTAAATTACTTTAATCGTGACAATAAATTGTTCTTCTGGTTTACCTAAAAAACTATCTGAATAATCAGGTTGTTTACGTTTTAACCATCTTTCAGCTTTATCATAAGTACCTTGCTTAAGCGCTTCTTCAACTAATTTGTCAGGCCATTCATTGATAGCTTGTTCGGTATCATATTGCCATTTTTGAAATTCATCTAACATAGACTTAAATCCTCACAATGGTAACTACTTTCTACAAGGGATTGACAAAAATCTTCAATACTGTCGGTACTGGACGTACAGAACTCTTCAAAAAAGTCATGTGGATTAGTATCCAATTCTTCCATTAAATGGTTGTTACCGATAATAGCTTGACGATTATTAAGTAAATCTCTGAAATCATGAAAATCAGTTCCGTTTTCTGATCCAACATAATAGACACAATTACCAATTTGAACTAGCCAAACATCTGAACCTTCAAAATCTCGTCTTCGTTCAAAACCATTTTCGTCATGAATTGTTTCTAGTAGCTCTTTGCCTGTTTTAACTTCCACGGTTCACACTTCTCTCTATATTTGTAGTACGCATTGCTACATAATAGCTTTGCTTCATTGCTTTCTTTTAAAGGATTACTATGTTTAAGTCCTTGCAATAATTCAGTTATGCGTTTCATTTATTCTCCTTTAAATGTTCGGGAATACTGCGGTAAACATTGTAAATACAATTGCTACCAATGCTGTACATGCAGTACTCAAAGTTAAAATCTCTGTTTCTCTTACTGTTAATTGAGTGCCCATAAATTCGTTAATTTTTGAATTGATCCACTTGCTCATAATTGACTCCTAAACTAAACCAAAACGTTCATCATAAATTTGCTTAGATTTCCACTCTAGGAACTCTTCAAATCTTTTAGCCTTAACGTGACATCTTCGTTGGCTTTCCATTATAATTGCATCTTTATACGGTGAAATTTGACATTCCTCGCGTCTTCTACGCCATGTTGAGTATGACCAGTCGTATTTCTTTTGAACTTCTTTTGGCGTTAAAATTTCGCTCATTTTAAGCACCTCTAAATCTTAAAATCCTTGATAATACTTAAAATAAATTGATTACTCTTTGGGCTTTGAATTCGTCCTGAAATGTAATCTGTTGCTTCTTGTCGACTCAAGCCATATACCTTTGCTAAATCGGCAATACTAATAGAATTTTCTTTAATATACTTTTTTACTAATTCTCGTCCTGGCATTGTTGATGGCATTCTATTCACCTCACTCTTTAAAGTTCCTTACTATTAAATTTTTCAATTGCATTTATCAAGTTATGCATTACATGCGCATATCGTTTTAATTCATCTTTATTTCCACTTTGCTCTAACTTATCTAGTGTTAATCTTGCATCGTGAAATAATAGCTCTCTAATTTCCATTACTTAACCAAAAATCCGTATTGTTCAATCTGTTTAATTGCTGCATCAGTGTAAAGCCATTCTGGAAAATCACCGTTTTGAATCCACTTACCAAACCTATTACTTTCGGGAACTGGAGCTTGCAGCTTTAACTTTTGCGCCATCTGCTCAATTCCCCAGCCATTAGTCCCAAAGATCTTGCCTAATTCATTTGCTGTGTGGAAGTTCTTAGGTTCAGTCTCTCTTGCTTCACTTGGTTCGCCAATCAGATCATTTGCAATTTGAGTTAGCAAGTCTTGCTGCTTTCTTGTGTCTTTCATAGATTTAGCAACTCGATAAAGTAAGCTTGCTTTTCTCGTCTTAGCGTTCTGTCTAGAAATCTCAATGCGTTCTTTTTGCATTAACTTTGGACGTTCACTTTGATTTCTAATTTGCTGTTCCATTTTGTTGAAGGCTTGAATATATTTGAGTTTGAAATCTAAGACTTTCTTACCTGTAAAACTCATAGCCAGTAATGTGAAACCGTCACGGTTCATATAGATCATTGGATACTCTTTACCACGATTTACATAGGTACTTTCAACAAACATTTTTTTCGTGGCCGAATTTTCGGCCGCCAAATTTCTTGCTGTTTCCAATACATGTTTATGTTTCTTATCGAAAGATTCCGCCACTTTCAAACTATCTGTCACAGCTTGACGATCTTTCATAATTACTAAATTGTTCAAAGTTGTTTCACCTCGTTTTCTGTCTTGCAATTGTTAAATAAGCAATAGATAGCTAATACACGTTATAATTCCGATAAAAATGTAATAGGGTAATCCAA
This sequence comes from uncultured Lactobacillus sp., assembly GCF_910589175.1. Taxonomy (GTDB): domain Bacteria; phylum Bacillota; class Bacilli; order Lactobacillales; family Lactobacillaceae; genus Lactobacillus. Next base: position 104,223 of record NZ_CAJURR010000002.1, read on the forward strand.
GTGCAGCTCCAGTTATTCTTTTAAAAACTAATTGATCTAATGAAATAACAATAATATCTGCTATTAAAATCCAGGTAAATTGTGTCATGTTCTTGAATTCCTTATTTTAAAAAATCTTTTTCAGAGCTATTTAGCAGATAAACGCCATCATAAGTAATAGATTTATCTCGATTTTTATATTTCCGTCTTAATTCGAATTCCTTATACAAACCTACTGGAATTTCAGTTAAAACTTTTCGATTAATCAGTTCTTGAAGTAACTTTTGAGAACTGATTTTTTCAATTGTTTTATCAGTGCTCCTAGATACACCTGAACAATGAGCTAAATAGTTATCATAGGATTTTACAAACTCTTTAAATGATATTGGCTCACTGAAAGTCATTCCTTCAAATGGATCTTTCATTGTTTTTTGTCTCCTCTCAACTCGTCAAGACTGACATGCAATGCATCAGCAATCTTGCACATGTTTCTAAAGCTAGGCTCATAGTGCTTATATCTGTAGTTCTGAATAGTTTCATAATTAACTCCAGACATTGTTGATAGTTTGCGCGACGATATTTTTCTATTCTTTAATATTTGATTTATCTTTTGCCACGACATGTAGTGTCAACTCCTTTATTTTTAGTGGCTTATCTGCCATATATTGTGCTATTATGGAGATATTCTATATATAGAAAGGCTTGAAAAAATGGAATATAGATCTCAAATAATGAGTTTGGGATATTCAAATTACTATCAGTCAACTTATTTAATTCCCGATCTTTGTCCAAGGTGTAATCGATCTAATAATCCAATTACCAAACTAATTGGAAGTAAGGAATATTCGGATGGTAGAGTCTGCTTTTTGGTTCATCATTGTTCTAGCTGCAATTTAGATCACTATTCTTTGCAGTTGATAAGTCCAGATAGAAGCGGTAATGAAACCAAACTATGGGCACTTCATCCAAGCAATAATCTAAAAGTTTTTTTCAGAAAATTTGCTTAAATTTTCTCCGCGGTTCGTTGATCTCTATCATCAAGCTGAAACAGCTGAAAATGCTGGCAACTTTGATCTAGCTGGTATGGGCTATAGAGCTGCCGAAGAAGTATTAATAAAAGATTTCGCCTTAGCTTTCTCTGGCGAATCTAAGGAAAAAATCGCTAAGTTAAAACTTAATGATGCAATTTCACACTATTTCAAAGCCGATGAAGCAAGTCTAATTTCCACTGATGTAGTTAGAATTAACGGTAATGACTTTACTCACTGGGATAGACCCCAAGGATTTGATTTAAAAGCCCAGCTAGAACAAATTAAGCAATATTTAAATATCTATATAACTCGCGTTGACTATCATTTGATGATTAAAAATCCGCCTGTGACTCGTAATAAAAATCATGATTCTAAATCAAATAAATGATTCCCATCAAAGTTCCAATAAGATGTAACTATTCTTACTGGATCTTTTTTTGTTCCTAAGCCTTTTCTATATTGAATTTTTATTACTTTTTCTATCTCAAAATTATCAATTACCTTTTCTTGTAAATTCTTAGCTGTTTCTACTTGTTGCTTGAGATTTCTATTTTCATCAAATAGTTTTTGAAAAAGCTTGAAATCTTTTTCTTCCATCACTCTCCTATCACTGTTTATTAGCAATACTTCGTAATCGACATCTAACACATCAGCTACTTTTCTAAGTGTGGAAATCTTAGGCTCAATAGTTGACCAACGATAGATTGCGTTTTCGCCAACACCAGCTTCTCGTGCGACGTCCTTTATGGTTTTGCCTCGCGCTTCTGCCAGTTGCTGGATATTTTTAACTAACTTATTCATCTTTACTCACTTCCTGCTTATTTATTCATGTAAGTAAAAATAATAGAAAAAATGTTGCATATTTTAGCCAAAGAGATAAAATAAGAGTGTACTAAATAAAGCAATTAAGCGAATCCCCATTCAGTTAAATTGCATTTATTAGATACATGTTTTTTTCTATTGATTTAACTTACGTAATTATAATAATCTAATTGGCTAAAAATGTAAAGCGTTTTTCGCCAGCTAGCTAAATTATTTTTGATATTATTTGGAGAAGTGTTGATATGACAACGTTTGAAAGGATAAAAAAATTATCTAAAAAGTTAGATAAAAATCTTCAAGAAGTAGCTATAGAAGCTGGATTAGGTAAAAATGCCATATATAAATGGCAAACACAAAATCCTAAAGCTATTGATTTAGCCGAAGTGGCAAAAGTATTAAATACAACTACCGATTACCTATTAGGTAACATCGATGATCCAAGCATCCCTGATAAAAAACAAACAATCACTGATGCCGATCTTGATGAAATGCTAGATAATGCACGTTCATTTGACGGTAAGCCAATGACACCCCATGACCGTGATCTTATTAGGGCTTATTTAAAAGGACTTTATGATAATAAGTAAGGTGATCGTATTGGATAGTCATTTAAGAATGTTGCTTAAAAAGTATCATTTAAAGCTTAAATTTATGCCTATGGATAGAGATGGTTACCTCGTCCACGGTGTGGTATTCGTACGTGAAAACCTTTCAGATGAACAAATTGAAAAAGTAATCCTACACGAAATCGGGCACGCAAAGAATGATCCTTCAGTTGTGGGAGATTATAAATATATTGGTTCAGCTCATTCTTGCAGTGAGCATGGTGCTAACAACTTCATGGTTCACGAAAAAATTAAACAGTATGTTGCATTAGGCAATGAACCAGACGAAGCAAATTATGTAAATATTGCTGTAAGTTTAGGTATTAGTAATTATGATGAAGTTCGTGAGGAGCTTCTAAAATACGTAGCAAAATAAAGGAGATTTGATGCAATTAATATTGAATATTTTAAAAAAACTATTAATTCTTGTTTGGTCTGCTATTGAATTGATCTGGTTATGTTTAATACTACCTACATTCAGACTGGTGTGGGGTTTTACTACTACAGATAAAGGGGTAGATAAAAGAATTAAGAAAAGTTTCAAGGGAGAAAATGTAATTGAGATTCATTATTCAAAAAGTGAGTCTCGAATTAAAAAATATATTGATAATAATCTTCTGCAAGGTATGATTCTAGTGTTAGACGGTGGTAGTAGATATAGAATTACCCAATCAGAAAATAGATATTATCCTACCTTGCGAGGAAAGGCTCTACACTGGGATCAATGCGTTCGTTATATAAAGTATGAGCCATATCTTTAATTTATCGTCCAAAATGCCAACGACGTTAAACTTAAGGTAAATTATGGAGGTTTAAAAGTGAATAAAGAAAACACTTTGAATGTTAGAAGATTAGTAGGTGCTATTTTCTTAGCACTTGGAGCTTTCTTTGGATTTGTAGAAGCTCAATCTGTTAGTAGCGCTGCTATGTTTGGAATAGTAAGAGATTACCAAGGATTTTTATATTGGTTCTCTGCTTGGGGTATAGGATTAGCTATTTGGTATTTCGTTACATTAAAAACTGCGCCAAATAAAAAAGCAGAACGGATTGTTAAAATTATTTTCTTTATAGTGGTTGGCTTGAACATTCTCTTTGCTTTAGCTGTTGGAATTAGTAATGCAGCAGGATTTGGAATTGGTTTGATGATTGCTTACTCTATTGGTTGTCCTTGGGGTAAAAAAGGATATAAAAAGCATCCCTACCCAGTTGCACAAGAAAAGGAAACAGCAAAAGATTAAAGAGCCACTTGGCACTTCACAGGTTATAGTCCAAATATACTGAAGACTATAAAAAACAATTTTATGTACTCACAGGAGGAAATATGAGTAAGAAGATAACCGGCGAAGATGGAAAAGTTTACGTAGAACAAAAACCATTTTATAAAAGAGTATGGTTTTGGATTGTAATAGCTATTTTAGTTATTGTAGTTGGTGGAGCTATTGGTGGAGGTTCTAATGATAATTCTTCATCAAGTTCTGACAAAGCAGAATCAACTTCTTCAAAATCAGAGTCTAAAAAATCATCTAATAAACCTAAGGTTTCTGCGGAATTTACTGCTGCTTTAGGAAGCGCTGAAACGTACGCACAAGATATGCATATGTCAAAGGCAGCAATTTACGATCAATTAATTTCAAAATCTGGTGATAAATTCCCAGAAGATGCCGCAAAGTATGCTGTAGATCATGTTAAAGCTGATTGGAATAAAAATGCCTTGGAAAGTGCAAAAACTTACCAAAAAGACATGAATATGTCTACAGCCGAAATTAAAGATCAATTAACTTCTAATTCGGGGGATAAGTTTACCCCTGAAGAAGCTCAATACGCTGTAGATAATTTATCTAAATAAAACAAAAAAAAGACCCGCAAAGCGCTGGTAACACTTCACGGGTCGGTCATCACTCTGACCAATGCTTAAAAATTAACATATATATGCTAGAGGAAAGGTTGAGCTGATAACTCAACGCCTTTCGCCTACCCTATTTTAGCAAAATGGAGGTAAAAATCAAATGGTCAAATATTATACTCCTCAAGTAGAGCCTCTAAAAAATGGTAAGTTTAAATACTCAATCAGATACACTGATCCTTCATTCGTGGGTGTGCATAAGAGTTCTACCACAATTACTAAAAACACCGCACACGCCCGAAATTTGGCTGAGACTAAAGTAAAAAAGAAAATTAAGGATATTCTCGGTAAAGTTAGATTTAAAGAAGCCACTTTTGAGGAAGTGGCAAAATTAACTTTGGAACAGTATAAAAAGCGTGGACGTTCTTATAATAGCGTTCGATCATTAGAACTTAGATTTACAAAAATACTTAAAAAATTTGGCTCACGTAGGATTAGTAGTATATCAGCCGTAGAAATCAATAGATTTCTTAACGATCTTCTTTACAAAGAAAATTATAAGAATTCAACTGTTAGCAATTATAAATTTAATTTCAGACTAACTTTTACATATGCCAAAAATTATGGCTATATTAAGCAAAACCCAATGCCCGATGTTCACATCGAAAGAAAAAATGAAAAATCATATTGGAACTATCGTGTAAAACATTGGTACTTAACTGATGAAGAAACTAGAACAATTTTAGATGATTGCACTAACGAAGGCAGAGAGGATTTTCATGATTTTTTTCTATGGCTGTATCTTAATGGAATGAGAATTGGTGAAGGTGGCGCAATTAAAGAAGATAACATCTCACATGACATATATGGAAACTACTTTGTCACAATTAACGGTACTCTAATTGAACATGTTGGCAAAGGTTGGATCAAACAGCCTTGGACGAAGACAGAAAGCGGAATGAGAACTATATCTTTACCTTATCAAGCTGTTAATCTATATTACAAACATAGTCGTAATACAGATTGGATGAAATTATTGTTTAATTTTCCTTCCCCTTTGATTTGTTTTCCCACTTTGCTATTTACTAAATTGACCATTAACAATTATCATCCGACTGCTCCATTTAAAAATGGATATTTATTTACTAATAAACTTACGCATAATCCGATGACTAAAACAACAATCAGTAAATGCCTTCAAAGAATTTGCAAACGTCATAATATTGACAAACAAATCACTTCCCATATTTTTAGGCACACATATATTTCAATTCTAGCTTCTAAAGGTTTTCCCTTAGAAGTTATTGCTGACCGTGTTGGGCATAAAAATATCGGTACTATTCAAGCAATTTATTTACACGTCATAAATTCAGAACGTCAGAAGTATAATGACTTGATGAAACACTATCATTTTTAAAATATTCTGTCCCTTTTCTGTCCCCAAATCATAAAAATACACAATAAAAAGGCTTAGCGTTTAATCACGTTAAGCCTTTTAAAGTGTTGATATTATGCGTTTCTTTCAACATTCAATTGATTAATCTTACGTAAAACATCCACAGCTTTCCACATACTCTCGAGCACAGTGTATTCATAGCGTCCATGCATATTTTCTTCACCAGCAAAAAGATTTGGACAAGGTAGACCCATATAAGTTAATTGAGAACCGTCTGTTCCCCCGCGAACTAGATCTTCATTAACAGTAAGACCTTCAGCCTTGTAAGCATCCCTAGCTAAATCAACAATCTCCATGTGCTTTTCTAACTCATCAGCCATGTTGTAATATTGATCCCACATCTTAAGTTTAATTCTTTCGGTACCGAACTCGTCATTCATCTTTTTAACGATGTCTTTAACTATATTCTTTCTCTTTTCAAGACCATCACGTTCAAAGTCACGAATGATGTAGTCCATATGTGCTGAATCGACTGTTCCATCAAAATTCATCAAGTGGAAGAAACCTTCACGACCTTCAGTATGTTCTGGACGATCATGTTCAGGCAATTGATTATGGAAATCAATCCCCACTTGAATAGCATTAATCATTTGCCCCTTAGCAACGGCTGGGTGAACATTAACACCTTGAATATCTAAGCCAAATTGCGCTGCTGAAAAAGTACCCCAGTCGAGTTTTCCTGGTGCTTCACCATCAACAGTATAGGCAAAATCCGCACCAAATTCTTCAACATCAAAGTGCTCTGCACCAGTTCCAATTTCTTCATCGGGAGTAAATGCCAACTTAATTTCGCCGTGCTTTTCTTCGGGATGCTCCATTAAGTATTCCGCAAAAGTCATTAATTCAGAAATACCACACTTATCGTCTCCGCCAAGTAAAGTATCACCAGAAGCAGAAATAATAGTTTGGCCCTTATAATTCTTTAAATGAGGAAAGACTTCTGGGTCTAAATAAAATTCAGTATCTCCCAATTGAATCTTAGATTCACCATCATAGTTTTCAGTAATTTGCGGCTTAACATCGACCGAATTAAAGTCTGCTGTATCACAGTGAGCTAACAAACCAAAAGTAGGTACTTCATAATCAATATTTGAAGGGATAGTCGCAATTACACATCCACTTTTTTGATTATAGTGAACATCTTTAAGACCTAGTTCTTCTAAGTCTTTCATGATTACATTTTTTTGAAAATTCTCTTCTCTTTCAGTTGATGGGAAACGATCTGAATGTTCGTCAGAGCGTGAATTCACTTTAACGTATTTTAAAAATCTAGGTAGTAAATTTGGATATTCTGCCATTTTTAATCCTCCTAAAATAAATCTTGAAATGGATTAGTTGATACCTCTGAAATTACTACAGGTACATTCCAATTATAATCCTGATTCCACTTTTCAAGTCGGTTGCCAACCTTATATTTAAAAAGTTTTTCAGTGTAGTGTCCTGGATCGACTACTGTTAACCCGGAAGAGATCATATCGTGACCAACATGATAGTATACATCTCCGGTTATAAATGCATCGACTCCATCAATTAGAGCTTGACGCCAGAACTTACCACCATCTCCACAAATAAAGGCTACAGTTGAGATCACCCTATCATTATCAGCAGTAATCAGTCTTGCCATTGGAATTTGCATCTTGTCTTTAACATAATAAGCAAATTCCTTAGCTGTCATTTTCTTAGGTAATTTACCCTTTCTACCAATGGCAATTCCATCAGTATCTAAGGCAAAAGGCTCAACCTCTTCTAAGCCTAATTCTTTAGCTTGCCAATCCGCTGAGCCGTTTTGAGCCTTGTCAGAATTGGTATGAATTGAATATACCGTAATTCCATTAGCGATTAATTTACCATACATGGCATTTTGAGGATCAGCAAAATCAAGATTCTTAGCTGGTCTAAACATCACTGGATGGTGGCTAATGATGAGGTCAACACCTTTTTCAATTGCTTCATCTACCACTTGGGGACGAACGTCTAAGGTAGTCATTACCTTGGTAACCTCTGCATCCATTGATCCAATCTGCATCCCAACTGGATCACCTTCAGAAGCAATTTCTTCAGGAAAATCTTTTTTTAAGCGAGCTACAATATCTGCTACTTTTGTCATTTTAGTACTTCCTCAATCATTTCAATCAAATCGTCTATCTGACTAATTTTAGCTTCATCTTTATTTTTAGCCTTATTTAAATTAGCTTTGAGATTTTCATAGTAATTAAGTTGCTTAGTCCATTTTTTAATAAAAACTGGATTCTTTTCTTTTAATAAAAATGGGCCAAATTCTAATTCTTGATCAGATAAATTATGGTTAGTCTCAGTTAACTTAGCCTTGATTATTTCATAAATGTGGCCAGCTACTTCGATAATCTTTTCTTCTACTATCTCATACTGATGATCAACGAGCCATTTTCTGACTAAAGGCTCACCTATATTAGCTTCTAAAATTAAAGTAGGATAGATCTTTCCCTCTTGATGAGCAGTTTCTAACAAATTAGTCATAAGCTTTCCACCCATTCCAGCGATTACGACTGTATCAATTTGATCGCTGCTCTTTAAAGTCTCTAATCCAGAACCTAATCGTGTCTCAATCTTATCTTCTAGGCCTGCTTGTTCAATATCTTGTTTCGCATTATCTAATGGGCCAGCTGCAACATCACTTGCAATTGCAAAATCTATTTTTCCTTCTTCTACTAATGCAATTGGTAAATAGGCATGGTCAGTTCCAATATCGGCTACTCGACTTTGTGGATCAACCATTTTACCAATTTGAGTTAGTCTTTCTTCTAACACACTCTCACCTCTTATTTAAAATTTTAGCATAGATAGTCAAAAACTTACTTGAAAAAATTTTTAATCATAAAAAAAGCAATAAAGGCTAAATTAATCCTTTATTGCTAAAAATTCAATTATATTTACTTGTTAATAATGATATCTGATGGCTTAACATCATCACCAAAGTAAGGCTTTAATTCTTGGTTGTAGTCATTAACAAAGAAGCCATCCTTGTTAAGTTTATTAATATGTTTATTAGTCCAGTCAAGAAGTGACTTATTGCCCTTCTTAACAGCAGGCGCAATGTATGAATTTGGTCCTAAGTGCTTGATACCAACAGTATACTTAGGATTGTTCTTTACCCAAGCATATAAGTAAGAGTTGTCATCAGCTAAGGCTGCGGCACGACCATTCTTCATTGCGTTAAATTGTTGAGTCTTAGAATCAAATTTCAAAAGATCAACATCTGATTGCTTACTGGTGAAGTAATTTTCAGCAGTAGTACCCTTAGTTACAATCACCTTTTTACCCTTCAATTGGTTCACATTAGTAATTGGCTTAGACTTAGGTGAAACAACACCAACTGATACTTTCATGTATGGCTTAGCAAAATCTACAACTTGCTTTCTTTCTGAAGTAACAGTGAAGTTGGCTAAAACAATATCAGCTTTGTTTGCATTCAAAGTATCAACACGGTTATTAGCGTTTACTTGAACGAACTTAACTTTAACACCCATTTCTTTAGCTAATTCACGAGCCAAGCGAACATCATATCCAACGCGCTTACCATCTTTATTAACCCAACCATATGGTGGTAAATCGCCAAATACGGCAACTTTCAAAGTGCCACGTTTTTTAATTGCAGCAACTGAACTAGGGTTATTACTGGATGAACTACTGCTTGAATTATTTGAGCAAGCAGTTAAAGTCACAGCTCCAACAGCTAAGATTCCAACAGCAGCAATTAACTTTTTAATAAATTTATGTTTCTTCATTTTTTACTCTCCCTAAAATTCCATACTTTCTAAAAATTCTTCTGCTCTCTTTGTTTTGGGATGCTCAAAGAATTCTTTTCCTGGTGTGTCTTCTACAATGGTTCCATTTTCTAAGAATAAGACTTGATCAGCAATCTGCTTGGCAAAGTTCATCTCGTGAGTAACGATGATCATGGTCATATGATCTTCATCCGATAACTGCTTGATTAATTCTAGTACTCCTCTAACCATTTCTGGATCAAGAGAAGCAGTAACTTCATCAAATAGCATTAAATCAGGATGAAGAGCTAATGCACGAACAATTGCAATTCTCTGTTTTTGACCACCAGATAATTGTCGTGGATATGAATTTGCATACTGCTCTAAATGCACTCTTTTTAATAGAGCTTTTGCTTCTCTTTCAACCTCAGCCTTAGGTCTCTTCTGTACTTTCACTGGACCAAGCAAGATATTTTCTAAGACTGTCATATTTGGAAAAAGATCATAACTCTGAAAAACCATCCCAATTTTTTGGCGAAGTTGCTGCCAATTCTTGGCAGTTGGAATTACTTTCTTTCCTTCAAAAATAATCGTGCCGCTCTTAAATTCTTCTAAACCATTTAAACAGCGAAGTAAGGTACTTTTACCAGATCCAGAAGGTCCAAGTAATGTTAATACCTCTCCCTTATTTAGAGAAAAAGAAATATCATGTAATACTTGCTTATTTCCATAAAACTTGTTTAAATCTTCAACTTCTAATATTTTTTCAGTCATCCCTTACGCCTCGTTTCTCTTACTCAATCGTTTTGCCCAAAGTGATAAAGGATAATCAACGATGAAGTATAAGAAGAAAATCAATCCATATACCCAAAAAACACCGTTAGGATTAGTTTGATTATTTGCTTCAACAATTTGTTGTCCAACATTGATAACATCCATAACACTGATCATCATCAATAAAGAGGTTGTTTTAATTACTCTTGTAGCTAAATTAATTGTTGCAGGTAATTCTAATTGAAAAGCTTGCGGTAATAAGACATAGATAAATAATTGCCACTTGTTTAAGCCAAGAGCCAAGCCTGATTCCCGTTGAATTTTTGGTACCGAAATCAACGCCCCACGAACAATATCACTAAATTCAGCTGAAACCCATAAAGCAAATGCAATCACAGCCATGACAGATGCCGGCCAATTCAAGTTAAATTGTCTAGGCAAAATATAATAGAACAAGAACAATAAAACTACGGTTGGCACTATTCTGAAGAATTCTAGATATATTCTAAAAATCACTTTTACTAAGCGACTTTTCGATGTTCTTAAAACACCAAATAATGCCCCTAGTGCCAAGCCAATTATTAAAGAAAGAACTGCAATCCAAACACTTGTCCAGAGACCACCCAGCAAACGGGTAAGGTTTCTTCCTTCGAATAAAACATTAATCCCCGAATGTCCCATAGCGAACTCTCCTTTCAAGCCAAGTTAATAATAAAGATAGTGGAATTAAAATTATTGCATACGCAATCACTAAGACAAATAGATATTCATTTGAATGGTAGTACAAACCAATCAAATCTAATGCTGTATTAGTTAATTCCGGAATAGCAATTACTGAAAAAATTGATGTTTCCTTAATTAAGAAAATAATATTTGCGGCAATCGCTGGAACGCTTAAAGCAAAGCCTTGTGGAAAGACTACATAACGGGCTAATTGCCATTTTGACATTCCAATTGCTTCACCAGATTCAATTTGATTTTTACTAATTCCATCAAATCCACCAGTAAATCCTTCCGCCATATAAGCTCCACCTAAAAATACTAAACCGATTAAACCACAAGTAATGGCGCTCATCTTTAATCCAATTACCGGAAAAGCATAGTATAAGAAGAAAAGCTGTATTAATAACGGTGTATTTCTTGCAAGCTCAACATATGCACTTACGATCTTATCAATTACAGGAACATGAAAATATTGAATCAAGCTACAACAGAGCCCAACCACCATCGCTCCACTAATTCCCACAAAGGACATCCAGACTGTTACCTGGAAGCCTTTGATAAATTGTGGCAAACTTTGCTGAATAATTGCCCAACTCATATTTTCCCTTCTTTCCAAAAATAAGTAACTGGTAATATTATAGACTTACTTTAAATCAGTTACAATAGGTAAGTATATTACTTTCTTATATACTACTATTCATTTTTGTTATAGTAAAAAACCTTGAGGCAATATTGCTATTACCACAAGGTTTTTAATGTTAACTCTTATCCTAGTCTAAGAAGTCTTTTAATTGATTTGAACGACTTGGGTGACGTAACTTACGCAAAGCCTTAGCTTCAATCTGTCTGATACGTTCACGAGTTACTCCAAATACTTTACCAACTTCTTCTAGAGTACGAGTACGTCCATCATCAAGACCAAAACGTAAACGTAAAACATTCTCTTCACGATCAGTTAAAGTATCAAGTACTTCTTCAAGTTGTTCTTTTAACAATTCATATGAAGCATGTTGTTCAGGACTAGTTGCATCCTTATCTTCGATAAAGTCACCTAGATGAGAATCATCTTCTTCACCAATTGGTGTTTCAAGAGAAACTGGTTCTTGTGCAATCTTCAAGATTTCACGAACCTTATCAGTTGGCATATCCATTTCGGCACCAATTTCTTCTGGAGTTGGTTCTCTTCCCAAATCTTGCAAAAGTTGTCTTTGAATTCTGATCAACTTATTAATTGTTTCAACCATGTGAACTGGAATACGGATTGTTCTAGCTTGGTCAGCAATTGCACGAGTAATTGCTTGTCTAATCCACCAAGTTGCATAAGTTGAAAACTTAAATCCTAAACGATAATCGAATTTGTCAACGGCCTTCATCAAGCCCATGTTACCTTCTTGAATTAAGTCTAAGAAGGACATACCCCGACCAACATAACGTTTAGCAATAGAAACTACCAAACGTAAGTTAGCTTCAGCTAATTCTTGCTTAGCTTCTTCATCGCCTGATTCAATTCTCTTAGCCAAGGCAATTTCTTGATCGGCATTTAATAATGAAACACGTCCGATTTCCTTCAAATACATCCGGACTGGATCATTCATTCTTACGCTTGAAGGTGCTGACATATCTTTTAATTCAGCCTTCTCAACGTCTTTTTGCTTCTTTAAAGCTAATTTTGAAGGTTCACCATTTTCATCAACAATACTAATTCCATTGTCTTCAAATTCTTGAACTAGTTGATCTACCGCTTTTCCTTGAAGATCATATGGCTTAATTAGTTGAGCAGTAAATTCTTTTTCAGTAATTTGTTTGTCTTTTTTAACTTCCTTAACAACTTCCTTGACCTTTTTATCAAGTGTCATTGTTGTTTCTTTGGTAGTCTTACTCTCTGCCATGTAAAAAAGCCCCCTCTAAAACTTCTTTCTTCTTAACGCAATTACTTTTTGCGCTATTTCAAGCTCTAAACTATTGTCTTGTTTTCTTTGAGCATCCTTCAATTGATTAAGCAAATCATTTAATTGCTGATCAATCTTACTTTTTTCCAATGCCCGCAATTGATCATCTAATTCGCGCTTAGAATAATCTGGAGGCATTGAAATCATCTCCATATTAATAATTATACCTTGAAGTTCTTCAGGAATAAAATCAATGAAGCCAGTAACATCTGCCCCTTCATGAGTCTGATGGTACTTTAACCAAAATTCTGCTAATTTTGCATAACGTTCATCCGGAAACAAGAATTGCTGACTCAATAAGTAATCCCTTGCTTCATCACTATGTATGAATAGATAAAGCAAGCGATCAAGAGCAGGATTCCTTGTCTCAAGGTCAGTACCTGCTTGCTCTTCTTTAGGCTCACTAAGCTGATCTATTGGAAGTGATTTAGGAGCTTGATAAGCTTGCTGATGATTCTTTGCACGCTGTAATTTACGTCTTTCACGCACAAAAGTTACTTTTAATGATTCACGAGTAACTCCAGTTTGGCGTGCTAATTTATCAAGATACAAATCTGCCGCAACTGGATCATTCAGGCCAGCAATCATTTGTACACTAGCCGTAATATATCCTAGCTTCTCTCGATCATTATGTAAATTATATTGATTAGCTAATCTTTCAAGTAGAAAATCCATCGAGCTAAGTGCACCAGCAACCTCTGCTTGATACTTTTCGACTCCATATTTCTTTACATACTCATCTGGATCGAGATTTTCGGGTAAAACAATTATTCCTAAATTGAATCCCTGTACTTGCCCAAATAACTTCGTTGCTCTTTCAGCAGCATGAATGCCGGGCGGATCTCCATCATAATTAATTAAGATATTGGGAGTGATTCGTCTCAGCATATATACTTGTTCCGTGGTTAAGCTGGTTCCCATCGAAGCAACACCAGACTGAATACCAGCCTTATAAGCAGCAATTACATCCATATATCCTTCGTAAAGAATTAAATGTTTTTCACTTCTTGCCGCTTTTTTTGCCTCAGCAAAGTGAAACAGTAATTTAGATTTATTAAAAATCTTAGTTTCTGGACTATTCATATATTTAGCAATAGTTTTATCATTACTAATTCGTCGCCCAGAAAATCCTACTGTATAGCCTGATTCATCTCCTAAGGGAAACATTAATCGATCACGAAAACGATCAAATAATTGTCCATCTTGTGATTCTACAAATAAACCACTTTCTCGCAGTTCATCATCTGTATAACCTTCTTGACGAAGATAAGTTAATAAAATTGTATCGTTATCAGGCGCATACCCCACCTTAAAATGCTCTAATAGGTCATTAGTTAATTCACGTTTTTGAGCATATTCAAGTGCTCTTTCACCCACTTTAGTGGTTAGCAAAATATGTTGGTAAAATTCTGTTACTTGCCGATACATCTTCTTTAACGGGCTAAGTGGCTTTACCGCTTCACCGTAGCCTTCTGGCATATGAAGATGGGCCAATTCAGCAACTTTTCTTACACTTTCAGGAAAAGTCAGATGATCCTGATACATTAAGAATTTAAATACGTTTCCGCCTTTACCACATCCAAAGCATTTAAAAAACTGTTTTCCTTCATTAACAGTAAAAGAAGGCGTTTTTTCTTGATGGAAAGGGCAAAGTCCTAAATAATCTTTACCTTTTTTTTCTAAAGAGACATATTGACTTATTACATCCACAATATCGACAGAGTTTCTAACTTCATCGATAAATTGTTCAGGAATACGTCCTGCCATCAATGGATCATCCCAATCAATTATTATTTAATTACTAATTTACTTAAGTCACCCATTCGATCAGCTAAGTTATTAATCTTTAATAATTGAGCCAAACGATTATTCTTTACCTTTTCATCCTTATCGAGAATCATATTACTTTCAAAGTAATTATTAATTACCGGTTGTAATTCTACAAAGCCTTTATAAAGATCGGCAATACTCAAATCAGTATTTTCCTCTAATGCATTTACACCAGCATATAATTCTTCTTCACTAACATCTTGGAAAAGACTTTCATCAATGTTATTAGCATTTCTATATTTTGCTTTCTTCAAAATATTAGTAATTCTAGTCAAACTTTCAACTACTGGCTTAAAGTCAGCATCATCATGGTGCATTTGCAAGGTCTTAGCAGCAGCCAAAATTTGAATTGGATCTTGTTGACTAGATGCAAGAACAGCGTCAATTACATCATAGTCATACTTTTCAACTTGTAATTGTTGCTTTACACGATCACGAATAAAGTCGGCAATTTCATTTTCAGCTTCAGCATCCTTAGGTAACTTAGCTGCAGTCTTACCTGATAGTAATTGAATCAATTCTGGTAAAACATCCTTAATAGGAAGTGACCAACCTTCGTTCAATAAGATTCTTACAATTCCGTATGCGTTTCTTCTTAATGCATATGGGTCATTAGATGAGGATGGAATCATACCTGCACCGAAGAAGGAAATGATTGTATCAAGTTTATCTGCGATTGAAAGTAATGAACCTACAGTAGTACTTGGTAATTCACCTTCAGCACTAGTTGGCATATAACTTTCTTTAATTGCTACACTAGCATTTTCATCTTCACCAATTAAACGTGCATAGTGCATTCCCATGACACCTTGTAATTCAGCAAATTCACCGACCATTGAAGTAACAAGATCAAATTTATAGATATCACTAACTCGGTCAAAGTCTTTCATTTCAGTATCTGAAACATTAAACTTCTTACCAAGGTAATCACCAATAATTTGAACGCGTGCCATATGTTCAGCTACTGAACCAATCTTATCATGGAAAGATACGTTCTTAAGCTTATCAACGAAGTGAGCTAATGGGTACTTCTTATCTTCATCATAGAAGAATTGAGCATCATCTAAACGAGCAACAAGAACTTTTTCATTACCAGCAATGACATTGTCTAAGTATTCACTATTTCCATTTCTAACTGAAATGAAGTGATTAATTAATTTGCCGTTTTCATCATAAACTTCAAAATATCTTTGATTATCCTTCATTGAAGTGATTAATACTTCATCTGGAATGTTTAAGTATTTTTCATCAAAAGAACCAGCAAATACAGTTGGATATTCAACCAAATTAGTAACTTCTTCAAGTAAGCCCTTATCAATATTAACTTTCCAGTTATGTTGAGCAACGAGTTCTTGAATTTGATTAAGAATCATACCCTTACGTTCATCAGCGTTAGCAATTACGTATTGGCTCTTTAATGCCTCTTCATAATCATCGGCGTTAGCTAATACAACACTATCGCCTAAGAAACGATGACCTTGAGTTTTACGACCAGCTACTACATCTAGTAACTTAACTGGCACTACTTCACTGCCAAGTAAAGAAACCATCCAATGAATTGGACGAACAAATTCGAAGTCGTAGCTACCCCAGCGCATCTTAGTTGGGAAAGTCATTGCTTTCACAATATCACTCATTCCCATTAAAATATCAGCAGCTTTTTTACCTTCTTTTTGAACATGAACATAAGCATATTCAGTGCCCTTAAGCTCTTCAAAGTAAATATCATCAGTAGTCATCCCTTGACCACGAACAAATCCTTGAGCAGCTTTTGTCCAATTGCCATCTTTATCTTGAGCAATCTTCTTAGCTGGGCCCTTTTTCACTTCATCAATATCTTCTTGTTTTTCAGCTAAATCTTCAACTAAAATCGTTAAACGACGTGGAGTTGAATAAGTCTTAATATCTTTAAAGGACAAACCATTTTCCTTTAAATACTTTTTAGTACGATCAGCTAATTGCTTAACACTTTTAGAAACAACGTGAGCTGGCATTTCTTCAGTGCCAATTTCAAATAAATAATCTTTAGTCATTGTTTTGCCCCGCTTTCTTAGTTTCTTCTTGGTGCTTTAATAATGGGAAGCCACGTTTTTCACGCTCTTCAACAAATCCCTTAGCAGCAAGATGAGCTAAGTTTCTAATTCTTGATAAGTAACCCGCTCTTTCAGTAACTGAAACTGCACCGCGTGCATCCAGCAAGTTAAAGGTATGACTACATTTTAAGATGTAATCATAAGCTGGATGAATTAGATTTTGACTCAACAAACGCTTAGCAGTAGCTTCGTAAATATCAAAAAACTTAAGTAATTGTTCTTGATCACTTTCTTCAAAAGCATACTTAGAATGTTCATATTCTGGTTGCTTGAAGATATCACGATACTTAACTCCATCGCCCCATTCAAGATCAAAAACTGAATTTACATCTTGAATGTAAGAAGCAAGACGTTCTACACCATATGTGATTTCGCTCATTGTTGGTTTAACATCAAGTTCACCCACTACTTGGAAGTAAGTAAATTGAGATACTTCCATTCCGTCAAGCCATACTTCCCAACCAACACCGGCACATCCCATAGATGGATTAGCCCAGTTATCTTCAACAAATCGAATATCATGTTCAAGAGGTTCAATACCCAATACTCTTAAACTATCTAAGTAATATTGTTGAATATCCTTTGGTGCAGGCTTAATAACTACTTGGAATTGGTGGTGTTGGTATAAACGATTAGGGTTATCACCATATCGACCATCAGCAGGTCTTCTTGAAGGTTCAACATAACAAGCTGCCCAAGGTTCTGGTCCAACAGCACGTAAAAATGTATATGGACTCATTGTCCCGGCACCTTTTTGTTCATCATATGAAGGCATAATCATACAACCTTTAGAGGCCCAGAACTGTTCCAATTTAAAAATCATATCCTGGATATTCAGTTTTTCTGACA
>NZ_CAJURR010000003.1:0-99334 GCF_910589175.1 uncultured Lactobacillus sp.
GTACGTACGGTGCAATGAGAGGGGCAAACTAGAAAAGTTTCCTCTACTCTATTTAGTTAATTTATGTACTTTATGAGCCAAAACCATTTCTTTGTTTCGATCTTCGTAAATTGCATCCTTTACGTAGTTCCAAGGTGCCATCAAGCGACCTTTATTATTTTTACGGAAAAGGAAATCAGCATGGTGATTATCCAAATGCCGTAAATATCTTTTAGCATTTTGAATATGGGTATGATGCTTTAAATTTAATCTTGGTCTAAAATCGATGATTTTATGATCAGAGTTAAAGATTGGAGTAACTTTATGATGCCAATCATCAACATTTGAAACATGACGACTAACTTTTTTGCCTGCTTCAATAATATTTTCTTTAGTGGCTAAACTATTCCGATCTTTTAACTCTGCATGTGGATCTAGATAATAGTTGCCTAAACCATCTTGACGATAAAGACGTAATTTTCTGAATGATTTATTATTTTTGTCCGTCTTCACTTCAATAACGTCACCATTGGTATGGTTCATTAAATACATGTGATGTTTTTTAGTGTAATTTACACTTTTCATGATCAGAAATTCACCCCTTTATATATCTTATGAATCTATATTATAGACGCATTTTAAAATAAAGTATAGTGATTAAATTAGGACTTTAAGTATTTGTAAGAATACCAAAAAAGTTAATTAATGCTTCTAAAAAGAAAACAATAAAGACAGTTAGAGATTCATTCTAACTGTCTTTAGTAAATATTTAAAAGTTAATTATTGTTCTTTACCATCAATAATTACTTTAACGCGTGGATTCTTAGGACCCTTAGCCTTAGAAATAACGCCTTTGTTAACTAAATCTTCGATTTGATCTGGGTCATAACCTAACTTAGACAAAATTTCTTTGTTGTTCTCACCTAGGTCAGGAGCCTTATCGTAAACTGGCTTGTAGTTTGAAAGAGTAAATGGTAAACCGATGGTCTTAAAGTTACCACGATTACCGCCTTGATTGATAGTAACAATAGCGCCATCCTTGTTTAAGTCTGGATCGTTTTCAAGTTCATGCCAGTCAAGAACAGGACCAACAGGAACACCAGCAGCACCAAGTTCTTTAGTTAGAGTGTATTTATCGTATTGCTTTGTGTATTCTTCGATTAGTGGGTAAAGTTCTTCTTTGTGTAATTGACGGTGTTGCCAATCAACAAATCTTGGATCAGTTTCCCATTCTGGGTGACCCATTGCTTCGCAAAGTTTATCCCAATTCTTGTTTTCGTTTTGAATAACAATGTAAACGTAAGCGTTAGGATCAGTTTCCCAACCTTTGGCCTTGTAAGTCCAGCCAATAACTTGACCACCTTCAGTGTTTTCAGCACGAGGAATTGCTTTGCCCCATTTCCAGTCAGGGTAGACTGCATAGTGAGGAAGAGCACCTAAGTTATCTAACATGATTTGGTCACGTAATTTAATACGGCAAAGGTTTAATACAGCGTCTTGCATTGATTGGTAAACAAAAGTACCTTCACCAGTATGTTCGCGTTGAAGTAAAGCTGCCAAAATACCAATAGCTAAGTGCATACCAGTGTTTGAATCACCTAAAGCAGCAGCTGATTGAGTAGGAACGTTGTTAGGCCCCTTGTTCCAACCAGTAGCAGAGGCAGCACCACCAGCAGATTGAGCAACTGGTTCAAAAGCTTTAACGTTTTCAAAACGTGAACCTTGGTTGAAACCTTTTAATGAAGCATAAATTAATTTAGGATTTAATTCATGAAGCTTATCCCAGCCAAACCCATTTCTATCAGCAGAACCAGGAGCAATGTTTTCTACGAATACGTCGGCTTTCTTAATTAAGTCGTACATAATCTTCTTACCTTCTGGAGCCTTGATATCAACAGTTAAAGACTTCTTGTTTGCGTTTAATTGCAAGAAGTAAAGACTCCAAGAATCTTTAATATCAAGTAATTCGTTTCTAGTTGGGTCACCAGTGTCAGTACGTTCAATTTTAATAACTTCAGCACCTAACCATGCTAAAAGTTGCGTACATGAAGGACCAGATTGTACTTGAGTCCAGTCGATGACTTTAATTCCTTTTAATGGAGCATATTCATTTTGTTCGTTTTTTTCATTTTCACTCATTTTAATTACTCCTTATCAATTTTTTCTTGTTCAGCTTCTTCAAGCGGCTTTAAGTTTAAGGATGGGTTCAAATTGCCAATGTGACCAGATTCTTTACCCATTGATGGATCAATTTGAACATTAATGATACTTGGACGACCAGATTCAACAGCTGTAGCAAAAGTATCTTTCATTTCTTGATAATTAGTTACGTAGTAATTGTCACCGCCAAAAGCTTTAGCAATTAAATCGTATCTAGCAGTTGGATCAAGGGTAGTTGGACCTAATTGATCAGGAACAACATTATCAACACCGTTGTAAATACCACCGTTGTTAATAACTACAACAGTAATTGGGAGATTGTAGCGGCACATTGTTTCAACATCCATACCGTCAAAACCAAAAGCACTATCACCATCTAAGGCAACAACATGTTTGCCAGTTTCAATAGCAGTTGCGATAGCATAACCCATGCCAACGCCCATAACTCCCCAAGTACCAGTATCAAGTCTATGACGAGGAAGTTTCATACCGATCATGTCACGACCAATATCAAGTGTGTTAGCACCTTCACTTACCAGATAAGTATCAGGGTGTTCTTGGAAGTAGTCATTAATTGGTTCAATAGCACCATAGTAACCGAATTCTGGGTTAGTTTCGCCAGCTTTAATTCTCTTAGCAAACTTAGCATCATTCTTTGCAGTATCTTGAGCAATTGCATCAAGCCAGTCGGAAGGGGTCTTATATCCAGTTGCAGTAAGAGCTGGAACTAATTTGTTTAAGATAGAGGTTAAGTCACCTTGAAGTGGGGCAGAGATCTTTTGTGCAGAATCAAATTGAGTTGCATCAATGTCTAATTGAATGAATTTAGCATCTGGGTTGAATTGTGGTGCGTTTCCGTATGAAAGCATCCAGTTTAATCTAGCACCAATTAGAATAACAACGTCGGCACCCTTTAATGATAATGAACGAGCTGCAGATGCAGAGTGCTTATCGTCATCAGGCACAACACCTTTAGCCATGGACATTGGCAAAAATGGAATATCAGTCTTGTTAATCAATTCTTGAACTTGTTTTTCAGTTCTATCATAAGCAGCACCTTTGCCAAGAATGATTAAAGGCTTCTTAGCTTGTTTGATGATATCAACGGCACGATTAATTGCGTCATCACTTGGCTCTTGCAGAGGAGCTGGGTCAACTAACTTGTAAACACCCATGTTCTTTTCACCAAGATCATCATTAAGTTGAGCGATAGTGTCAGCTGGTAAGTCAAGGTAAACACCACCAGGTCTACCAGAAACTGCAGTACGAATTGCACGTGCAACTGCTAAACCAACATCTTGAGCTCTATCAACACGATAAGCTTTCTTACAGAAAGGTTTAGCAACGTTATATTGATCTAATCCTTCGTAATCACCTTGAGATAAGTCAATAATATGACGTTCTGAAGATCCTGAGATCATAATTAATGGAAAACAGTTTTTAGTAGCTTGAGCTAAGGCAGTTAGTCCATTCAAAAATCCTGGAGCCGATACAGTCATTGCTACACCAGGATTTTTGGTTAAAAATCCTGCAGCTGCGGCAGCATTTACGGCCGAGTCTTCGCGACGAAAGCCATAATACTTCATTCCCCTTAATTCAGCTAATCTTGCTAAATCTGTAATTGGAATCCCCACAACCCCGTATAGGTTATTAATACCATTTTTTTGTAAAGCGTCAATTAATAAACTGGCACCGGTTCTATTTAAAGAGTCATCTACCATAACGTAACCTCCATGGTAATGATAATTTTTTATTATATAAGAACGCCGTCCCTTAATGAGAATGGGTTCAGTTAATTTATAGACTTTTTTGAATGGTTTAGCAAGAAAAAAGATAAAAAATTTTTTATATATAGGGAAAATTGCTTTTTAAATATATATTATTTTTAATAAGCTATCTATGAAATTAATTCATAAATTGATACTCAAATAAATCGCAATTTAAATAATTAATTTAATTGAATACGGAAATTTTTGCTTGCTAATTTTTATATTAAGGTTATATTTATATGATGAAGAAGATTTCGTCAGGAATATTTACCGTGAACTGATTATAAGAGAGGTATAGAGATGATTAGTATCCTAATTAACGACATAATCCCAATTTTGGTGATTATGTTACTAGGTTATCTCTGCGGAAAGTTTTACTTTTTTGATAATGATCAGAGACAAGGACTAAACAAATTGGTTCTTGATATCGCATTACCAGCAGCTTTATTCATTTCAATTGTTAAAGCTACCAGAAAAATGTTTGCGCAAGATATCATATTAACGTTAATTTCTATTGTTGGTGTGGTAGGTCTATTTATGTTGAGCTACTACTTAGATAAATTGTTGTTCCACAGAACTACGCAACAAGCTGCAGTTTGTGCCTTGATTGCAGGTTCTCCAACAATTGGATTCCTTGGTTTTGCTGTTTTGGACCCTATTTATGGAAATAATGCAACGACTAACTTAGTTATTGGTATTGTATCTATTGTAGTTAATGCAATTACTATTCCTTTAGGATTAGCACTAATCAATAAAGGACAGGCAGCTACTAAGAAGCAGGCAACTTCAAATCCTAGTAATAAGGGAACAAAAGTAGAAGTAGAGGATATAAAAGGCAAAGGCATAAAGAAAACCAAAAAGAAGGTTATGGTGACTATTCCTGATGGTATTCCGGTTACTGATGCTGAAGCAAAGGCCTTGAAAGAAAAAGGTATAGAGCGTGAAATTGATTTAGCTCGAGCAGAAATTGCTGATCATGCAGATGAGCCTCATAAGTCAATGAATCCAACTTTGAAGTCTGTTATTAATGCAATTAAGCAACCAGTTGCTGCTGCTCCATTGATTGCAGTTATTTTAGTTTTAATTGGTATTAGAATTCCAACTTCTTGGGCTCCAACTTTTGATTTAATTGCTAAGGCTAACGCTGGTGTTGCCGTCTTAGCAGCAGGTTTGGCATTATCTACAGTTAAGTTCTCAATTGATAAAGAAGTTATCTGGAACACATTCTTCAGATTATTCTTAACACCTGCAGTAATTGTTGCAGCTGCTTATATCTGTGGTATGGGATCTGATCCTACTAAGATTTCAATGCTTTGTTTGGCAACTGGTTTGCCACCAGCATTTTCTGGAATTATTATTTCTAGTCGCTACAACATTTATGTTAAGGAAGGTGCAAGTTCAGTCGCAGTTTCAACTGTATTCTTTGCAGTAAGCTGTATTTTCTGGATTTGGCTATTACCAATCTTGGCACATATGTTTTAAAGAAAATTTTTGTATATATAATTAAGAGACAGGAAGATAATCTGTCTCTTTTTGTTAGGAATAAAAAATGATTGATAATAAAAATTTATTGAAACTTTTACGAATTGAATTGCGAAAGATGAGTAATGGTAACAAACTTAAATTTTTAACTTATAAAAAGGATCGCAGCATTCTTGTGGAAAAGAATGGGGATAATTTTCGAGTTGTTGAAAATGGCTATCACAAAATTGTTTGGAATAATTTGACTGAAGCAGAAGTTTTAAAAAGAATAAAAAAATTGCAAAAAATAGAATTTCCTAGAAGTAATAAATTGTACTTGGTAAAAGATTAAAGAAACAAATGTTAATATTGAAATTAATAACGTCTTAGGGGAAAAGAGTTCATACAATCAAACTGCAATTGATAATTTAATGATTGGTTTAGATGGTACGCCAAATAAGGCGCGGCTTGGCGCTAAAGTAATTTTCGGTGTTTCAATGGTAGTTGCTAGAGCTGCAGCTAAATCTAAAAACGAGCCTCTATACCGATATTTAGGAGACTGTGACTGGAATAATTTTGAAAAGTTTACTGCCAAATTTGGTAACAGGATACAAGTAGTGGCAGATGATAATGTATGTACTAATCCTAAGCTGGTTAGAAAAGCTATTAAAGATAAGCTATGTAACGCGGTATTGATTAAGGTTAACTAAATTGGTACGATAACTGAAACTTTAGAAGCGATCAGGTTAGCTAGAAAGAATAATATGACCACTATGGTATCTCACTGCTCAGGTGAAACTGGAGATACATTATCGCTGACTTTACAGTTGCTACTAATGCAGCTGAATTAAAATCAGGTGCACCAGCACGTAATGAATGTGTTGAAAAATACAATCGCTTATTGGAAATTGAACAAGAAATAGATGTAGAAAACGAGCGCTTGGCACATTTTCCAAATAATATAGATATGGACTAAAAATAGATAAAAAAATAGTAATCAGAAAATAATACTTCAAACATAAAAAAGACAGATCATATTGATCTGTCTTTTTACTCACTATTTGATTTTAATATCGCCGTCTTGTGTAGAAGCAGTTAATACATTGGAGCTATTTTTATTTTCTATAAAAGTGCTGCTTGATGAGCTATCTTTAACCTTAATATCTCCATCGCTTGTGTCAAGTTTATAACCGGTGAAAGTGGAATCACTTACCTTGATATCGCCGTCATCTGTATTAACTTTAAAACCATTTTTGCTGATTAATTTACTAATGTTAATGTCGCCATCATTGGTATCTATTTTGCCATGTGGAGCTTTTAAGTTAGTGATGTCAATATCGCCATCATTTGTATCAACAGATATTGAATTAGTAGTTGCAATATTTTTAATTTCAATATCGCCGTCATTAGTGGACAAAGTCACATCTTTCAACAGCTGCTTAGGCACTGTAATGGTAATTGTAGGATCTCCATTAATATGGTGGATACCAGGAGCCGATTGTTTAATAGTTAATGCACCATTTTTTCTGTTAACAGTTGGTTTTAAATTTTTAGGACCAGCATATTCGACTTTATATTTATCTCCGTATTTAACAGAAATATCGGAAATAGCCACTGAAACTGCAAGTTTATTAAAACCTTGATTGCTAATAGTGGTTTTGATTTCTGATTTACTGTCATCATGGTTTGAAACAATAATACTGCAAGCTGAAAGCAGGATTACTAATGAAGATAATACAGGTATTAAGATAAACTTTTTATTATTATTTTTCATAATAAACTCCTAAGATATAGTTAGAATTAATTATCTTATATTTATTAAACGAAGTAAACTAAATGAATAATGGAGAGATTTTATGAAAAAATTACCACCAATTCAAAAAATCCTAGAAGCTTATACTGCAATTGTGGATAAACATGTGAATTTAACAAAAGATCAGGCAGAAGTAACTTCATCTAATGGAGCCAAAACTTACACAGTAGATTGGGATGATGATGTGTACCATTCAAATGATAATGCCAGCTATTGGCAAGGCTATGCTGGATATCCAGTGATTGCCGTCTTGATGCTTCAAGAAAAATTGCCATATGATCAAAAGTTAGCTAATAATTTTGCAAATGTTAATTGGAATGAGATAAATAAAAAATACAAGCGAAATTACGTTAAGGCAGCTGCAGATGTAATTGAAGAAAAGGGATTAGACGAAGAAAAAGTTATGGCTGAACTTGAAAGAGTTTATGCAGACTTAAAGCAGTTACCAATTACAATTAAGCGTGGCTCTCTTCGTCCACCGAAAGTGAAAAAGTAGCTAAGATTTAATTTTTAATGTTACTATTCTACGCTTTACTTTTTAGCCAATTCTTATATATTTCAACTAGATCTGTATTAATAGGGTCGTTTTCAGCTTCAGGATTACCTTGATTTTTAACCATAATCATTCCTGCTAAAACATTAGGATCATCTGGAAAAGCTGGTCGATTATTAGCAATTACAATATTGGTGGGATAACCATAACCATCATTACGTTTTTCTTTTAAATAACGACGACAGTGTATTTCAAGTTTTGTTCCAGGATTTAATACTCCTAGTCCTTTAAATCCTTTAGTTAAATTGAATAATAAATATTCTGGTAATTTTAAATCTATATTGTTCAGATTCTTACAATTGCGCATGTATACTATAGGGCGATAATAAAATGTTCCATTGTTATCAACACTTTGTTGAATCCCGTAGCGACAAAATATTCCAATAATTTTAACATTTTCATAAATTCCTTGCATATTATGTTCTCCTCTTTATCTTTTAGATATATTTTTCATATTATATATACGCAAAGAATACCCAAAATTTTTTATTAATTTTTTGATAATAAAAATGGAGTGGAGATAATATCCTAGACCATAAAAAAGAACGTTAAATTTTACACTCAACGTTCTTTTTATATCATGAATTTTTACAAATTAATCAAGTAAATCGTATTTCAAAGTCATTAATCCGTGACCTTCGTTAACCATGTTACCTAGTAATTCGACAGTATTATTGTAGACTGTATCAGCCATCTTTTGATTTGCTTCATTAAGCTTATCTTGAAGTTCATCACCAGAATATTTCTCGACTTCTTTATCAGTTTCGTGTTGAATCTTATGGCACTGTGCAAGACTCTTTTGTTCAAAGTCAGCTTCTAATTCACCGTAAACGCGGAAATTAGTGTCACCTAATTGGGCAGTTAATTTGTTTAACCAAAAGATCTTGTTTAAATCAAACTTAGGACCAGTTTGGAAACTTGCTGGAGTAGTAGTGATATTAGTGTAGAAAGGAACCATGCTATTAAAAGTATTTGGTCCAAATGCTAACCATTGAACACCAGCAATTTTTTCTGGAACATCATTTCTAATTTGTAAAATATGAGTTTCAAAGTTTCTGTTAATACCAATTGGACGGAAAGTTTTCTTTTGTTCAGCACTACCTTGATCACCGTATGCGTCAAAAGGAGTGTCTTGGTAGTGAGAACTTTCAGCCCACTTAATATCTTCAATACTGATTTTACGGTTTGCATGGCAAATAAATGGTTGATCTTGGTCACTTGGTTCGCCGCCAAAATCAGGGTCAAAGTAATTGTGAATGTACCAAGCTCGAGGATTATTGTAGTGAGCATCTTTGATTGTTGATGAGCCAAAAATATGACGTAAATTGTAGCCTTCGAGATCTGGATTTAAGTGATATTCTTCAATTAAATCTTTAAGATCTTTTGATGAAGCAAAATCATCGTCATCAAAATAAAATTCATCAATGTTTAAACGGTTAGGTGCAATAACATAAGCATTATCTGGAATACGTCTAGCAGCCCAGTGGTGTCCACCAATAGTTTCAAGATACCAAATTTCATTCTTATCAGAAAAGGCCATACCGTTCATTTCGTAAGTACCATACTTTTCAAGTAGATAACCTACACGTTCAACACCTTCATATGCAGAGTGAATGTAAGGAAGGGTCAAGGTAACAAAATCTTCTTCACCTAAGCCGCCTTCTTTAAGCAAGGGATCGATTCCTTGAATACGTGAGTTAGTAGTAATTGTTTCAGTTGCAGTCATAGCGATATTATCTGAATTGATGCCAGCAGCTGCCCAGATTCCATTTTCTCCAGATGCATCAGGAGCGCTGGTGTAGCGAAGTGGATTAGGAAGAAGATCTTCGTCGTCAATCTTTTGATGACTAATTACGCTTTCGTAGTGCTTAGGTTGATCTTTTGGCATTACCACGTCGAATCTTTCAGGGATAATGGTACGACCGCCATCTTCACTACGAGCGATCATTGTTGAACCATCAATAGTTGCGTCTTTTCCGACTAAGATAGTAGTACATTCGGTTTGTTTCATTAAAAAAAGCTCCTTTTCTATTAACGTATTTATTTATATTTTAAAAGATCTTTCTAATATAAAGCAAACCTTGAAGCTAAATTTACAACAAATATAAGGTATAATTTTGGTAAAGCATAAAGTTTCTGAAAGCATGGGAGGAATTAATCGATGAATTATGGAGAGAAAGCACCAGCACTTTGGGATGCAATTAAGAATGAAGAAAAAAGGCAAGAAGATACCATAGAGTTAATTGCATCAGAAAATATTGTTTCCGATGCTGTCAGAGAAGCACAAGGTTCAGTTTTAACTAATAAATATGCAGAAGGATATCCCGGTAAAAGATATTACGGTGGCTGTCAATATATTGATCAAGTAGAACAATTGGCGATTGACTATGCTAAAAAATTATTTAATGCAGAATATGTGAATGTTCAACCACACTCTGGGTCACAAGCTAATATGACTGTTTACAATGCTCTATTAAAACCAGGAGATACAATTTTGGGGATGGGAATGGATGCAGGGGGCCACCTTACCCATGGCTCAAAAGTTAATTTTTCAGGAAAAATTTTTAATTCTGTTAGTTATGACCTAAATCCAGAAACTGAAGAGTTAGATTTTGATAAAATTCATCAGATTGCTTTAGAAAATAAGCCTAAATTAATTATTGCTGGTGCTTCCGCATATAGCAGAATTATTGACTGGCAAAAATTTCGCGATATTGCTGATGAAGTTGGTGCTTATTTAATGGTTGATATGGCCCATATTGCAGGTTTAGTTGCAGTGGGTGCTCATCCAAGTCCACTTCCAGTTGCTGATGTTGTAACTACCACTACCCATAAGACTTTGCGTGGTCCACGTGGAGGGATGATTTTATCTAATAATAAAGAATTAAGTAAAAAAATTGATTCTGCTCTTTTTCCAGGTACACAAGGTGGTCCCTTGGAACATGTTATTGCTGCTAAAGCTCAGGCTTTTTATGAAGATTTGCAGCCGGAATTTACCCAATACATTAATCAAGTAATTAAAAATTCGAAAGCCATGGCTGAAGAATTTAAAAATAGCAAAAAGATTCGCGTGATTTCAGGTGGAACTGATAACCACTTGATGATTATTGATATTACCAATACTGGTATAACGGGAAAAGATGCCCAAAATTTACTGGACTCAGTAAATATTACAACTAACAAAGAGTCTATTCCTGGTGATAAGCGAAGCCCATTTATTACTAGTGGATTAAGAATTGGAACACCAGCAATAACTAGCCGAGGCTTTAAGGAATCTGATGCTAAAGAAGTGGCTAAAATAATTATTGAAGTTTTGGATAATCCTGAAGATACAGAAGTATTGGCTCAGGCAAAAGAAAGAATTAAGGATTTAGTTCAGAAATATCCTATCAAATAAAAGCTATTGACAGAAAAATATAAGCCAATTACAATATAATTAAATTTTTTAAGGAGTAGTTAATTATGAATACACAAGCTAAGTTTATGAAAATTAATCGTTGGCAAGGCCAGTAAATCAGGTTGTTAAGCAAGATGCAACCTGAAAGATTCAGATTGTATCTGTGCTGGCTGTGTATTTATTGTGGTCTGCATGGAGTAACATGCAGACCTTTTTCTTTTTGTGATAAAAAAGTAACAGGAATCTGCATGTGAAAATAGATTCCTGTTTTTTTGGAGAAAAATTATGAAAAGAATGTATGGATTAATTGTAATTTTAGTAGCTTTTCTAACCATAGCTTTTTTTGGAGAAAATAAACAAAAAGAAGAAAATAATAAAATTCCCCGAGTTGGTGTCTTAACTCTTATGCGTCACCCGGCTCTTGATGAGATATATCGCGGCTTTCGAGATGAGCTGAAAGAAGAGGGCTACGTAAATGGAAAAAATATCAAAATTGACTATCAAAATGCAAATAATGATCAGAGTAATTTACGTACGATGGCAACAAAGCTAACTGATGAGGAGTCAAGAGTATTAGTTGGAATTACTACTCCAGCTGCCCAAGCATTGGCGAATACAACCAATAAGATTCCAATAGTTTTAGGTGCTGTAACAAGTCCAAAAACTAGTGGGCTAGTAAAAAATGAAAGACATCCCGAAAAAAATATTACTGGTGTATCAGATGCTGCTCCAATTAGGCAACAATTGGATTTAATTAGGGAATTTTTACCTAATTTAAAAACTTTAGGAGTAATTTATACTTCTAGTGATTCTTCTGCAGTTAGCGGCTTTCATGAGATTGAGCGTGAATGTAAAAAGAGAGAAATAAATTTAAAGTCTTTTTCAATTGCTAATAGCAATGATCTTAATCAAGTTTCGGAGCAAATGTTTAGTCAAGTAGACGCTGTAATTGTTCCAACTGACAATACTATTGCCGGAGCAATGGAAACATTGGTTAAAAATGGTAATGCTGCTAAAAAGCCAATTTTCCCGGCTGCAGCAACTATGGTAAAACAAGGAGGCCTTGCAACTTATAGTGTCAATCAATATGAGTTGGGAAAAATGACTGGAAAGATGACTGTTGAAATTTTAAAGGGTAAAAAAGTTAGTTCTTTACCAGTTGAGAGAGTGAAAAAGGGAGAACCAATAGTTAATTTAAAAGAAGCCAGAGAATTAAATCTTCAAGTACCGCAAAGATTTTTAGAAGAGTGTCAGAAAAAAGGAGTTGTATATAGATGAACTTGATCGTATCTGCTATTGGCCAGGGTTTGCTATGGGCTTTGCTTGGCTTAGGATTATATTTGACATTTAGAATTTTGAATTTTGCTGATATGACCGTAGAAGGAACTTTTCCATTGGGGGCAGCTGTTGCAGTAGCTAATATTTCACACGGAATGTCTCCGTACTTAGCTACTTTCTTAGCATTTTTAGCTGGAATGACAGCGGGCTTAGTAACAGGATTATTGTATACAAAAGGAAAAATTCCAATTCTACTTGCTGGTATTTTAACAATGACGGCAATTTATTCTATTAATTTAAGAATTATGGGCGGCTCTAATATTTCACTGATTGGTAAGAAGACTTTACTCAATAATGAATTTTTAGAAAGTTTACCCCAATATTTTAACAGTGTTGTTTTAGGTATCGTAGTAGTAATAGTAATTACGGGAATCTTAATTTTCTTTTTAAATACAGATTTTGGTCAAGCTTTTATTGCTACTGGAGATAACCCTAATATGGCCAAATCATTAGGAATTCACACAGATTTTATGGTAATTATCGGATTAATGTTATCAAATGGAATAGTTGCCTTGTGTGGAGCATTAATTGCGCAAAACAATGGCTATGCGGATATTAATATGGGAATTGGAACCATTGTTATTGCTTTAGCTTCGATTATTATTGGTGAAGTAGCTTTTGGAGAATTGACCTTAAATCAGCGTTTAGTAGCCGTAACTTTAGGTAGTATTATCTATCGTCTGATTTTGTTAGCTGTACTTCAACTTGGATTTTCAGCTAATGACTTAAACTTGATCTCTTCTATTGTGTTAGCCCTCTGTATGATGCTCCCACAATTAGAAAAGTTTTTACATTTGAAAAAGCCAGTAGAAAGAGGTGTGAAAAAGCATGACTAAGCCAATTCTAGAATTAAAAGATGTCAAAACAACTGTTAAAACAGCTGATGGCGAAGTTGTCCCAATTTTAAAGGGAATTAATTTAGAAATTAGATCTGGGGATTTTATTACTATAATTGGGACAAATGGAGCGGGCAAATCTACACTTTTTAATACGATTGCGGGCAGTTTAAAACCTGATAGTGGTATTCTTCAGCACAATGGGCAAGATATTACTAAAATGAGTGAAGAAAAGCGGACGCAATTTATTGGACGAGTTTTTCAAGATCCTAAGATGGGGACTGCTCCTAGAATGACCGTGGCAGAAAATTTATTACTAGCAACCAAGCGGGGAAAGAGAAGGTTTTTAAAGATTAGAAAACTTAAGCAAAATTTACCTCGTTTTAAAAAACTAGCTGCAGTTATGAATAATGGCTTAGAAAAACGCTTAAATACATTTGTAGAGGGCTTATCTGGAGGCCAAAGACAAGCTTTAAGCTTCTTGATGGCTACAATAGAAAAGCCTGATATTTTGCTATTAGATGAGCATACAGCCGCTTTAGATCCGCATACTAGTGAAAATCTACTAGCAGTAACAGATAAGCAAATTAAAAAAAATAAATTAACTGCCTTAATGATTACGCATCACATGGAGGATGCTTTAAAATATGGAAATCGTCTTTTGGTGTTAAAGGATGGTCAAGTTAAAGCGGATATTAGTGAAGAAGAAAAAAAGAATTTAAAAGTAAGTGATCTTTATAGTTATTTTGAAGATTGATCTAAAACCTAGGGCTGGTTGTCGGTTCTAGGTTTTTTAGTTAAAATAATTTTTAATTGTTTTAATTAAGTATAGATTTAATTTTTATAAAGAAGGGATGGAAGAGATGTGAATAAGGGACACAAAATAAGTTTATTTTCAGCAATAATGCTAGCCCTTAATTCGTTGATTGGATCCGGATGGCTTTTTGGCTCAGGCTCGGCAGCAAAAATTGCCGGCCCAGCGGCTATCTTATCTTGGATAATCGGTGCAGTTATTATTATTGCAATTGCCTTAACCTATGTTGAGCTAGGAACTATGTTTCCTGAAAGTGGGGGAATGAGTAAATATGCTCAATATAGCCATGGGCCCATGCTTGGTTTTATCGCTGCTTGGGCAAATTGGATTTCGCTGGTAACTTTGGTGCCAATGGAGGCAGTTGCGGCTGTTCAATACATGAGTTCTTGGCCATGGAAGTGGGCAAACTGGACACATCACTTTATGCAAGACGGAAATATAACTACACTGGGGCTATTATTGGTATTTGTGTTCATGATTATTTTTACTTTAATTAATTTCTGGTCAATTAAAATCATGACCCATTTTACTAATTTGATCTCTGTTTTTAAAGTGCTCTTGCCTACGATAACAATCATTATGCTGTTTGCATCTAGTTTTCATCCTGCTAACTTTGGTCACAATGTAAAAACATTTATGCCTTATGGAAGTAGAGCAATTTTTGAAGCAGCTTCTGGTGCTGGTATCATTATGTCTTATGACGCATTTCAGACAGTAATTAATATTGGTGGTGAATTAAAGAATCCGCGAAAGAACATTATTCGTGGAGTTTTAATTTCCATGTTTGTGACGGCTGCAATTTATATTTTGCTTCAAGTAGCCTTTATTGGAACAGTTGATCCGGTGATGCTTGCTAAGAAATCCTGGCATGGAATTAATTTTGCGTCCCCATTTGCCGATATTGCCATCCTTTTAGGGATTAATTGGCTTGTAATTTTACTTTATATGGATGCTTTTGTTTCACCTTTTGGTACTGGAGTGGCTTTTGTTGCAACGGCATCAAGAGCTCTGGCTGCAATGACGTACACAAAACACTTACCAGCTTGGTTAGGGAGACTTAGTAGACGCTATCTAGTGCCTCGTTTTGCGATGATTGCGGATTTGATTTTAGCGATGATTTTAGTAAGTGTCTTTAGAAACTGGAATTTACTTGCAACAGTAATTACTTGTGCAACTTTGATTGCTTATTTAACTGGTCCAGTTACTACTATTACTTTAAGAAAAATAGCACCAGATTTAGATAGACCATATAAACCTACATATATGCGTTGGTTTGCTCCTTTAACTTTTGTATTAACTAGTTTAGCTATTTATTGGACGATGTGGCCAACAACAATTCAAGTTATTTTGGTTATTCTTGTGGGAATTCCAATTTATTTCTATTATGAAGTTAAATATCAAAAGAAAGATTTTAAATCACAGTTTAAGCATGCTGCTTGGCTTTTAGGGTATTTAGTATTTATTTCTATTATGTCTTATTGTGGTAGCGACGGCTTTGGTGGACAAAACTGGATTAAATACCCTTGGGACTTTTTATTGATTGCAATTGTTTCATTGCTGTTTTATAAAGTTGCAATTGATACAGGACTAGAAAAAATTGATCCCGCAGCGATAAAAGTAAACGAAAAAATTAAGCTTAAGAAGAATTAGAATTAGGTCCACTATTAGAAATTAGCTTGAATTATAGTTAGAAAGGTGCTATCCTTAACTAGTCGTAAAATAATCTATGATCTGAAATATTGGTCATGGCAAAGGAGTATTAAACAATGAGAAAAGGGATTCATCCAGATTACCAAGAAGTTGTTTTCATGGACTCAGCAACTGGTGCTAAGTTCGTAGCTGGTTCTACTTTAAAACCAGAAGAAACAGTTGAATTCGAAGGTAAGACTTACCCATTAGTTCGTGTTGAAATTTCTTCAGATTCTCACCCATTCTACACTGGCAAGCAAAAGTTTGCACAAGCAGATGGTCGTATCGAAAAATTCAACAAGAAGTACGGTATGTCTTCAAAGAACTAATAATTCTTGGTTTTTACCAAAAGAGCAGCCCACTTTGGACTGCTCTTTTTTTATGCTTAACGTGGTATAATTCTTATTGATATGCATGGAGCCTTTTTCTTACTGAAATAAGTCAGTATAATAGGAGTACATGCAATTTTAGGTAGGAGTAATTTATTTATTATGAAAATGCAACTTGCTGAGATCGCTAAAGCATTAAATAGTTCAGTTAATATGGGAGAAGATAAGGTCATTACATCTGTTGTTTTTGACTCAAGAAAAGCAACTCCCAATTCTTTGTTTATTCCCTTAGATGGTGCAAGGGATGGACATGATTTTGTATCTAATGCAATGGCAAACGGAGCAGAAGCAACTCTTTGGAAAAAAGGCCATGAGGGTATGCCTACTGATGTGCCAGTTATTGAAGTGGAAGATCCGCTAACTGCACTTCAAAATTTAGCTAAATATTACTTAGGTAAAGTTAATCCAACTGTTGTTGGGATTACTGGATCTAATGGTAAAACTACAACTAAGGATATGGTTGCAGCTGTTTTATCAAAAAGATTTAACGTACATAAGACACAGGCTAACTTTAATAACGAAATTGGGGTACCGGTAACTATTTTAGAGATGAAACCATCTACTGAAATTTTAGTTCTTGAGATGGGGATGGATCGACCGGGACAATTACACCATTTAAGTGAATTAGTAAGACCAGATGTTTGTGTCATCACAATGATTGGTGAAGCTCATATTGAGTTCTTCGGTACTAGAGATAAGATTGCAGACGCTAAAATGGAAATTACTGACTTCTTAAAGGAAGATGGTAAGTTTATTTACAATGGCGATGAACCTTTATTAGAAGAGCGTGCAGCTAAGATTAAGCAAGAAAAGAGTACTTTTGGTTTTAGAGAAGAAGATACTGTTTTTGCAACTACATTTAGATCTTACATGCATCATGCTACTTTTGAAGTAAATGGGTCAACACAACAATTTAAAATTCCAATGATTGGAAAACATAATGTCTCTAATGCTCTTGCAGCCATTAGTGTAGGACGCCATTTTGGTGAAAATGATGAACAAATTGCCCAAGCTTTAGCTAACTTCACTCCAACAGCAAATAGAATGCAATGGAAGAAGGGCGATGTAGGCGAAGCAATTATGGATGACGTCTACAACTCAAATCCAACTGCTGTTAAGGCTGTTACGACTTCGTTTGGACAAGTAATGGTCGAAGATGGTGGACGCAGAATTGCTGTCTTAGGTGATATGTTAGAGCTTGGGGATGAATCAGCTGATCTTCACGCTTCACTTGCCACTAGCTTGGATCCAGCAATTATCAATGAACTATATTTATATGGTCCAGAAATGAAAAACTTATATGATGCTCTTGTTGATAAGTACCCAGCAGAAAATTTGCACTATTATCCACAAGATCAAATGAATCATATGATTGATGACTTAAAGAATGATATTAAGCCAGCTGATATTGTAATGCTAAAGGGATCACATGGGATGCATTTGGAAAAGGTCTTAGACCGTCTCATGTAGGAAGGAATTAGATATTTGAAATTTTCTGAAATGAACTTAAAACCTGAAATTTTAAAAGCTATTAAGCGTTCAGGTTTTGAAGAAGCTACACCAATTCAAGAAAAAACCATTCCCCTAGTTTTGGAGGAAAAAGATGTAATTGGTCAAGCCCAGACAGGTACTGGTAAAACTGCTGCTTTTGGTTTGCCAATTTTACAGAACTTAGATAAGCAACACGATTCAATTCAAGCTATTATTATTGAACCTACTCGTGAATTGGCTATTCAAACCCAAGAAGAGTTGTTCCGCTTAGGTCGTGATGAAAAAGCTCGCGTTCAAGTAGTTTATGGCGGTGCCGATATTCGACGCCAGATTCGTGCTTTAAAACAGACACCTGCAATTTTGGTGGGAACACCGGGACGTTTACTTGACCATTTAAAACGTGGCACAATTGATATTTCTAAAGTTAAAACAATTGTTTTAGATGAAGCAGATGAAATGCTTGATATGGGATTTATTCAAGATATTGAAAGTATTTTGAAATATGCCTCAAGTAAACATCAAACATTACTTTTCTCTGCTACAATGCCAAAGCCAATTTTACGAATTGGTGAAAAATTCATGAATGATCCTGAGATTGTAAAAATCAAAGGAAAAGAATTAACTGCTAATTTAATTGATCAGTATTTTGTGAGAGCAAAAGAAAATGAAAAGTTCGACATCCTATGTCGCTTAATTGATGTTCAAAATCCTGACTTAGCTGTTATTTTTGGTAGAACTAAGAGACGTGTTGATGAATTAACACGTGGGCTGCAAGCACGTGGGTATAACGCTGCTGGAATTCACGGTGATCTTTCTCAAGCTAAGCGAATGAGCGTGTTAAAGAGATTCCGAAAGGGTAAGCTCGATATTTTAGTTGCAACTGATGTGGCAGCCCGTGGATTAGATATTTCTGGGGTTAGTCATGTTTATAACTATGATATTCCGCAAGATCCAGATTCTTATGTTCACCGTATTGGTAGAACTGGACGTGCCGGTCAGAATGGAATGTCTGTAACTTTTGTTACTCCAAATGAAATTGGCTATATGCGTACTATAGAACAATTAACGCATAAAAAGATGATGCCACTTAAGCCGCCGACAGATGAAGAAGCATTTAAGGGTCAATTAAGTGCAGCTAATAAAAAGGTAGCAGAATTGCTTGATAGCGATCTTTCTAAATATACTGAAGAGGCATCTCAACTTCTTGACGACTATTCTGCGATTGATTTAGTGGCCGCCTTATTAAAAGACTTGTCTAAAGATGCCGATAGTGTAAAAGTAAAGATTACACCTGAAAAGCCATTACCATTTAAATCAAAGCACGGTAACAATCGAAACTTTAAACGTAATTTCAAACGTGGTGGAGATCGAAATGAAAGATATCGTCGCAAACCCAATGCTCGTCGTGCAAGTACCAAGCACGAGTTTGTTATAAAGAAAAAAGATTAATTTTTGTTACTGGAGAGCTGTAGTTGCTACAGCTCTTTTTTGTAATATAATGTATCAATGTGTGAGGTGAAAATAATGATTAGAGGCGTAGGAATTGACTCAGTTGAAGTTGAACGCATGAAAAAGATAGTTGAAAAAGGCGATAAATTTGCTAAAAGGGTATTGACTCCGAAAGAATTTGAGCAATATCAACAATTAAAAGGAAAACGCAAGGTAGAATACCTTGGTGGACGTTTTTCTTTAAAAGAATCTTTTTCAAAGGCAATGGGGACTGGATTAGGCAAATATGTTGGTTTTCAAGATATTGAAACATTATGGGATGATTTAGGACATCCAGTAATGACCTCGACTAAGTTTTCTGGAAATATTTTTCCTAGTATCACACATGGTGATCATGAGATTATAACAGTTGTAGTTTTGGAGGAATTAAACTAATGGTTCCAGGAATTCATCGTCCAGCCGTAGTAAAGGTAAACTTGGGCGCTATTAAAAGAAATCTGAAAAATGAGATGGGGCATCTAGAGCCCGGACAAAAGATGCTTGCCGTTGTAAAAGCAAAC
Organism: uncultured Lactobacillus sp.; assembly: GCF_910589175.1. Lineage (GTDB taxonomy): Bacteria > Bacillota > Bacilli > Lactobacillales > Lactobacillaceae > Lactobacillus. The sequence continues at coordinate 19,699 of NZ_CAJURR010000003.1, forward strand.
GGCTACGGACACGGTGCAGTAGAAGTAGCTAGAGTGGCAAATAAGGTAGGAGCAGCCGGATTTTGCGTTGCAATTTTAGATGAAGCATTAGAGTTAAGACGTGCAGATATCACAAAACCAATTTTAGTTTTAGGCGTTGTTTCTCCTGAATATGCTCCAATTGCTGCTGTAAATAACGTTTCATTGACTGTTCCAAACTTAGAATGGCTTAAAGAAGCAGAGAAGTACTTAAAAGATGCAAGTTTGCAATTGAAGATTCATTTAGGTATTGATTCCGGAATGGGTAGAATAGGATTTAATGAAGACGCAGACTTTATTGCTGCTAATGAATTTTTGGAGAATAACGATAATTTCTTTATTGAAGGAATGTTTGCCCATTTTGCTTCTGCTGATAGCAGTGATGAAACTTATTTCAAACATCAATGTGAAAAATTTAATCATATGAAGAGTTTGCTTACTGTAAGGCCAAAATGGATTCATCAGAATAATACGGCAGCAAGTATTTTTCATGATGGAATTAAAAGTGATTTAGTTAGATTTGGTATTGGAATTTATGGTTTAAATCCTTCTTCTAATCCTAATTCTCCAGACTTAAAATCAAATATTCAGTTAGAACCTGCCTTGTCATTTGAAAGTGAACTGACTCATGTTAAGACAATTCATCAAGGTGATGGTGTTGGATATGGTTCGACCTTTGTTGCAGATGAAGATACAATTATTGGAACCGTACCCGTTGGTTATGCGGATGGTTTTATTAGAAAATTCCAAGGTTTCAAGGTTAAAGTGGGAGATACATACTGTCCAATTGTTGGCCGAATTTGTATGGATCAATTTATGGTTAAGATGCCTAAAAAGATGCCAGTAGGAACCAAAGTAACCATTATTTCTTCTAATCCTAATGATCAAAATAATATTAAAGCAGCAGCTGATTATGTTGACACAATTCATTATGAAGTTGCTTGCTTATTAAATGATCGTTTACCACGTGTATATTACGAAAATTAAAAATAAAAGCTTGTTTAACCAATTTGGCTAAATGATACAATCCCACTAAAGTGGACGATTGAAATACATAAAGTATTCAATCATTCATGGAGGCGGGATTTTTCTATGTCTAGAAAAAGCAAATATTCATATGAACAAAAGTTATGGTCAGTTAAACAATACTTAAACGGTAATAAGAGTGCTGTTGAAATATCTAGACAGCTCAATATGACAAGTAAATACGGGGACATTAGAATAAGAGAGTGGGCTCGTCAATATCAAAGCAATCACAGTAATTTCTTTAACAATGCCAAGCACAATAGTCATTACTCTAAAGAATTTAAAGATTTGGTTGTGCAGGAATATCTAGCCGGCAAAGGATCATTGGAGTCTTTAGCTAACAAATATGGTATTAGAAGCCAGTCAACAGTAAGAAAATGGGTTTCCAAGTATAATAGTCATATAGAAAATCGGGATTATGATCCCCACCCGGAGGTCCATATGACTAAAGCAAGAAAAAAGACAAACCAGCAAGAAAGAATTCAAATTGTTAATTACTGTCTTAAACATAACAAAAATTACACTCAAACAGCTGTCAAGTACAGCTGTTCCTACCAACAGGTTTATAGTTGGACACATAAATATCTGACTAACGGTGAAGCAGGTCTAACAGATAAACGAGGCAAACATAAGAAGCCAGAAGAGCTAACCGAGTTAGAACTAGCCAATCGCAGAATTGAAGAACTTGAACGCAAACTCAAAGAAGAACAGACTAAGAACGAATTCCTAAAAAAATTAGATCAACTAGAAAGGATGTGCTTGCCGGACAGCCAAAATATAGACAAGCCGCAATAAGAAAACGCTGGAAATTAGAAATGTATCATTTAATTCGTGCTTGTCATCAAAAGTACAATTGGAAGATAGATTTAATGTGCAAATGGGCTAAGATAGCACGTTCAGCTTACTACAAGCACTTTGATCCTAAACACAAGCCTAGTGAACGTGAAGAGCGAGATAAAAGAATTGAAGCTAAGATTATTGAAATAGCTGAGTCCAACAATAGTTTATTTGGGACGGAAAAGATGACTATGGCCGTTAATCGCCAAATACCTGATGAAAAGCCCGTTTATCATAAAACCATTTATCGTTTAATGTGCGTTAATGGCATTAGCTCACAAAAGCCGAGATATCAGAAACCTAAATTTAAACATACAACACCAGAAAAAACTGCCGAAAACAAACTAAAGAGAGACTTCAATGCCTCTAAGCCTAATGAAAAATGGTGTACGGATATCACTGAAGTCATTGCGCCAGGTTTGCCTAAAGCATACCTTTGCACAGTATTTGATCTTTATGATCGCTATCCTGTTGTCTATGCGATTAGTAAACACAATAATACTGCTTTAGTTCAAACAGCTTATGACCAAGCTGTTAAAGCATATCCCAACGCTCATCCACTCTTCCACAGCGATCGTGGATTCCAATTCACTCGTGCACCTTTCCAGAATCAATTAGAAAAACAAGACATGATACAATCAATGTCTCGTGTTGGCTGCTGTATTGACAATGGTCCAATGGAAGGTTGGCAGGGCATTATTAAAGAAATGCGAGTAGTCCTCCGTCCTCAAGTTACCAGCTATGATGAACTTAATGATTCTATCTGCAAGACCATAGATTACTATATTAATGAAGATCCGCAAAAGCGTTTCAATGGCTTGACTGCTGGAGAAATGCGCAAAGAAGCAATGAAAGGCAATCTTAAGAATTGTCCCATTGCTCCAAATCATCGAATTGAACGATACTGGCAAGATATACACGAAAAGAAAGTAAAAGAAGCTAAAAAAATCCTCAGCTGATTAATAACCAACTGAGGAATAAAAGCTTTATGTATTTCTACTGTCTACTTGACAGGGAATGTATCAAAACAAGCTTTTTTAATTATAGTAATTAAGATAATTAGTCTTTTAATTCACCAGGTTTTTCTGCGCTACGGATTGTTAGACCTGATTGAAGATCTTCAATTTCAGCAACAACGAAACCTTTCTTTTCAAGTCGGTTGACGATAGCGGTCATAGTTTCGCGAGAAACACCAATAGGAAGAGTAAATAAGTTACGACGAACTAGTTCACCAGTTTTGACGTCTAAAGTTAAGCAACCAGCAATATTACTATATTTAGAAATAATTTTTGCCATTTTAACTAAGTTACCACGGTCATTATCCGAAAGAATAGTCAAAACGTAAGAACCGTTTTTGATATTCCACGCATCAGAAAGCATATCTAGCAAACGAGCGTGAGTTAAAATTCCGTAGAAATGATTTTCTTCGTCCAATACAGCAATGTATGGAAGGTCTTTAATGTTAAAGAATACACGGAAGAAAGGTGAATTTACCTTAATTGTTTTAGTAGCGTTTTTAAGCAAGTAAGTTACAGGTAAATTCATGTCGCCGCCTTGAGATTTATGACGGTAAATGTGCATTTTATAAATATTTCCACGGAAGATAGTTCCGGTATCGTCTAAAATAGGGACACAACGAAAGCCGGAGTCTTCTAAGATTTTTAATGCTTCGGCAAGAGTAGCTTTTTCGTTGACTGTAGTTAAGTAGTCTTTTTTATAGACAAGAGATTTAATTAGCATGATTAGCCTCCATACATCTGAAATTTACAAGCCATTATACCATAGTTTTATATAAAAATTAAAGACTGATTAAACAACTTTAATTTAGAAAATAAAAGAGCATCCACAAATGTGAATGCTCTTTTACAGGAAAAAGTCCTAATTATTGACGAACCTTTACGCCAGTTTCTTTGAAGGCTTTGTCCATAACTTCTTTTAATTGTTTTGCAGAAGCTTCCATCTTAGCTTGTTCGTCAGCGTTCAATGGCATTTCAATAACTTGTTCCAAGCCGTGACGACCAACAACTGCTGGAGTACCGATGTGAATATCGTGTAAGCCGTATTCACCATCCATAGGTACTGAAAGTGGAAGAACTCTGTGTTCGTTGTTCAAGATAGCCTTAGTAATGAATGCTAAAGCAGTACCGATACCGTAGAAAGTAGCACCCTTCTTGTTAATGATATCGTAAGCCATGTCAGCAACTTCCTTGTGGATTGCTTCAAGCTTGTTTTCACCAACTTCTGGGTGAGCCTTAACCCAATCGCTAACTTTTACGCCACCAACATTGTTGTAGCTCCATACTGGGAATTCAGTATCACCGTGTTCACCAAGCATGTATGCATTAACTGAACGTGGGTCAACATGTTCCATTTCACCGATAACTTTTTGAAGACGACCAGTATCAAGTGAAGTACCTGAACCGATAACACGATCCTTAGGGAATCCTGACATTCTCCAAGTTGCGTGAGTTAAGATATCAACTGGGTTAGCAGCAACTAAGAAAATACCATTGAAACCTGATTCAACGATTGGTTCAACGATTGAAGATAAAATCTTTAAATTCTTGTTAACAAGGTCAAGACGAGTTTCACCTGGCTTTTGTGGAGCACCAGCAGAAATAACTACTAAGTCAGCATCTTTTGCGTCTGAGTATTCTGCAGAGTAAATAGTCTTTGGTGCAATCCAAGGAGTAGCGTCTGCTAAGTCAATAGCATCACCTTGAGTTCTTTCTTTAATGATATCAACGATACCTAATTCTTGTGCGATACCTTGTTGAACTAATGAGAATGCGTAAGTAGAACCTACAGCACCGTCACCAACAAGAATAATCTTATGAATTTTTTCTTCTGACATTTGCTAATACTTCCTTCCATATTAGTGATTTATTTAACAATAACGATTATATCATATTGGAATTTAAAAATTAAAAATATAATTTTAAAGATCTAATTAATTATTTGTAAGTAAGCGTGTGCTATAATCTCAAGAGCAATAAGCAGATTTAGAATGAAATATTTATCAAAGAGGATGAAAAAGAATGAAGTTAATTGCAGGTTTAGGAAATCCAGGTAGAAAATATGATCAGACTAAGCATAATACAGGTTTTATGGCCTTAGATCATTATTTAGAGAAGAATGGTTTAAATTTAGATAAGGATAAGTTTGAAGGTTTATGGACAAAGAAAAAAATCAACGGTGAAGATGTGATTTTTCTTGAACCCCAAACTTTTATGAACGATTCGGGAAAATCAATCGCACAAGTAGCCAATTTCTTCAAAATTAAGCCTGAAGATATTTTAGTTATTCATGATGACATGGATATGCCAATTGGAAAGATTAGAATTCGTGCAAATGGTAAATCAGGAGGTCATAATGGAATTAAGAGCATTATGGCTTGCTTAGGAACGAATAATTTTAACCGATTAAAAATTGGAATTCGTCATCCTGAAAAAGAAAGTGTTGTTTCTTGGGTATTGAGTCCCTTTAATAATGAGCAGCAAAAACTGATGGATGCAGCTTTTGAGACAAGTGAAAGTATCATTAATGATTTTATTAAAGGGAAGAACGCCCAATATTTAATGAATCAGTATAATTAGAATGAACATTACAGAGTTAATAAAAAAAGATAAAGAGTTAAATAATTTTATTGAAAAAGCTCCAGTAGAAAAAAGATCACTTTTAACTGGAGTAAATTCAGGTGCTTTTGCTGCTGTACTGATGCAAATGCTAAAAGTTTGGCAGCAGCCATTGATTTTAGTTGAAGATAATGAAGAAAAGGCGCAGACGCTTTTAGATGAATTGGAAAACTTATTGCCTGATGATATGGTATTTGGCTTCCCAGTGGATGCTACGATTGCTACCCAAACGGCTATTGCATCTCCGGACGAACTTAGTCAGAGATTGCAGACCTTAGAGTTTTTAGCTGAAAAGAGAGCGGGGATTGTTGTAGTAACGCCCCAAGCTTTACAGTATAAGTTGAGTGATCCGAGAGATTTTACTAAGGCAAAAAAGATATTTAAGCCTGAGGCAGAATTCGACTTAGATAAGTTAACTGAATGGCTTACGCAGGCAGGATATCGCAGAGAAAGCATTGTAGCCCGTCCTGGAGAATTTGCTCGTCGAGGAGATATTCTTGATGTCTATCCTTTGGATCAAGAAAATCCAATTCGAATTGAATTCTTTGGGGATGAAGTTGATACCGTAAAGGAGTTTGATGCTGCTACACAGCGTAGTTTGGAAGAAAAAGACAGTATTTCAATTGGTCCAGCTCTAGATCGAGTATTTTCACCGCATAATTTCCAAGAAGCAGTAGAAAAAATAAAGCAAGATATGAGCGAATCAATTGCTGAAGAAGAGAGCGTTAAAAATCATTTTGTTAAGGCAATTGATTTATTAGAAGCTGGTGGTTTGCCAGATAACTATGCCTTTTTAATTGATTATTTACTTCCGCGATCTTTCAATTTGATTGATTATTTAGCTAAAGATGGCTTGCTGTTGTTTGATGACTGGCAGTCCATAAAAAAGAATGTAGCTGATGTAGATGCTCAAAATGAAGCTTTTATTTCCGAAGAAATAAAAGCTGGAGCAATGCTGAATAGTCAAAAATTACGCCACAGTTTTGAGCGAGTTGTTCAAAAATCAAAGCAAGCTCAGATTTTATTCTCGCTTTTCCAAAAAGGAATGGGCCGATTAAAGTTTGATCAAATTCTTAACTTTACCACAAGAGAAGTTCAACAGTTCTTTAGTCAAATGCCTTTGATTAAAAGTGAATTAACACGATTTTCTAATGAAGAAAATACAGTTATTTTGCAAGCTGACTCGGAAACTCGTGCCAAGCAAATCGCTCAAAATTTAGTTGATTATGGTGTTGATATTCCAGTGGTAAAAGCAGATCAACTTTTATCAAATAAAGCTCAAATAACTGTAGGTAATTTTGCACATGGTTTTGCTTTGCCTAGTTTGGATTTGGTTTATTTAACTGAACGAGAATTATTCAATCAAAGACCTCATCATCGCAAACGTGTTAAAACTCTTGAAAATGCTCAACGGTTAAGAAACTATAATGAATTAAAGCCAGGCGATTATGTTGTTCATGTCAATCATGGTATTGGACGATTTGAAGGAATTAAAACCTTAGATGTAGATGGTAAAAAACGTGACTATATCACTATTACTTATCAACATCATGATCAGCTATTTGTCCCTGCTGACCAATTAGGTTTAGTACAAAAATATGTGGCTTCTGAAGGCAGAGTTCCTCATATTAATAAATTGGGAAGTTCTGAGTGGACTAAGACTAAGAAACGGGTTCAGTCAAAAGTTGAAGATATCGCAGATGATTTGATTGAACTGTACGCAAAACGCGAATCTGAAAAAGGATTTGCTTTCAGTCCGGATGATGATTTACAAAAAGAATTCGAAGATGCTTTTCCATATCCTGAAACTCCAGATCAGCTTCGTTCAATTAGAGAAATTAAGGCTGATATGGAAAGCCCGAAGCCAATGGATCGACTTTTAGTGGGAGATGTAGGCTTTGGTAAAACTGAAGTTGCCTTGAGAGCTGCTTTTAAAGCAATTCGGGATGGAAAACAAGTTGCCTTTTTAGCACCAACTACTATTTTGGCGCAACAACATTTTGAAACTATGCAAGACCGCTTTAAAGATTTTCCAGTCAATTGTGCGCTTTTATCACGTTTTCAAACTCCTGCTGAAGTGAAAGAGATAGTTGAAGGTGTAAAAAGTGGCAAGATTGATATGGTCGTTGGAACACACCGCTTGCTCTCAAAAGATGTCCAATTTAAAGATCTAGGATTATTAATTATTGATGAAGAACAGAGATTTGGGGTTAAGCATAAGGAAAGACTAAAAGAATTAAAAGCAAACATCGATGTTTTGACTTTGACTGCTACTCCAATCCCCCGTACTTTACATATGTCGATGGTAGGAGTAAGAGATCTTTCAGTGATGGAAACTCCGCCTACTAACCGTTATCCAATTCAGACTTATGTTATGGAAGAAATGCCAAGCATTGTCCGTGAGGCAGTCCTTAGAGAAATGAAGCGTAACGGGCAAGTATTTTTCTTACATAATCGGATTGATGATATCGATAAAGTTGTTAGTCAATTAGAAGAACTGATTCCAGAAGCCAAAATTGAATATATTCATGGCCGCATGAGTGAAAACCAAATGGAAGATATTATGTATCGTTTTTCAAAAAACGAATTCGATATCTTGGTAACAACAACAATTATTGAAACTGGCGTTGATATGCCAAATGTTAATACTATGATTGTTGAAGATGCAGATCATTATGGATTAAGTCAGCTGTATCAATTACGTGGTCGAATAGGTAGAAGCGCCCGTTTAGCCTATGCCTATTTCCTTTATCAACCAAATAAAGTCTTAACTGAGATTGGTGAAAAACGGCTTAGTGCAATTCGCGACTTTACCGAATTAGGATCAGGCTTTAAAATTGCCATGCGTGACTTATCAATTCGAGGAGCCGGTAATATGCTTGGAAAACAGCAACATGGCTTCATTGATAGTGTCGGTTATGATTTATATGCTCAAATGTTAGACGAAGCAATTAAGAAACGTAAAGGTGAAAAAGTTGCGGTTAAATCTAATGCAGAAGTTCAATTTAACTTGGAAGCGTATATTCCCGATGATTATATTGCAGATCAAGAGCAAAAAATTGAGTTCTATAAGAAAATTAAGGGGATCAATGATCAAAAAGAAGCGGATAATATCGCAGACGAATTAATTGATCGTTTTGGTGATTATCCACTTGCTGTAGAAAACCTTTTAAATGTATCTACGATTAAGGCAGATGCAGACTTAGCTCAGGTCGTATCTCTTACTCAAAAATCAGATGATAAGTTGCAAGTCATTTTTAATAAACAGGCGAGTGAGGAATTAGAAGGACCAAATATTTTTAAGGCTTTAGAACATGTTTCTCTAAGAGCAAGAATTAACATGGATCCACAAAAGAGATTGAGCGTAATGCTTGAGCTTGAAAAAAATATGAGTACTAGACAATTATTTAATGAGCTTCATACATTCTTAGAAGCTGCTAGTGAGATTGTTCAAAAATAAGGAGAATAGAGAAAATAATGAGAATTGATAAGTTTTTAAAGGTATCTAGATTAGTGAAAAGACGTACTGTTGCTAAGGAAATGGCTGATCAAGGAAGAGTGAAAGTTAATGACCGAGTAGTAAAATCTAGTTATGATGTTAAACTCGGCGATGTTATTGAAATCGGATTCGGTACAAAACAATTAAAAGCTCGTGTACTTGACTTAAGAGAAACAACGAAGAAGGCAGAAGCCAGCGACTTGTATGAGCTAATTGATTAATGACAAGGGAAGAGTAAGGTGTTATATTAATACCAAGTGGTGATATAATTAAGATTTAGAATATTAACGAAAAGGCAGGGACATCCGCATGCAGAGAGGGCCACGACTTTATAATGCCTTAAGCGATGAAGAACGCCTAGCACGTTTGCGACGTAAAGCAGCTAGAAAAGAAAAAGAGGTTCATCGCGTAAGGAAGAACCGAATTATTGCTTGTTTTGCAATTGCAATTTTAATTTTTGGGCTGCAACTAATTATGGTTCATGTGCAAACTGGTAGAATTAATAGTCAAATTCAAACTAATAAAGCAGAGCTAAACCAAGTTAACAAAACTAATAAAAAATTAAAATCACAGGTTGTAGACTTAAAAGACCCTGATTATGTGGCTAAAGTAATTCGCTATAAGTTCTATTATTCTAAATCTGGTGAATCAATTTATACTCTTCCTGAAAAAGAGGAGGATTATTAGTGAAATTTCCAATTGGATTAAGACTCAATGCTAGAGTGAATAATATTACTAAACTTGGAATTTTTGTAACTTTGCCACATCGACATCATGGTTTAATTTTCCATAAAGACTTTGGTGATAAGTGGGAAAGTGTTAAAAAGAAGTATAGTGTTGGAGACGAAATCCGTGTCGTTGTGATCAATAATCATGAAGGGAAAATTTCTCTATCATTGAGTCAGGTAAATAATCCCGATTTAGTTGATCCAACTAATGAATTTAAAGATAGTAAAGATTTTACTCCACTAGCTAAATTATTAGAGAAATCTACTGATAAAATAGCTAATTTGAAAAATCAATTGAATTTAAGTGACCAATAGTGGTCGCTTTTTTAATCTAAAAATGACAAAATTTACAACTTTTTTTACTAAAAATAATATTGAAATAAAAAATAAAAAATTTTTACTGGCTGCAAGTGGTGGTCCAGATTCAGTAGCATTGCTGAAGATGCTAGTTGATTTTTTACCTAATCCGACTGATCAATTGATTGTTGCTCATTTAGACCATTGTCTAAGAGATGATAGCTTTTTAGAAAGCCAACTTTTACAAAGATTAACTACAGATTGTAAAGTAAAGCTAGTCGAAAGAAAGTGGCCAGTTGAACTTCATCCGCAAGCTGGGATTGAAGCAAAAGCTCGAGAGTACCGTTATGCATTCCTAGCAGAGGTTGGAAGAAAGTATCAAACTGATTATCTTTTAACAGCACATCATGGGGATGATTTAATTGAAAATATTTTATTGAAGTTTATTCGTTCTGGGGATGTAGCTGAAATGAATAGTCTTCAAATTGTGGGAAATCTCGGTTCAATGAAATTATTGCGTCCTTTAGTTAAATATTCAAAAGATGAACTATTGAAATATGATAAGGACAACCATCTTGATTTCATTGAAGATAAAACTAATTTTGAAGATGACACTTTAAGAAATCGTTTGAGACATCATGTTGTTCCATTATTAAAGAAAGAGACAAGTCGTCTAGTTAAAAATGCTAATCACTTTAGTGAGAGCGTAGCGTTACTTTCGAAGTGTCAGAATGATTTTTTTGATAGTTTATCTTCTCCAATAAACTTTAGTAAAACGCTACGAGGTAAAAAGGAAGATATAGCTCAATTAAATGCACATGAAGTGGCAGCTTTTTTTGATTATTTAATCTACAAAAAGTGGCATCAAAGAATTCATTTTGATGAAATTGATTTGAATAAAAATATGACTTTTAATAAAGAAAATTTTCAATTACTTTTTTATCAAAATTATTACTATTTGATCAATAGAAATGAATTAGCTCCAATTGATCCTAAGAGAAAAATAGTTAAATTAAATGAAAAATTTTCTTTGAATGGGAAAAATTATTTAATTACTCATGATGAAAAGTCACAAAAATTAGCTGGTTATTTTTATGGCGAAAAAGCGGAATTTTTAGAGATAGGGAGCTTGCCTCAAGGTAGTACATTAAAGTTAGCGACAGGAAAACAAACCAAGGCTAAGAAAAAATTTGCTGAAAATGGGATTCCGCTGGTCTTAAGACCATATTGTTTGACAGTCTGGCAAGAAAAAAATCCAGTCTATGTTGAGAGTGTTTATAAAAATCAAGAATATAATCCTAATTTTGTACGCTATAATGTATATATTTATCCTTAAGTTTATGCAAAGTTCTATGGTAAACGCATAATTTGTGGTAAAATCGTTGGAGTAATTCCAAGAAGTTTCGCGGAGGTTAATAGATGAAAAATAGAAGAAATAGACTGCTTTCTAACGGTCTTTTCTATATCATAGTATTCGTGATCCTCTTGGCTGGAATCAATTGGGCCGTGGGTGGCTCGGGTAGTAATGGTTCCACAGAAAATATCCGTTATTCTCAATTAGTAAAAGATTTAAAGGCGGGTAAAGTCAAGAGTATCAATGTACAGCCATCTAATGGTGTATATACGGTTACTGGATCTTATAAGAAAGCTCAAAAGTCAAATAATCAAAATAATAATGGATTTGGACTAATTCCAAGTTCACAAAGTAGTAATGAAGTAACCCGATTCAGTACTACGATGCTTCAAAATGACTCAATGGTTAAGACAGTTTCAGATCTTGCCCAAAAGAGTGGGGCATCTATTTCTGGACAAGGTGAATCTCAATCTGGAACTTGGATCTCTACGATTGTAATGCTTGTTCCAACTTTGATTTTTATTGTCATGCTTTGGATGATGATGAATCAGGGTGGACAAGGCCGTGGCGGCGGTATGATGAACTTTGGTAAGTCACATGTTAAGCCACAAGATCCAAGTAAAAACAAAGTTAGATTCTCAGATGTAGCTGGGGAAGAAGAAGAGAAGCAAGAATTGGTTGAAATTGTTGAATTCTTAAAGAATCCAGCAAAATATACTAAATTAGGTGCTCGTATCCCAGCTGGTGTTCTTCTTGAGGGTCCTCCAGGTACTGGTAAAACTTTGCTTGCACGTGCAGTTGCCGGTGAAGCCGGTGTACCATTTTATTCAATTTCTGGTTCAGACTTTGTGGAAATGTTTGTCGGTGTTGGTGCATCTCGTGTACGTGATTTGTTTGAAACAGCTAAGAAAAATGCACCAAGTATCATCTTTATTGATGAAATTGATGCTGTTGGACGTAAACGTGGCAATGGCGTAAGTGGCGGACATGATGAAAGAGAACAAACTTTAAACCAATTGTTAGTTGAAATGGATGGTTTTGAAGGTGATGAAGGTGTCATTGTTATGGCAGCTACTAACCGTTCAGATGTTCTTGATCCAGCTCTCCTTCGTCCAGGCCGTTTTGACCGTAAAGTTTTAGTTGGCCGTCCAGACGTTAAGGGACGTGAAGCTATTTTAAAGGTTCATGCTAAGAATAAGCCTTTAGCTCCTGATGTTGATTTAAAGGAAGTAGCTCGTCAAACTCCTGGATTCGTTGGTGCTGATCTTGAAAATGTTTTAAACGAAGCTGCTTTAGTTGCTGCTCGTCGTAATAAGACTGAAATTACAGCTTCTGATATTGATGAAGCTGAAGATAGAGTTATTGCTGGTCCAGCAAAGAAAGATACGGTTATTTCTCCAGAAGAAAGAAAACGTGTTGCTTACCACGAAGCAGGACACGCAATTGTTGGATTGGTTCTTAGCGATTCTCGAACTGTTCGTAAGGTTACAATTGTTCCTAGAGGCCGTGCTGGCGGATATAACATCATGCTTCCAAAGGAAGATGAAAACATCATTACTAAGAAGCAATTGATGGAACAAGTTGCTGGTTTAATGGGTGGTCGTGCTGGTGAAGAAGTAGTTGTGGGTGATAAGTCTACTGGTGCTTCAAACGACTTTGAACAAGCAACGAACATCGCTCGAGGTATGGTTACTCAATATGGTATGACTGATGTTGGTATGACTGAACTTGAATCTCCAAGTATGCAATCAGCTTATGGAACTAAGCCATATAGTGAAGCTACAGCTGCTAAGATTGATGAGGCAGTTAAAGAAATTCTTGATGAAGGTCATAAACAAGCAGTTGATATCATTAAGAGTCATCGTGAAACTCATAAGATTATTGCTGAAGCCTTACTCAAGTACGAAACTTTAAACGAAAAACAAATTCTTTCATTATTCAAGACTGGTAAAATGCCTGAAAATGATGAAAATGAATTTCCAAGTGAGTCTAAAGCTTCCACTTATGAAGAAGCAAAAGCCGCAATGGAAAAGAAGGATCAACAAAGAGAAGAAACTGAAAATAAGGATGATAAAGAAGACATTCATCCACTTCCTGATGATCATAAGAATATTGATAATATTCCACTTAATCCACCATCTGAAAAGAATGAATCTGATGATCACAGTTCAGATGAAAATAAGGATGAGTAAGAGTTTATTGTAAGAGTAATGTTTAAACTCCTTTCTAATACTGAAATTGCAGATTTTAGAAAGGAGTTTTTTGGTATTAAGAATGAAATATTTAAGTAAAAAAGAAAAAAAGATTTTAAATATAAGCCTAATAAGTTGTTTAACAACTATAGTTCTCTTTTTCCTTTTATCTACTTTGACAGATTGTAACCCAATCTTTGGGGGAGTTCTTTATAGTGGGGATTTACCAAATCAATATTTATCCTTCTTTCAATATTATCGTCATTTAATGCTCGGTAATTGGAGTAGTGCAGGATTTAGCTTCCTTAATGGTTTAGGTGGAGATATGGCCGGAAATATCGGTTATTATCTTCTAAGCCCTTTGAACTTTATTGTGTTCCTGTTCCCAGCAAGTAAAATGAATATTGCTGTGTATATTATTATCCTGATCAAATTAGGTTTAATGAGTGGAACCTTTACCTGGCTTAGTTTAAAATGGTTTAAATTTAAGTACCAAGCATATCCTGTATTTTTAGGAATTGCTTATGGTTTGAGTGGATATTCGATTGCCTATGCTGGAAATGTAATGTGGTTTGATGGTTTAGTCTTACTTCCGTTAATTTCCTATGCATTGATCAGAGGAATCAGGAAGAATGTTTGGCTGGCTTACAGTGTTTTGCTAGCATGTGCCATAATTTTTAATTACTATATCGGCTACATGATTTGTATCTTTTTAGTAATATTGTTTTTGGCATATACAGTTAATAATTTTGAAAATCGCAAAACTTTCCTCCATCAATTTACCGGTTTTGCAATTAGTTCAATCATTAGTGGATTAATCAGCGCAGTAGTTATTCTGCCAACTTTCTTTAACCTTTCTAGCAATAAATTATCTCAAGCGGACTTTAATTCTAACTTTGAAATTAAAACTTTAATTAGTGGTGGAAAAGCTGTTTCAAGATTATTTATTGGTGATACTTACAATGATTGGGCACCAATTTTTGTCGGTACATTAGTTTTAATTGTATTTATTCTTTACTTTATTGATGGACGTAATTCTATTAAAGAAAGAATTACTAATCTAATTATTGGGCTCTTTTTTGTTTTAAGTATTACTGTGCCAAAAATCTATCTTTTTTGGCATGGTGGTCAACAAACTATTGCTTATCCGTATCGTTTTGGATTTATTATTGTATTCTGGTTCTTACTTTTGGCGGCAAAAGAACTGTCTAACTTAAGTGAGTATCGAAAAGAAAGTAAAAGGGAAAGACTTATTGCTGCTGGCATTTATTTACTTATTAGTCTAGCGGCTGTCTATATTCGTCGCAGAATTGGGCCATGGAATAGTTATGCTTGGCTTGCAGTTGTCCTAGTAATTGTATTTGGAATTTTAGTTTATTTATCTGATAAAAGATTTGTCCGTGTAACTTTGTTATTAGTGGGACTAGTTGAATTAGCTGGGAATGCCTATATTGGATTGAATCATTTAGGAATGAAGAGTGGAGCATACCCATCTTATGTGTCTGAAAATCAGAGTATTATTTCTCGAATTCCGAATTCTGATAAAACAGGTAGATTAGCTAAAAACTATGAACTAAATAATGATCGCGGTGAAGGATATACCTTTAATTACCGGGGAATGGAAGAATTTTCATCAAATAATGATTCTCGCATTAGTTCATTGATGACTGATCTTGGTTTTTCAACATTTCGTTATTTCTACTATTATCAAACTGGTACTGTAGTAACAGATGCTATTTTTAATGTGAAAACATTTATTAATAGTTCACTTTCTAATCAAAGTGTGTCGCCAGAATATATTAGCTATGGTCTAAGAAATGATTTAAAGAATCATCCTGTAATTTTAAAACAGGGTGATAAGACAGTTTATAGAAATGAAACTTTACCATTTGCTTTTGCAGGTGGTTTAGCTAATAAGTTAAAATTCAAAGAAGAAAATCCCGTATATAATCAAAATTTAGTTTTAAATTCTTTAACTCAAACTAAGAAAGATGTTTTGAGTTATAGCTCTAAAGACGCCGAAATTGATTCTAAGAATGTAAATCTTAAATTTAAGAAGGGCAAGTTTAAAGCTAAGAGAATATCTGATAACTCAGGTGCCATAACATTTACATATAACAATTTAAAACCTGATCAGGTCGGTTATATCCGTTTCAGTAAGAATTTAATGGACCAGATTGTGGTTTTGAATAGCTATCAAATGAAGCAGAATCCTGATTACCGCCTACCATTTACTGTCTCAATTAATGGAAAAGATGTTTATCTTCAACAATACACAGATCAACTTATTGGAGTTCAAGCTGATAAAGATGGAAAACTGGTAGTGAAGATGACTTTAGATGGAAAGTCAAATGAAGTTGAGTTTAAATATCCACGTTTTGTGAATATTAATCAGACGGCCTTAAAAGATAAGGTTAAAAAAGCTCAAAATAATCGCATGAAGTTTTCTGCGTTTAGGGATAGCTATGTAGCTGGCACAGTAAAGACTGATAAAAATGAAAATTTAGCAACGACCATTCCTTATAGTAAAGGATGGCGAGCAGAAGTTGATGGAAAACCAGTTAAAATTAATCGAACTTTGAAAGTGTTTATTGGCTTAAAATTAAAGCCGGGAACTCATCAAATAAGTTTCAAATATAGAACACCTGGTTTCTTCATCGGTGCTTTACTAAGTATTATCGGTGTGATTGCCTTAGCTATATATACGTTCTATCTAAAGAAAAATAAAACATCTATTAATCAGACAACTAGTAAATAGATGAAATAAAGATTGTACACCCCTCTAAAATTAGAGGGGTGTATTTAGAATTAAGGATCATAATGAAAAAGTTGAGTAAAGTAAAGAAAAATATTCTGAAACTTTGTTTGATAAGTTTTGGAATAACTATGGCGATTTTCCTAATTGTATCTAGTTTGGCAAATTGTAATCCGTTTTTAGGTGGAGTTTTATGGGGCGGAGATTTACCAGATGAATATCTGTCATTTTTTCAATATCTTCGTCGTTTGATTTTAGGAAACTGGAATAGTCTGCAATTTAGTTTTGCTAATGGATTAGGTGCAGATATGGCTGGAAACATTGGCTACTATCTTGCTAGCCCATTTAATTTACTAATTTTATTATTTCCAGCTAGTCAAATAAATTTGGCACTCTATGTAATAATTGTTATCAAATTAGGCTTGGTTAGTGCAGCATTTACGTTTTTAATTTTAAAATTTTTCAATTTTAAAAATCAGATCTATTCAGTTTTTCTTGGAATTATTTATGGATTAAGTGGATATTGCATTGGATATGGAGCAAATTTAATGTGGCTCGATGGGGTAATCCTATTACCATTAATTATCTATGCTCTAGTCAAAGGTTTAGTTGGAAGACGTTGGACTCTTTATACTGTCTTGCTAGCATGTGCCATAATTTTTAACTATTATATTGGCTACATGATTTGCATCTTCATGGTAATTGTCTTTTGTGCTTATACAATCAATAATTTTAAGGGTAAAAAAATATTCATCCAGCAGATAGTTGATTTTGTAATAAGTTCACTAATTAGTGGATTAATTAGTGCGGTTATTACCTTGCCGACATGGATGAATTTATCTAATAATAAATTTGCTGAACATACTATCAATGAAGGTTTTAAACTAAGTCCAGTTTCTTCAATTGCTAAAAGCATATCTGCTTTATTTATGAAAAATACCTTTAATGGGTCACCGCTTTTATTTATTGGTACTTTGGCAATAATTGTTTTCATTTTGTATTTTATTGATAATAAGAATACAAAAAAAGAAAGAATTACTAACTTAGTGATTGGCTTAGTTTTTCTACTAAGTTTGGTTCAAACAAAAATCTATCTTTTCTGGCATGGAGGACAAAAACCAGTTGGTTTTCCATATCGATTTAGTTTTATTATTATATTTTGGATTTTATTATTAGCTGCAAAAGAACTAGCAAGTTTTGATTTAAAGAAAAAACAACTCCTGTTAGCATCTGGAACCCTATTTATTTTGGGACTATTAGTAACTGCCTTAAGGCTGCACTATGGAAAATACGACATTTATATGTTGGTTTCTCTGGGCTTAATTATTTTATTTAGTCTTTTACTTTATTTTTCAGACCATAAATCATTTCGTTTTGTTCTCGTGATGGTAGGAGTAGTAGAAATTGCTATTAGTAGTTATCTTACTTTGGACCGGATAGGGATGAAAAGTAATATATATTCTAATTATGTAACAGAAAATCAAGAGTTATTTGATCATTTACCAGCTGGTGTTAAAAGTAAAAGAATAGCCAAAAATTACTTTTTAAATAATGATCGTGGTGAAAGCTACGCATTTAACTATAAAGGAGCAGAGATTTTTTCTTCTAATAATGATCCAAAAATTAGTAAATTGTATGCTAACTTAGGATTATCAGCCTATGGTTATTATTATTTCTATAAAACCGGAACAGTAGTGACTGATGCTATTTTCAATATTGGTAGTTTTATTGATAATTCCTTACCAAGTCAGAGTATCTCCCCAGAATATATTAGTTATGGGCTGAGAGATGATTTGAAAAATAATCCAATTTTATTAAAAGAAAAGCAGTACACGGCATATCGAACTGATACATTACCACTTGTTTTTGCTGGTAACTTATCTAATAATTTGAAATTTAAGAGTAACGATCCTGTTTATAATCAAAATCTAGTTTTAAATTCGTTAACTCAAACTCAAGGAAATGTCTTAACTTATAGTTCAGAAGTTGCAAAAATTAAAGTAACTGATAGTAAGTTGAATCAAGAAAAGAAGAAGTTTACAGTAACTCGCACATCTAATAAAGAAGGTAGCGTGACTTTTACTTTTGATGGTTTGAAACCGAAAGAGACGGCCTATATTCAATTTGGTAAAGATTTAATGGGATTTGCGGATCCATTAACTACTTATCACGCAAGGCAGGATGGAAATAATAAGTCTGAATTAAGTATTACCGTTAATAAAAAAGATGTTCGACTTCAACCACAAGTTAAACAACTAATTGGTGTTCGAGCAAACCAAAACGGCCAGGTCCAAATTAAGTGGAGACTAGCAGGAAATAAACGAATTCTGACTAGTGAAATGCCACGTTTAGTAAATATTAATTCAACTTTATTGCGATCTAAAATTTCACAAGTTAATAATAAAAAACAGATGCACTTAACAACTTTTAGAGATAATTATCTATCAGGAAAAATAAATATTACTAAAAACGAAAATCTGGTAACTACTATTCCATACAGTAGGGGTTGGAAAGTAAAAGTAGATGGTAAACCAGTTAAGGTTAGCCGAACTTTGGATGTATTTATTGGTTTAGATATGAAACCTGGTAAACATACTGTAGTAATGAGATATAGGACTCCTGGATTGCTTATTGGAGTTATAACAAGTATCATAGGTATAATCTTACTAGTGGTATTTAATGTGTACTTGGAAAAGAAAAAATATTAGTCAAAGAATAAAGTCTATAATTTATAGGCTTTATTTTTTAGGAGAAAGAAAAAAATGAAAGATTATTTAGTAAAAGCAATTGATAAAACTAAGAATTTACGATTAATTACGGTTGATGCTAAAGATTTAGTAAGTGAAGCACAAAAAAGACATGATACTTGGAGTGCATCTTCAGCTGTGCTTGGAAGAACACTTATTGGAGGATTGCTCTTGTCAGCAGCTTTATTGAAAGATAAAGATGAATTAACTGTTAGGTTACTTGGAAATGGTCCAGTGGGAGCAACTATTGTAACAGCAAAAGCTGATCTAACAATTAAAGGATATATCCAAAATCCTCATATAGCCCTTCCACCTAAAAAAGATGGACATATCGATGTAGCAAAAGCCGTTGGAAAAGGTTGGCTTGAGGTAACCAAGGATCAAGGTTTGAAGGAACCATATACAGGTCAAGTTCCAATTGTTAGTGGGGAGATTGCAGAAGATTTTACATATTATCTAGCCAAATCAGAGCAAATTCCTTCATCTGTTGGGTTATCAGTATTTGTTGAGCCTAATAATGAGATTGGGGCTGCTGGGGGATTTATTTTACAAGCATTACCTGGAGCTACTGATGAGCAATTGGCTGAAGTTGAAAAGAGAATCAAGGCTCTTCCTAATCTTTCTACTTTATTTTTAGATGGAATGACACCTGAAAATTTGGCAGAGAGAATCTTAGGGACTGATTGTAAAATTTTAGCTAAAGAAGATGTTTCTTTTGCTTGTGATTGTTCGAAAGAAAAATATAGTCAAATCTTGGCTACCTTAAAACCAGCACAATTAAAAGAAATGATTGAGAAGGATCATGGTGCAGAGTTAGTTTGCCGCTTTTGTAAAGAAAAATATCATTTTACTGAAGATGAGTTAAAAGATGTCCTTAAGAAGGCAAATTAAAGTGGTGTGTAATGAATAGTTTTGCTATGATATTAGGGTATTTGAAAGGATGAGCAAGTGTGAAAAACGATAGTTGGAAAATTAGGGATGTTGAAATTCCTAATCGTGTAGTAGTTGCACCGATGGCTGGAATTTCAAATGCTGCTTTCCGAGTAGTATGTAAAGAATTTGGCGCAGGCCTAGTAGTGTGTGAAATGATTTCAGATCATGGAATTATTTATCGCAATAAAAAGACCTTGGAAATGTTAACGGTTGATCCTCGTGAACATCCAATGAGTATTCAAATTTTTGGCGGTAGTGAAGAAACTTTAGTTGAAGCTGCTCATTATGTGGATACTCATACAGCAGCTGATATTATCAATATTAATATGGGCTGTCCTGTACCAAAGGTAACAAAAACTGATGCCGGGGCTCGTTGGCTATTAGATCCAAATAAGATCTATCAAATGGTCCATGCAGTTGTTCGTAATGTAAGTAAACCAGTTACTGTTAAGATGAGAACAGGCTGGGATCAAAAACATATTTTTGCTGTTGAAAATGCTTTGGCTGCTCAAGAAGCAGGCGCTAGTGCTGTTGCGATGCATGGTCGGACTAGAAAGCAAATGTACATGGGCGAAGCTGACTGGGAAACTTTGAAGGATGTAGCAGATGCTTTGACTATTCCTTTTGTTGGTAATGGGGATGTTACTACTCCAGAAAAGGCAAAAGCAATGTTAGAAGATGTCGGAGCAGATGCAGTGATGGTTGGTAGAGCCGCTTTAGGGAATCCATGGATTATTAAAGATATGGTTCATTATTTGGATACCGGAGAGAAATTACGTCCACAAACTGTTGAAGAAAAAGTTGAAACTGCTAAAGATCAATTAAATGGATTAATTGATCTTAAGGGAGAAAAAATTGCTGTTCCTGAATTTAGAAGACAAGCAGCTTATTATTTAAAAGGAATTCCCCGTTCAGCTCGAACCCGTGCTAAAATAAATGATGTTTGGACGAAAAAAGAAGTTTTTGACTTGTTAGATGATTTTGTGGAAAAATATGAAGCGAGACAAAAGCAAATTAACCAATAAAAGGAGTTTTTAGAGTGGCAAAGAATGAAATGAACGACCAACTAATCGCTCGTCGTGAAAAAATGGACGAAATGCGTGAAAACGGTATTGAACCTTTTGGCGTAAGAAAATTTGATCGTCAAGACTTAGCTCGTACTTTGAATGAAAAGTATAGCAACGAAGATAAAGATGAATTAAATGCTGATATGCCTATGACTAAGATTGCAGGTCGTATGCTTGCAAAACGTGGTAAGGGTAAAGTTGGATTTGCAGATCTTTATGACCGTACTGGTAAGATTCAAATTTACGTACGTAAAGATATCGTTGGTGAAGATAACTACAAGATTTTTAAGAAGTCTGATATTGGTGACTTTTTAGGTATTGATGGTGAAGTAATGAAGACCGATACTGGTGAGTTGACTATTCGTGCTACTCACATTACTTTCTTGTCTAAGGCTCTTCGTCCATTACCTAATAAATGGGATGGTTTAAAGGATGTTGAACAAATTTATCGTCAACGCTACCTTGACTTAATTACAAATCATGATAGTTACATGCGCTTTGTTCACCGTACTCAAATTATTCAAGCTATTCGTGACTA
Source organism: uncultured Lactobacillus sp. (assembly GCF_910589175.1). GTDB lineage: Bacteria > Bacillota > Bacilli > Lactobacillales > Lactobacillaceae > Lactobacillus. The sequence goes on from NZ_CAJURR010000003.1 coordinate 41,325, forward strand.
TTTGAATAATAGAGATTTCTTAGAAGTTGAAACTCCAGTTCTCCACAATATTCCTGGTGGTGCTGAAGCCCGTCCATTTATTACCCACCATAATGCTTTGGATATTGATCTTTACATGAGAATTGCTTTGGAACTTCCATTGAAGCGTCTAATTGTTGGTGGTATGGAACGTGTTTATGAAATCGGCCGTGTATTTAGAAATGAAGGTCTTGATACTAAGCACAATCCAGAATTTACTGAACTTGAAACTTATGCAGCTTACTGGGACTTCCATGATGTAATGGATGAAGCAGAAGGAATTATTAGAGCAGCTGCTAAAGTTGTTTCACCAGATGGTAAGATTACTTACCAAGGAACTGATATTGACTTAGGTAAGCCATTCCGCCGTGTTCACATGGTTGATTTAATCAAGGAAAAGACTGGTGTTGACTTCTGGAAGCCAATGACTATTGAAGAAGCAAGAAAAGTTGCTGATGAACATAACGTTCACTATGAAAGCTACTGGAAGGTTGGCCACATTATCAATGCCTTCTTTGAAGAATTCGGTGAAGGATCAATTGTTCAACCTACTTTTGTTTATGGACACCCAGTAGAAGTATCTCCACTTGCTAAGAAGAATGCTGATGATCCAAGATTTACTGATCGTTTTGAAATCTTCATTATGGGTGCTGAATATGGTAATGCATTCTCAGAATTAAATGATCCAGATGATCAACGTCACCGCTTCGAAGATCAAATGGCTGAAAGAGAAGCTGGTAATGATGAAGCTGATATGATTGATGAAGATTACCTTCGTGCTATGGAGTTCGGTATGCCTCCTACAGGTGGTCTAGGTATTGGTATTGATCGTTTGGTAATGCTTTTAACTGATGCTCCTGCTATTCGTGATGTCTTACTCTTCCCAACAATGCGTCCTGAAAAGGTGGAAAGTGTTGAAGCAGAAGTTCAAGAAGATTTGAAGAAAAAGAATAAATAATTTTACTAAATAGACTGTCTTAGAGGACGGTCTATTTTTTTCGATATTTTTTCAAAAAAGTACTTGCAATAAAAAGATGTTTTGCTATACTAATAAATGTACTGCGGAAGTAGTTCAGTGGTAGAACATCACCTTGCCATGGTGGGGGTCGCGGGTTCGAATCCCGTCTTCCGCTCCAGTATAAAAGACTCACCGAAGTGTGAGTCTTTTTTGTTATTCGGGATGTGGCTCAGCTTGGTAGAGCGCTACGTTCGGGACGTAGAAGTCGCAGGTTCAAATCCTGTCATCCCGATTGAATATTATTTTATTAAAAAGTTCGTCTTGGGTTAGAAAGACGAGCTTTTTTGTATATAATGTTCATGAAAATATCAAATGGTTTACATTTACTAAATGTAAGTGATAATATATTTGTCTAAAGATTGTAATATTGATCTTAAAAGAAGTAAGGCGGTGCAAAATGGAAAAATCATATAGTGATAGTGCAAAAAATGTTCTTGAAATTGCTAAAGAGCAAGCACAAAACTTTCACCATCGAATTATTGGAACAGAGCATGTTCTGCTTGCTTTAGTAATTGAAGCTAATGGAGATGCTGGAAAACTTTTGCGTGAAAGAAACGTAACACCAACCTTAGTGCGAGAAGAAATTGAAAGATATACTGGTTATGGTTCAAGTCCAAAGGCCACATATATGGAAATGTCCCCCCGCTTAAGTCTAGTTTTGAATTTTGCTAAACAAAAGGCTGACGAATTAGGGACTGCTCAAATTGAGACGAAACATATTTTGCTAGGTTTGTTAGCTAGTGATCAAATTTTAGCAAGTTTAATTTTGAAAAATATTGGTGTAGATCCACGAGATTTAAGTCAGGATGTAAATGAGAGTTTCATGGATGGTTCTGGGGAAGAAGATAATATTCTTGGCATTTCTTCAGCAACTGGCGTGAAAAAAGGCAAGTCATTAACGCCTAATTTAGATAAAGTTAGCGTGAACTTAAATAAAAGAGCACGTGAAGGTGCGATTGATCCGGTAATCGGTAGAGATAAAGAGATAAAGCGAGTAATTCAAATTTTATCTCGAAGAACTAAAAATAATCCTGTTTTAGTGGGAGAACCGGGTGTTGGTAAGACTGCAGTTGCACAAGGAATAGCTACTGCAATTGTAAATCATGAAGTTCCGGATACTCTAGCTAAAAAACGAGTTATGGCATTGGACATGGGAAGTTTAATTGCTGGAACTAAATATCGTGGTGAATTTGAAGATAGAATGAAGAAAATTCTAAAAGAAATTCAACGTGATGGTTCTGTCATCTTATTTGTTGATGAAATGCATACTTTGATTGGTGCAGGTGGAGCAGAAGGCGCAATTGATGCTTCAAATATCTTAAAGCCTTCATTAGCACGTGGTGATATTCAAATGATTGGTGCTACTACTTTTGATGAGTACCAAAAATATATTGAAAAAGACCAGGCTTTAGCAAGACGTTTCCAACAAGTAAAAATTGGTGAACCTTCAAAAGAAGAAACTGTGGATATTTTAAAAGGATTGCGTCCTAAATATGAAAAATTCCACAATGTAAAAATTGAAGATGAAGCAATTAAGGATGCAGTTGAATTTTCAACACGTTATATTGCTAATCGGTTCTTACCTGATAAAGCTATTGATTTGATTGATGAAGCAAGTGCAGCTGTAAAAATTCAAGCAATTGGTAAAAGTGATCCACGTTTAACAAAACTTGATACGCAAATTAATGATGTTATTCATCAAAAAGAACAGGCTGCAGAGAATCAAAATTTTGTTCAAGCAGCTAAATTGCGGGATGAAGAAAATAAGCTTACACAGGATCGGGATAAATTAATCGAAAAAGCAGAGAATAAAAACTCTAAAAAGTCGATTGTTGATTCTGATAAGATCGCTCAAATTGTATCTGAATGGACTGGTGTGCCTGTTACTAGGATGAAGAAGAGTGAAACAAAACGTTTAGCTCACTTAGAAAATATCTTGCATGAACGTGTAATTGGACAGGACGAAGCTATTAGTGCCGTAAGTCGAGCAATTAGACGAAGCAGAAGTGGAATTAAGGATGAAAATCGTCCAATCGGTTCATTCTTATTCTTAGGACCTACTGGTGTCGGTAAGACAGAATTAGCTAAGGCTCTTGCTGCAGCAGTATTTGGCTCAGAACGCAATATTATTCGTGTCGACATGTCTGAATACATGGATCAGATTGCAACAAGCAAATTAATTGGTTCGGCACCGGGATATGTAGGATATGAAGAGGGCGGTCAGCTTTCAGAACGTGTAAGACGTAATCCATATTCAGTAATTTTGTTAGATGAAGTAGAAAAAGCTCATCCAGATGTGTTTAACTTATTACTACAAGTTTTAGATGAAGGATTTTTAACTGATTCTAAAGGTAGAAAAGTTGATTTTAGAAATACTATTATTATCATGACTTCTAACCTTGGTTCACGTAGTTTACAAGAAGATAAGACAGTCGGATTTGCAGCTGATAATGCCGATAAAAATAAACTTCAACAAGAAAAAGTTACAGCAGCAGTTAAACAATTCTTCAGACCAGAATTTTTAAACAGAATTGATGAAACGGTTGTCTTTGATAGCTTAACTAAGAAGCAATTGCGTGAAATTGTTAGCTTGATGACTGGTCATTTAGTAGATCGCTTAGCTAAAAAAGACGTAACCTTAAAGATCTCACCAGCAGCTTTGGATGTATTAGCTAAAGATGGATTTGATCCAGAGATGGGTGCCCGTCCATTACGTCGTGCAATTCAACATGAACTTGAAGACGTGATTGCTGAAGATTTAATTAGTGAAAAAATTAAGGCTGGTCAAATTGTAAAAATTGGAGCCCATCAGGGTAAATTAAAATTTACAATTGTTGATAAAGAGAAGACTTTAGTTAAAAATTAGTTTTTTGACAAATTAGTAATATAAGTGTAAAATACTAAACGTTTAAAAGGCTGAAATTCAGGATTTCGCTGATCTATTGTCCAGCGAGATGATAAAACAAAAACGACATTTACGTTGTTTTTGTTTTTTTGTACCCAAATTTTGACTTTTTGCAATTTGTAACACAAATGTAATATTTAGATTCTTATATAAGAAAGGATGTTTTCTTTGTTAGGACACGCTGTGAACTACGGTAGTCACCGGACAAGACGTAGCTTCTCTCGAATTAAAGAAGTATTGAAGTTACCTAACTTGACTGATGTACAAACGCAATCTTACAAGTGGTTTCTTAATGAGGGTATTCGTGAAATGTTTGACGACATTATGCCGATTTCAGACTTTTCAGGAAAACTTTCTTTAGAGTTTGTTGACTACAAGCTTTTGAAGCCAAAATACACTCTTGAAGAAGCACGTGATCATGATGCTAATTATTCTGCTCCTCTTCATGTAACTTTGAAGTTAACTAATCATGAAACGGGAGAAATTAAGACTCAAGATGTCTTCTTTGGAGAATTCCCATTAATGACTGATTCAGGTACTTTCGTTATTAATGGTGCTGAGAGAGTTATCGTTTCTCAGCTTGTTAGATCTCCTGGTGTTTACTACAATTCAGATTTTGATAAAAATGGTCGCCAAATTTTCGGTGCTACAGTTATTCCTAACCGTGGTGCATGGCTTGAATATGAAACTGATGCAAAAGATTTAGCTTATGTTCGTATTGATCGTACTCGTAAGCTTCCTTTAACTGTTTTAATTCGTGCTTTAGGATTTGGCTCTGATAGTGAAATTGCGGATATGTTTGGTGAAAGTGACTCACTTCGTTTCACTTTAGAAAAAGATATCCACAAGAATCCTGCTGATTCTCGCGTTGCAGAAGCATTAAAGGATATTTATGAAAGACTACGTCCAGGTGAACCTAAGACAACTGATTCATCTCGCTCACTTTTATATGCTAGATTCTTTGATCCAAGAAGATATGATTTAGCTCCAGTTGGTCGTTATAAGATCAATAAGAAACTTTCTTTAAAGAATCGTTTACTAAGACAAACTTTGGCTGAAACTTTAGCTGATCCTGATACTGGTGAAATCATTGCTAAAAAGGGTGACGTTGTTACCCATGAACTTCTTGATAAACTATCACCTTACTTAGATCGTGATGACTTCAAGATGGTAACTTATGAACCTTCAAAGGAAGGTGTGTTACCTGATCCAGTAACAGTTCAAGAAATTAAGGTATATTCTAAAGTTGATCCTGAACGTGTAGTTAAATTAATGTCTAACGGCCACATTGCAGATGATGTTAAACATTTAACTCCTGCTGATGTATTGGCATCGATTAACTACTTCTTCGATCTTCAAGATAATATCGGTACTACTGATGATATTGACCACTTAGGTAACCGTCGTATTCGTCGTGTAGGGGAATTACTTCAAAACCAATTTAGAATTGGTTTAGCAAGAATGGAACGTGTTGTACGTGAAAGAATGTCAATTCAAGATATTTCTACTGTTACACCACAACAATTAATCAATATTCGTCCTGTTGTTGCTTCAGTTAAGGAATTCTTTGGTTCATCACAATTATCACAATTTATGGATCAAAACAACCCACTTGGTGAGTTAACCCACAAGCGTCGTATGTCAGCCTTAGGACCTGGCGGTTTATCTCGTGACCGTGCTGGATATGAAGTTCGTGACGTGCACTATACTCACTATGGTCGTTTATGTCCTATTGAAACTCCTGAAGGACCTAACATCGGTTTGATTAACTCTTTGGCAACTTACGCTATTGTTAACAAGTATGGTTTCATTGAAACGCCATACCGTCGTGTTTCTTGGGATACTCACAAGGTTACTGACAAGATCGACTACTTAACTGCTGATGTAGAAGATAATTACATCATTGCTGGTGCGAACGCTCGCTTAAATGAAGATGGTTCTTTCAAAGATAAGATTGTCTTAGCTCGTCATAAGGAAGATAACCTAGAAGTTACTCCTGATAAGATCGACTACATGGACGTTATTCCTAAGCAAGTAGTTTCAGTAACGTCTGCATGTATTCCTTTCCTTGAAAACGACGACTCTAACCGTGCTTTGATGGGGGCTAACCACCAACGTCAAGCTGTTCCATTGATTAATCCACATGCACCGCTTGTTGGTACTGGTATGGAATATCGTGCAGCACATGACTCTGGGGATGCATTGCTTGCTAAAGCTCCTGGTGTGGTTGAATATGTTGATGCAAACGAAATTAGAATTAGAAGAGACGATGATACTTTAGACAAGTATGTTCTTGAAAAATTCCGTCGTTCAAACGCAACTAAGAACTACAACCAAACTCCAGCGGTTAAGCAAGGCGAACGTGTAGTTGCAGATGAAGTTATTGCTGATGGTCCATCAATGGAAAACGGCGAATTAGCTCTAGGTCAAAACCCAATTATTGCATTCTTGACTTGGAACATGTACAACTATGAAGATGCCGTTATGATTTCTGAACGTATGGTTAAAGATGATGTCTACACTTCTATTCATATTGAAGATTATGAATCAGAAGCACGTGATACTAAGTTAGGACCAGAAGAAATCACACGTGAAATTCCAAATGTCGGTGAAGATGCACTTAAAGACCTCAATGAAGAAGGTATTGTTCGCATTGGTGCTGAAGTTCAAGATGGCGACATCTTAGTTGGTAAAGTAACTCCTAAAGGTGTGACTGAATTATCAGCTGAAGAACGTTTACTTCACGCTATCTTTGGTGAAAAAGCTCGTGAAGTTCGTGATACTTCCTTGCGTGTACCTCACGGTGGTGGCGGTATTGTTCAAAACGTTCAAGTCTTTACTCGTGAAGCAGGCGATGAATTGCCACCTGGTGTAAATAAGATGGTTCGTGTTTACATCGTTCAAAAACGTAAGATCCAAGTTGGTGACAAGATGTCTGGTCGTCACGGAAACAAGGGTACTATTGCTTTGGTTTGTCCTGAAGAAGATATGCCATATTTACCAGATGGTCGTCCAGTAGACATTTGTTTGAACCCAATGGGTGTGCCTTCTCGTATGAATATTGGACAGGTTCTTGAATTACACTTAGGTATTGCTGCTAAACAGCTTGGTATTCACGTTGCTACTCCAGTATTTGATGGTGCTTCTGAAGATGATATGTGGAATATGGTCCGTGAAGCTGGTATTGGAAAAGATGGTAAAACTGTTCTTTACGATGGACGTACTGGTGAACCATTCCATAACCGTGTTTCAGTAGGGGTTATGTACTACTTGAAACTAGCTCACATGGTTGATGATAAGATCCACGCACGTTCAATTGGGCCTTACTCACTTGTTACTCAACAACCACTTGGTGGTAAAGCACAATTTGGTGGTCAGCGTTTTGGTGAAATGGAAGTTTGGGCTCTTGAAGCTTATGGTGCTGCCTACACTCTACAAGAAATCTTAACTTACAAGTCAGATGACGTTGTAGGTCGTGTTAAGGCTTATGAAGCTATTGTTAAGGGCGAAAAAATTCCAAAACCTGGTGTTCCAGAATCATTCCGTGTTCTTGTGAAAGAATTACAATCTCTTGGTTTGGATATCAAAGTCTTAGATATGGATCATAAAGAAATTGAATTGCGTGATATGGATGATGATTCTAACGATCACTTCAATATCGATACTTTATCTAAACTTGCTGAACAACAAGAAAAGAAGAAGTTAGCTGAAGAAGCTGCAAAAAAGAACGATAAGTCAGATGAACCTGTAGATGAGAGTGATTCTTCAACTTCATCTGATGACAAGGTTTCTAAGTAATATAGGAGGTTAAACTTTTGATCGACGTAAATAAGTTTGAAAGTATGCAAATCGGTTTGGCTTCTCCAAACAAGATCAGAAGTTGGTCTTATGGTGAAGTTAAAAAACCAGAAACTATCAACTATCGTACTTTGAAGCCAGAAAAAGATGGTTTGTTCGATGAAAGAATCTTCGGGCCAACTAAAGACTGGTCTTGTGCTTGTGGTAAGTACAAGGGTATTCGCTACCGTGGCATTGTTTGTGATAGATGTGGTGTTGAAGTTACTTCTGCTAAGGTAAGAAGAGAACGTATGGGTCACATTGAACTAGCTGCACCAGTTTCACATATCTGGTATTTCAAAGGTATCCCTTCACGTATGGGATTAGTCTTAGATATTTCACCTCGTGCATTGGAAGAAGTAATTTATTTTGCTGCTTACATTGTTATCGATGCAGGTGATACTGATCTTGAAGATAAGCAACTTTTAACAGAAGCTGAATATCGTGAAAAGAAAGCAAAATTCGGTGACCGTTTTGAAGCCAAAATGGGTGCTGAAGCTGTGAAAGAACTTCTAGAACAAGTAGATATTGATAAAGAAGTTCATGAATTAAAAGAAGAATTAAAGACTGCTACTGGTCAAAAGAGAACTCGGGCTATTCGAAGATTAGACATCTTGGATGCCTTTAAGAATTCAGGTAACAAGCCTTCATGGATGGTTATGGATTGTATTCCTGTTATTCCACCAGACTTGAGACCAATGGTTCAACTTGATGGTGGACGTTTCGCAACTTCTGACTTGAACGATTTATACAGACGTGTAATCAACCGTAACAATCGTTTAAAGAGATTGTTAGACTTAAATGCACCAAGAATTATCGTTCAAAATGAAAAACGTATGCTTCAAGAAGCAGTTGATGCATTAATTGACAACGGTAGACGTGGACGTCCAGTTGTCGGACCAGGTAATCGTCCTCTTAAATCTCTTTCTCACATGTTAAAGGGTAAGCAAGGACGTTTCCGTCAAAACTTACTTGGTAAACGTGTTGACTACTCAGGTCGTTCAGTTATCGATGTTTCACCTGAATTGAAGTTTTACCAATGTGGTGTGCCACGTCCAATGGCTCTAGAATTATTTAAGCCATTTGTAATGCACGAATTAGTAAAACGTGGTTTAGCATCTAACATTAAGAATGCTAAGCGTAAGATTGATCGTGAAGATGATGATATCTGGGATATCTTAGAAGATGTAATTAAAGAAAGACCGGTTCTTTTGAACCGTGCACCTACTCTTCACCGTTTAGGTATTCAAGCTTTTGAACCAGTTTTGGTACCTGGTAAGTCAATCCGTCTTCACCCACTTGCTTGTGAAGCTTACAATGCCGACTTTGATGGTGACCAGATGGCCATTCACGTTCCATTGTCTGATGAAGCTGTAGCAGAATCACGTTTGCTTATGCTTGCTGCTCACCATATCTTAGCTCCTAAGGATGGTAAGCCAATCGTTACACCATCTCAGGATATTGTTTTGGGTAACTACTGGTTAACTCAAGCAGAGCGTGGTCGTGAAGGTGAAGGAATGATCTTTGACTCACCAGCCGAAGCAGCTATTGCATATGCAAATGGTGATATTCACTATCATACTCGTATTGGTTTAGCAGCTGATTCAATGCCAGAAAAGCCATGGCCAAAAGGCTATGAACATGGAATTTTTGTAACTACTTATGGTAAGCTGGTTTTCAACCAAATTTTCCCTAAGGATTTCTACTACATTAATGATCCAACTCAAGAAAATCTTACTCACCCGGTAGATGAAAGATACTTCTTACAGCCAGGTGAAGATATCCATGAAAAGCTTGATAATATGAAGCTTGGTCAAGCCTTCAAGAAGGGATTCTTATCAGATTCTATTGCTCAAATTTACAAGGATTACAAAGTTCAAAGAACTTCCGATTTCTTGGATGATTTGAAGGAACTAGGCTACACTGTATGTACTACTTCTGGTTTAACTATCGGTGTTGAAGATATCCCTACAATTAGTGACAAAGATGACATTGTAGCAGAAGCTCGTAAGAAAGTTGATGTTGTTTCTAAGCAATACCGTCGTGGTTTGATCACTGATGAAGAAAGACATGATCGAGTAATTAGTATTTGGAATAATTGTAAAGACATTGTTCAAAATGAAATTGCTCAGATTCATGCACCAAGAAACCCAATTACAATCATGGCCGATTCTGGTGCTCGTGGTAACATTTCTAACTTTACCCAGCTTGCTGGTATGCGTGGTTTGATGGCCGCTCCTAACGGAGGAATGATGGAAATTCCTGTTACTTCAAACTTCCGTGAAGGTTTGTCTGTTTTGGAAATGTTCATGTCCACTCACGGTGCTCGTAAGGGTATGACGGATACCGCCTTGAAGACTGCCAACTCTGGTTACTTAACTCGTCGTTTGGTAGACGTAGCTCAAGATGTCATTATTCGTGAAGAAGATTGTGGCACTGATCGTGGTTTAACTGTTCACGCAATTACTGAAGGCGATGAAATGATTGAACCATTATTTGACCGTTTAGTTGGTCGTTACACTTCTAAGAGTGTTTATGATCCAGAAACTCATGAAGTAATTTGTCCAGCTGATGTCTTAATGGACGAAGATATGGCTCATAAGATTGTTGATGCTGGAGTTACTGAAGTAACAATTCGTTCCGTATTTACTTGCAACACTCAACATGGTGTATGTAAGAAATGTTACGGTATGAACCTTGCTACTGGTGACGATGTTGAAGTTGGTGAAGCAGTTGGTACTGTTGCCGCTCAATCAATTGGTGAACCTGGTACTCAGTTAACTATGCGTAACTTCCACAACGGTGGTGTTGCTGGTGCTGCAGATATTACTCAAGGTTTACCTCGTGTTCAAGAATTGTTTGAAGCTCGTAATCCTAAGGGGCGTGCTACAATTTCTGAAGTAACTGGTGAAGTAACTTCAATTGAAGAAGATCCAGCCGAACACACTCGTCAAATTACTGTTAAGGGACAAACTGATACCCGTACTTATGATGTACCATATACTGCCTCAGTAGCAGTTGCTGAAGGCGATCACGTTGTACGTGGAGATAAGTTAACTCTTGGTTCTATCGATCCTAAGGAATTGATTCGTGTACGTGATGCATTGACTACCGAAAAATACATTCTAAGTGAAATTCAAAAAGCTTATAGAATGCAGGGTGTAGAAATTGCCGACAAACACGTTGAAGTTATGGCACGTCAAATGCTTCAAAAGGTTCGTATTCTTGACCCAGGTGAAACTGATATCTTACCAGGTGAATTGATGGATATCGGTGAATTTAAGGCAAGAAACCGTGAAGTAATTATTTCCGGTGGTATTCCTGCTACTGCACAAAGCGTAATCCTTGGTATTACCAAGGCCGCTCTTGAAACTAATAGTTTCTTATCTGCAGCTTCATTCCAGGAAACTACTCGTGTTCTTACTGATGCTTCTATTCGCGGCAAGAACGATCCATTACTTGGTCTTAAGGAAAATGTTATTATTGGTAAGATTATTCCTGCAGGTACTGGTATGCCAGTTTACCGTGAAATGGAACCTAAAGTTGATGTTCCTGAAGATGAAAAGAAAAAGTCAGTTTATTCTATAGCTGATATTGAAAAGAAATTAGCTGCAGCTGATGCAGAGAAAGATAATGGCTCAGCTGACTAATCATCCTTTCAAAACTTAAACATTTGTGTTCAAAAAGCCTATTCGTGTAAAAACGAGTAGGCTTTTTTGTGTTATTAGAGAAAATTATAAAATATAAGGCTTAAAAAAATAAAAGGAATAAAGGGATATGTGTTCCGTTTATCACCAACTACATGATTAATAAGTAAAAAAATAGAAGCTAAAAGAAAAATATATTGTGCAGTATAAAAATCATAGTAAAAAATTAGAATAACAAAAATGATTGTATCACCATAGCCAAATTTATTTTTTAAATTCATTATTAAAAAAATTAAAATTGTAGTAAATATTAGGATCCATTCAGTTATGTCGTAGCTTGAAAAAGAACGAGTGAGAGAGACAAGCAAAATTAACGGCAAAAGGACAAAGATAGGAAAAGATTGGTCAAAATAATCAAAGATACTAATTAGAAAAATAAAGGTAATGAATAAATAGGAAGATTGATCAAAAGAGGGATTTAAGGGTAAAAATGCAAGACCACCAAGTAATTCACAATATAATGCTTCTATAGGAATAGGTGCATTGCAGAAAAAGCAATGTCCTTTATACCGTATAAAGGAAAATATAGGAATTTGATTAAGGAGAGTGAGAGGGATTTGGCAAGTATCGCAGTGAGATCTCTCCGTGATAAAATTTTCCTGCCCAAAACGCTGTACGATCGCTAATAAGTGGGAACCGATGACAGTTCCAAATATAAAATTAAGTCCATGAATAAATAATGTTGACATTTTTTACCTCCGATATTTATATACGCAAAATTAAAAAAAGTTTTTTTTAATTGTTTACGGAATTAAAAAATCGTGTTACACTAGCCATTGTGCTATTAAAAACATGATGTCCGTGAGGTCAGAAAAGAAACTCCCGGATGTGTGAACAATTTTAGGAGGAAATTTTAATGCCAACAATTAACCAATTGGTTAGAAAAGGCCGTCACTCAAAGACGACTAAATCTGATTCACCAGCTTTAAACTATGCTTACAACAGCATGAAGAAAAAGATGAACTACAACCCAGCACCTCAAATGCGTGGAGTTGCAACTCGTGTAGGTACTATGACACCTAAGAAGCCTAACTCAGCTTTACGTAAGTACGCTCGTGTTCGTCTTTCAAACTTAATTGAAGTTACTGCTTACATCCCTGGTATTGGTCACAACTTACAAGAACACTCCGTTGTTTTAATTCGTGGTGGTCGTGTAAAGGACCTTCCTGGTGTTCGTTACCACATCATTCGTGGTGCTTTGGATACTGCAGGTGTTGATGGTAGAAAACAAGGCCGTTCTAAGTACGGTGCTAAGAAGGGTTAAACAGTTAATAGGAGGGACTACTAATGCCTAGAAAAGGTAATATTGCTAAGAGAGATGTTTTAGCAGATCCAGTTTACAACTCTAAATTGGTTACTAAGTTAATTAACCACTTAATGATTGATGGTAAGAAAGCAAAGGCATCTTCAATTCTTTACGATGCTTTTGGTATTATTCAAGATAAGACTGGTAAGGAACCAGTTGAAGTTTTTGAAGAAGCAATGAACAATGTTATGCCAGTTTTGGAAGTTAAAGCTCGCCGTATCGGTGGTTCTAACTACCAAATCCCAGTTGAAGTTCGTCCAGAAAGAAGAACTACTCTTGGCTTAAGATGGCTTGTTTCATACGCACGCTTACGTAATGAACATACTATGGATGAACGTCTTGCAAATGAAATTATGGATGCTGCTAACAACACTGGTTCAGCAGTTAAGAAACGTGAAGACGTCCACAGAATGGCAGAAGCAAACCGTGCATTTGCTCACTACCGCTTCTAATCGTTAGTTTGTAAAAGGAGATTAATCTTATGGCTAACAAACGTGAATTCCCTTTGGATAAGACACGTAACATTGGTATCATGGCCCACATCGATGCCGGTAAAACTACTACTACTGAACGTATTTTGTACTATACTGGTAAGATCCACAAAATTGGTGAAACTCACGAAGGTGACTCACAAATGGACTGGATGGAAGAAGAAAAGGAACGTGGTATCACTATTACTTCCGCAGCTACTACTGCTCAATGGAAGGATTACAGAATTAACATTATTGATACCCCAGGACACGTTGACTTCACTATCGAAGTAGAACGTTCACTTCGTGTTCTTGATGGTGCCGTAACTGTTCTTGATGCTCAAGCTGGTGTTGAACCACAAACTGAAAATGTTTGGCGTCAAGCTGAAACTTACGGTGTTCCTCGTATTGTTTTTGTTAACAAGATGGACAAGATCGGTGCTGACTTCGATAAGTCCGTTAAATCATTACATGAACGTTTAAACGCAAACGCACAAGCTGTTCAAATGCCTATTGGTTCAGCAGACACTTTTGAAGGTGTTATTGACTTAATCAACATGGTTGCTGATGTTTATGATGAAGATAAACTTGGTTCAAAATGGGATACTATTCCAGTTCCTGATGAATACAAGGAAGAAGCTTTAAAGCGTCGTAACGAATTAATTGAAGCTGTTGCTGATGTTGATGATGGCATTATGGACAAGTACTTAGGCGGTGAAGAAATTTCTAACGATGAATTAAAAGCAGCTATCCGTAAAGCTACTTTAAACTTAGAATTCTTCCCAGTTTACGCAGGTTCAGCATTCAAGAACAAGGGTGTTCAAATGATGCTTGATGGTGTTGTTGATTACTTACCATCACCACTTGACGTAAAACCTTACGTTGCTCATGATCCTAAGACTGGTGACGAAGTTGAACTTATGGCTGACGATAAGAAGCCATTTGCAGCTTTAGCATTTAAGATTGCAACTGATCCATTTGTTGGTCGTTTAACTTTCATTCGTGTTTACACTGGTTCACTTCAATCAGGTTCTTACGTATTAAATGCATCAAAGAACTCTCGTGAACGTGTTGGCCGTTTGCTTCAAATGCACGCTAACTCAAGAACTGAAATTCCAGAAGTATTCTCAGGTGATATCGCTGGTGCTATTGGTTTGAAGAACACTACTACTGGTGACTCCTTAACTGATCCAGCTCACCCACTTATCTTGGAAAGTTTACAAGTTCCAGATCCAGTTATCCAAGTATCTGTTGAACCTAAGTCAAAAGCTGACCGTGATAAGATGGATGTTGCTTTACAAAAGCTTACTGAAGAAGACCCAACTTTCCGTGCTGAAACTAACCCAGAAACTGGTCAAACTTTGATTTCTGGTATGGGTGAGTTACACTTAGACATCATGGTTGAACGTATGAAACGTGAATTTAACGTTGAAGCAACTATTGGTGAACCACAAGTTGCTTACCGTGAAACCTTCACTAAGGAAGCTAAAGCACAAGGTAAGTTTGTTCGTCAATCTGGTGGTAAAGGTCAATATGGTGATGTTTGGATCGAATTTACTCCAAACGAAGAAGGAAAGGGTTACGAATTCGAAGACGCTATCGTTGGTGGTGTAGTTCCTCGTGAATTTATTCCTTCAGTTGACCAAGGTTTACAAGAAGCTATGAAGAACGGTGTTCTTGCTGGTTACCCATTAATCGACGTTAAGGCTAAGCTATACGATGGTAGTTACCACGAAGTCGACTCATCAGAAGCTGCCTTCAAGGTTGCTGCATCTCTTGCTTTAAGAAATGCTGCTTCTAAGGCTGGTGCAGTTATTCTTGAACCTATCATGAAAGTTCAAGTAACTACTCCAGAAGAATACTTAGGTGATGTAATGGGATCAATCACTGCACGCCGTGGTTCTATGGAAGGTATGGAAGATAGAGCTGGAGCTAAGGTAATCAACTCATTTGTTCCACTTTCAGAAATGTTTGGTTACGCAACTACTTTGCGTTCATCAACTCAAGGTCGTGGTACATTTACTATGGTATTTGACCACTACTCACCAACCCCTAAGTCTATTCAAGCTGACATCATCAAAAAACGTGGTGGCGAAGACGCTGAATAATTCTAATTAGAGAGTTAAAGAAAAGAGATATCGAATGATATCTCTTTTTTTGTATAAAAAAATAAAATAAAATGCTGAGAAAGCTTGCTATTTAAGGAAAGACACAGTACAATAGTAAACGTGCGAAAATATTGGAGGGGTATACCCCGTGCACAAAAGCAATGCTTTGACGCAAAAGGTTGCGGCACACCAGGCTGCATTGCCACAGAGGTGAGTCGGTAATTTTTGCCGAGCTAGTCATCTTTTAAAGAAGACGAAGGAGGTTATTAGATGGCAAGTCAACAAATTCGTATTAGATTAAAGTCATACGAACATGGTATTCTCGATGAATCAGCTGCTAAGATTGTAGCTACTGCTGAAAGAACAGGCGCACAAATTTCTGGTCCTGTTCCACTACCTACGGAAAGAACTTTATTCACTGTTTTACGTTCACCACACAAGAACAAGGATTCACGTGAACAATTTGAAATCCGTACACACAAGCGTTTAATTGATATTTTGAATCCAACACCTAAGACTGTTGATTCATTAATGAAGCTTGATTTACCAAGCGGCGTTGATATCGAGATTAAATTATAATTTAAAACATATATGGAGGTGTAATCATGACCAAAGGAATCTTAGGAAGAAAGGTCGGTATGACTCAAATCTTCACTAAAAACGGTATTTTGGTTCCTGTAACTGTTATCGAAGCAACCCCTAACGTTGTTTTACAAGTTAAAACTAACGAATCAGACGGTTACGAAGCAGTTCAAGTAGGTTACCAAGATATGCGTGAAGTATTGAGCAACAAGCCTGCCAAAGGTCATGCTGCAAAAGCAAAGACTTCACCTAAGCGCTTCATTCGGGAAATCCGCGATGTCGAGCTTAAGGACTACGAAGTCGGCTCAGAAATCACGGTGGACTCATTTAGTGAAGGTGACGTAGTTGACGTTACTGGAACTACAAGAGGTCATGGTACTCAAGGTAACATCAAGCGTTGGGGCCAATCAAGAGGTCCAGAAACCCACGGTTCAAGATACCACAGAATCCCAGGTTCAATGGGTTCAATCATTAACCGTGTACCTAAGGGTAAAAAGTTACCTGGTCACATGGGTGGCAAGAAAGTTACCGTACAAAACTTAGTAATTGAAAAAGTTGTACCTGAAAAGAACGTACTTTTAATTAAGGGTAATGTTCCAGGTGCAAAGAACTCATTAATTTTTGTAAAATCTGCTGCTAAAGCTGCTAAATAGGAAGGAGGACTATAATGGCTAATTTAGAAATTATCGATCAAAAAGGTAAGTCTGCAGGTAATGTAGATTTAAATGAAGAAATCTTCGGTATTGAACCTAATGAAAGTGTTGTTTTTGATGCTATCATTAGACAAAGAGCTGGTAAGCGTCAAGGTACTTCTGCTGTAAAGAACAGATCAGCTGTTCGTGGCGGTGGTAAGAAGCCTTGGAGACAAAAAGGTACTGGTCGTGCTCGTCAAGGTTCTATTAGAGCTCCACAATGGCGTGGTGGTGGTACTGTATTTGGCCCAACTCCTCGTTCATACAAGATGGATATGCCTCGTAAAGCACGTCGTTTAGCTATGAAGTCAGTTCTTTCCCAAAAAGTTGCTGACAATGATCTAATCATTCTTGATCAATTAACTTTAGAAGCACCTAAGACTAAAGAATTAAAAGCTATCTTAGATAATGCTAATGTTTCTGGTAAGGTTTTAGTTGTGTCTGATGATAAGAATGTTCAATTATCAGGTAAGAACCTTCCAAAAGTGAAAGTTGTACCTGTTAATGGCTTAAATGTTGTTGATGCGGTTGACTACCAAAAACTTGTATTAACTCAAGACGCTATTAAGAGAATTGAGGAGGTTTTGGCATAATGGATGCACGTGATATCATCTTACGGCCTGTAGTTACCGAAAAATCCATGAACTTAATGGATGATAAAAAGTATACTTTTGATGTGCTTGTATCAGCTACCAAGACTCAAGTTCGTAATGCAATCGAAGAAATTTTTGATGTAAAAGTTAAAAATGTTAACATTATGAACGTTCGCGGTAAAGAAAAGAGAGTTGGTCGTTACACTGGTAAGACTGCTCGCCGTAGAAAAGCAATCGTTACTTTAACTGAAGATTCTAATGACATTAAGATCTTCAATGATAATAAAGAAAATTAGTAAATAGGAGGTCAGTCAATTGGCAATTATCAAATATAAGCCAACTACAAACGGCAGACGTAATATGACTTCTTCCGACTTTGCTGAAATTACCAAGAAAAAGCCTGAAAAGACTTTACTTGAATCTCAAAGTCATACTGCTGGTCGTAACTCATACGGTCATATTACTGTTAGACACCGTGGTGGTGGTCACAAACAAAAATACCGTATCATTGACTTCAAGCGTAACAAGGATGATGTAAAAGCAGTTGTTAAGGCTATCGAATACGATCCAAACAGAACTGCTAATATTGCTCTTCTTCACTACACTGATGGTATTAAAGCTTACATTTTAGCACCTAAGGGTCTAAAAGTTGGTACTGTTGTTGAATCTGGTCCAAATGCTGATATTAAACCAGGTAATGCATTACCATTATCTGCTATTCCAGCTGGTACTGAAATTCACAATATTGAATTAAAGCCTGGTAAAGGTGGACAATTAGTAAGAAGTGCTGGTACTGTTGCACAAGTTCTTGGTAATGATGGTAAGTACACTTTAGTTAGACTTCAAAGTGGTGAAGTTCGTAAGATTTTATCAACTTGCCGTGCTACTATCGGTTCTGTTGGTAATGAACAACACTCATTAATTCAATTAGGTAAAGCTGGTCGTAGTCGTTGGTTGGGTAAACGTCCACAATCTCGTGGTTCCGTAATGAACCCTAACGATCACCCACATGGTGGTGGTGAAGGTAAGGCTCCAGTTGGTCGTCCACAACCTATGACTCCATGGGGTAAGAAGTCTCGTGGTATTAAGACTAGAAACTCTAAGGCTAGAAGTGAAAAACTTATTATTCGTCACCGTAAAGGTAATAAATAATTAAACGAAGGAGGTTAATTAATGAGCCGTAGTATTAAAAAAGGTCCTTTTGCTGATGCAAGCCTTTTAAAGAAGATCGAAGCCCAAGAAGGTTCCGAAAAGAAACAAGTAATTAAAACATGGTCTCGTCGTTCAACTATTTTCCCTTCCTTTGTTGGTTTCACAATAGCTGTTTACGATGGAAGAAAACATGTGCCAGTATACATTACTGAAGATATGGTTGGTCATAAGTTAGGTGAATTCGTACCTACTAGAACTTTCCGCGGTCACAAGGTCGCTGATAAGGCCACTACTACAGTAGGTAAATAATAGGAAGGAGAGACATCTAAATGGCAGAACAAATTAGTTCAGCTAAAGCTGAAGCAAGAACAGTTCGCATCGCTCCTAGAAAAGCCCGTTTGGTAGTAGACCTTATTCGTGGAAAGAGTGTTGCTGAAGCTCTCGCAATCTTACAATTTACGCCAAGAGCTGCTTCCCCAATCGTTGAAAAAGTATTGAAGTCAGCTATTGCAAATGCTGAACACAACTACGATCTTGAAAGTGCAAATCTTTACGTATCAGAAGCATACGTTAACGAAGGTGCAACTTTAAAGAGATTCCGTCCACGTGCTAAGGGTATGGCTTCTCCAATTAACAAGAGAACTAGCCACGTAGTAGTTGTAGTATCTGAGAAGAACGATTAAGGGAGGTAAATTTAATGGGTCAAAAGATTAACCCAAATGGTTTCCGTCTCGGTGTTAACCGTGATTGGGAAGCAAAGTGGTATGCAGACAAAAACTACGCTGACACTTTAAATGAAGATTTACGTATTAGAAAGTTCATCTCTGAAAAGTTAGCTGATGCATCTGTTTCCACTGTGGAAATTGAACGTGCTGCAAACAGAATTAACATTTCTATCCACACTGCTAAGCCAGGTATGGTTATTGGTAAAGGTGGTAAGGAAGTTGAAGCTTTAAGAAAACAACTTAGTGCTTTAACTAACAAGAACGTTCACATTAATATTGTTGAAATTAAGAAGCCTGATTTAGATGCTAAATTAGTAGGCGAAGGCATTGCTCGCCAACTTGAAGCAAGAATTGCATTTAGACGTGCAACTCGTCAAGCAACTCAAAGATCTATGCGTTCTGGTGCTAAAGGCATCAAGGTTCAAACCGCTGGTCGTTTGAATGGTGCTGATATGGCAAGAAGAGAATGGCATACTGAAGGTAGTGTTCCACTTCATACTTTAAGAGCAGATATTGATTATGCTTGGGTAGAAGCTGCAACTACTTATGGTCAAATTGGTGTTAAGGTTTGGATTAACCGTGGTGAAATTTTACCACAACGTAAGAACAAACCTTCTAAGAAAGCGAAGGGAGGAAACTAATAGTGTTAGTACCTAAGCGTGTAAAGCACCGTCGTGAATTCCGTGGTAAAATGCGCGGTGAAGCCAAAGGCGGAAAGACCATTGCATTTGGTGAATATGGTTTAGAAGCTGTTGAATCTCACTGGATTACTAATAGACAAATCGAAGCTGCTCGTATTGCTATGACTCGTTTCATGAAGCGTGGCGGTAAAGTTTGGATTAGAATCTTCCCACAAAAATCCTACACTGCAAAAGGTGTTGGTGTTCGTATGGGTTCCGGTAAAGGTGCACCAGCTGGTTGGGTAGCTGTTGTTAAAAGAGGCAAGATTATGTTTGAAATCGGTGGCGTTTCAGAAGACGTTGCTCGTGAAGCTTTAAGACTTGCTTCAAACAAGCTTCCAATTAAGACTAAGTTTGTTAAGAAGAGTTCGGAAGTAGGTGGCGAATCTAATGAAGGCTAAAGATATCAGAGCATTAACCACTGATCAAATGTTAGAAAAGGAAAAGCAATATAAAGAAGAACTTTTTAATTTGCGTTTCCAACAAGCAACGGGTCAATTAGAGAACACCGCTCGCTTGAGACAAGTCCGCAAGAACATTGCTAGAATTAAGACAATTCTTAGCGAAAAAGAATTGAGCAAGAATTAGTTAACGGAAGGGAGTTATTAACTTGAGCGAAACTAACGAAAGAAATAATCGTCACGTATACCAAGGTCGAGTTGTTTCTGACAAGATGGATAAGACTATTACAGTTGTTGTAGATACCTACAAGAACCACCCTGTTTATAAGAAGCGTATCAAGTACTCAAAGAAGTATTACGCTCACGATGAAAACAACGAAGCTAAGATTGGCGATACTGTTCGTATCATGGAAACCCGTCCATTATCACATGCGAAGCGTTACCGTCTAACTAAGATTGTTAAGAAGTCAATTTAATTACGCGGATTTTATTGAGGGGAGGATAAACTAGTGATCCAACACGAAAGCCGTTTAAAGGTTGCTGACAACTCCGGTGCAAGAGAACTCCTAGTTATCAAGATTTTAGGTGGTTCTAAGCGTAAGACCGGTAATATTGGTGATATCGTAGTTGCTGCTGTTAAACAAGCAACACCAGGTGGCGTTGTCAAAAAAGGTGATGTTGTAAAAGCAGTTATTGTTAGAACAAAATCAGGTGCACGCCGTGAAGATGGTTCATACATCAAGTTCGACGAAAATGCAGCAGTTGTAATTAATGCTGATAAGAGTCCTCGTGGAACTCGTATTTTTGGGCCTGTAGCCCGTGAACTGCGTGAGCACGATTTCATGAAGATCGTATCTCTTGCTCCTGAAGTCTTATAATTTTTTAGGGAGGTGCACTGATGTTTGTTAAAACAGGTGACAAAGTAAAAGTTATTGCCGGTAAAGATAAAGGCAAAGAAGGCACTGTACTTTCAGTCAACGCCAAGACTAACCGTATCGTTGTCAAAGGTGTTAATAAGATCAAAAAGCATGAGAAACCTTCACAAACCAACGCTAATGGTGGTGTGGTAGAAAAAGAAGGTTCTATCCATGCATCTAATGTAAAAGTTATTGCTAAAAAAGAAGATAACAAATAGGAGGGAGGACGCACATGGCAAACAGTTTAGTAGAAAAATACTCAAATGAAATCGCACCAGCTATGAACAAAAAGTTTAATTACGATTCAGTTATGGAAATTCCTAAGATTGATAAAATCGTTTTAAACATGGGTGTCGGTGATGCAGTTTCTAATGCAAAAAATCTTGATGAAGCTGTAGAAGAATTGACTTTAATCTCAGGTCAAAAGCCTTTGATTACTAAAGCTAAGAAATCAATCGCAAACTTCCGTTTACGTGAAGGTATGTCTATTGGTGCTAAGGTAACTCTTAGAGGCGATAGAATGTACGATTTCTTGTACAAATTAATCAACGTTTCTCTTCCTCGAGTTCGTGATTTCCGTGGAATTAGTTCTAGATCATTTGATGGTCGTGGTAACTACACTTTAGGTATCAAAGAACAATTAATTTTCCCAGAAATTGATTACGACAAGGTAAACCGTGTTAGAGGTTTGGACGTTGTTATTGTAACTACTGCCAATACAGATGAAGAAGCTCGTGAACTTCTTACTGAGTTTGGTATGCCTTTTGCTAAATAATTTGGAGGACATTAATGGCTAAAACATCACAAATCGTCAGAAATCATCGTCCTGCTAAGTTTTCATCTCGTGAATACACTCGTTGCGAGAGATGTGGCCGTCCACACTCTGTTTACCGCAAGTTCAAATTATGCCGTATTTGCTTAAAAGACTTAGCACACAAGGGTCAAATTCCTGGTGTTAAAAAGGCAAGTTGGTAATTAACGGTAAAGGAGGCAAATTAAATGGTCATGACAGATCCTATTGCAGATTACTTGACTAGAATTAGAAATGCTAATATGGCAAAGCACACTTCTGTTGAGATTCCTGCATCATCAATGAAGAAATCACTTAGTGAAATCTTAAAGAACGAAGGCTTTATTCGCGATTACCAAGTTGAAGATGACAACAAACAAGGTATGATCAAGATTTTCTTGAAGTACGGTCCTAATAACGAACGCGTTATTTCAGGTTTAAAGCGTATTTCTAAGCCTGGTTTAAGAAACTATGTAAGTGCTGAAAACTTACCAAAAGTTCTTAATGGTCTTGGTATTGCTATCATTTCTACTTCTGCAGGTGTGATTACTGATAAAGAAGCTAGAGAAAAGAACGTCGGCGGCGAAGTTATTGCTTACGTTTGGTAATTTTGACAGAAAGGAGAACTATTAATGAGCCGAATTGGTTTAAAGGTCATCGAGGTTCCTGAAAAGGTCACAGTTACCAAGAATGGTGACGACATCACTGTTAAGGGACCAAAAGGTGAATTAACTAGATACTTTGATCCACGCATTACCTTTGAACAAAAAGATGGAGAAATTCATTTTAGTCGTTCAAGTGAAGCTGATAAAGCTCTTCACGGTACTGAAAGAGCAAACCTTGCTTCCATGATTGAAGGTGTAACTGATGGATATGTTAAGAAGTTAACTTTAGTTGGTGTTGGATACCGTGCAGTTGCACAAGGTAAGAAATTAACTTTAAATGTTGGTTACTCTCACCCAGTTGAATTTGAAGCACCAGAAGGTATTACTGTTAAAACTCCATCAGCAACTTCAATTGAAATCGAAGGTATTTCAAAACAAGTTGTTGGTCAATTTGCGGCAGAAATTCGTGACGTTCGTCCACCAGAACCTTACAAGGGCAAAGGTATTCGTTACGAAGATGAATATGTACGTCGCAAGGAAGGTAAGACTGGTAAATAATAAATAGAAAATTTTTGAGGTGAAATTGTGATTTCTAAACCAGATAAAAACAAATTACGCTTAAAGCGTCATAAACGTATTCGTGGAAAGATTTCTGGTACTGCTGAGCGCCCACGCTTAAGTGTTTTCCGTTCAAACAAAAACATCTACGCTCAATTAATTGATGATGTAGAGGGTGTAACGCTTGCAAGTGCCTCAACAAATGATAAAAATATTTCAGCAGAAGGTTCTAAGATGGAACAAGCTGCTGAAGTAGGTAAAGCTTTAGCTGAAACTGCTGCTAAGAAGAACATCAAGAGTGTTGTATTTGACAGAAGTGGTTACTTATACCATGGTCGTGTTCAAGCTCTTGCTGATGCAGCACGTGAAAACGGATTAGAATTCTAGGAAAGGAGAATTAACTAATGGCAAACCGCAACGATTCTCGTAGAGATTCTCGTAAAGATCGTAAAAAAGACGATATTGAAGATCAATTAGTAGCAATTAACCGGATCACCAAGGTTGTTAAGGGTGGTCGTCGCATGAGATTTGCTGCTGTTGTAATCGTCGGCGATAGAAAAGGTCATGTAGGTTTTGGTACTGGTAAGGCTCAAGAAGTCCCAGAAGCTATCCGCAAGGCTGTTGAAGCTGGTAAAAAGAGAATGATTAAGGTACCTACTGTTGGTACTACTATTCCACATGAAGTTATGGGCCATTACGGTTCTGGTAACATTATGTTGAAGCCTGCTGAAGCTGGTTCTGGTGTTGCTGCTGGTGGTGCTGTTCGTATTATCATGGATTTAGCAGGTATTTCAGATGTTACTTCTAAATCACTTGGTTCAAATACACCAATCAATGTTATCCGTGCTACTATGGACGGTTTGAGTAAATTAAAGACTCGTGAAGATGTTTTGAAGCTTCGTGAGTCAGCAAAAAGCTTAGAAGATTAAGGAGATTAAATAATGGATTTAAAAGTTACCTTAATTAAAAGCGTCGCACACCGTCTTCCAAAACAAAGAAAAATTGTTAAAGCTCTTGGTCTTGGTAAGGTAAATAGCACTGTTGTTCTTCCAGACAACGCTGCAACTCGTGGCGCTTTATTGAAGATTGCTCACCTGATCTCAGTTGAAGAGGTTAATAAGTAATTAGAATCCAAGGAGGTGCCAATTAATGAAGCTTAATGAATTAAAACCAAATGAAGGTTCACGTCGCAACAGAAAACGTGTTGGTCGTGGTACTTCTAGTGGTTACGGTAAAACTGCTGGTCGTGGACAAAAGGGTCAATTAGCTCGTACTGGTGGTAAGACTCGTTTAGGTTTCGAAGGTGGTCAAATGCCATTATTCAGAAGAATGCCTAAGCGTGGTTTCAAGAACGTTAACCGCAAAGAATACGCTATTATTAATTTAAATGATTTAAACAGATTTGATGATGGTAGCGAAGTAACTATCGATACATTGAAATCATCAGGTTTAGTTAAAAAAGAACTTGCAGGAGTTAAGTTGTTAGCTAACGGTGAATTAAAGGTTAAGTTAACTGTAAAAGTTAACAAAGCCTCAGAAGCTGCTAAGAAAGCTGTTGAAGCCGCTGGCGGAACTGTTGAGGTGATCTAATGTTCTCGACCTTGAAGAACGCCTTTAAGGATAAAGATATTAGATCAAAAATCTTCTTTACTCTCTTTATCCTATTGCTTTATCGAATCGGAGCTAATATAACAGTTCCGGGTGTTAATGCAAAAGCTATTACACGGGTTGCACAAACTGGTTTAGTCCCAATGTTGGATACAGTTAGTGGTGGTGGATTAGATACTTATTCTATCTTTTCATTAGGCGTTTCACCTTATATCACTGCCCAAATTGTCATTCAATTACTCCAAATGGATATTGTTCCTAAGTTAGTTGAGTGGGGGAAACAAGGAGAAGTCGGAAGACGAAAAACAAATCAGGTAACGCGCTATCTTACTTTAGTCGTTGCTTTTGTTCAAAGTCTAGGAATTACTCTTGGTTTTAACGTTTTAACTGAAATGGGTTTGGTTAAAACGCAAACTCCTCAAACCTATATTGAGATTGCCATTATTATGACTGCTGGGACAATGCTTTTGACCTGGCTAGGTGATGAAATTACTGATAAAGGGCTAGGAAATGGTGTATCTGTTATTATTTTTGCAGGTATCATTGCTCGCCTTCCAAATGGAATTTATCAATTATATAAAGATTTCATCATTAATAATAGTGCTAGCGATCGTTGGCAAGGGATTTTGTTCTTCATCGCGATCATTATTGCCATTTTACTAGTAACTCAATTTGTTACATGGTTTCAACAAGCTGATTTACGAGTACCTATTCAATATACTCGTAGAGCAGCAACAAGTGGCTCCGAAAGTTTCCTACCATTAAAGGTTAACGTGTCTGGAGTTATTCCAGTTATTTTTGCCAGTTCCTTTATTATTACACCAGCTACAATTTTGATGGCTTTCCAAAGATCCCATGGAAATGAACAATGGTTTAAGATTTGTAATCAAATATTTAGTTTACAAACTACCCCGGGTGCATTGATTTATACACTATTGATTATTTTGTTCACTTTCTTCTATGCCTTTGTTCAAGTAAATCCAGAAAAGTTGGCTGAGAACTTGCAAAAGCAAGGAGCCTATATTCCTAGCGTTTGGCCAGGAAAAGATACACAAAAATATGTATCTAAAATTTTGATTAGATTATCTACAGTAGGTGCGGTATTTTTAGGTCTAGTTGCCTTATTACCACAACTTGCTACGAATATTTTTGGTTTACCAAGTTCAATTGGTCTTGGTGGAACAAGTCTTTTAATCGTTATTGGTGTGGTTTTAGAATTAGCTCGTCAAGTTGATGGGTTACTAATGAAACGCGAATACGTTGGATTTATTAGATAGTAAGGATAAAAATGATTAATTTAATTCTTTTAGGTTTGCCTGGTGCAGGCAAAGGAACAGCTTCTGAAAGCATTGTGGATAAGTATCACTTAGCACATATCTCTACCGGTGATATGTTTAGAGAAGCTATGGCTAATGAAACTCCTGTTGGTTTGGAAGCTAAAAGTTATATTGATAAGGGAAACTTAGTCCCAGATGAAGTTACAGCTAAGTTAGTTGAAGAACGACTTAAGCAACCCGATACTAAGAACGGATTCATCTTGGATGGATTTCCAAGAACCACTGTTCAAGCAGAACTTCTTGAAGATATAACTAAACGGTTAGAAAAACCGTTAACTAATGTAATTGCAATTGATGTTGATGAAGATGTTTTAATCAAACGTTTATCAGCACGTTACATTTGTAAAAATTGTGGTGCAACTTACAATAAGATTTCAAATCCAACTAAAGTAGAAGGTACTTGTGATCGTTGCGGAGGACATGAATTTTTCCAACGTGAGGATGACAAGCCAGAAGTTGTTAAAAATCGCTTAGAAGTTAACAAGAAAATGAATACTCCTCTTCGTGATTTTTATGAAGAAAAAGGAATTCTTTCAACTGTTAACGGTGAACAAACTCCGGAAAAAGTATTTGAAGACATTGACAAAATTTTAAGTAAAGACTAGTCTGTTATTGTTTTTTTACAATTCCGTGTTATAATGCCTAAGTGTGACTATTTGTTCATGTGGAGGAACAATTTTGGCAAAAGAAGATGTCATCGAAGTTGAGGGTAAGGTAGTTGATACCTTACCTAATGCTATGTTTAAAGTTGAATTAGAAAATGGTGCAACTATTTTAGCTCATGTGTCTGGTAAAATTAGAATGCACTACATTAGAATTTTACCTGGTGATAGAGTAACAGTTGAATTATCACCATATGATTTAACTAAGGGTAGGATTACGTATCGTTTTATTAAGTAATTACGGAGGCAAACATGAAAGTTAGACCATCTGTTAAACCAATGTGTGAACATTGCAAGATTATCAAAAGACATGGTCGTGTTATGGTGATTTGCTCTGCAAACCCTAAGCACAAACAACGTCAAGGTTAATAGTTAGATATTTTTATTAGGAGGTGCAATTTAATGGCACGTATTGCTGGTGTTGACTTACCCAGAAATAAAAGAGTTGTAGTCGCATTAACTTATATCTATGGTATTGGTGAACCAACTGCAAAAAAGATTTGTAAAGATGCTGGTATTTCTGAAGACATTCGTACTAATGACTTGACTCCAGAAGATCAAGAAAAATTACGTAGCGAAGTAGACAAGTACCGTGTTGAAGGTGATCTTCGTCGTGAAGTTAGCCTTAACATCAAGCGTTTAGTTGAAATTGGCTCATACCGTGGTATTCGTCACCGTCGTGGCTTACCAGTTCGTGGTCAAAATACCAAGAATAATGCTCGTACTCGTAAGGGTTCAAAGAGAAAATAATTTATTAAATAGGAGGTTAAGTTAATGGCTGCAAAGAAAACAGCACGTAAACGCCGTGTAAAGAAGCATGTTGAAAGCGGCGTTGCTCATATTCATTCTACGTTTAACAATACCTTGGTCATGATTACTGATGTACAAGGTAACGCAGTCGCATGGTCTTCCGCTGGTGCTTTAGGTTTTAAGGGTAGTCGTAAGTCTACACCATTTGCTGCTCAAATGGCCGCAGAAGCAGCTGCAAAGTCTGCAATGGATCAAGGCATGAAGCATGTTGAAGTTTCAGTTAAAGGCCCAGGTGCAGGTCGTGAAGCTGCTATTAGAGCACTTCAAGCTGCAGGTCTTGAAATCACTGCTATTCGCGACGTTACTCCAGTGCCGCACAACGGTTCCAGACCACCAAAACGTCGTCGTGTCTAGTTTATTCCTGCGTGCAGGACATTACGTTTTGAAAGGGGCCCAGTAATGATTGAATTTGAAAAACCCAATATTACCGTAGTAGACCAAGAGGAGGCATACGGTAAGTTTGTTGTCGAACCACTGGAACGCGGTTTCGGGACTACTTTAGGTAACTCACTCCGTCGAGTTTTACTTACTTCTATTCCAGGTACGGCACTTTCTTACATTCAGATTGATGGTGTGTTACATGAATTTTCAACAATTCCTGGCGTTAGAGAAGACGTCACGAAGATCATTCTTAATTTGAAGAAACTAGAGTTAAAGTCACTCTCAGATGAAGAAAAAATTGCTGAAATCGATGTAACTGGACCAGCAATTGTAACTGCTGCTGATTTGAAGGTCGACTCTGATATTGAGGTCTTAAATCCAGATCAATATATTTGTAGTATTGCTGATGGTGGCCATTTGCATATGAACGTTGCGATCAAGACTGGTCGTGGTTATGTTCCCGCAAGTGAAAACAAGACAGATGACATGCCTATTGGTGTCATCCCCGTTGATTCACTCTTCTCACCAATCAAAAAAGTTAACTACCAAGTTGAAAGTGCTCGTGTTGGTAAGAGAGATGACTATGACAAATTAACTTTAGAAATTTGGACTGATGGTTCAATCACACCTAATGATGCCCTTAGTTTCGCTGCGAAGATTCTTGTAGAACACTTCAAAGTATTTATGTCTACTGATATGGATGCGCAGTTTGATGATGTAATGGTAGAAAAAGAGGACGATAAGAACGAAAAGAAGCTTGAGATGACGATCGAAGAGCTTGATTTGTCTGTTCGTTCCTATAACTGCTTGAAACGTGCAGGAATTAATACTGTTCAAGAATTAACTGATAAATCTGAAGCAGATATGATGCGCGTACGTAACTTAGGACGTAAGTCATTAGAAGAAGTAAAGAATAAACTTGCCGATCTTGGTCTATCACTTCGTCAAGATGACTAAGTAGGAATAATAAGGAGGGAAAACTCATGGCATACCGTAAATTAGGTCGCGATAGTGCACACAGAAAAGCAATGCTTAGAGAAATGACTACTCAATTGATCATGAACGAACGCATTGTTACTACTGAAACCCGTGCTAAAGAAATCCGTAAAACTACCGAAAAAATGATTACTTTAGGTAAACGCGGTGATTTAAGTGCTAGAAGAAAGGCAGCTGCTTTTGTTCGTAATGAAATTGCTGATATTCATGAAGAAAAAGATGCAGTTGTTGTAAAATCAGCACTTCAAAAACTTTTCAGTGACATTGCACCTCGTTACAAAGATCGTAATGGTGGTTACACTAGAATGTACAAGTTAGCCAACCCACGTAAAGGTGACGCTGCTCCAATGGTAATCATTGAATTAGTTTAATTAGGTAAAATATAATATTATTTTATAAATCTTTCACAAAAGCGAGAATAAGCGTGATGATGGTGGCTTTTGCCTAGTCTAGCTTAGATGTTAAATCATCCCTCTTTGTGGATGATTTTTTTTTGCTCTTTTTTTATATATAATTGATACAATGACATATTATGGAAAAAGAGCAGTGAATATTTATGAAAGATAATATAGTAACCGTTAAGCATCTTTCTTTTACCTATAAAGATAGTGAAGTGCCTGCTGTAAATGATATTAGTTTCTCAATTCCTAGAGGATCGTGGACTACTTTAGTTGGTCATAATGGGAGCGGAAAATCAACAATTGCCCGTTTATTAGATGGTATTCTTTTACCCAATGATAATCCTAATACGTTAATTAATGTTGATGGTATTGAGCTGACAGAAAAAACAATGTGGGACATTAGAGATCGTGTAGGGATTGTATTCCAAAATCCCGATAATCAATTTGTTGGTGCTAC
Source organism: uncultured Lactobacillus sp. (assembly GCF_910589175.1). Taxonomy (GTDB): domain Bacteria; phylum Bacillota; class Bacilli; order Lactobacillales; family Lactobacillaceae; genus Lactobacillus. Next base: position 71,041 of record NZ_CAJURR010000003.1, read on the forward strand.
TGTAGAAGATGATGTAGCTTTTGGTCTTGAAAATCGCCAATTTTCTCGTTCTAAGATGCAGACTATTGTTCATGATGTCCTTGAGCAAGTAGATATGCTTGACTTTCGAAAAAGTGAACCTCAATATTTGTCGGGAGGTCAAAAGCAAAGAGTAGCTATCGCTGGCATCTTAGCGATTGGTCCAAAATTAATAATTTTAGATGAATCGACTAGTATGTTAGATCCAGAAGGTAAAGCGAAGATTCTTAGTCTTATACGAGATTTGCAAAATAAAAATGGTCTGACTATCTTTTCTATCACTCATGATATTAATGAAGCGGTACAAGCAGACCAGATGTTAGTTTTAAATCAAGGAAAATTATTGGCTAGTGGCTCTCCAAGAGAGATATTTGAAAACGGAGCTTTAATAAAAAGTGCCGGATTGGAGCTTCCTTTATTTTATAAAGTTAAAAATGGACTTATAAAAGAAGGAATTCATATCCCTCAAGAAGTCAATAGTGAGGAAAAGTTGGTGAAGTATTTGTGTCAATTGAATTCAAAAATGTAGATTATGTTTATGCACCTGGAACTCCATTTCAAACTCAAGGATTGGCAGATATATCTTTTAAAATAGAAAAAGGATCATTTGTAGCTATTGCGGGACATACAGGAAGTGGAAAATCTACTCTAATGCAGCATTTTGATGGCTTATTGCTTCCAAGTAAGGGTGAAATCACTATAGCGGGTGAGCAGATTAATGCAAATACTTCAAGTAAGTCACTAAAAGCAATTCGAAAAAAAGTCGGCCTAGTGTTTCAATTTCCTGAAAATCAACTATTTGAAGAAACTGTGCTTAAAGATGTGATGTTTGGTCCGCTTAATTTTGGCTTTTCAGAACAAAAAGCAAAAGAGCAAGCAATAGAATGGATTAAAAAAGTCGGCCTTTCTGAGGACATGATGGATAAATCACCTTTTGAACTTTCTGGAGGTCAAATGCGTCGCGTGGCAATTGCAGGTGTAATGGCATATGAACCAGAAATTTTATGTCTCGATGAACCAGCAGCTGGATTAGATCCTGAAGGACAGAAGCAAATGTTTAAGATTTTTAAGAATTATCAACGAGCTGGCCATACAGTTATTTTAATTTCCCATAATATGGATGATATTAGTGAATATGCAGATGATATGTTGGTCCTTGAGCATGGTCATTTAATAAAACATGCTAGTCCGCAAGAGATTTTTTCTGATCAGGAGTGGGTAAAAAAGCACTACCTCGATGAACCAGCAACTAGTAGACTAACTCGGGAGCTACAAAAAGGTGGTTTTCAATTTTCAGAGATGCCACTAACTGTTGAGTCCTTAGTAAGTAAAGTTGCAAATGAGTTAAAGAAGAAAGGAGACATGGATGAGTAAAATTATTATTGGACGTTATATTCCTGGTGATTCTATCGTTTATAAAATGGATCCTAGAGGAAAGATAATTGCAACATTTTTATTTATTGTTATTATCTTTCTTGCTAATAATTGGCTGTCCTACTTCTTTTTATCGATATTTACTTTACTTGCTGTTTGGGCAACAAAATTAAAGCCTAAGGTGTTTTGGGATGGAGTAAAGCCATTAATTTGGTTGATTCTATTTACTTCAGTTTTGCAATTATTTTTTACTACAGGTGGAAAAGTTTATTGGCAGTGGGGAATCTTTAACATTAGTGAATATGGTATTCAGAATTCTATTTTTATCTTTATTCGTTTTGTAATGATTATTCTGATTTCGACAGTTCTTACTTTGACGACCACATCATTAGAAATTGCCGATGGAATGGAATGGATCTTAAAACCTCTTGGCTACCTGAAAGTTCCGGTAGCTCAAATTGCTCTTGTAATGTCTATTGCTCTTCGTTTTGTACCGACTTTATTAGACCAAGCTGTGCGAATTATGAATGCTCAGAGAGCACGTGGAGCCGATTTTAATAGTGGTGGTTTAATTAAAAGAATTCATTCGATTATACCCATTTTAATTCCTCTATTTATTAGTTCCCTAACTGTTGCAATTGATTTAGCAACGGCTATGGAAGCACGAGGTTATCGAGAAGGTGCAAAAAGGACCCGCTATCGAGTTTTAAAGTGGTCAAAGTATGATTGGATTAACTTAGGGTATTTTGCGCTATTGACGCTAATTTTATTACTTACAAGGACGTATTAATTAATGACTACAAGATATAAGCTAACCATGGCATATGATGGCCATCTTTTTCATGGTTTTCAAATTCAACCGAATGAACGAACAGTACAAGGCGTGATTGAAGAAGCATTAAAAAAGATGACTAAAGGAAAAAGAGTAGTGGTACACGGATCTGGAAGAACCGATGCGGGTGTTCATGCTAAAGGACAAGTTATTCACTTTGATTATCCGGGAAAAGAAATCCCAGCTAAAAATATGATGCTTGCTTTAAATGCTCTCATGCCGATTGACACAGTTTTCTTTGAAAGTGAAATTGTTGATGCGAATTTTCATGTTCAATATTCAACTCAGGGAAAATGGTATCGATATGTAGTGGATCAACATCGTTTTACAGATCCTTTTAATCGCTTCTATACCGGGCATTATCCATATCCTTTAGATATTTCATTAATGCAGCAAGCAGCTAAAGATTTGATTGGTGAGCACGATTTTACTAGTTTTGCTGCTAGCGGTGGACAAATTGTGGATAAGGTTCGAACAATTTACTATGTGAATATTACGCCGGACCCAGATAAAAAACAGATCATTTTTGATTTTATTGGAAATGGCTTTTTATATAACATGGTAAGAATTCTAGTTGGAACTTTGTTAGAAATAGGTAATAAAAAAAGACCTGTTGACGATATACCAAGAGTTTTGAAGGCAAAAGATCGACAAGAAGTTCGAACCACTGCACCAGCTAGTGGATTATATTTACAACAAGTTTTTTATGAAGATATTCCTAAAAAATATCGATTAGACCTTAAAAAAGATTGACTTTTTGGGCAAAACGACGTAAATTAATATACGTATGTTTGTCCACGATAGGCCCCGGAAACTTATTGTTTGTCAAACAGAAGAAAAACGGAGGAATTTAAAGTGCGTACTACCCCATTAGCTAAAACTAGTGATATTAAACGTAAGTGGTATGTTATCGATGCGACTGATGTTTCACTTGGTCGTTTATCAACTGCTGTAGCATCAATTTTAAGAGGTAAGAATAAGCCTCAATATACACCAAATGTTGATACTGGTGATTATGTTATTGTTGTTAACGCAGCTAAATTGAAGTTGACTGGTAAAAAAGCAACTGATAAGATCTACTACCGCCACTCAGATTACCGTGGTGGTTTAAGAGCTACTCCTGCCGGTGAATTATTAGCTAAGAACCCAGTAAGATTAGTTGAATTATCTGTAAAAGGCATGTTGCCAAAGAATACTCTTGGTCACCAAGAATTCATGAAGATGCATGTTTACGCTGGTGAAGACCACGAACACGCAGCACAAAAGCCTGAAAAGTTAGACATCAACGAATTAATCTAGGAGGTTTTAAATAATGGCACAACAAGCAGCTTACGCTGGAACTGGTCGTCGTAAAGATTCTGTTGCCCGCGTACGTTTAGTACCAGGTAACGGTCAAATTACCATTAACAAAGAAGACGTAACTAAGTACATTCCATACCCTAACTTGGTTCAAGATATGAAGCAACCATTAGCATTAACTGAAACTGAAGGTCAATACGACATTTTAGTTAACGTTAACGGTGGTGGTTTCTCAGGACAAGCTGGTGCAATTCGTTTAGGTATTGCACGTGCACTTCTTGAAGTTGACCCAGATTTCCGTGGTCCTCTTAAGAAGGCTGGCATGTTAACTCGTGACCCAAGAATGAAGGAAAGAAAGAAGCCAGGTTTGAAGAAAGCCCGCAAAGCTTCACAATTCTCAAAGCGTTAATATTTATATTACGTTTTATGCAAAAGACATCTCGAAAGGGATGTCTTTTTTGTTGAGAAAAATTAAGTAATTATCAGTGTTTTTTATCTTAAAAAGACTACTTCTATTGAAAATACGTTGGGATAACAGAGAGTGACATTACTGATACCTAGTTTAAGTGACAGAATCTTTAATATTATTTTGAAATTCAATACTATCGTTAAAAGAGAAAGAATATAAGTAATCACTGATATTATTTGAATTGAAAGTAAAAATTTTAAGATATGTATTATCTTCTTTTTTGCATTAAAAAATCCTATTGAGAGAATATCGGGGATATTCAACAACAGGAAAATATATAGAAGTGGTTTTAGCTTGCGTATAATATTATTTATAATTTTTTGAAGACGTTATCAGCTTCATCTTTTATATTTAGTGTAGCAATGTTATCAAATTGAGTTACTTGAGGATTTATTTGAATAAGAGAGGTTGAGGGAGATAAATTATTCAAGTAGTAACTATAGTTTCCTTTAGAGCCAACAATTAGCACTAACTCAGCTTTTGTCATCCATTGGTTAGCTTGGGTCATTGCCTTTTCATAGACACCAACATGAGAATAAACGGGAAAGGATAACATTAAGCCATTGCATTTTGAGCATCGGGGTGCATGCCCATTGTTCCAAATTTCAATATTATCATTATGATGTCCGCATTGAGAGCATTTGTTGATAGCATATGAACCTTGAATTTCTGCTACTTGTGTTGAATCAGCTAAAGAATGTAGATGATCAATATTGGTAGTAATTGTACCTTGTATTAACCCATCTTTTTCTAAAGTGGAAATTTTACGATGAGTTAGAGAAGGTCCCTTTTCGAAAATTCCTTTTAAAAATGATTTACGTAACAAATTGTAAGAGCGTTCGGGATGCATCTGAACGAGGGGAGCTAAAGAAGTTTCGATAGCATTTAAGACATTCATCTTTTCCATATCTGCAATTCCGCAACTATTGGAAATTCCAGCTCCGGTGATAGCTACTGTGAAGTGACTTGCTAATAACATCTCCTTTAATTTTTGTACGTTGTTCATTTTCAGTCCTCCTGTTTTGAACACATAATTAATTTTTGTTTATAACTTGATTTATTATTTAATTGATCTAACATGACGGCAGCAACATCGGCTCGGTTGGTTCTAGGAGCACCAGGCATCTTATATCCAGACGCTGCATTTTTTACTAAAGGATGGGAAGTTTTATCTCCGTTAAATAAGGGACCTAGATAAATTAGAGTCCAGTTCAAATTAGAATGGATAAGATGTTGTTCTCCTTTTTCATGATCAGCTTGGTTTCCTTTTAGAAAAGTTTTGACACCCAGTTTATAAGGATAAGAGACATTCTTAATTGTATCTCCAGTTCCTAAACTAGATAGACTAATAATTCGAGATACGTTTGTGTGTTGCATGCTTTTAATAAGGTTAGGCATTAGACTTTCAAACAAATTAGCTGAACTGTCATTTACGGGATTGCCGAGAGTTACTAAAACAGCATCACAAGAAGCTAAGGCGTGTTCCATTTTTGATGTTTCGTTGAGATTGCCTTGAATAACTTTGAGATTATCCTGTGGTACTAATTTTTGTGGTGAACGTACATATGCTACTATTTCATATCCACGTTCCGTTGCTTGTTTAATTAATTCTTTTCCAGTTCGGCCAGTGGCCCCTAAGATGAACAGTTTCATTAAGCATCGACTTCCTTTTTCTTATCTTTTTTAAATTGAGCACTTATTACTAAAATTAGTCCAACGATTATAGTGTAAATTAACCCCATAATTATTGACTGAGAAGGTGAGTTGTTAAAGTACATAATACTTTTGACACCTCTATACATGTAGGACATAGGTAACCAATTAGACAGTGTACTGTAAAAGCCATTTAATGATTCAGGTATAGCAGTTAACAATGGAGCAGCGAAGAATAAAAGTAACATAAAAACTGGAATTGAAATTAATCCTACCCAAGACTCTACGCCGTTAATAAAAATAATGAACGAGAATGCGCATAGTGATAGGAATAAACCAAGTAAAGTAAAATTAGGAATAGTTACATTAAGAATTGTGGAGTGTAGATATATCACTCCATACCCGATTACAAAGGATGAAATAATTGCAGAAAGTAGCTGAACTCCTAAAGCACTAAATTTTTCTCGAAGAGATTTAAATTTAATCTTTGAAAAGGCAAATCCAAGAAGCATTGAGGTTCCTAAACATCCTAGCCAAACAGATTGGAAGAAATGAGCGCCTCCATTTGCTAAATCGCCGGTCTTATTAATTTTTTCTGTTTCTATAGTTAGTGGATTAGTTAAATTGGAAGCCATTTCTGCTGGTATGGCAGGCATTTTTTTAGATAAAGTTTGTAGTAGTTGCTTGCCTAAGGCAGTATTAATTTGATGGGTCATTTCAGTTAAGGCCGTATTTACCTGTGTCGTAATGGTAGTTCCCATACCCTGATTAATGATGATTTTTAATTTAGCTTTTTTGGGGTTAGGGGTCATTAGACTTTGAAGATTAGAGGAAAAATTTTTGGGAATAACAATTGCTCCATAATATTTTTCTTTATTCATTTCTTTTAATAAATCTTCTTGAGAATTAAAAACTGTCCATTTAATGCTCATTTTAGAAGAGTTAGATGAATTTTTTGTTGTTATTTGCTTAGTTAAATTTTTTCCAGTAGTACCTTGATCTTCGTTAACTACAGCAATAGGTAAATCATTAACCTTCATATGAGTTGAAGGAATTGCTGTAATTGAAAAGTATGCTCCAATAAATAAAGCAACTAGAATAGGTAACTAGACAAATTTATTCTTTAATAGTTTAAACATATATACATCCCTTTCAATATTAAGATTACGAATATTCTAAGGAAAATAGGGATATAATAAAACTACAAAAAGTAACAAGGTGTTGCATTGATGAAAAACAATAAAACTAATGACAAAATTGAGAATGCTTTATTATCGCTTTTACAAGTAAAGGATATTAATCAGGTAACTATAAAGGAAATTGCTCAGAAAGCAAATGTAAATCGTGTCACGATATATCGTCATTATAATGATAAATGGGACATATTAGAAAAGATCGAAGAAAAATTTCTTCATAAGCTTGACGTTCCACATTCTAAAATGATCCTTAATCTCCAGCTAAAAACTCAAAGTCCAACTGAATCTCCTGACTTAACAGCACTAACAGATTTTTTAAAAGTTTTTCAAGAAAACTTCTCCTTGCTTCATATTTTGATGGGTACAAATGCCAATTTGGGTTTTACTAACAAGCTTATGACCTACTTGATTAACTTAGAGATAAAGTCTCATCCTTATACGCTTCTTCATATGCCTAAAGATAAACAGGAAATGTTTTCTTATTACAGTATTTCTGCATTGATAGGAGTAATTCAGTACTGGAGAAAACATCCGAAATACTCGGCTCTCCAAATAGCAAATTTTTTCTTTAAAGCTCGAGTAGGGGCTATAAAAGAACTAGAAGATAATAATTTATCTTTATAATTGAGATGTAGTAATTGGAAGAATAGGTTATTCATTGATTGAGAACAATGACGAGGGAAACTAATATCCAAATTTAAGAATATTGATAAGGTTAGTAATTTAGATGTGGAAAAATAGAATGATTTTAATTGGGGATTTCAAGATTAAATTATTTAAAGTATAATCTAATCTTAATAAAAAAAGATTGTTAATGTTATGAGTAAAAACGGAGAAAATATTATGAACATAGATAAAAAAGATCTGAAAGAAGATCTATATATTGCTTATAGTGTCTGTTTAGTCCTGTTGATAGCTTCGATATTTTCTAATATGATACCGTGGTCATGGTTGCGTACATTCGTTAGAGTTGGCTTTGGATTATCCTTAGTGGATGCCATTATCAATCAATGGAAGTATTTTAAATTGAAAAAAGACCTATCAAAATCAAAAACAGCGGAAGAATAGCGTTAATTATAAGCCTTTTAAGTGTTGAGGAAATAAGATGACAAAAGTTACAAAACTCAAGTATGGTAATACTAAATGTTATCTGGTTAAGGGAACAAAAAAGACAATCTTAATTGATACAGATTGGGCAGGCACCTTACCTAATTTTTTTAGAGCATTAGGCGAACATAACTTAAAAATACAAGACATTAGCTACTTGTTTATAACGCATTATCATCCTGATCATATGGGAATTGCACAAAATTTAGTAGATTATGGTGTGAAATTAGTAGTATTAGACTCTCAGCTGAAATTTCTTCATCAGTCCGATTATATTTTGGAGCGACAACCGGAAAAGCATTTTGAGCCAATAAATGATAAACAGATTATTTTACTGCCACTTACAGAAAGCCGTAAGTTTTTAAAAGATTGTGGAATAAATGGGATGATAATAAGTACGCCAGGCCATAGTGACTGCTCAGTTTCATATATTATGGATAATGAAGAAGCTTTTGTTGGAGATTTGTACCCACTTGAACAAGTCGATTTATATAATGATCCAGTATTAACAAAGAGCTGGGAAAAACTTAAGAAGGCAAATGTTACTCTTATTCATTTTGCCCACTATTCTGATGAAGAAATTTTAGATTGGGACAGAATAAAAATAAAACATATTATAGATTGTTAACTATTTTTATAACTATTAATGGTTTATAAATCTTATGCAGTAAGACTTAAAGGTGAGATACTTTTGGGTCTTTTTTTCTGTCTAAATTTAATAAGAAAAAAGATAGATTGAATATTTCATAAAATAGTAATAATATTAAGCATATCTTAAGATTTTAGAGCAACACAAATGAACATTAAAGGTATTTTTAATAAAAATAAAATAAGATTCATTGGCATCTGTATCTTATTAATCCTCGAGACAGCTAGTGCAACAAGTGTTACATATTTAATGACACCTGCATTTAATTATATAAAGCAAAATAAATTAAATTTATTTTTAATATTTATTACTTTATCAGCTAGCTTGCAATTTATAAGTACAATTTTAACTTCCCTTGGTAATGTTCTATATGCTCATCAAATTCAGGACTATATTCATCAGATTCGGAATAATATTACTAGATATCTGTTTGTTAATGACGATGAAAATGTGTCTGAAATTCAAAATAATCTAAATTCGAATATTCAGGAAGTAACTAATAAATATACCAATCCTTTACTTATTTTATGGCGCAGGATATTAACTATTGCTTTTTCTCTGGGAGTCTTATTTACCTTTAATTGGAGTTTAGTTGTTTTAACTTTGTTGCTCTCTTTTGTTGGTCTTTATTTACCAAAACTTTTTGAGAGAATGACGTCTTCAGCTACTCTTGAAGTTACTCAAAAAAATGAACATCTGCTTGATACAGTAGAGAAATGGGCTCGAGGATTAGATGAATTAAGAAGATATGCCAGTTTTGGTAGCTATGAAAGTGCAATAAAGAAATCAACCTCGGAGTTAAAAGCAGCTACAATTCAGGATTGCTTCTGGGGAAATTTGGCGACTGCACTTACCTCTCTAATATCTTTAATAGGCATAATTTTGTTATTAGCACTTTCAATATATTTGTATGCGACAGGACAAATTGTCTTTGGTGCCATAATTACTTCTGGAATTTTTGCAAATCAAATTATGAATGCTGTCACCTATTTAGCAGAAAGCCTCAACCAAATTAAATCTTCTAAGAAAGTGCGCCATAAGATTCTTAACTTGCAAGAATCAGTGCAATTTAATATAAAAGACCATTCTGATAAAAGAATTAACCAGATTGAAATTAATGATCTTCAAGTCTCTTATCCAAATGGAGAAAGGATTTCTTATCCACATATAGTCATTAACAAAGGGGAAAAGATACTCTTAACTGGAGATAGTGGTAGTGGAAAATCAACTTTATTTAAAGTTTTACTAGGTGAAGTTACACCTAAAATGGGTACAGTTAGCTATAAAGATAAAAAAGGGAAAGTATTTATACCGAATTCAGAAGAAATAGGCTATCTTGCACAAGATAATACGCTTTTTCCCGATACTATCAAAAATAATATTACAATGTTTGATTCTAAGTTAGATAAGGAAGTTAATAATACAATTAAAAAGGTAAATCTTTCTACTGATATTGAAAAATTTCCCAAGGGATTAGAAACTTTAATTAACTTAGACTCTGAGAACGTATCTGGTGGTCAAAAACAAAAGATAGTTTTAGCCCGAGCTAACATCCATCATAGTAGCTTGCTATTAATTGATGAAGGGACAAGTGCTATTGATAGTAAGGCAACTTTATCGATTTTAAAAGAATTGTTGAAGTCAGAACAAACCATTATTATGATTGCTCATAATTTTTCGCAAAAGTCGATTAATATGTTTGATCGAGAGATTCATTTGACTAAAGAGGTGAATTAAATGTCTTTTCGGGGATTTATCAATACTAATAGGACTCGTTTCTTTTGGATTACTATTTTATCAATTTTATCAGGGATGAGCGGCATTCTGGCTGGCTATATACAGATGTATTGGCTGACCTATATTAAGGGGGAAAATTGGAATAAGGTTATAGTTACAACTGGCTTAATGGCTCTATGCTGGTTCTTTGCTCAATCAGTGATTTATTTTGTTCAATATTTAAATAATGTTCAAGAAGAAGAATATTTCAAGAAATTACGCGATGAAATAGCCGAGCATTATTTTAAAGATCAAAAATTTCATGAAGTAGCCGCCTTTCAAAATAGACTAACTAATGATTTCAACATTGTAAAAAATAACTTTTTTGAGTGGTATGTAACTGTTCCTTTTTATGGATCGATGTTAATAACCTCTTTGATTGCGTTACTAACAATCCATTGGGCAATTTTTGCATTAAGTTTAGTTGTAGACACTATTTCATATTTTTTACCTAAGCTAATTGGAAAAAAACTGGAGAAAGCTACAATTAACGTTTCCGATAAGAATAAAGAATATCTTGATATTTTGGGTAAATGGTTTTCTGGTTTAAGTGAATTAAAAAGATACTTTGCAGGTAATAAATTATTAGAAGTGCAGAGCAAAGCATCAAAGAAACTAGAAAAAGCAAATATTAATCAAACTGTTCAAGAACAGATATTAAGTATCTTAAATGGCTTTAGTGCTTTGATTTCGACAATTCTATTATTAGGATTTACTGGTGTATTAGTTGAACAAAAGTTAGTCATTTTTGGTGCGATTTTATCAGTACAAAATTTTGCAGATAATGTGGCTTTTGGAATGCAAGAAACTATTGAAGGACTGACAATGATGCGTTCTTCAAAACCATTAATGAATAAAATTAGTGAAGATACAGCACGACTTGAATCGGCCAATAAAAAAGAGACCAGTATTCCTTCCGTAATTAAAACTAATTCATTATCTCTAAAATTTCCTAATGGTGAAATGTTGAAGTATCCGGACATAAATATAAAAGAGGGTGAAAAAATTCTCTTAACTGGTGATTCGGGATCTGGGAAGACAACCTTGTTTAAATTACTATTAGGAATTATTAAACCTAGTTATGGAACGATAGAATTTGAAGACCAGGCTGGCAATCCTATTACACCTGATATGTCTAAAATTGGCTATATCCCACAAGAACCTAATCTTTTTCCTGGGACAATTAAACAAAATATTACGATGTTTAATAGTCAGCTTGATAATCGAGTAAAATTGGCAGTAAGGGATGTCAACTTAGATGATGACATGAAAAAGTTTAAAGATGGCGTAAATTCTCCGTTAAACTTAAACAAATTAAATATTTCTGGTGGACAAAGACAAAAGATCGTTATGGCCCGTGCTCAAATTCATGATAGTAAAATAATTTTAATTGATGAAGGAACAAGTGCCATTGATCAGCAGGCCACTTTTAAGATTTTAAAGAAATTATTGCAAACTGAGGCAACAATTGTTTTTATTGCTCATAATTTTAATGAAAATATGCGGAATTTGTTTGATCGAGAGATTAGACTATGAAAATCTTAGACAGGGAAAAATATAATGACAACAGTCTATTTTGTAAGACACGCTGAACCAGATTTAGGCAATCATAATGATTTGACAAGAGATTTAACTCCAAAAGGTATAGAAGATCGAAAATTTTTAATTGATTACTTTAAAAATAAGAAATTAGATGTGGCATTTTCAAGTCCTTTTAAAAGAGCAATTAGGACTATTGAGCCAGTTGCTAAAAGTAGAAATTTAAAAATTAACCAAATTTCGGAATTTTGTGAACGTAAAATTGGCGATGAGTGGATTTCTAATTTTCATGAATATTGTCAAAAGCAGTGGTTTGATTTTGACTATAAGTTAGAAAATGGTGAATCTTTGAATGATACTCAGAAAAGAAATATAAACGCGCTAAAAAATATTTTAGCTGATTATCCGGATAAAAATATAATTATTGGTAGTCATGGAACAGCAATTGGAACAATAATTAATTATTTTGATAGTAATTTTGATTATCCTGCTTTTTCAAAAATTCAACCGCTTATGCCCTTTGTCGCAAAATTTAACTTTAGTGGTGATAAAGTAGATTATCGAATTATTGCTTGTAATTCTAAAAATTGAAAAAGATTAAATTATACAAATACCCCAATAACTAAAACCATATATTTAAACTAACATTAAGAATTCATAAAGGTTTTGAACTATAATAATATAGAAAGTTAATCTTAAGAAAGGTTCTATACTATTTATATGAAATATTTAATTACAGGAGCAACAGGCAATTTAGGAGAAAAAGTTACTCGTTGGCTGAGAACAATGACTCCGGAAACTAATATCCGAGTTGGAATCCATAATTTAAAAAAGGCTGACAAGTTTAGTGACTTAGCTGTGGAAAAAGTAAAACTAGACTATTTTGATTTAGATACGTTAGAAAAAGCTGTTGACGGAATTGATCTTGTCAGTTACATTCCAAGCATTACTTATAATTTACAGAAAAGAATTACAGAATTTGAGAATGTACTTCAAGTGGTAAAAAAGGCAAAAACTAAATTAATTTTTGTAAGTTTTTTTGCCGATCAAGAAAATAATCCTTTTGTGATGTCTCCATTTTATGCATATGTACCAAGAAGACTTGCTAGCTCAGGAATTGAATACAGTATTATAAAAAATAGTTTGTATGCAGATCCACTGGTGCCATATCTAGAAGAACTAATTAAACGCAAAAATATTATTTATCCAGTTGGGGCAGAACCACTATCCTTTATTACAAGAAACGACAGTGCTCATGCAATTGCTTGTTTGGCTATGCAGCCAGTAATGCGCGATCAAGGCCAAACATATCTATTAAGTATGGACAAAAATTATAACATGGTTGAGCTATCATACATTATGTCTCGGATCACTGATCATAAAATTGGCTATGCACCTGTAACAACGAGTGAATTTGCAAAGATTTATGCCGCTGAAGGCGATGGAAAAGAACTTGCATCGATGTATGCCGGAGGAGCGAAGGGACTTCTTAGTGCAACATCTGATGACTTTCATCGCTTAACTGGTAGAGAACCAGAAGAAATGGAACATTTTTTAAGAAATGGCTATCAAATTGCACGTTTATAAAATAAATTAGTTTAATTTAAAATAAAAGATGTTATAATAAATATAGTAAGTGCTTAGAGAAAAATTAATTGTAATTAAGTGTAGTGCAGTGCTGAGACAAGACCGTAAGCTTGCTATTAACTACACAAGCTTTTAATTTAAGGGATAGATTAAAAGCTATTTGCTTATTTTAGCTGTTATATACGAAAAAAGAGATCAGATATAAAATCTGGTCTCTTTTTCGATATGTTTAACTATAGGCTTTGATTAATATTTTTAGCTAGATAATCATAAAGCATTGCTTTTTCTAATTCTTTGGTGTCATAACCTAAAGTTTGAGCAATTGTATAAGCGTATGCCCAAGCTGTAGCTGGTCCACGACTGGTGATGACTTTATGTTCTTTATCCACGACTGTAATATCAGTGCTAAAGTGGCCGTTTGGACATTCCTTTTCAATTTCTTTTTCAAAGCCTGGGTAACAGGTGTAGTTGGCTCCTTCTAGCAAGCCGTAGTGACCTAAAGCAATCGGAGCGGCACACATTGCTGCATCCCATTTGCCTTCTTTATTTCTTTGAATCATAAGCTTAGCTAGTTTTTCATTGTTTCTAAGGTTTAAAGCTCCAGTTCTTCCACCTGGAAAAGCTACTAAGTCATACTCTAAAAGTGAATCATCCACAACTTTATCACAGGTTAGTAAGATATGATGGTCTCCGTTAATTTCTTTTTTATCAAGACCGACCATGTCACAATCAATATCTAAACGACGTAGTACATCAACGACACTAAGCCCTTCAACTTCTTCACAGCCATCTGCGAAGACAACAGCAACTTTTGTCATAAAAAAGTCCTCCTTTTTATTAAGCACTATGCAATCTTTATTTTAACCCATTAAAATAGTAATTTTTAATTTAAAGATTAAAAAAATAAACTTACAATTGCGTATATAACTATAGGTAAAACTAAGATATGTTGTACTAAGAATTTTGTGAAACACTAAATATAGGGTTGCTTTTAAAAATACTTGAATTAACGCAATATTCTGTTAACATTGAGATAATTGAAAGAAAATTTGTGAAACAATTTAAGAAAAGAGGGTAAAAATGGCTACTGAAGTTTATTTAGTAAGACATGGGGAAACAATGTTTAATCAGTTGAATAAAGTTCAAGGATGGGCTGATTCTCCACTAACTGTAAAAGGAATTAATGACCTAAAAGTAACAGCATCTAATTTATCTCAGGTTTATTTTGATAAAATGTATAGTTCTGACTTAAAGCGAGCCATTGATACAGTTCACTTAATTGCTGATACAAATGAAGTTTCTGAGATTGGTAAAATAAAAAAACTTCCAGCTTTTCGTGAAGTATTCTTTGGTACTTTTGAAGGTGACGATATTGACGAAACTTGGGAAAAAGTTGCTGTAGCTGGAGGGATGAAACCAACAAATGATGTAGTAAAAATCATTCAAACCTTAGGAATCCATGATTTTCGTGAAGCAACTAAGAAAGCTGATCCACGTCATTTAGCAGAAGATGCAGAAGCCCTTAATAATCGAATGGACCAAGCTGTTAGCCAACTAGCTGAAGAAACAAAAGGGCTAGGACGAGTTTTAATTGTGTCTCATGGAGACTTTATTAAGACCTTGGGAATTAAATACTGGGATCAAACTACGCACGATCATGATATTCCTTTCCCAGATAATGGTAGTGTGACGCGTGGAATAATTGATGATAATGGAAAATTTAAAATAATTAATTATGGTGTAAAAAACACTGACATTCCAAATTTATAAGATGCAGCTATCCAGTTGCATCTTTTTTTAGTATAAATTTGTGGGATGTTCTTTTGCGGTATGTTCTACGTGCTCAATCATGGCATCAATCATTGATAAAACATCAGGGTCATTTAAAAAATAAAAGACATGAGTTCCGTGTTTATGATGTTTAACTAAATTATATTTTTCTAAAATACCTAATTGTTTTGATACAACCGGCTGCGCAAGGTTGAGAGTAGTGGCAATTGTTGAGACGTCGACTTCTTTTGAAGCATTTCGTAAAAAAAATAAAATTGAAATTCGTCTACTATTGCTTAAAACTTTATAGATTTTAGCTGCTTCATTAACCAAATTTGTATCTGCTTGTGTCATTATTTAAAACCTCATTGACAATATATCAAAAATGGAATATTATACTTTCTGCAATAAGTATACCAAATTCGATATATTTATGGAGAAAAAATATGAAGGATAAATCATCACTACGTTACTTTTGGGTAACTTTATTAAATATTATTATTACAATTGCCGAATTTATCGGTGGAGCAGTTTCAGGATCACTTGCTCTACTTTCAGATGCCGTGCATAATTTAAGCGATGTCGGATCAATTATTTTAGCTTTTGTTGCTAATTTAATTGCTAAAAGAAAGCGAAATAATAGCAAGACTTTTGGCTATGACCGAGCGGAAATACTAGCAGCTTTTACTAATGGGATTATTTTAATAGTAATCAGCATTTATTTATTTATCGAAGGAATTCAACGCTTTAGTCATCCTGAACCGATTAAAGGAAAAATCATGTTAATTGTTTCTTTAATTGGGTTAGCTGCTAATTTAATTTCAATGCTAGTAGTCATGAAGGAAGCTAAGACGAGTCTTAATGCAAAAGCTACATTTTTAAATATGCTTTCAGATGCAATAACTAGTGTAGCAGTTGTAATTGGGGCTATAGTAATTTCAATTTGGAAAATTTACTGGGTCGATCCAGTCTTAACGATAGCGGCTTCGGTCTTTTTACTTAAAGAAGCCTATGAAGTTACTATTAAAGCAGCTAATATTTTAATGGAAACAAACCCTAGCATCGATTTAAATAAGATAAATGAATTAGTTTTATCTTGTCCACATGTGAATAACATTCACCATGTACATGTTTGGCAATATTCAGATAATGTGACGATGTTAGACGCACATATTAATGTGGATAAAAATTTAGATGCTGTGCAATTAGAAAAGATATACACAGAAATTGCTAAAAAATTAAAGCCGCTTGGAATTAACCATGTGACACTTCAAGCAGAATGCACACGTGGAATTAGTGATAAAATGATTTTTGATGATAAAGAAGATTAGTTAATCTGGTTTTGCTGCTATTTGGTAAAATAGGGGCAAAGCCTTTTATTTTTAAGGAGAAAAAATGAAATTCGATACTAATGATCTAAAAGAAAATCTAAAAAATTATCAAAAGAAAGCTACAGACCAATTTAAAGATTTTGCTGAAAATGACTGGCCTGATATCAAAGACCACTTAACTGAAAAAGGGCAACAAGCTGGGGATTTTTTGAAACAAAATGGTGGAAAAGCTTATCAGAATTCCGTAAATGCTTTTAAGAAAGCAGTTCGAAACTTAGACCAAAAAGTAAATGGCACAAGCATACACAAGGATGATAAATAAAATGAAGGTAAATATTTGGGTTGCAGTCATAGTGCTATTAATTGGATTATGGGATTTATATACGGCCTATAACCGTTATCAAAAACATAAAGTAACAACGAAAGAAATTCAAAGTGATCATAGTGATAGAACAAAAAATTCGATTATTGGCATTTCTTCAGATAGGAAAATTAATGTCATTTCTTTTGCGATCTTAGGAGTCGTTTTTACTATTACCGGAATTGTTTTGTTTTTTATGGTTTAAGTGAGGAAGGTGAGAAGAAAGTTGGCCAAATTAGTTTTAGTTAGGCATGGGGAAAGTATAGCTAATCGTGATAATGTTTATACCGGCTGGAATGATGTACCTTTAAGTAAAAAGGGGATTGAACAAGCAAAAAATGCAGGCCTTAAGGTGGAAAAAATAGCTGGATTTGTGCCAACGCATATTCATACTTCTGTCTTATCACGTGCAATTATGACAGCTAATATTATTGCGGACGTTTGCAGTTTTTTATATTTACCTATTACTAAGACTTGGCGTTTAAATGAGCGTCACTATGGAGCGCTTCGCGGTATTAACAAGGATGTTTCAAAGAAAATTTTTGGTACTAAGCAAGTCTTAGAATGGAGACGTGGTTTTGACAGTGTACCTCCTTTATTAACGCAGCCTGTCCAAGATCGTAGATATCAAAAGTATGATATGCGTCTAATGCCCCAAGGAGAAAGTTTACATCAAACGCAGGAGAGATTAATGCCTTATTTTTGGGATCATATTGCACCTGAATTAATGGCAGGTCATGATCAATTGGTTGTAGCCCATGGCTCAAGTTTACGTGCTTTGATTAAAAAAATTGAAGATATCAGTAATGAAGATATTGTGAAAGTAGAAGTGCCCAATGCAGAGCCAATTGTTTATACTTTTGATACTGATTTGCATATTGTAAAGAAAGAAATTCTACATTAATTGAGTAGCCAACTGGTCTACTCTTTTTTAATAGTTTGTATAGGTATTTTTATGGTAAAATTTTTTACGAGTATATTTGAACAAATTCTTGTAGAGTAGGAGAAAATAATGCGTAAAATATTTTTACTAAGAGGAGCACCTGGATCTGGAAAATCTTCCTTTATTGCTCGTCACCACTTGCAGCCTTACGCTATTTCTCGTGATGAAATTAGGCTGCTATTAGCTGATTTGACGGTTTATTATGAGGAAAGTACGGATCACTTGCATCAAGTTATTCCACGCCATGTTACTGTACGTACAGAGCAAATGGTTGATAATTTGGTACAGCATAAGATGGCCTATGGAGAAACTATCATTGTCGATGGAACTCATATCACGCCAGATAAAATTGAACATTTTCGTCCATGGGTTGAAAAGTATCGCTATGAATTATTTGTAGTTGATTTAATGCAAAATAACACTCTAGAAAGCTTACTACAGCGGAATCAGGTTAGAATGCACTATGACTGGGTGAAACCCGATGTAATTAAGATGATGTATGAGCAATATAAAGCTCATCCAGAAGTTCCATCTTGGGCTTATTCAATTTTACCGAATGGGATGGAACGAGCTTTAAGTCAAAAAGAAAAGAATTTAGATCGTTATTCACATGTGATTTGTGTGCCAGATAAGGTAAGACCTGAAGACTTTCCACATGTGCATATTTCTAACTTTTACTTTTCTTTTAATGATGAATTTACTAAGAAATATGGAACATATAGAAACGTTATAACTTTAGGTAAAACTAGAGAAGAAGTAATTGAGCAATTTAGGCTTCCATATTTTGTATTTAAATTCCATCATAAGCACTTTTTGATTTCTGCATACCCTATCCGAAATGAAATGTTAGATCCTATTCGAAAAGTAAAGGGAGTTTGGTCTTATTCAACTGGACTCTATAATATTGCTGATTTTGTAAAAGAATTTCCTGAGAATGGACACCAGCATGTTCATCAATTTAATCTAAGCAAAATTGATCCCACCCGTTTGTTACATATTTGGTAGTAAAAAATGAGAAGGTTTTTGCCTTCTCATTTTTGTTTGGAAAAGTTTATTGTTATTTTCAATAACTGAGATTAGATCCTAACGTATTAGATAAAGTATAAATTTAAGGAAAGAATATCAAAAAACTATATAAGTAAAATATTAAAAAGTAACACTAATAAGACCTCATGCACGTTATTATATTAAAAATTAGGTATAATTGAAACGATGAGAGAGATTCAGAAAAAAGGATAGGGATGGGTATGTTTTTTAATAAGAAAGATAACGATAGTAAGCAACGGTTTGGCATTAGAAAATTAACTATAGGAGCTTGTTCCGTATTGTTATCTACATTAATCTTAGGAATAGGAACTCAAGAGCAAACTTTAAAAGCTCAGGCTGCTACTACAGATACTTCTAACAGTGCCAGTTCGACAGACTTAGTAAATAATCATCAAAATAAAAATACTTACCTAACTTCTAGTGAAGTAAATGAAACAGCTACTAAAGTTAATGAGAAAGAAACTTCTGCTGATAATGAACAGCAAGACTCTCAATCTACAGTAACTCAAGACAAGCAAAGTGGGGAAAAGGCTGCAGATGTAGCTGCTGATAAGCAGACTACAGTTGAAGATAAAAGTTCTAATAAAGCAGAATCTTCTGAAACTACTGATAATACTAAAAATACGGTAAAGTATGATAAGACAGAAGTTATAAATAAAGAAGCTAGTACACAAACTGATTCTGAAAAAGTTACGCAAAAGATGCCAGGTCAGGCTGTTAATAATGCAAACAAAAATATAGCTGAAAACATTACTGACACTAAGAATACAAAAGATTCCAGTGATACTAGTAATTTAGACTTGAAAAATATTCAAGAAAGTTTTGAACAGCAAGCTAAGGAAAATGATGGAAAAGCATTAGATGCTAAGTCAGTTACATCTTTACTTAGAAGTTCAGATGCAGCTAATTTCCAAGTTTTAGCAGCATCAACAACAAAAGAAAATATTGCTGAGGCTGATGAAATTAAAGCCAGCGCGACAGTATCAATTCCAAGTACTGATGGACGTTATACTTTATACATTTCAAGAAATACTTGGGGCAATACTACAGATGGTAATCAACCAGCTAAGGTTTTACTTTCAGGAAATGTTCTCGCTGGTGATACTGTAACTATTTCAATTCCAAGCTATGGCATTATCGGTGTAAACCAGCCAACCATCGATGCTAATTATGGTAGTGCATCTATAAAGGATGTTGGTAATGATAAGGCAGTTACTTATAACTTCACCACTTCTGGAGTTATTAATCCAATTATTACGATTCCCGCTGACAATGGATACGGTGCTAAACCCACACCAATGCAAATTGCTCAGCCTACGGTTAAGGATATTACTTGGACAGTTAACGGAGTAGAACAAACATCAGCTGAATTTCATATTGATGTTAACCCTGTATGGAATCCAAAGTTTTCTTTAAGTAAGCCTAACCCAAATTCTACTGATCAAAATGCGTTAAAGAAGATGATTCCTAATTATGAATCAATTTATCAATTAGTAATTAATGAAACTAATGGAGTTGCTCCAGGACAAGACTACAGCAACACCCCTTATTCTTCTAAAAAAATTAATAGTGCCGTTAATTATGGCACCGTAATTACAATTCCAATGCCTAAAGGTTATGTGTTAGATCAATCTGCCACAATGCAACTTAATAATTTTGGGGATAAAACTACCATTACTCAAGAAGGTAATAACGTTATTATTACTGTACCAAAAGGTTCTGGTACGCAAAACTGGAATAGTGGACCAGCATACCAACTTGTTGGTTCATATGACATTGCCATGCCAGCTACCGCTACTACTTATACGGCTGATGCGCCAATTACGATTGTGCAAAAGCTTAATGACGATGGTAGTCAAACAAAAACTTGGAATGGTTCAACAGTAAGTCAAGATTTTTATGGTGCAAATGATCAAATTCCACTAGGCCAAATGCCACTTTATGCTAAAGCTGCTTATAATGGTAATCAGCTTTTAAATAATGGTCATAAACAAATTGTTGCTTACTTTGGTATTACTAATGAATCAATTGCTTCATACAACGATTATAGTAGTAAACTTACTTTTAATTTTGATGAGGGACTAGGTGTAACTGAACTAAAAACACCTACTATTCCTGGTACAAGTAACTATAAGTACACAATTACTTACGCAGATGGTACAACGAGTGAAGGGCAGGTAAGTGCTGGTAATACTATTACGGGAACTGGAGTAATTACTAACATTGTGGTTAGTCCTGATGACTTTGAAAGAGATCAAAGCACTGCTATTAACTTGCCACTTAATAATTTTGCAAATCAAACTACTCAGTCAGTGAACGCGTTTGAAGCATATGGTGCAGTCCCAGATACAGTTAAGCCGGGTACACAATTAGTCGCCAATATGACTTTTACTGGAACAATTCAACAAGGAAATGTAACTAGATATTTGACTAGTAAGGCACAATTTGGTCAGAATGTCGTTTCGCCAGCTGATTTAACTTCTAGTTCAGGTATATTTGGATATCAAACTAACACAGCAACAGGTCAATCTAATATAGGATATCTATCTGTCTACGCGGGTGGTGGACAAACCAACAATATTTATGAACCGATTTTTTACTATGTTTTGCCAGAATGGTTCTCAGTTTATGATTTTTCAACTGACTATACTAAGCTACCTAATTTTGTCCCTAACACTAATAATGGTGTTACTGGTGCGCCAAAGTTGTCAGTATTTACTGTTCCAACAGAAACCCCAGGACTATCTCGTCAAGTTGTAAAGATTGATTACTCTGGTACGGGCTATAACTTTCTTGCTGGTCAAGGTTCCAATAATCAAATTCACCTTAATAGCTTGCCTGATGGAACTAACGGCACCTATCAAGGGATGATTTATATTGTTAGTCCAACGACCAAATTAACGAACACTGCTTATAATTCTAATAATACAAGCAATTTTGCTCCTAGTGGTATTGCTTTTAATCCAGATTGGGTACAGGGGAACATTTCTAGTCTTTATTACATTGGAAGTGAAAACTATACAATTAATCAAGTCGGTGGTGCTAATACGGCCAGTGTTGCTCAGGGGAATCAAAATGATATCTTGGTTGATTCTGGAGTCACCAATCTTTATGACTCTAATAAAATGGAATATGCAATTCGGTTGATTAATGTATCGGGAAGTAATTTAACTAATGTTGTTGCTTTGGTAAATCTACCACAAGCTTCAGATACTAGTTTTACTTTCCAATTAAATGGTCGCCCTGTTTATGATGGGGATAAGTCGGGCTATACGTTCTTATATTCTACTGAGTTAGGTGATCTTAAGAATAATAGCGATCCTGATGGTACTAAGCCAGACGAGACAGGATATGTGCTGGCTAATCAAGTAACTGATTGGTCTAAAATTAAGTCAATTATCATTAAGGTATCAGCTTTAAGTAATAATGAACGTTCAGATCGCTTAGTGTTTACAGGGACAGACCCTAACTTGGTAAATGATGCTGGTAAGACTGGTTATCTTAATACTGGCTTCTATTCCGATACTACTAAGCCGTTTGTCAGCAGTTTGGCAGTGTACAATGCAAGTACTGCACCTAACAAAGTAAAGCCAGCTAATATTACCGTAACTGGAAAAGCTAATATTAACTTCAAGCTTCAATATACTGATGAAAATGGGCAATTGCAGACTGTTGAGCTTCCTAAATTAAGTACTAGTTACAATTTAGCTCAAAACAATACAATGTTGACGGAGCAAGAAGCTATTGATTTAGTAAACAAAAATGCAGCATCGTCTATTCCTGCTAACTATGAAATTAAGTCAGCAAATTTGCAATTTGGTGGAAAAACTTGGCAAACTGATGCACCGGAAGAAACACCTGTCTTTGGTGGAAAGGTTCAATACTTCTATAATGATGCAACTGTCATCTTACAAGCTGTACCAATTCAACGTACGCTCACTTATCAAGTAATTGATGAAAACGATCCATCAAAGCCGGTAACTATTCAGTCAAACACTGATTTATTAAATAATGGTCAAGTAATTACTGGAAATCAAGGAAGCACAGTTCCAACTGATGCAACAACTGCGTATGATGCAGTTAAGAGTGCTTTGGAAAAGCAAGGTTATGTAATAAGCTCAAAGAGTAGTACTGTGCCAGAAACTTTTGGTCCAGATAATACTGAATTGACAATCTATGTAACCCATAAGACTGCGAAGGTAAGCACTCCAGATCAATGGCCAAGTAATGTTCCTGATACGGACAAGACACCACTTTCAGAAACTATTACTCGTACAATTAAAGTAAGTGGCTTACCAGCTGATTCATCTATAAAATCAGAAGTTCAGAATGTATCTTTCACAAGAACAGCAGTTGTTGATCTTGTAACTGGTAAGATTATTGGTTATGTTGATCCAAATAATCATGATCAAGTTGTATCTAACGGATGGACCGTAGCTGATGGCAGCGATAGTAACTGGAAAAGCTGGAATGCGTTAGAAGGCCTTCCAGAAGGATACTACCCTCCAACTTTTGTCACGTTTGCTGATGGACAAATTTATAATCAGGTTGCCATGTATAATGGTAGAGTTTCAGCAATTAACGAAGTGCTGGTTACTCCAGACATGAGTTCAATAACCGTTAATGTGGTATACAACAAGGTCAACCTTGATTTAACTATTAATCATGATCTTATAACTAATACCTACAATGGCGGTGAACAACCGGTTTCTACCGATGTGATTAATGCAATTACCCATATTGCTACTTCATCAAATAGCAATATCCCTGTTCCAAATATTGCTCAAGCTATCAAAAATTCTAACTTGACCTCAGATGATTATTCCTACACCGATAGCCAAGGTAATGTTCTAACTGGTGCTCCAACTACTGCTGGCAATTACCGCATTATTTTGAACCAAAATGGTTTAGGGAAGTTAGAACAAGTTGCTGGTGGCTTAACAATTAACTATGATCCAAGTAAATCATACGTTAACTACACTATTGAAAAAGCAGAAGCGAGTGCTGAGCTAGAAGGAAATAATTCTAAGCAGTATGATGGGCAAAGTGTAACTAATGTTGAAGTTACAAAAGATGGCAATATCCAGGTTACTGCGAATGTTCCTGCTACTACTGAAGAAGTATATCAACTTCAAGAGGGTGACTATGACTGGTACAGCGCAGATGGTTCAACTAAATTAAATGGTGCTCCAACTAATGTAGGTGACTACACTATTAAGCTGAACAGTACGGGAATTGCCAACATTAAAGCTCATTATGGCAATAGCGACAACATTAATTGGACTGATGATGCAATTACAGGCAGTGCAACTTATGAAATTACTAAAGCTGCAGCCACTATTTCATTAACTCCTGATAAGAACAAGCAAACAAGTAGTTGGACTGGAAGCGAAATTTCTATAAATCCAGCTGATTTTGTACCAACTATTACTACTGATAATGGTGTGACGCTCACTGTTCCTACTGATAGTTTAGCAGTAGGTGACTACACAGTTACTCCTTCACCAGTTGCACCAGGAACTTACCAAGTTTCATTGACTGACTCAGGTATTGAAAAGATTAAAAAGGCGATTTCAACTAGTGAAAACTATGTTTGGAGTAATACTGGCAATGGAGTGTTAGACATTGTTAATGCTAAAGCGGACTATCAAATGTCAGGCAATGGCGAAACTACATATACTGGTTCTGTCGTAGAATTGCCAATAGATCAACTTAAGGCTGCAATTTCTTCATCTAATACAGTTAGTGGTCAAGATTTAGTTATCCCTGAGCTTGATGCTAATGACTTCACTTGGTCTAGTGGTACTGCACCAACTAATGTAGGTGACTACACTATCAAGTTGAGTGAAACTGGTATTAATAAGATTGCTGCTGCCAATCCAAATTATGCCTTAACTTTAGGTACTAATGCCTTTACTTACAAGATTAATGCGGCTAAAGCAAGTGCAGCTGTAAGTGGTGAGAATAGCAGAACATACAATGGCCAAGCTATTTCAATTAATGATATCTATAATGGTGGAACTATCTCTGTTAAAGTTACTGTCCTTGACGATCAAGAGTTTACTTACACCTTGCAAACTGGTGATTACACTTGGAATGTACCTGATCCAACAAATGTTGGGACTTACACTTTAACTTTGAATAGTACTGGAATTGGTCACTTACAAGATCTCTTAAACGATAAGTACGGTAACGGGAATGTAACAATTGCTAATAACCAAGTTACTGGAAGTGCAAAATATACTATTGAAAAGGCTAATGCCAGTGTAACCTTAGCAGGTAATCAAGATGAAACTTATACTGCTAAGGAATTCACCAACAGCAACATTAAAGTTAGTGACTACAAGGTAACTTTGAGTAACGGATTAGAATACAAGTTAGTTGATGGGGACTTAGAATTTACTCCAAATCAAAATCTAACAAATGTTGGCACTTATACTGTTCAATTGTCTGATCAAGGTAAGAAGAATATTGCTGCTGTTCAAGGTGAAAATTATGAATATAGCTTTAATGATACTGGAGTAGGTAGTTTCAATATTACTAAAGCAATACCAAATTCTTCATTTACTGGTCAAGGTGAAAAGACTTATAATGGGACTCCTATTAGTGGGTATGCACCAAATGTGACGATTACAGCCCCTGGTTCACATGATGTAACTTTGATTGCTGGTACTGATTATGTTTGGACTAAGAATGGTCAAGCATTTACTACTGCTCCAAGTGATGCGGGTAATTATACCGTTTCTCTAACTTCAGGTGGAATTGCTAAGATCAAAACAGTAAATGCAGAAAATCTTGATTGGTCAAATGTAACAATTAGTGAGAATGCAAGTTACACAATCAATAAAGCACAAGCTACAGTTAACTTTGCTCAACCAGCTAGTCAAACTGTTGAATATGGTAAGGATACGTTTGATGCAAATAGCTTTAAACCAAGTATTTCCACTAACAATCAAGTAGTTGTTGATATTCCGGCTGGTGTAAGTCTTTCTGCAGAAGCAGGTGACTTTGAATTTACTAACATCGATGGAAATAAGTCAACAGCTGTACCAACTGAGCTAGGAACTTACACTGTTACTTTAAGCGAAGCAGGCTTTAAGAAACTCCAATCACAGACTAATAATTATGATTGGGTAAATGCTGCAAAAGGTACTTACACAGTAACTAAGGCAACCGATGTGTCTGTTATCTTAACTGGTGATCAAGAAGTAACTTATACAGGTAATGCATTTACGAATAGTGATCTTAATGTTGATAACTACCAAGTAACGCTTGGTAACGGTCAAACTTACAAGTTAGTTGCTGGCGATTTGGAATTTGTTCCAAATCAAGATCTAACTAATGTTGGCTCTTACAGGGTTCAATTATCGGAACAAGGTAAGGAAAACATTGCTAAGGTTGATTCAACTCATTGCAGTTATAACTTTGATAAGGTCGGTACTGGTAATTTTGAAATTAAAAAAGCTACTCCAAGTGTTAAATTTAATGCAGGAGCAGAAAAGGTATTTGATGGTACACCAATTTCTCTTGATGATTACAAGGCTCAACCAAGTGTCACTGTTACTGCACCAAGTAATCCAACTATCACTCTTGAAAATGGCGATTATGTTTGGGTAAAAGATGGTGTTACTTATACAACTGCACCAAGTAATGTGGGTAACTACACCATCCAATTATCTGAATCAGGTAAGAATAAGATCTTGCAAAATAGTAATAATGCAGAAAATCTTGATTGGGCTAATGCAAAAATTAGTGGACAAGGCAGCTATGTGATTACTGAAGTAACAGCTATTGCAGATCTTTCAGGTAATTCATCTAAGATCTACGATGGTCGACCAGTAACTACTCCGGAAATTAATGCAAAAGATGGAACCGTTGAAGTAACCATCACTATTCCAAACAGTATTCAAACTGTAACTTATAAGCTACAAAATGGCGATTATACTTGGAATACTCCGAATGGGGATGTACCAATTGATGCAGGGAGTTACACATTTAAGTTAAGCCCAGAGGGACTTACTAATTTACAAAGTGCAGTTGATAGTAAATGGGGTGAAGGCAACGTTAAGATTACAGATAGTGGTCTTAAAGGAGAAGCTACGTTCACGATCAACAAGGATAACATCAAAATTTCAGGAAATGGTAGTCAAATAGGAACATACACAGGAAGTTCACAAGTAGTGGATCCAAATAACTTCCCAATTACGTTAACTCCAGAAGGTGACGCTCCAATTCCAATAATTCCAGATGGAACTTTAACAAGTGATGACTTTGTAGTTAAAGGCAAAGATGGAAAGCCAATAAATCCAACTAATGTTGGTGACTACACAGTTTACTTAACTCCAGATGGTATTAAGAAACTTAAGAAGCTCAATCCAAACTACAATTGGCCAACAACTGAACAAGAAGTTGGTACTTTGACTATTACTCCAGCCACAATGGATGTAACTCTATCAGGTAATGGTTCTAAAGCTTCTGATGGTCAACCAGCAAATGTTGATTTATCGACATTGGTAGACAACTTAACTGGTGCTAACCTTAATAAGGACGGTTTAGCACTAGCTGACTTTAGCTGGAATACTTCAGATGGCAGTGCTCCGACTAAAGTAGGTAATTACACGATTACTTTGAACGAAAAGGGTTTGGAAAAGCTACAAGCTAATAATTCAAACTACACTGTTAAGGTAACTGGTGAATTTAAGTACACTATCACTGCTGCTAGCCAAAAGATTGAATATGTTGATGGTAATGGAAATGTTATTAAAGTCATCGACAATATTGGTACGGATGCATCTAACTATGGGGATAAAGTCGACTTTGATGTAAAGCAAAATGTTCCAGAAGATTACAAGTTAGTAGATTCTAATGTTCCAACACAAATCACCATTGAGAATGGTGTAACTAGATTTGTTATTGAACCTAATATTGTAACAACCACTGATACCAAGACAGCGACAAGAACAATCATTGTTGAAAATCCAGATGGCAGTGAAAACAAAGTAGTTCAAACAGTAACGTTCACCCGACCAAAGTACACTGATTCAGTAAACGGTAAAGTAACATACGGTGAATGGGACAAGTCTTCGGGTAGTTGGGATAAATACGATGCCCCAGAAATTCCAGGTTATACTTCAAATGAAGTACCAGGAGAAACAGTAACTCCAGATGCGGCGGATAAGACCGTGACTGTGAAGTACACGAAGAACCCATTGGTTGAAACTACTGATACCAAGACAGTGACAAGAACAATCATTGTTGAAAATCCAGATGGCAGTGAAAACAAAGTAGTTCAAACAGTAACGTTCACCCGACCAAAATACACCGATCCAGTAAACGGTGAAGT
>NZ_CAJURR010000003.1:99434-116431 GCF_910589175.1 uncultured Lactobacillus sp.
TTCAAACAGTAACGTTCACCCGACCAAAATACACCGATCCAGTAAACGGTGAAGTAACATACGGTGAATGGGACAAGTCTTCCGGTAATTGGAATAAATATAATGCCCCAGAAATTCCAGGTTATACTTCAAATGAAGTACCAGAAGAAACAGTAACTCCAGATACCGCGGATAAGACCGTGACTGTGAAGTACACGAAGAACCCATTGGTTGAAACTACTGATACCAAGACCGTCACCAGAACAATCATTGTCGAAAATCCAGATGGTAGTGAAAACAAAGTAGTTCAAACAGTGACCTTCACTAGACCACAGTACACTGATCCAGTAAATGGCGAAGTGACATACGGCGAATGGGACAAGTCTTCCGGTAATTGGAATAAATATAATGCTCCAGAAATTCCAGGTTATACTTCAAATGAAGTACCAGGAGAAACAGTAACTCCAGATACGGCGGATCAAACTATAAGAATTACTTACAGCAACCAACAAGAACCAGAAACTCCTACTACTCCATCTCAGCATGAAGATAATAAGGAATCTGGTAAAGTATCAGCAGTGAAGCAACAAGTTTCGACTACTAAGACAAGTGAAATAAATACTGTGAATACTGCGCAAAAGATGGTAAGGAAGCAGGTATCAAGAACTAGAAATCAAGTTAATAAGAATAATGATCACACATTACCTCAAACAGGTACGCACAAAGATATGCTTGCAATTGTATCTGGAGCACTTGCAGTAGGAATTGGATTATTAGGATTAAGTCTTGATCGAAAAAAGAAAAAATAGAAGTGAAATATAAGGAATATCTCTGAAAGAGAAAGAATTAAAACGCTTGTAGATCTTAAAAGGAATCAAATAGCTTGAAAAGAACTGTTTGATTCCTTTTTTCATATCGTTATTTAAAGTTAGATAAGGCTTTTTTAAACAAAAAATCCTGTTGATGAAATATAATAAATATTCATCAACAGGATAGAAATATATTTTGAGTCTACTATAAATTAGCTTTGATTCTCTTCAACTGACTCATTCCGTTCGTCTGCATCAACTACTGATTTAGCTACTTGTTGATCAGGTTTATATGGGCGCTTAATAGGCATCCCCATTGGATTCTGTCCTTTAGACATTAATACAGTAGGAATGTTTGATGTAACTTTTTCAGGCTTCTTCAATCCTTCAATTTCCCAAGTAAATGGAGCAAATTCGTTTTTTGGATTTACCCAATTTGGGTGCTTCTTAGAAAGAATATAAAGTCCTAAACAAGTAAGTAATACAACAGCAACTAAAACTGCGATAACAACGACATAAGTGACAGGAGATCCAACTTCTGCCTTAACTTGTGCTGGTGGATAAAAGGCAAGAACTATACCGAAAACTGATGAAATAAGACCAACACCAGCAATAATCCAAGCTCCTACTTTACCACCAGGTACTTTAAATGAACGAGGACGGTTAGGTTGCTGATAGCGTAAGCGTAAGAATGCCACAAACATTAGAATATAGTAGAAAAGATATAGAACAGTTACACACTGTGTTAGTAAAATTACAAATCCTTCTACGTTTGGAATTAACTTGAATAAATATGCAATAATAGTCATTCCAGCCATTTGAACATAAACTAGTCTAGCAGGCATTCCATGCTTATTTTTCTTTTGTAACCATTTTGGTAAAAAGCCACTACCACCAGCTTGTGCAAGCATAACTGATGGAGCTGCAAGTTCAGTCACAGTAGAAGCAACTAAGTTGAAAAGTCCGACCCACATTAGAACTAGATACAACCAAGGAAAGGCGAAAGTTTCACCAAGAACTTTAAATACGGTAACTAATGAATATAAAACATTAATTTGTTTTTCTGGAACGATCATTGCGATGATTACAGTACCTACTACGAAGATTAAGAATACTAAGATCAAAGTAATGAAAATTGAAGATACAAAGTCTTTTTCTGGATGCTTTAATCGTTTAATGAAGGCCGCATTTTCATCAATCCCAGTGTAAGAGAAGAACACACCGGCTGCCAGGGCTAAAGTGCTCATCCCGTTCCATTTTGGAATTAATTGTTTTGGTGCCATGGAAATAGCAGGTGTATGTCCCTGACATAACCAAACGATAGTTAAGATAATCATGACAGCTAATGGGATAAGTGTTCCAATTAAAACACCATACTTTGTAATAGTGGTAAAAGTTTTAACACCTCTATTAGCAATAATGGCCATAATCCAATATAAAATAATCCATCCGGTCATGATTAAAACAACATGGGTAGGATTTTGAGCAAAGGCAACTGCTTTGTTATACATCGGTGTGTAGAACAAAATAGTTGCAGCGGAACTCGGCATCCCCATCCCGAAGTTAATCATTACCTGAAACCATAAAATCAACAGACAAGTTAATGCCCATCCTTTTCCTAAACCTTCGCCAACCCAGCGGAAAATACCACCACGGTTGCTCCAGCCAGAGGCTAGCTCTGCAGCTACTAAGGCTGTAGGAATGAAGAAGCAAATAGCACCGATTGCAAAATA
The DNA here is from genome assembly GCF_910589175.1 of uncultured Lactobacillus sp. GTDB lineage: Bacteria > Bacillota > Bacilli > Lactobacillales > Lactobacillaceae > Lactobacillus. The sequence continues at coordinate 101,956 of NZ_CAJURR010000003.1, forward strand.
GGTAACTGACGATAAACCATAAAAGGCTTCTTGGACATCATTACCTAAACCAGCAATAATCGCCACGTTCATTAGAGTTAGGGTCCATATGGAGATAAAGGCTTGTTTTTTAGCAGATCCTGCTTTATGGGAATTCTCCATTTTCCTTCTCTTCTCCTTTAAATATATACATATAGATAGATATCTACAACAAACAAAATCAATATGTTATTTATTAATCTGTTCATGCGTATAATAGTCTCATATTTCACAAAGTACAAATAAAAGGACTTCAAAAAGGAACAAGTCATGACAATGATATAGATCGCAATAATAACGATAATATAGTAAATGTTTTATATATTGTGAATATAAGCACAATATATAAAGACAAAATTATAGTAATATAACTCCTGGTAGCCAGTAGATGGATAACTTTCTTAATTAAGTAACAAAAAATATTAATTAGAAAAAATGAGCCTTAAAAATAACAATTTATATTATTTTCTTCTTTTATATACCTTTACTTAAAGGCTTTTTATTATAATGTAATATATAGAGTATAAAATGGAAAATATAACACTATAAAGAGATATGTGTATAAGAAATAAAGGATTGAAAGAGTAGAAGGTTCAATTCACTTATCAAGGAGAAATTCATTGGAAAAGAAAAATCTTTTAAATGTCATAAAGAAAGTCAGCTTTAGTTTATTCATAGTAATAATTTATGTAATGGGATTATATATTCCGCTTCCTTTTGCAGAAGTGACTAAACAGTATATGGAAGCTGTAAAAAATACTCCTATTTCAATTTTAGGAGCATTTAGTGGAGCCAATTTTACACGGATATCTATTTTTTCAATCGGTCTGAATCCATTAATGTTTTCGATGTTAATTATTCAGCTTCTAAGTTTTACTCATTCCTTCGGTTTTGATGCCTTATCACCAAAACAAGTGCAGTACTTGATGCAATTTTTAACTATGATTATCACTATTATTCAATCGGCCTTGTTGGTTTTTGCATTTACCAATCGACGAAATGGATTAGAAGATTTTGAAATGATTCTGATATTAAGTGCTGGGTCTTGTTTAGTAGTTTGGCTTTGTTACCGAAATATGAAATACGGGGTTGGAGCCAGTGCACCGGTCATTTTAACAAGCATTCTTAATGGAGCTATTCCCAATATAATTAGTAACGTAAAACTTCTTCTAACCATGAAATATGCATGGGTTTGGTTAGCTGCTTTAGCGATTTTTATTTTATTACTAATAAAATTTTGGTTGGCTTTTACTAAAGCTTACTATCCTTTAAAAGTAGTTAACCCTAGTCTTCCTGCTTCTAGTAATTTGATGACAGTGCCATTAGGATTAAACATGGCAGCCATGATGATGTATATGGTAGGAATGGCTATTCTGACACTACCACTGATGGTGGGGAGATATTTTAGCTCCACTTCTTTGATCAATAATTGGGTATTTCAAGCTTCCTTTTCTGCAGTAATGGGAATATTGATTTTTTATTTCTTCACTTTTGTAAATTTCGATCCTAAAGAACAAGCCAAGAGTTTTCGAAATAATCACTACTATATTCCAAATATTGCCCCAGGCCGTCCAACACAACAATATTTGAAACGGTTAATATGGATTATTGCCTTTCCAGGAGCTGTTTTAAATGCATTCCAGCTTGTTTTTGGTTTATATGGAGCTAATTTTTTAGGTAATTATGCTGGCTTTGCGATTATTCCAATGAATGTTGTTATGATTACAATGTTTATGGGAGGAATTAAAGATCAAATTGATACCATTTTGTTCCCATATCGTTATGATCGTTTATTAAAGGATGATAACCAATAATGAAATATTTTATTCCTGCATGGCACAAACAATATGATGACTGGTCAATTAATATTCCAAGTATTGAAAACTATGACGCAGCCGAATACATGACTGTTTTAAAAAAGTTTGATGAAGAAATTGGTCTGATAATTACAGACTATCAGCCTCAATTATTGAGTAAATTAAATCAAATCGCCTTTTTCCCTAATAACCTATTTTCTGTATATGACTTTTTACAAGGAATTCATGGATTTGAAAATAAGGTTTTAGAATTAGAAGACTTTAACTGGCCTAAAAATGCAATTTTTGATTACGGTCCTTTTAGAACCTTAATTGTTTTAGAGAATCAACTATATGCGACAGTTTTCTATGATATTGATGGTCATATTTTAAGGATCTCTTATCCCGAAAATGACGAACATAAAGCATTTACTTTGGGTATAGATAGTCGTGGTTTTATCTCTAATCAAGATGATGATGAAAAAACTATCTACTTTGATCCATACGGTAATTGGCGTTTTAAAAAGGAAAAAAACACTGGCAAAATCACAGTTAATCCAGAAACGCACTTTTGTAAAAGAAGAGAATATGAAAATATTACAGATTTAATTGATGAGATTTTAAGGCGATACTTAAAAATCAATGTTAAAGATAATGATGAAGTAATTGTAACAGTAGATGATGAGAGTAATTTTAGTAATCAGACCATTGAGCCATATAAACCTTTATATCTAATCAATAGGCACCATCCTTATGGTAAAAAGATAGGTAGTCTAGCTAAGGCAAGAGTAATTGTAAGTAGCAATGAAATTAAACAAAATCTAGAAAAAAACTATAAAGAACATTTCGATATTTCTGTTATTCCTGTTTTTAATTCGGAATTTCGTCTTGGCCACAGTCAAAGACAAAATGTACAGGAGATTGGATTCTTTGCAGAAAATGCAAATGATGAAGATATTCATCAAATTATTCAAAAACTGTGTAACTATATCTTAAAAAATCCAGATAAGTACAGCTTGAAAATATTTACATATAATTTTTGGAAAGCTGATCATGTGAATAAAATTCTTGACCAAATAAAAGAAGAAAACAAAAACAATTTTATTCTGGGAAAGTCAGAACAAGCAGAAAATGCTGCAATTGATGGACTTGATGATGAAGTTAGTTTACCAGAACTTGATGTTGTGCATACCCGTTTAACCAATATTTCAGATGTATTAAGTAATTTGGATAAAATGAGACTTTTAATAAATTGGGGAAAAGCGGATGAATTAATGCAAATATCGGGTGTAAGTATTGGAATTCCACAAGTGCAAAACTTTTCTTCAGCCACTGTTGTGGATAATAAAAATGGACGAATTATAAAGAAAACCAGTGAGCTTTTACCTGTAATTGATGAGTATTTAACTAATTTAAATAGTTGGAATCAGACAGTGGTATATAACGTACAATTAATGAACCAGTATTCCGAAGAAAACATCATTGAGAAATGGAAAGAAGTATTTAAAGAAAGGAAAGCGGAGTAGAATGCGAGTTTTGCAACTAGGAAATAATAACTGGGAGAAAAAATATACAATCCCAGAAGATATGGAATGGCATTTTAACGACTTTTCTTTTGAAGAAAAAAAGGCTACGAAGAAAAAAGGGATAAAAAGTTATGATGTAATTTTAGTTACTGGTAAAACTAACTTAACTAATGACCAGTTAAATAAATTAAAGCAATTGATATCTCCATATCATGTTTTATACAGTTCTAATTTAAATACAGAATTAGATGATCATGAAAAATATTTTTTGAAAAGTATTGCTGCTCAAAAAATAAAAGAAGAACCGCAGTATTTAATTGATAGACTTCCAATTCGTTACTTCTCTGGACAATCCGGATTAAGGATTTTTCCAAGTCAACTGAAATTAAATGAGCATATGGTTAATAGTTATGAGTTTGAAGAACAGGGTCATCTTAAAGTAAATCTAGATACCCACAATGAATGGGTAAATTTAGGTACTTATAAAAGTGGGGTCTTTATCGATCCTGATAAGCAGATCAATTTTTGGCTTTCATTAAAGAATTTCAATTTTCAAGTTAGACTGAGAATTTTTATTCAGCAACCTGGTACAGATGGTGATGTCAAAGAACAAAGGGTAATCGACTTAAGCTCTTTTAATAAAGATGAATATTTTTCTCAAATTGAAGCATCTGACCACTATCGGACTGCAACTCTAAATCTAGAAGTCAAGGGGAGTGGCGACTTAATCATTGGTGTGCTTCATTCACGTTGGGGCCGAGATGGGGCCGGAAATTTCATTGCCGGTGGACAAAGAATAGTTAATCCTCAAAATAGGGATGATATTGCCTATTACTTTAATCCTGGAGATTTGAAGCCCCCATTAAATGTATATTTTTCCGGTGCGCGTGAAGCAGAAGGTTTTGAGGCATATTTCTTGTTTAAAGGGTTAAAAGCACCGATGCTTTTGTTTACTGATATGCGATTAAATATTGGTCAATTTTATGACGATAAGGATAATTTTTTTGAGCAAGAAATTATTAAAACAATTAAGTCAAAATTGAATGAATTGGGTTTTGATGAATCGCAACTACTAGTAAATGGAATTTCAATGGGAACGTATCCTGCAATAAAATATGGAGCTAAAATGAGTGCTCATGCAATTACTGTCGCAAAACCTTTAGTAAATTTGGGCTATATTGCTTCAAGGACTGCCTTAGATCGTCCTGATGAATTTGAAACTATGTTCGATATTGATAAAGGTATCGGTCCAGCTACGGATAGAGATGACTTGAAAAAAATTGATGAGAATTTTTGGAAAGAATTTGATAAGCAAGATCTTTCAAAAACACGCTTTTTTGCTGGTTATATGATTAATGATGACTATGACGATAAAGCAGTAAAAGAGTTAAAAGAGTCTCCTGCTGTGAAACAAGCAGCCCAGTTTTCAGCTAAAGGATTTCCCGGACGGCATAATGATGATCCACAAGTTAACTATTGGTTTATTGATCGTTTAAATGAACTATTAAGAGAAGATTTTGGTCGAGATAATGAAAAACGTAATTAATCAAGTTTATTGGGATAGAATGTCAGAGACATATTTATATGGAACGGCATTTAAGAAAAACGCTAAAAATGAAGTCACTTTTAAGAATAAATTGATGCCTTCAGGAAAAACTCTTATTAGCTGGTCATCAATAGCAAATTATCAGGCGACAAAAGAAGTCCCTAGTTTACCACTCCTGCTGAATGGACAAGAATACTTGTTAAAAATTAGTGCAAAGATTAAGCCAGAAAATAGTGCAATTTTTGGAATACGTTTTTTTGATATTCAGGGGAATGAAATTGATAAGGTTATTTTCACTAGTTTGGAAAAAAAGTTTAAATATCCAACTCGAGCAGTGAAATACACTATTGAAATAATTAATGGTGGAGTAGAAGAGATTAATTTTAAAAAAATTCAAATTTCTCCTTTGGATTTAGAAGAAGTTTTTAATGACTTTTATCCGCATTCTATTTATTTAAATAAAAATTCCCAAAAAGAAGGGCTTATTCTACTTGATGACTCTAAACGAGCTAGAATTATTGCGCCATTTAAAATTGCGAGTCATGTAGGAGCAAATTTAACTATTGGATATTTGAGTTGGCAAAATAAACAACATGGCCTTGAACTGGTGAAAGATTATATTAATGACCATAAAGATAAAGAATTAGTCATCTTTAGCAGTAGTGCTGAAATAGATGAATCTTTAGAAAATTTTAAATCCTTAAACTGTACGGTAGTGTATTCGAAGGCATTTGTAGATGAAGGATATCATAATTTACAGGAGACATATCTTTCAAAAATTTATAGAGAACCTGATCAAGTTCGAATGGTAAAAGAAGCTATTAATTATTTTAAGGAATGATGTAATGCTAACAGATAGGTTAAGACTAAAAAAAGCTAGGAAATTATTAAATAAAATTAATAAATTAGGTCCTAAAATGCAGGCAATGAGTGATGAAGAACTGCAAGGACAAACTGCTATTTTTAAAAAGCAACTTAAAGAAGGCAAAAGTTTAGACGATATTTTACCAGAAGCTTATGCGACTGTGAGGGAAGCAGATAAAAGAATTTTGGGGATGTTTCCTTACGATGTGCAGGTTTTAGGAGCAATTGTATTACATAATGGTTCTATTGCTGAAATGAAAACTGGGGAAGGTAAAACTTTAGTAGCAACAATGGCACTATATCTAAATGCTTTAGAAGGTAAAGGCGCCATGCTAGTAACTCCAAATGGTTATCTTGCATCTCGTGATAAAAAAGAGTTAGCTCCAGTTTATGAATGGCTAGGCTTAAGTGTGAGTTTAGCTTTCGCAGAAGATAAAGATGGTAAAAAGAAGATAACTGCTAAAACTAAAAGAAAATGGTATAACTCAGATATTGTATATACCACTGCTTCTTCTTTAGCCTTTGATTATTTGTTTAATAATCTTGCCAGCTCCAAAAAAAATCAATATTTACGCCCATTTAATTATGTTATTGTCGATGAAGTGGATGAAGTTTTATTAGATGAAGCACAGACTCCATTTGTGGTCTCCTCTAGTCCTAATGTTCAATCCAATCTATATCATTTGGCAGATCAGTTTGTGAGATTGTTAGATCCCGAGTTGGACTATGTATTTAAAAAGGATGATCAATTATTTTGGTTAACAGCCCACGGTATTGAAAAAGCTGAGCAATTTTTTAAACTAGATGACCTATTTTCTAATGATAGCAGGAGTGTTTATCGCCATATTATTTTAGCGATGGGTGCGCACTTAACTATGAGACGAGGACATGACTACTTAGTTGTAAAAGGCGAAGTGGTCTTGTTAGATGAAGATAGTGGTAGATTAAAACGTGGAGTTCAGGTAAGTACAGGAATTCACCAGGCTGTTGAAGCTAAAGAAAAGGTTGAGTTGACTAAAATTCAGAAAACAGCAGCTTCAATAACATTTCCAGCTTTATTTGCATTGTTTAATAAAGTAAGTGGAATGAGTGGAACCGCTAAAGTTAATGAGGAAGAGTTTTTACAGACCTATAACTTAAAAGTAGTAACTATCCCTACAAGAGTGCCGGTAATTAGAAAAGATTATCGTCCACTTATCTTCTTAACTACAAGAGATAAATTAATGACAGCTGTAGATGACGTAGTAGAAATGCATAAAACTGGTCGACCTGTGTTACTTGTTGCTGGTTCTGTAGAAAACTCAGAAATTATTTCAGAACTGCTCCTCAATATTGGTATTCCGCATAATGTGTTAAATGCCTATAATGCAGCCTATGAAGCACAAATTATTAAAAATGCAGGTCAAAAAAATGCTGTAACTATTGCAACAAATATGGCTGGTAGAGGAACTGATATTAAGCTAGGTCCAGGAGTTAAGGAACTGGGTGGCTTAGCGGTAATTGGAACTGAAATGTTACCTAAAAGAGTGGAATTGCAGCTAGCAGGGCGTGCCGGCAGACAAGGAGATCCAGGTAGTAGTCAATTTTTGATTTCCTTAGAAGATTCATTTATTTCTTCTAATAACACTGCTCGTCAGAAGAAGTATTACCGCAAATTAATGAAGAAGAAGTCAAAGGGAAAAGATATTACCCTTCTTTCAGGTCCGCGAATTCGATTTAGCTTGCTCATGCTGAGAACTCGTAAAGAAGATCTTAATGAGTTGATGAGAAGTCAAACTAACAAGATGGAAATAATTTTATCGCTTCAACGGAAGAATTTTTATACTAGAAGAGACAAAATTATGAAAACTGATGATTTACAGGAAGATGTAGATCGGATCATCGATAATGCATTGGATCTTTATTTAGAAAAACAGGATTTATCAGATAAGAGTGATTTAAAGTACTTTATTAACCAGCATGTTACTTATCAACAGGTTAACGTACCAGATAATTTGAAAACTAAAAAAGCGATAAAAGACTTTTTGAAAGAATTAGCTTATAAAATTCTTGATGAGAAAAAACATGTATTAATTAACAAAAAACAAGCGAATGATTTTTATCAACAAGTAATCATTTCATCAATGGATGGAAATTGGATTGATCAAGTAGATAGAATTGAAAAAATAAAGGTTAATGCACAGCAATGGGGAAGAAGTGGAAGACCGCAAGATCTTCTCCACCAAGAAAAGGCTTTTGAAGCGTATAAAGATTTCTTAGATAAAATTACCTTGTCTACCTTTGATAATCTTTTATTAAGTAAGATTTTTACGAATGAAAAAGGACAGTTAGTTGTAGTATTTAATTAGTAGAGGAAAATTATGACAGTATATAACATAAATTTAGGAATAGGTTGGGCTAGCTCTGGAGTAGAATACGCTCAAAAATATCGTGATCAAAGTTTTGATAAAGTGGGAATTAAACGAAAATTTATTTTTTCAGATTTAATTTTAGGGAATAATATCGGAGATTTAACCGCCAATTTGGGTTTTGATAATGACAATATTATCTGGTTATATAACTTCTTTACTGATGTAAAGATTTCAACATCTAATTATTCTTTAGATACTCTAGAAAATGAGCTTAATTTAAAAAAAGTAAGTAGTAATGTAAAGACTGTTGGAAAAGAAGTATTTTATCAATTAAATGACGGCTTACAACTAGTAGCTCGACTAAGCGATGCCGAAAAACGTACTATTGATCAGGTTAGCTATGTTAAAAATAATACTTTACTTAAGAGAGACTTTTATTCTTACACTAAGTATGCCTGTGAGTATTATTTAGGGGCAGATAAAGATAATCGCGTTACTTTTAGGGAATTTTATAATGAAGATGGCACAATTGCTTATACACAACATTTAAATGGTGATCAAGAAACATTTGAATTTGCAAATGGTGAAGTTATCTACAGTAAAGATGACCTTTATCTGAAAATGCTTAAGGAATTGAACTTTACTAAAAAAGACGTAATTATTCTAGACAGAGAAGACGAAGATAAGAACTTAATTAATGGTCAATTAGTTTTTGAAAATCATGGTCCAGCTAAATTAGTAGTGGTAGTTCATGCTGATCATTTTGATAAGCACTATACTACTGATCAAAATATCTTATGGAATAATTTTTATGAGTATCAATTCCAACATGCGAAATATGTCGACAGCTTTGTTGTAGCTACAAATGAACAAAAGAAGATTTTAAAAAATCAATTTAAAAAATATTATAATATTGAACCACGCATTGATTGTATTCCGGTAGGAAGTCTAAATAAGTTAGAGCATCCTACACAAGGCAGAATGAAGCATGCCTTAATTACAGCTTCTCGCTTAGCAAAAGAAAAACATATTGATTGGATTGTGAATGCAGTAATAGCTGCTAAAAATAGTGTTCCTGATCTTTCTTTAGATATCTATGGAACTGGTGGTGAATCAGGGATGCTTACTAATTTAATCAATCAAAATCAAGCACAAGATTATATTCATATTATGGGCCAAAGAGATTTAACAAAAGTTTATCGAAACTATCCTGCTTATATTGCTGCTTCAACAAGCGAAGGTTTTGGTCTTTCACTGCTTGAAGCTGTGGGATCTGGACTAGCAATGATTGGCTTTGACGTTCCTTATGGAAATCCTACTTTTATTGAGAATGGAAAAAATGGAATGCTTTTACCATATAATGAAGAATGGACTGACTTTAGAAAAGAAGAAATTTTAACAAAGGCAATTATTGAGTTGTTTACTAAGAGTGATGTAGATAGCTTTAATAAAAAATCATATCAAATAGCAGAACCTTATTTAACCGAAAATGTTGCTAAACAATGGAAAAATTTAGTGGGGGAATTGGTCAATGATTAACTTATTTGAAAACTTAGACGTAGAATCAACTGATTTTTTGAGATCACAGCTTTTTGCTAATATTAAAATTCCTTCTGTGGTAATTAATGATGATGGTTTTTTACCAATTGAGGTAGACTCTCCGTTTAAATTCTATTGCGGATTTGGTGATGAAAATACTCCCTTGTATTTTAACCGTCTAAAGGTGCCAGAATTTCATCGGATTGTAGCAACTGCAAGTAAGGGAGAAGTTTATGATCTTCATCAAAAAAGAGCCGATATTTTCTTTGTGGCTACTGATAATACTAGATTAATTAAAGAAGTTCACTGGCTTGATAAGAATGGAAACTTGAGCTGGATTGATCACTATAATCGTCAAGGTAAACTATTTGCTAAAACTTATGTTAACAATGGGCAACAAGTTTTGAAGCGATACTTCAATAAAGAAGGTAAGGAAGTTATTACGCAATATTTGGTTTCTGGTGATATTCTCCTCCATGAAGAAAATGTTGAAAGATATTTTGCCAATTTAGCTCAATTTGTGACTTACTATTTAAGAAAAAAGAAGTATCAAGTTGATCATGTTTTCTACAATACTTTGAATCAGTCAATGATGGTAAGCTTGGGTCTTCAAAATGATGGTAGTGATACGCTGTTTTGGCATGAAAAGATTGCTAACGATTTACCAGGTAATATGAAGTATTTAATGGACAATAGTACCAGAACTAAGCATATTGTTTTCCAAAATTATGTAGATTGGCAAACGTGGAAGGATAAATTACCGAATGATAAAAATGTTGATTTTAGATTTTTAGGTATGATTTATCCTCATCCAAGAGGAAACAAGATGCGTCCTGAAGCAGTTATTTTGACTAATTCAGACCAGATTGAACATTTAGATGAAGTAGTTCAAGCAATGCCAAATATTCATTTTAATATTGCGGCTATTACTGAAATGTCATCTAAGTTATTAGCTTTCAAAAAGTATAATAATGTTCGTTTATACCCCAATGCTACAACTAAACAAATTCAGGAATTGTATCAAACTAGTGATATTTATCTAGATATAAATCATGGTAATGAAATTTTGGATGCGGTTCGCGGTGCTTTTGAACAAAATATGTTAATTCTGGGTTTTGAAGATACGCTACATAATCCTAAATTTATTAGTCCTGATAATATCTTTAAACATACTGAGATTGATAAAATGGCTGATAAAATTTCTGATGCTTTGTCTGATACAAATACCATGAGAAATCTTATTGATCAACAAAGATTACTAGCTGGGGATGTGAGCGTTGACCAGTATAAAGAAGTGATTGAGGGCTTGAAAGGTGAATAAGGAAAAAATAAAAAATACGCTTGCTGAACGACATGCGTTAAAAAGATTAGATAAGGTAGAAGAAAATCAAAGAAAAGCTTATGAAAAAAAGCAGAATGATTTTCCATGGAAACAGTTAGTCATGGGGATGCTTTTTGGAATAATTTTACTTTTGATGTTAATTCAAATGATAGTTAAGTAAAAAAGCCTAGTTTTAGTTTGATTTACACTATTTCAAGTAGATATTTAAATTATAAATTGAAAAATTAGTGCGTAAATACTGATCCATTTCCTGTTAATAGACTATAAAATATATGAAGCTTTTGTCCTCAGTTGATGAAATTAATCGACTGAGGATTTTTTTATCTATTGAATAATAAAGAACAAAAAAAGTTATATTAATTTTTTCTTTTTTATTAATAATAAAATTTTATAAATAACAATTTGTTATCGTTTTTTCTTTGAATTATTCAATTTATTCTTTTATTTAATGACAAGAGAGTTATTATAGAATATGTGCTAATACCAGATAAAAGAGATCTAATAAATAAATTTAAATGTAATATTATAGTGACGGATAGGAAATGTTATGAAAGACAGAAAATTTAAAAAGAATCAAAAAAGTAAGAGTAAGTATGTCGATCCTAATAGTTTAAAGGAAACGGAAGATAGTTCTAAGCCCTATCTTAAAGAACTAGCAGCGTTAGCAGCAATTTTAGGAACTGGAGCTACAGGGGCAGCAATTTTACCCAATGATCGTGTATATGCTGCACAGACTTCTGTAGATGCTAAATCACAAATAGTTGGATCAGTGTCTGAAAGTACGCAGACTGACTTGTCAAAACAAGGAAATAGTAAATCTGATGAAAATGTGGTCAGTGCTAGTAACTCAGAAGCTAAAAGTATGTCTACTTCTAGTTCAAAGAGTTTGTTGATTTCTCAGAGTACGTCTACATCTTTAAGTCAATCAATAAGTCATTCAGAATCAACTTCACTGTCTACATCTCTAAGCAATTCACAAAGTTTATCAGAATCTTTAAGTTATTCGAAAAGTAAACTTACTTCTTTAAGTGCAGCTGAAAAAAGAACTTCTACGTCTCATAGAGATAAGAGCAGCACTTCTTCAAAGATTAAAGAAAAATCTAATACTTCAAATTCGAATAATAGTGCCAATAGAAGTAATAGCACTAATGTAGGAAATTTCTACTCTAGCGAGAACGCATCTGTTACTGAAAGACAAAGTACTGATCAAAGTAATCTTAGTGATACAACTAGTTTAAGCTTGAGCAATACACAACTTATAGATAGAAGTCTTAAAATTCCTGTTGCTCTTCAAACTTCTATAAATAAGATTAGTACTGATAACAAAGAACAACTTAATAAAAAGCAACAATTAAATGAATTAAGCTTGAATGGTATTTTTACTAACTTGGTTCAAACAAACACTGGTGTTGATGTAAGCAATGCGCAAGAATTCTATAATCAAGTTGTTAGTGGTACGGCTAGTGTCGTTAATGTAACGAATGACATTGATTTGGGAGCAGCTTATGGTAGTAGTACTGGTGTGATGAGCACTCCCCACAGCGTAACTATTAATGGTAATGGTCATAGCATTAACTTTGGTAACTTCCATATTAATACAAATTGGCTGTCATCTACTGATGAGCTTACTGTAACATTTAATAATGTTAAGCTTTATACTGCAAATTATTATGGTGCAGTATTTTTAAATAATGCTCGTCCTGTAATCCATCCAAATACAAAGCAAAGATTAGTTTATAATGATGTTACTCAAATTGGAGGAGTTGCGGCCTTTGCAGATACAGGTTCTATTACTGCTGTTACTCCCTCATCGAAGACTTTGGAAATTAGTGGTAATACAACTCTTACAGGAGTTAGTTCTTATACCTATAATGGAACAACCTATACGCCAGATTGGAGTTATATAGCTCATGGCGTTAACTGTCAAGTTTATTCGGCCTACAATTTAATTATTGACAAGGGTGCAAATGTTGTATTCGATGCGGGCAATAATGCAGTATGTAATGTCGCACTTATGGGAAATAATGCTCAACATAATATTTCAATTGGTGACGGTGCTCACGTTGAAATGAAGGGTGCGACTTATTCCAATATTTATATGCCTAGTTACAATGGTGGTGATAATGTCATCAACATTGGTAACAATGCGGAAGTAAATTTGACTGTGCCAGAAGGTGCTACTGATAATATTGATTTAAATTATCAAAATGCATCAGTTAACAATACAATCAATATCAATCCTGGTGCTAGAGTTCAATTAAATAGTGATTTATTCAATATTGGTGCACTAGGCTCTGCAACGGTAAATATCAACAATCCAGATTATGTGATTCTGAGCAATGGTGGTGGTAGAGCCTATGGTTCTCAATATAAGGGTTACAGTGTTACCTTCACAGTTAATGCAAGTGAAACAAATATTCAAACTGTTGATGGAGATATAATAGAAAAATCACCATTTATAGCAACCAATACAGCAACCATTAATGTAAATAATACAGGAAACGATAATTATCCAAGTGGTACAGTTCAAAGCACCAACACTACTTTGATGCCTAATCAACTTGATCCAACTGGAACTACCGATACAGCTCAAGTTGATAGTAATATTATTTTGCCGCGTTTTGAAAAAACTGAATATATAGGATATACAGCATTTAGCGGATCAACTTCCACAAGTACAAGTATTGAACAATCTCGAAGCACCAGTACTGTAGCAAGTCAAAGTAACTCAATAAGTATGCAAGAGAGTTTGAGTAACTCCACTTCAAGGAAAGAAAGTCTCTCTAACTCTACATCAATGAGTGAAAAATTGAGTACTTCTGTCTCAATGAGTGAGAGTATAAAGAACTCTACCTCAGTGAGTGCTCAAAATAGTAACTCAATAAGCCAAAGTGGGAAGACAAGTAACTCACTAAGTTTAAGCAACTCCATGAGTGAAAGCTTAAGTAACTCCGTAAGTATGAGCGAGAGTTTGAGTAACTCAGTAAGCATGAGTGAAAGCTTAAGTAACTCAGTATCGATGAGCGAGAGTTTAAGTAACTCAGTAAGCATGGGTAAGAGCTTGAGTAACTCAGTAAGCATGAGTGAAAGTTTGAGTAACTCAGTAAGTATGAGTGAAAGCTTATCTAACTCAGTAAGCATGAGTGAGAGTTTGAGTAACTCAGTAAGCATGAGTGAGAGCTTAAGCAACTCCGTAAGCATGAGCGAAAGTTTAAGTAACTCAGTAAGCATGAGCGAAAGCTTGAGTAACTCAGTAAGTATGAGTGAGAGCTTATCTAACTCAGTATCGATGAGTGAAAGCCTAAGTAACTCAGTATCGATGAGCGAAAGTTTGAGTAACTCAGTATCGATGAGCAAAAGCTTGAGTAACTCGGTATCAATGAGCGAAAGCATGAGTAACTCAGTAAGCATGAGTGAGAGCTTATCTAACTCAGTAAGCATGAGTGAAAGCATGAGTAACTCAGTAAGTATGAGTGAGAGCTTAAGTAACTCAG
>NZ_CAJURR010000004.1 GCF_910589175.1 uncultured Lactobacillus sp.
ATCCTGTCGATAGAATATCATAGATATTCATCAACAGGAAAAATTATACAGCCCAGAAAATCTGGAGCTTTTTTAGTTAAAATTAGCTGGTTTTTGATTATGTTCTTTATCAAAATAATAAGCAATTGCATCCATAATCCGATCAGATGCTTTCCCATCCCCATATGGATTTTTAGCATTTGCCATTTCATCATATGCTTTTTCATCTTCAAGTAAACATATCATTTCAGTGCGAACCTTATCTACTTCTGTTCCTACCAGTTTTAAAGTTCCAGCTGCCACCCCTTCAGGACGTTCAGTAGTATCACGTAAAACTAAAACTGGTTTTCCTAGAGAAGGAGCTTCTTCTTGAACTCCACCTGAATCGGTCATAATAAAGTAGCTTTTTTTAGCTAAATTATGAAAATCAACTACATCTAGTGGTTTAATCAAGTGAATTCGTGGATCGTCACTTAATACTTCTTGAGCCACCTTTTGCACCTTCGGAGAAAGATGAACGGGGTAGATAATTTCAACGTCCTTATGACTATCAACTACCTGTTTCATAACTTTAAAGACACGTCGCATAGGTTCTCCTTGGTTCTCTCTGCGGTGCATGGTAACTAAAATGATCTTACTATCTGGGTTAATTTCATCAAGAACATCATGATGATAGTCTTCTTTAACTGTCTGCTTTAAAGCATCAATAGCAGTATTACCCGTAACATAGATATTATCAGCGGGATGATTTTCTTTGATTAAGTTTTGTTTACTTAATTCAGTTGGCGCAAAATATATGTCAGTTAAATCATCTGTCATTTGCCGGTTCATCTCCTCTGGAAATGGAGAATACTTATTCCAAGTTCTAAGACCAGCCTCCACATGTCC
The DNA here is from genome assembly GCF_910589175.1 of uncultured Lactobacillus sp. Classification (GTDB taxonomy): domain Bacteria; phylum Bacillota; class Bacilli; order Lactobacillales; family Lactobacillaceae; genus Lactobacillus. The sequence continues at coordinate 868 of NZ_CAJURR010000004.1, forward strand.
TAATTTTGTTTGTTCATAAAAAGTTGCTAAGCCAGCTACAAAGCTAGTGGTTGTATCCCCATGAACCAAAACAATATCTGGTTGCTCTTTTTTTATTACCTTTGCCATATCAAGCATTACTTTTGAAGTAATATCTTCTAATGTTTGATTTTTATGCATGATATTAAAATCATAATCAGGTTTAATTTTAAAAATATCTAAAACCTGATCCAACATTTCACGGTGTTGAGCACTTACTACTGTTACCTCTTCAAATCGATCATCTTTTTTTAACTTCAACACTAACGGTGCCATTTTAATAGCTTCTGGTCTAGTACCAAAAACTGTCATTACTTTTACTTTATTCATAATTTATCCTTACCTTATATTTTGTATCTTCTACTATACCCCAATTAAATTTTCTTTGGTACTATTTGTCAAACTACTTTATACTTATATACTATAAGGAAAGTGAGCAATTTATGTTTAGTTTTTTATCTTTAGCTGCAATTTTAATTACCATTATAGTCTTTTGCTTAGTTTTCCTCTTTGGGAACTCTTACCCACAAAAAACTAGGCACATTTTAATTGGAATTATTGCAATACTACTAATTATTTTTCTCTGGATTGTTTTAGAGATTTTTATTAACCCATTAAAATATGTTTGATTATGAATAAAAAGCATTTCTTCAATTAAATTAAGAAGAAATGCTTTTTTATGTATGACCCCGGTGAGATTCGAACTCACCTCTACGGTTTAGGAGACCATTGTTCTATCCAGATGAACTACGGGGTCAGGACTAGTTTCTACTTTAACATAAAAACTAGTTTTTCACTATCATAAATTTAATATTGAGGTAAATAGAAATTCCGTTGATTATTATCTTGCTTAGCAATTTTATCTGCTGCAAAAACAAACGGCATCCAAATAAGAAGCGCAATTACCATATTAATGAGAGCCAGTACAATAGCACGCCAATCATAATTACAGGCTAAGAATGGTCCAATAAGCGGCGGCATTACAGTTGGAACAAAAATTTGAACTGGATTAACTAAACCAGCCTCTGTAGCCCAATATGCTAAGGATACATTTACTAATGGAGCTACCACAAACGGAATTAGATAAACTGGGTTAAAAACAACCGGCAGACCAAAAATAATAGGTTCATTAATATTAAAAACTCCTGGTGCTACAGCCATCTTTGCTATTGTTCGATAATCTTTACGCTTAGAAAACATTAAAATGGCAATAATTAATACCAGAGTTCCGCCAGCTCCACCAAACCATGCAAAAACATTAAAAGAGTCACGAACCCAAATATAAGGCACATGTTCACTATTTCTAACAGCTGTAACATTAATATTTTCTGGTGTCAGCCATAAAGAATCCATTACTGGAGTTAGTACGCTTATACCGTTAATTCCAAAGAACCAAAAGATCTGAACCAAAAATGTAACTAATAAAACGACTCCAAAGCCCTGTCCTAAATTAACCAAGGGTCTTTGAATAGTAGTAAGCAGCCAATTACCAAAATAGGTTCCTGTAAGTCTTTGAAAAGCGTAGTTGACAAAGCCTACAATAAAAATAGAAAGCAGGATCGGAATCAGAGTGCTAAATGCCACCCATTCCGCATGTGGCATACTGCTATCTACTTTTAACCTAATTCTAGCCTTATAAAAGGTAATAAATAATGCTGTTCCAATACAGCCAAAAATAATTGCTGTAAATAGGCCCATTGTAGAAAATTGCTTGATATCAAAAGCATTTTTAATATCAACTACATCCCCATCAATGCGCAATTTAACAGAATCACTAATGCTCATTGCAAAAGCAACTAAAGAAGCAACAGAACCTGCAAATCGGTTCACTTCATAGGTTTTAGCTAGGTGATAACCCCAAGAAATTGCAAAATAAACCGCAAAAAGGGCAAATGTACCTTCCCAAATTATATTGTCAATTGCTACTACAGGCTGCATCAAAGAATAAAAAGTATCCCAATGCATTTGTACTTTAGCTGCTCTAATTATGCTATTAAATAGCATGGCAATTGAACCAGCCATTGTAATTGGCAGTAAAGAAATGAAAGTATCCCGCATTGCAACTAGCCAGCGAACTTGAGCTAAACGAGATGCAGGTGGCAAAACATAAGTTTCTAGCCATTTAACTAAAGATGACATTATTCTTCTCTTCTATCCTTTCGAGGATGATATCCTTTATTTTTCTTATTGCGCCAACGCTTCTTTTTATGCTTAGGCTTAACTTCTTTTACTTTTTTCTCCTTGTTTTCAGACTCTTCTTTTTTTCGTTTCGGTTTTTCAGTCGTTAAACTATAGCCTGCAAAATATGCTCTTTGAACTTGATAAGTACCAGCTAGTAATTTCTTTAAATTTCTAAAATCATGATCATCTCCAAGAGTAACAACAGTTCCTGATTTATTCATTCGACCCGTTCTACCGCTCCGATGCAAGTAGGTATTTACTTCACTCGGAATTTCAAAGTTAATAACATAGCTAACATCAGGCAAGTCTAACCCACGGGCAGCTAAATCAGTCGCAAATAAAAACTTAATTCGGCCTGTTCTAAAATCACTAAGAATTTTTTCTCGCTTTTGTTTACTAGTTTCGTTACTTAAAACAGCAAATTTTGTCTTACTGTGACTAAAAATTCGAGCAAATCTTATTTCACTTTCTGTACTATCAAAAAAGAGAATACCCTTAAACTTATCTAACTTTGCCAACCGCTGCAAAAACTGCATTTTATATTCGTTTGAAACTTGTAAAAAGTAATGTTTAACTTCAGATTTTTGTTCTGGGCGCACATCAAGTAGTAAGAAAGTGTGATTAAATAAATCTTCTGCATCTTTCGTAATTTCTGATTCAGATGCTCCAAAAAGTAAAATTTGAGCAGTTGAAGATAAATTTTGTCCTAATGAACTTAGTAAATCTAATTTTGCGAATTCTAAAATATCATCCGCTTCATCAACCACTAGGGCATTAATATCTTGGTACTTGATTCGATTTTCAGATAAAAAGTCAAAAAATCTTCCTGGTGTAGCAATTATTATTTCCGGCTTTTCCTTTTTTAAGCGTTCTAATTGCCTTTTTCTATTTCCTGCTCCAACTAATGCAATGGTTTTTAAACCTAATGATTTTGCATAAGGTAAAAGATTATTTCTGGTTTGGATCGCAAGTTCAGTAGTTGGTTCTAAAATAATGCCTCGGCCACCAATTTCAGCAATTCGCTCCATTACTGGCAAACCATAGGCTAAAGTTTTACCGGTACCAGTCTTAGCTAATCCTACGATGCTAGCACCATTACGAATGGCATCATATGTTCTTTCTTGAATTAAAGTTGGTTTATTCTTATGTTCTTTTTCTAAAACTTGTGTAATTGCGTTTGAATACATTTTATTTCCTCTATTGTGTTCCTTGTTGACCATATAATTGCTCGTACTGCGTATTAGTACCAATATAAGCAAACATAGTTACATCCCGATCGAGATTATCTATATTTTTAACTCTTCCATTTTGAGTGTAACACCAAAAGGCATAGTGTTGCCTATCTTTTAAGCTGGCGCCTGTATATAAAAATCTTGTCCCTTCTGGAAAATAATTATGGTAACGATAGTCACCAGCTATCATTACTCTTTTTCCAAGATTATTTATCATTTGAGCGAAATTTCCCATTCGCTTCCAATATGCTTTAGTCAAGTGACTAGCCGCTGGCACAATCATAACTGGCAAGCTTCCAGTGTTAGTTCCTACTTTATTCAAAAAGTATTGGTATTGTTCTTGATTACTTGTTTCATCACTATAAGCAATAATTGTACCAAAGTTTAAGTTAGTTCCTTGAATTTGATCGCGATAAAGCAGGTAATTATCATCAAAATAAGATTTTCCTTGTGTTGACCTCAAATATACAAAAGAAATACCATTTTTTTCTAACTTATGTAGATCAATGTAATCTTTTGTTTGGTCTAGTTCAATGCCTAGTACACTCATATTTGATCCCCGAGGAAAAGTTGTATTTTGTCTCATATTAAAATATCCCCACACTAGTCCTGAGAAAGCTAGAATGAGTAAGATAATAATACTTGGGAAAGTATATTTATGTCGATAACGATGCATTGCAGTCCCTCCATTAGCTATTTTAACGAACTTCTTCTTCCTACACCACTTTCATTAAGATTTAGTATAAAATGATATCATTACTAAAAGTTATAGATATATTGAAAGGAAAGCACAATCTTGAAAAGACAAATTAGCTTTGGTCAAGCCCTAGCTACAGTCGTTGGAACTGTAATTGGTGGGGGCGTTTTTTTCAAAATAGGAAGCATTAGTCATGAAACTGGCACTCCCTCATTAACTCTTTTTGTCTGGATCTTAGCCGGTATTATTTCCATCGCCTCTGGCCTTACAGTATCCGAAATTGCGGCTGCTCTTCCAGTTACTGGGGGTTCTATCAAGTACATCGAGTATACTTACGGGAAAGTTTGGGGCTTTTTATTTGGCTGGGCTCAAATGCTAGTCTATTTTCCTGCTAATATCGCTGCTCTAAGCGTTATATTTGGACAACAATTTGTTGTTTTATTTAACCTGCCTACTAAATACGCAACTTTAATTGCTCTACTGCTAGCCATATTTTTAATGGGGTTAAATTTTATTTCTACAAAATTTTCAACCCGGATGCAATCAGTCATGACTATTCTTAAGGCAATTCCAATTGCTTTAATTGTGCTGTTCGGACTTTTTAACTCAAACAAAGTCAGCATTGCCCTACTCCCTTTAAGCGCTGGACATAATGTTTCTTTTTGGACAGGCTTAAGTGGCGGTTTACTTGCAGCTTTATTTGCTTATGATGGCTGGATTAACGTAACTAATTTAGCTGGCGAAATTGAAAAGCCTGAGAAAAACCTATCAAGAGCTATTATCATTGGTCTCTCTGCTATTACTTTAATTTATGTATTAGTCAACTATGCATTTTTAACTGCCATCCCCTTTAAAGAAATTGTTGGCAATCAAAATACTGCCTATTTAGCTTCGTTAAAACTATTTGGTAGTTTAGGCGGTAAATTAGTTACGATTGGAATTTTAATTTCAGTTTATGGCGCAATTAATGGTTTTATGCTTACGGGAATGAGAATACCTTATACTTTAGCACAAAATAAGATGTTACCATTTTCCGATAAAATCAGTCGCACTAATGTTAATACAGGTGTGCCTACACTGAGTGCACTAATTATTCTAACGGTATCTTTAATAATGATTCTACTAGGGACTTTTGATCTCTTAACCAACATGCTCGTCTTCGTCATGTGGACCTTTACCACCCTAATTTCCATTGCAGTTGTAATTTTGCGCTATCGCGAACCTCGACTAGAGCGTCCTTATGTTGTTCCCTGGTATCCGATTATTCCAATTATCTCAATTGGTGGTGGTTTATTCATTGTAATCAGTACTGTAATCAATGAATTCTGGCTATCAATAACTGGTATTGGTTTAACCTTATTAGGCCTTCCTATTTATTACTATATGAAAAAACAGAATAATCGCCAATAATAAAGCTTATAGATAAAGGGTTGAAACTTCCACTAGCTAAGAAGGAAGTCTCAACCCTTTTTAATTCTATGATAAAGATATTTTAAATAATTAACGGTTTAAGTTTGCTTGAATAACTTCTGGTTTTAAAACACCAACATAAGGTAGATTACGATATGCATTTAAGTAGTCTAATCCATAGCCAACTACAAATTCATTTTCAACTTTTGAGCCATAGTAATCTACAACCACGTCATCTTCACGGCGTTCTGTCTTATTAAGAAGTGCGCAGCACTTTACACTCTTTGCGCCACGTTCAATTAATAGATCCTTCATAAATTTCAAAGTATGACCAGTATCAACAATATCTTCAACTAGCAATACATCTCTACCCTTAACATCTGCTTGAACATCAATATCTAATCTAACTTTACCGGTTGATTCAAAGCCATCACCGTAGCTTGAAACATCCATAAAGTCATTTTGCATTTTTACGTTCATATGGCGTGTTAAATCAGTCATAAAGTATACAGCACCCTTTAGTACCCCAATGACTAATGGAAACTTACCAGCGTAATCCTCAGTTAATTGCTTACCTAGTCTTTGACAAATCTCTTCGATGTCATCTTGACTAAATAAAACACGATCAATAATGTTGTCAATATTATCACTATTTTGCATTTTAACCCTCTATATCCTTTTATAAATGCGTTGTTAATAGTAGAATTATAACATTTAATTAGACAAAAAAGCACCTATCTTGAGGTGCTTTTTCCGATTATTTATCTTTTTCTTTATCACTTTGATCGCTATTTTCTGAATCATCATTTTCACTAGCTTGATCGACCTTAGAAACGAGGAACCAACGCATGAATCCTTGTTCAATGTTTACTAGCTTAAACTTAAAGCCTTCTAAATCAACAGATTCACCCTTCTTTAAGTTAGGATAGTGTTCCATCATATAACCACCAATGGTAATAATATCACTATCTTCGAATGCCTTCAGCTTAGTGTGGAAGTAGCGTTCAAAATCATATAAAGTAGTCTTTCCTGAAACGTGGATATTTCCATGATCATCGCGGACAATATATTCATCTGAAACATCATCGATTTCATCTTTAATTGATCCGAAGAGTTCTTCATAAATATCTTTATCAGTTACAATTCCACTTGTTCCACCATACTCATCAACTACTAAAACGATTGGTGTGTGCTTTTTAATCATTAATTTCAAAATATCTTGAATTAACATTGATTCAGGCACAGTAATAATCGCTCTAATAATTCTAGTAATCGGGACATTAGGATTTTCCTGATCTTGACTTACGATATCATAAGCATAAACGTATCCTACAACATCATCTTTATCGTTATCACGCACAACTGGAAAACGGCTGAAACCATCTTTAATGTATTTTTCTAAAGCTGTCTTTACATCATCAGTAGCATTTAAAACTTGAAGTTGAGTACGGTCTGTCATGATATCTTTAGCAACTTTATCATTTAATTCAAAAGCACGTTCCATATACAAAAGATCGTCTTTATCAAGTGAGCCGCCCGTTACAGCGTTACGAGATAAACGTAAGATTTCAGATTGTGAATAAACTTCACTTTCTTCATCAGCTGACTGCATCCCTAATAAATGAAGCAATCCATTAGCACTGTGGTTAAGTAACCAGACGAACGGATATACAATCGTATGGAAAACAGCTAAAGGAGTAACGACTGCCATTAAACACTTAACGGGCATGTCAATAGCAATATTCTTAGGAACAATTTCAGTTACAACAACTTCTAAATAAGTTAGCAATACAACACCTAAAGTTGCTCCTAATACTCCGCTAGTCTTTGCTCCAAACCAAGGTGTCATTTTAAACACATCGGTCAATAGTTCTTCAATAGTTCCCTGACCAATCCAACCTAAAATAACACCAACTAAAGTTGTACCTACTTGAGTGGTAGATAATGACTCATTCAAGTTATGAACCATATGTAGAGCACGCTTTAGTTTCTTAGGATTGCCTTGACCGTTTGCCAGCATATCTTCTAGCTGACTAGATCTTGTTTGCACTAAGGCAAATTCAGCAACAACAAAGAAAATTGCAATTAAAAACGTTATGAAAATAACAATTAAATTAGTAGTTATAGTACTTGTAGACAAGTGATCTTCACCTTTTTTATATATTAAATAATTACATCTCTATTTTAGCATTATTTTTCTGAATCAGGGATCCAGTTTGCAACTAATCCGGGATGATTATAATTTTCTTCAATATTACTTGAAACCTGCTTATTATAGAAATTGGCTGGTAGTTCAACTTTATCGCGTAAATTATGTTTTAAATCAATAAATCCTAGCTTCAAAAATTTCTTATTTCTAATCTTAAAATGATAGCCAGTAAAGTAAGCTTGATTTCCAGGTATTTTTTTGCAATCTGCTAAACTAAACTTCATCACTACATTATTTAATTCAATAAAAGCATAATAATCATTTTTACCAAGATAGGTAACTTCTTGCTTCACGGGTATCTTTTTATAAATTGAGGGTAAGTGTGACGGAGTCTGAATATCAGCTACATATTTAAACATCTCGATTTCCTCTGGATCATAATATTTATTAGAAAAAATCTGAGCATCATACTCTCTAACCATTGCCGTTAAATAGTGATTTTCTTTGACATATTCTTTCGATTCCTTATTTTTAAAATACGCTATCCCAAGAAAAATCACTAAAAGTGTAGTTGTCACTCCAAATAAACTATAGGTAATTTTATTATGTACACATAAAAATGGGATCAATCCAACAAATAAAAAAATCGTTCCTAAAATTAAAATATAACCTGGCAATGTATAATTGAACCATTTATCCCAATTGGCCCATTGCTCGGGAGAAACTAATAGCATCATTCTTCTCCTTTGTTTTTTATAATTATGCCATATTTTAATTTTGTTTTAAACAAGCAAACAAAAAACTCTTGAAGAATTCCATCTAACAAATTAGCTAGACTTTAATTCTTCAAGAGTTTCTTAACTAGATATCTTTTTTAATTTTTAAAACTTCATCTAACGATACACGATTAGACTTGTAATTATTAATTGCTGCCTTCTTATTAGGATATCCTAAACCAATCCCAATTCCAATTGACTCACCTTCTGGAACATCCAAATACTTTCTTATTACATCTGGGTATTTAACAAAAGCATGTGCCGGCATCGTGCTTAAGCCACGATTATTAGCAGCCAACATTAATGTCTGAGAAAAGGCACCCAAGTCAAAGATTGACCAAGCTGGAGATTTTTTAGGAATAGTCAAAAATACTATTACAGGAGCATTAAATAATTTCACTTGAGCTTGATCAAAAGCATCAGATTCACCACGTAAAAAGTAATCTAAAGTTTCACTCATGGTTGCCATATTCTTACTTGGAAATATATCCCACTCAACTTTTAGCAATGAAGCAAAATCTTCATGGGGTTCTTCATGAGCTAGTGCTTTCTCCTCATATTCTTTTCTTATTGCCTTAGCAACTTCACCTTCAGCTACATAAATTCGCCAGGGCTGTGAATTTAACAAGGACGGCGTTCTTTGTGCCTCCTCAATTACTTTGACAACAGTCTTTTCGCTTACTCTTTGATCAGTAAACTTTCTTGTTGCATGTTCACTTGCTAAAACATCTTTAAAATCCATTTCATCATCCCTTCTTACAATATCTTTTATTTGTAAAAATTACACTTACTTCCCTTAAACCATTATAACAATAAATATCACCCTAACAATACAATGATTTTTTTATAACTACAATTAAAAAAGACCGGAAATTAATCCGATCTTTAAAAAATAATATATTTATTTTAAGCCATTCCATTGCCATTCAGTAACTTCAGGCATATCTTTACCGTTATCACGGATATATTGATGATGTTTAGCAAGCAAGCTATCCATTTCATCAATGAAATCAGCATTCTTTTCACTTAGCTCAGGAATACTTTCTACTACATCTTTTGCTAGGTCATAGCGATCCATGTGGTTTAAAACGCGCATATCAAAAGGAGTAGTAATATCACCATTTTCTTCATATCCATGAATATGAACATCATTCTTGCCACGGCCGCGATCAAACCAAATTGATTCCATCATTGGTTTAAATCCATGCCATGCAAAGATAACTGGTGTACCTTTAGGGAAAAGACGGTTGAATTCTTCATTACTGATTGCATTTGGATTCTTTTCTGGTGACATTAACTTCATAACATCAATCACATTAATATAGCGAATCTTTAGGTCTGGGAATTTCTTATGAAGTAAGTCAATGGCAGCTAAAGATTCAATTGTTGGTTCAGTACCAGTTGAAGCAAAAACAACATCTGGCTTAGCACCCTTATCGGTTGATGCCCAGTCAACATAGCCAAGACCTTTATCAACTAATTTTTTAGCTTCTTCAATTGAGAACCATTGAGGACGAGGTTGTTTAGAAGTTACTAAAACATTGATGCATTCGCGATCTCTAAATGCCTTATCAGATACAGCAAGAAGGGAGTTAGTATCTGCTGGCAAGTATTCGTGAATTAAATCTGGACGATTCTTTTCATACAAATGAGTTAACATACCTGGATCTTGGTGGGTATAACCATTGTGGTCTTGCTGGAAAACAGTTGAAGTATCAACTAAGTTCAAGGCTGGATAATCATGTCTCCAAGTTTGTTCTTTAGCTTTTCTCAGCCATTTCATATGTTGAGTAAGCATTGAATCAACTACACGACCAAATGCTTCATATGTAGCAAAGAATCCGTGACGACCAGTTAATACATATCCTTCAAGCCAACCTTCATCTTGGTGTTCTGACAATTGTGAGTCAATCACACGACCTTCGTGAGCCAAGTTTTCATCGTTTGGAGTATGAATACTTTCCATCCATTGACGTTTTTGATTATCTAAAAGTTGGAATAAACGATTAGATTTAGTTTCATCCGGACCAAAACCACGGAAATTAGTTGGATTCAATTCAGACATCTTGTCTAAATATTTTGCCCATTCGGCCATATCTTGTTTTTCAACAGAACCAGGTTTATCAAATTTAATTGCAAAGTCGCGGTAGTCAGGCATATTTAAGACTTTTGGATCAATACCACCATTGGTTACTGGATTCATAGCCATTCTTTGATCGCCAGATAAAGTATTTTCTTTAACAATATCCTTTGGTGAGCCATCTTCATTGAATAGTTCTTCCGGCTTATAACTCTCCATCCAATCTGTAAGCATTTCTTTATGAGTCATATCATCTTGAGCAACAGGAATTGGAATTTGGTGAGCACGGAAACTATTTTCAATTGGGTTACCATCTAGATCGAATTTTGGACCCGTCCAACCCTTAGGTACTCTAAAGACAATCATTGGCCACTTCACTAAGGAATCATCGTTGTTTTCACGCGCATGCTTTTGAATAGCCTTAATCTCTTCAACAACTTCGTCCATTGTCTTTGCCATTTCTTGGTGAACTTCCATGTGGTCTTTATAACCATTAAATTCGCCGTCTTTATATGCGGAAACAAAGTATGGCTTCCAACCCATTCCTTCAAAGTACTTAGTTAAGTCTTTATCACTCATTCTAGAAACGATAGTTGGATTAGAAATCTTAAAGCCATTAATTTGTAAGATAGGAATAACTGCACCATCTTTAATTGGATTAATGAACTTACTTGAAAACCAAGAAGTAGCAAGTGGACCAGTTTCTGATTCACCATCACCAATTTCAACTGCAGCAATTACATCCGGATTATCTAAAATTGCACCAACACCATGAGATAGTGAATAACCTAATTCCCCACCTTCATGAATTGATCCAGGAGTTTCGGGAGCAGCATGAGAAGCAACGCCACCTGGGAAACTAAATTGCTTAAATAACTTCGCCATTCCCTTTTCATCTTGAGTGATTTCTGGGTAGCGTTCAGTATATGAACCATCTAAGTATGAATTAGATACCATTACTTGGCCACCGTGACCAGAACCTTCAATATAAAACATATTTAAATCATATTTCTTAATTGCACGATTTAGATGAGCATAGATAAAGTTTTGCGGCACAATTGTACCCCAGTGACCAATTGGCTTAGGTTTTACATCTTCTGCCTTTAAGTCTCTCTTAAGTAAAGGGTTATTCATTAAAAATAATTGTCCCACTGATAAGTAGTTAGCTGCACGCCAGTATGCGTCAACACTCTTTAAGTATTCTTGAGAATCGTAATTTACTGCCATAGCCATATCTCCTTGAAATAGTTTTCATTTGCTTATTACAGTACTTATCATATAGCATTAAGTGCAAAAATTCAACTTTTAAAAACATTGGGACGGTCCAATTATAATTACTTACTTTTTTATATTTTCCTCTTCGAGTACTTCACGAATCTTAATATTCTTTTTAAAATATTTTCGATACTGTGGATCAAGCTTATTATCTGTGATCAAAATATCAGCTTGCTTGCAATCCATGACCTTATATGGAGAAGATCTATCTTCTTTAAATTTATATTCTTCTGCCAATAAAATAACTGTTTTAGTTCGATTAACTACTTCTCTTTCAATTTGTGCATCAGAATGATTAACTACAAAAACTCCATTTTTATTAACCGATGACGTCCCAATGACTGCAATATCAAATTCATATTGATCTATTTCTTTTAAACTATTTAAAGAAGATGTATAGTGATTCTCTTTATTTAAATAACCGCCTAATAAGATGACATTAGGCAAGTTATCCATCATTAAGGCACCCGCATTATCAATTGAATTTGTCATGATTGTTGCATTTAAGCCCTTAAGATAGTGGCACAGCTGCGAAATAGTAGTCGAAGCATTTAAATAAATCAGCTTATCAGCTGTTAAATACTTTGCCGTCATCTTAGCTATTTTATTTTTAATGGGCGACAAAACATGGACGCGAGAATTATAATCTGGCACTGTCCCCTGTTTAATTTTCATCAATCCTCCATGGATTCGAATCGCTTGACCAGTGCTGGTTAATTTAATTACATCCCTTCTAGCCGTATCAAAAGAGACATGACACAATTTCATAATTTCACGTGTACTAATTGTTTTTCTCTCATCTAATTTTTGTCTAATTAAATCTAGTCTTTCAACTTGTGATTGCATTTATCTCACCTCACATGTCTAATCTTATCAGAAAGCTCTTTCATTTTACGTATTTATCTGTATTTAGAGCTTTATTTTAAGGATTAATCAGTATTTAAGAAATGATTTACTGATTTAAATCAGTATAATGCTATTTAAATCAAGATAAACACTTAGCAGAAACCACTACTTTCATACAAAATAGGCTTTTCAAGCATGAAAGATGCTAGTATTTTAGTGGGCCCAGAAATCAGTTAGATAGTGAGGTCTTTATCATGTTAGAAAAACCTATTACAAAGCACGATGAAATTATCACAGTATTAAAAGATTTATATACTAGTTTCAATAAAGTTCAAATTAAAGCATATCTTCCGCTTGAGCAGACAATTTTAAAAGTCATAGCCAAAGCTGAAAACCATGATGACGCAGCTGCTTGGAGCAATAAGTTAGTTATGTATTTGCAATCTCAAATAGTACTTAAGCAAATTCCGATTACTAAGGAACAAGATACTTTAATTAATTCCCTCAGTGAGCAATGTAAAAATACTAACTTAAACTATGTATATCTGTCCCCGGTTGACGATAGTTTGCAATTTGATTAAGCTACTCGTCCCATACAAAAAGCCATTGTTTCTCTCATCCCCCGAGAAAAACAATGGCTTATTTTTATTCTTGACTTAAGTTAACAAAAGTATTGTACTTCATATATTTATAATGAATTCTCATATTTGAAACTTCAAATGGAGTTCCATCATCTAAAAAGAAAATACCTTCCATTACACCTACAGGTTCATTAGGTGCCAGCATCAATTTAGACTGATCTTCTAAAGTTGATGGCTCAACTGTAATTGTTAAGAATGAACGGGTTACAGTTTTATTTTGTGTATCTTCTAAGTAGTTAAAGAGCGATCCTTTAAGAATATCCGGATTTAATTCTGGAGTAATCTTAATAGGAATAAAACCTGTTTCAATTAAAAATGGTTGATCATCTAACAAACGAAGCCGTTTTATTTGATAAACAAAATCTGACTCTTTTAAAAACAAGTCCTGTCTCAAATCTTCGTCGGCCTTAATTACTTGATAGTCTAACAGCTCAATACTTTGCTTCTTACCGGGAACACTAAAGGAATCGGTAATACCTAAATTTGATCCCTCATACTTAAAAAGTGCCTGATTTTTCAAATAGAGCGGATTAATAAATGTTCCGCTACCTCTTTTTTTAAAAACTATCCCTTGCTGAGCAAGCAAACCTAAAGCGCGCTTCATCGATGAACGACTTACATGATAATAGTCACTTAGGCTTCGCTCATCAGGCAAACGCATATCTTCATATTCATTATTAAGTATTTTTTGTTTAATATCGCGCATTACTGAGCGATAGACTAAATCAGTCATTATTTTCTCCCATTATTAGCAGTCTTGATACTATCAATGAACCAAGCTGCAAACTTCTCTGTATCAACGTCGGTTGCAATCTGTGCATTATGTTTTTTACTTAAGAAATCCATCACACTAGCACCATATGTATAGCGTCCAGCTAATTCAATTTCAACATTAGCTGGCTTTAAAGTAAAGAATTCAGGATGAAGCATAATTCCAACCGCTGTCGGATCATAAATCTTAATTCGAGTATCTCCATCAGGTTCATGAATATTAGAAAACATCGAATAAAGCATTTTACCAACTTCGCCGCATTCTTTAATCTTGTCCATCTGATCTTGAGTTAAATGAGCTTTATCTCCAATTTCAAGTGGAGCTACATAAACTGGCAAGCCGGAATGGAAAACTATCTGTGCTGCTTCTGGATCACCTGCAATATTATATTCCGCAAATGGACTATGGTTTCCATGCCCAATGTTTCCACCCATAATATAAACTTCAGCAATATTTTCTACCACATCAGGGTATTGCTTAAATAAAAGGGCAAAGTCAGTTAAAGGACCAACTCCTAATAAAGTAACTTTTTCAGGACTGTTTTTAATTGCTTCATACATCTTAGTAGCAGCAAGTCCCGGCTCTAATAAATCATCATTAGCTTTTTCAAATTCAAAGCCAGCAATTCCTGTTTCACCATGAACAGAAGCTGCACTAATGGCTGGACGTACTAATGGCTGATTAGCTCCTTTGACTACAGGAACTTTTGTGTGTAAAAAGTTCTCTAAATCAAGAGTGTTTTGTAAAGTATGAGCTAAAGAAACATTTCCCCATGTTGGGACAATCATTTTAACATCAAGTTCAGCTGCAAAAAGACTGATTGTCATTGCAGCAATATCGTCAATACCTGGATCTGTACTAATAATTAAGGGCTTTTTTGACATAAAGGTCCTTCTTTCTAAATTTACGTATCATATTTATTATGAACTAAGATTTGTTACAAAAAAAGACTTGAACTGATCAAGTCTTTTAAAAATTATATTAGTTTTTGAAAAAATAATTATTTTCTCTTCTTATCTTCGATTGTACCATCGCTATGTGCAATGATGACTTCATTACACATGTCTAAAAACAAACCATGCTCAACTACACCAACTGTATGATCTAGATAGTCAGCTAAACCGTGTGGTACTGGAGTTGGATCAGCAGCTAAATCAATGATGTAATTACCGTAATGCGTTACATAACGCTTACCCTCATCATCTAAACGCCATTGAGGCTTCAAACCTTCTTCTTCAAAACGCTTAAAGTTTTGTTCAGCAGACACTGGTAATACTTCAACTGGAAGCGGAAAGCCGCTGAGATGGTGAACAAGTTTTGATTCATCAACAATCCAAATAATCTTCTTTGAGTTGATAGCGACATTTTTTTCTAAAGTTAAGGCACCACCACCGCCTTTAATTCCATCTAAATTATCGTCTACTCGATCAGCGCCATCTACTGTTAAATCAGCTTGATCAATATCTGCTAATTCATCAACCTTAAAGCCCAGTCCTTCAAGTTGCTTCTTACTACGGTTAGAAGTAGTAACAATATGCTTTAAACTAAAACCTTCTTTTTCTTTGCGTTCACCTAGTGCATCGATGAAAAATGCAACTGTTGAACCTGTCCCAACTCCTAAAACAGAATTAGGCTCTACCATCTTAGCTGCTTTAATAGCCGCTTCTTTTTTTAATTGATCTTGCTCTGTCTTATTCATTAGTTTTTCTCCTTCAAAGCTTCTTCAACTACTTCTCTAGTTGGAATAGATGGAAATGCACCTAATTTTTGAACTGTAAATGAGGATGATTTGGATGCATAAATCACACTATCTCTTAAGTTACTTAAATCAGGCTTCAATTCACTAGATAAAGCACCTAAGAATGTATCACCAGCTGCTGTTGTATCAACTGCCTTTACTTTGAAAGCTGGAACAATCTCTTCAATGTCTTCATAAGAAACATAAGATCCACGTTCACCAATTGTGATAATTACACCCTTAATTCCCATTTGATGAAAAATTTCACTGCTCTTCTTCATTGACTCTTCACTGTCAACTTTAATTCCTGTAATACTCTCAGCCTCAGTTTCATTAGGAGTAATCAAGTCGGTTAACTCTAATAATTCTTCTGGGATATCAGTACGGGCAGGCGCAGGATTTAAAATAGTAATTTTACCAGCTTCTCTAGCAATCTTAAAAGCTTCAATAGTCGCTTCAATTGGTGTTTCAAATTGAGCAATCACAAAATCGCTATCTTCAATTTGACTTTTCGCATTTCTAACATCTTCTGCTGTTACGTCAAAATTTGCACCATGTTGAATAATAATTGAATTTTGTCCTGTCTCTTGAAGCAAAATATAAGCTTGTCCAGTTTGTTGGTTTGGAGTTATAGCTACATGGTCAACATTAATTCCATTTTCTTTAAATTGTTCAAGCATAAAACGACCATTGTCATCATCCCCAACCCGTCCAACAAAAATTGTTTCATTTTTTGCTCGACTACTTGCTACGGCTTGATTTGCTCCCTTACCACCAGCAGCTTTTGAAAATTCAGACATTGCTATTGTTTCTCCTGGTTGAGGAAGTTTCTTAATATGCATAATATTATCAACGTTAATTGACCCAACAATTGTAACTTTATTCATGGTATTTCCTTCCCTGTATGGCAATATTTACTTTAATTATAGCAAAAAAGCATTCCATACACGGAATGCTTTGCATAAATATATTTTTCCTATTCACCTTCACCTGGACGTTGACCAAGTTCAGCTGACATCATCCAAATTCTTTTTTCGATCGCGGTATGATAGGAAATCAATAGGTCATTAGTTGAGTCGTCTCCTTCTCCTTCACTAATCTTGATCCCTCTTTCATAATCATCTCGCAATTGTTTGTATGCATTTATAATTAATTGAAATCTTTCTTCAATTGACAAATCCCAACTACCGATTTGATCTGGAACGTTAGTTTCTTCCAATACTTCTTCGTAGGTGGAAATCGGATTACCATTAATGGCAATCAATCTTTCAGCAACCCCATCTTGCTGCTCAGCTAATTCTTCCATTACACCATCTAAATATGGGTGCAATTTTAGAAATCCTCTTCCAAGCATATACCAATGGTGTTGGTGGACAACCATGTGAGTTTGAGTTAAATCAGCAACAATTTCATTCATAATTTTTTTAGTTTTTGGATAAGCCATACAAAAGCCTCCTTAAAATATTAAACAATGTCTTTAGCTTCATCATAACTATAAAAAATACTAAAAGCTACTTATTTGCTTAGTTAGTAAACAACTAAACCAATTGCCAAAAAGGCTAAACAAATTCCAAATTCAATAACTAACAGTTTCCAGCAAAACTTAAACCATTTATTGAATCCAATATTTACCATCATTAAGCTCATTAAAATTAATCCAGTTGGTGCAATTAAACTAATAAATCCTTGACCCCAATTATAGGCATCAATAATGCTTGCGCGATCAATTCCAACCACGTTGGCTAGCGGTGCCATAATAGGCATTGAAAGAACGGCTAAGCCAGAAGATGACTGAATAAAGAAACCAAGAACAATGTAGACTAAAAACATAAACCAAATAAACAATAATGGTGGCATTCCAGAAACTTGCTGACTAAAGAAATTCATAATTGTATCACTTGTATGACTTTCTTCCATCACAATTGAAACAGCACGTGCTAGGCCAATTGTTAAAGCTACACCCAATAAATCTGCCGCACCATTTACAAAGCTCTCAACAAATTTATGCTCACTTAAGCCTGAAATAAAGGCGAAAATATAGCCCGTTGCTAGGAAGACAACGGCAATTTCAGTAAAATACCATCCCTTTTGTTGAACACCCCAAATCATTACGATAAAGGCAATCGCAAAGACAAGTAAAGTTAACTTTTGACGCCAAGTAAATTTACTTTCTTGCATACTTTGATTCTGATTCATATATTCTTGATCTTCTTTAGCGAAGTCATTATAAACATATGAAGCTTTAGGATTCTTTTGTACTTTTTTAGCATAAAGAATCACATAAATCATCCCTACAATCACACAAGTTGCCCACATACAAATTCTAAGTGGCAATGCATCTGTAAAATTGACCCCCGCCGTATTAGAGGCAATTACAGTCGAGAATGGGTTAATAGTTGATGCCATCGTCCCAATACTTGTACCTAAAAAGATCGTCGCAACAACTGTCATCCTATCAAAGCCTGCTAATAAGAAGACTGGAATTAAGATAGGATAAAAAGCCATTGTTTCTTCAGCTAAACCAAAGGTTGTTCCACCAATGGCGATCAATCCCATTACTAAAACAATCAATAAAACTTGCTTACCCTTAATCTTTTTAGAAAGTGCCTGCATTCCGGCATCAATTGCACCATTTGCATGAACAACTCCAATACAACCACCTAGAATCAAAACAAAGGCAATAATATCAATACTTTGAGCAATCCCGTTTACCTGAGAAGAAAGAAATTGATAAATCGCTCCACCGAGTCCTGGCTTTTTCTGATTAATTTTTTCATAGGAATCAGGAATAGCTACGGGTTTATAGATCGTTCCACTAGTAAACTTTTTAACATCGATCTTAACTTTATATTTGTCTAAAGTTTTTTGGGTTGCTGCTTCTTTATGCTTGCTACCATTTGGTTTCGTAATTACAAACTCTTTACTTGGTTGATCATATTCAAGCGTTGCATAATTACCCGACGGTATAAAAAACGTTAAAATCTGTACCAATAATAGAACAATAATGATAACTGTATATGCTGTTGGAAATTGATGTTTCTTCTTTTTTTGTACTATATCGCGCATAACTTCCCCCTACTTAGTATTACAGCTTAATTTATAGTTTTATTATAGATTTCTTTTTTACTTTTTGCACGCGCTTACAACTGAAGGATATAAAGTTAAATAAAAATAAGAACCCTCAAATTGAAGGTTCTTATTTTTCTATATTCAAATTTTTTTAAGTAGACCAACCATATCAATCAATTGTTGGCCGGCTTCATAAAAATATTCAATTTTATAATTCGGTCATCTCATCAGTATCCTTAGTATTTAAATCTACTAATTCTCCTGACATTTTATAGATAACCCATTGTGCTAAATTAACGACGTGGTCACCAATACGTTCAAGTAAACGAATTACCATAAAGTAGCTTGAAGAAGCAACCGCTGCTTCTGGATCTTGCTTAATTCCAGAAATAATTAACTTACGAGCTTTTACGTAATCTTCATCTACTTCATCATCTTTTTTAGCAACTTCACGAGCCAATTTTTCATCACCTTGTACATAGGCCTTTAAAACTTGATCTAACATAAAGTTAACTTTCTTGGACATTGACTTAATAATTGCTTCAACTTCCGGAATACGAGGATTTCCCTTTACTCGAATTGTTTCCCAAGCAATTGAATTAGCATTTTCACCAATTCGTTCTAAATCATTAGTAGCTTTTAAGATACTAATAACATTTCTAAAGTCACTAGCCACTGGTTGTTGAAGAGCCATCAATTTCAAGGTTCTTTTTTCAACTTTTGTAGCAGCACGTGACACCTTTTGATCATCTTTGACTAAGCTTTGCGCTAATTTCTTATCATGTTCAACGAAAGCTTGTGTTGCTTCGTCAATTGCTTCACTGACATCAATACCCATTCCCATGAAACGAGTATTCAACTTACGTAATTCATCTAAAAAAACTTCATGCATCTTAAAAATCTCCTTTATTAACCAAAACGTCCATTCAGATAATCACTAGTAATTTGCTTTTTCGGATTCATAAACATATCTGATGTCTTGCCATACTCAATTAAGTCTCCGCTCATTAAGAAAGCAGTGTAGTCACTAATTCGAGAAGCTTGTTGCAAGTTATGCGTTACCATGATAAAAGTAAAATCATGCTTTAATTCAAGAAGAGTTTCTTCAATCTCACTACTTGAAATTGGGTCAAGAGCACTAGTAGGCTCGTCAAGCAGAACCACTTTTGGACGAACTGCTAAAGCACGAGCAATACAAATTCTCTGTTGTTGTCCTCCCGAAAAGGCTTGAGCGTTTCGATCTAAATTATCTTTAGTCTCTTTCCAAATGGCGGCTTGCTTTAGACTTTCTTCAACTCGCTGGTCGATTAATTCTTTATCTTTAATGTCAGCAATCCTAAGACCATAAGCAATATTATCATAAACAGAAAATGGAAACGGGCTTGGTTGCTGGAACACCATTCCAACATCCTTACGCAACTCTACCAAGTCCATTTTAGGACCGTAAATATTTTTATTTTCGAATTTAATCTCACCACTAATATGAATATTAGGTATGTCATCATTCATTCTATTTAAACAGCGAAGAAAGGTTGATTTTCCGCATCCTGAAGGACCAATTAAGGCAGTAAGTTCTTTTTCTTCAAAGTCTAGGCTAATACCATGTAAAGCCTCAACATTTCCATAGCTTAGGTGAACATCTTTACTTGTAATAATATTTTCCACAGTAAACCCCTTATCCAAAACTTCCGCGAATGTAGTCTTCCGTAATTTCACCCTTAGGATTAGTAAAAATATTTTCAGTAGTGTCATACTCTAAAACATGACCTAAATGAAAGAAAGCTGTGTAATCACTAATACGACTGGCTTGTTGCATATTATGCGTTACCATGATCATTGTATAGTCAGTTCTCAACTGCTTAAGAGTATCCTCAAGTTTAGAAGTAGAAACAGGATCAAGAGCACTAGCGGGCTCATCAAGCAGCAAAATTTCGGGCTTCAATGCAAGAGCTCGCGCAATACATAATCGCTGCTGTTGGCCACCAGACATTGCCAATGCACTCTTATCTAACTTATCCTTAACTTCATCCCATAAAGCAGCCGCTCTTAAACTCTCTTCTACAATTTGATCTAATTTTTGCTTATCATTTTCACCATTTGCTTTTAGAGCATAAGTAATATTTTCTCTAATTGATTTTGGAAATGGATTAGGCTTTTGGAAAACCATTCCAATATTTTTTCTTAACTGGTAAACGTTAATGTTGTTTTTATTAGTATCTAACCCATGGTACCAAATTTCTCCGTCTACTCGTGCCACCTTGTCATTCATTCTATTAAGACAACGTAAAAACGTAGACTTTCCTGAACCAGAACCTCCAATTAGGGCTGTGATAGTCTTTTTCTTAAATTGAAGACTAGCATTAAAAAGTTTTTGAACGCTACCTCCGTAAAAAACACTAAGGGCTTGCGTCGAGATAATCTGCTCATCCTTATCAAATTGATGAATATATGTCGGGACTTCATTTACATTTTGCATAAATTTCTCCTTATGACTTAGCTGCTGTTAATTTGCGGTATAAATGATTACCCAAGGCACGTGCACCAAGATTGAATAAAATCACCACAATAATTAATAAAGCAGAAGTTGCAGCTGAAACGATTGTTGCATCGGGGATGATTCCTTCAGTATTAACCTTCCAAATGTGAACAGCTAAAGTTTCTGCTGGGCGCATCACATTCAAAAAACTAGTTGGACTAAATGGGTTCCAATTACTATAGTCAATTGTAGATCCACTTTGACCTGCAGTATAAATTAAGGCAGCTGCTTCACCAAAAATTCTACCAGCACTTAAAATAATTCCAGTCAAAATCCCTGGTAAAGCGGCTGGCAAAACGATCCCGCGAATTGTTTTCCAGTTAGATAAGCCCAAGGCAAGTCCTGCATCTCTTTGCGCTTGTGGAACACCTTCAATAGCTTGTTCAATATTACTAGTTAGTGTTGGTAAATTAAAGAACGTAAGAGCCAAAGCACCAGAAATAATTGAAAATCCAAAACCAAACTGTACTACAAATAGTAAATAACCAAATAAACCAACAACAATTGAAGGAAGTGAGCTTAAAATTTCAATCGTTGTTCTAATTAAGTTAGTAAACCAATTATCTTTAGCATATTCTGCTAGATAAATACCTGCTCCCAAAGCAATAGGAAGTGAAATAATTAAGGTTAATACTAGCAAATATAATGAATTAAATAGCTGATCTCTTACTCCTCCACCAGCTTGATAGGAAGAAGCCTCAGAAGATAAAAAATGCCATGAAAGATGTGGTACACCCGAAACTAGAATATCGCCTAAAATCCCAAAAAGGATTATTACCACAATACTCACTAAGGTATAAATACCAGCAGTAGCAATCTTATTACGAGTTTTTGCATTCATTATTTCTGTCCTCTCTTTCCAATTAAGCGGACTAAGAAGTTAAAGACCAAAGACATAATTAACAATAGAAGCGCTAATGACCAAAGTGCATTATTTGGTAAAGTTCCCATAACTGTATTTCCCATTTGACTAGTTAACTGACTAGTTAAAGTAGCAGATGGACTTACTAAGTTAGCTGGCATTAAAACTGCATTACCAATAACCATCTGTACAGCTAAGGCTTCACCAAAGGCTCTAGCCATCCCAAAAATTACCGCTGTCATGATTCTAGGCGAAGCAACTCGCAAAATCACTTTATAGATTGTTTGCCATTTAGTTGCACCTAAAGCTAAAGAAGCTTTCCGGTAATCAGATGGTACAGCTTTTAAACTATCAACAGTTAGCGAAGTAATTGTCGGTAAAACCATGACAAATAAAACTAAAGTCGCTGATAAAATACCGAACCCGGTTCCACCAAAAATATTTCTAATAAAAGGAACAATAACTGTTAATCCCAAGAATCCATAAACAACAGACGGAATTCCTACCAATAATTCAATTACTGATTGCAAAAAGCGTGCACCCTTTTTAGAAGAATATTCAGTCATAAATAAGGCTACAGCAATTGCAAACGGGGTTGCTACTAAAGCAGCTAGTAAGGTTACAGAAAATGAAGTTACAATCATCGCTGCTGCTCCCACGTGATTCTTCCCTTCACCTGGATCCCAATCACTAGAAGTTAAAAATTGAAAAACATTCACATGATCTTTAGTAAAAGTTTCTAGTCCATGAAATCCAATAAAACCAATAATTGAAGCGACCAAAATAATAATTAAAATAATGGCGCAGTAAGTTAATCCTTTACCCCAATATTCTTGTCGTGTTTCTTTTGATGGCTCAGTTAAGCTAGCAACATCAACCTTACTTGCACCTATCTTTTTTAATTTAACATGAGGAACTTTTTGCTTATCTAAAGCAGACTCAACCACTTTTTTAAGATCTTTGTTATTCATCAAAACGTCCTATTCTTTATTTTTGAACAACATGATTATTACTATCACGTTCAACCTGCATCTTATCGATACTGATATAGCCTAGTTTAGGTACTAAATCATTTTGCACTTTACTTCCAAGCATATAATCAATAAATTTTTGAACATTCTTGCTAGGTTTACCTTTAGTATACATGTGTTCGTAAGACCAAAGTTGCCAATGATTCGTTTCTACATTTTTATTTGTAGGCTTTACCTCGTCGATACTCAATTTTTGAATATTTTCATCGTTGGCATATGGAAATGAAATATAAGAAATTGTTCCTGGCGTAGAGCTGACAATTTTACGCACGGTACCATTAGAGTCTTGTTCTTGGGCTTGAATTGGCTTTTTGCCATTGAGAATCAATCCTTCAAAAGTTCCACGCGTACCACTACCTTTAGAACGGTTAATTACAGTAATAGTTTGGTTCTTTCCCCCAACTTGCTTCCAGTTAGTAATTTTACCCGTAAAAATATCACTTAATTGTTGCTTGCTCAAATTACTTACGCCAGCACTCTTATTCACAATCGGTACAATACCTACAACGGCAACAAGATGATTTTGCAATTTTTTAGGATCTATTCCCTTTTGAGTTTCAGCAAAAACATCGGAAGTTCCAATCTCAACTGCTCCTGCTTGTACCTGGCTAAGACCAGTTCCCGAACCTCCTCCTTGAACAACAATATTACTGTCAGGATGAGACAGACGATAGTCATTTCCAGCTTGCTCAGCTAAAAGCTGCATGGCACTAGATCCAATAACAGTAATCTTATTGCTATTATTGTTAGCACAGCCTGTAAGTCCGATTAAAATAGCTAGCAGTCCACAAACAGCGGCTATTTTAAATTTAAAATTTTTTCTCATCGATTTCTCCATGTAATTTACAGTATTCAACAAGAATATTCTATCATATTAGTGCGTGTCAACAGAATGCTTATCCTCAACAAAAAAGCTAGGTTTTTCAACCTAGCTAAAATTTATTTATTCTCTAACATTTTCATAAACGTATGAAATTTCATCTGGACGATATACTCCATGCAATTCTCCCACTTTGGTAAAATTCATTTTATCAATTAGATGTTGCATAGCGCTATTGTTTTCATGTGTATCAATTCGAATGCTATCAATATCTTTACGGTGATCACGAATATAATCAATTACTTCGGTCAAAAGCTTAGTAGCATAACCATGACCTGCATGCTTTGAATGAATGGCAACGCGGTGAATTACAACATATTTATCAGTATCTAGAAGCCACTCACCTTTCAAATCATCATAAGAATGATCTGGTGCTTCAACTATAGAAATAGCACCTACTGTTTCCCCATCAGTTGAAACAGCTAAATAGGCAAAACCTTTTTCAATATCTTCTTTAATTTGATCTGGTGAAGGATAGTCTCCTTGCCATTGGTCAACTCCACGTTCTGCTAGTTGGTTAGCACCATCCTTTAAAATTGTCATAATTTGATCATAATCATCCATTGTAGCTTGTCTAATCTTCATTAAACTCATCCCCTTTAACTTTTCTAACGCAACTATTATAAAAAAAAGCACTCTCCTTGTAAAAAGAAAGCGCTTACTTAAAAAAATATTAATATTTAAAGTACTTTAGAAAGAAAATCTTTTGCACGAGGAGTTTGCGGATTTTCAAAAATTTGTTCTGGACTTCCTTGTTCCTGCAAATATCCATCTGCCATAAACCACACTTCATCAGAAACTTCACGGGCAAATCCCATTTCATGAGTAACAATAACCATTGTCATACCTGAATCTGCCAAGTCTTGCATTGTCTTTAAAACTTCGCCAACCATTTCTGGGTCTAAGGCACTTGTTGGTTCATCAAATAGCATTACTTCGGGGTCCATTGCTAAAGCTCTAGCAATCGCAACACGTTGCTGCTGCCCACCAGACAAACTAGAAGGATATTGCTTAGCCCGATCTTTCAAACCCACTTTATCAAGCAATTCTAAAGCCTGCTTTTCAGCTTTTTCTTCACTTACGCCTTTAACTTTCATCGGAGCTAATTTAACGTTTTCAACTACATTCATATTTGGAAAAAGATTAAAGCTTTGGAAAACCATTCCCATTTTTTCTCTTAAAATATCTAATTCCTTTTCACTAATATGTGTTAAATCTTGCCCATCAAAAATTATCTTGCCGCTTGTTGGTGTCTCAAGTACATTAAGACAGCGTAAAAATGTACTCTTACCTGAACCTGATGGACCAATGATACTAATAACTTTTCCCTTCTCAACATTTGCAGAAATATCTTTGAGGACTTCTTTTTTTCCAAAACTCTTCTTTAAATGTTCAACCTTAATCATTGTCATTACGCTTCATCCTCTTTTCAAAGTGATTCAATAATCTCGTTAATGAGAAAGTCATAATAAAGTAAATAATCATGGCAATAAATAATGGTAGAACACCCTTATAAGTTGAAGTTTGAACTAATTGTGTTTGATACATTAGTTCTGCAACTCCAATTACTGAAACTAACGAACTATCCTTTAATAAAGTAATAAATTCATTGCCTAAAGCTGGCCAAATGTTCTTAATTGCCTGCGGAATAATGACATATCTAAAGGCTTTTTGACGGCTTAAACCAAGTGAGCGAGCTGCTTCCATCTGGCCTTTTGGTAAAGAATCAATTCCTGACCTAATATCTTCAGCCACATAGGCTCCAGAATTAAGTCCAATCGCAATAATACCTGCAACTAAAGCGGAAAGATTAGAAATCAAATATCCAATTCCGAAGTAAACAAATAAAATTTGTACCATTTGCGGCGTACCACGGATAAATTCAATGTAGCAAACAGCAAGCCAGTGTAAAATTGGATTCTTTGATAAACGCATCAAAGCTAAAATGATACCTAAAACAATACCAATAATTACTGAAAAAATAGTAATTACGATTGTGTACCAAATACCCTTAAAGAAATATGGAATGTACTTGGCAAAAGTATTACTTTTCTTTTCTGTCTTCATATATTTAGCAGCCGCTGGTAAATATTCTTTACTAATCAAATCTTTCTTCTGAACTTGATCAATTGTCTTATTTACTTGAGCTACTAAATCATCTTGTCCTTTAGCAATTGCAACTGCATTTCCCGCTTGAGTTTCTTTTAAGTTTGAATGAACTGCAGCTAAGCCACTATTATTTTCGGCATATGCTTTAGCAATTAATTCTTCTACTACTACTGCAGAAACCTTGCCTGATTGCAAGGCTAAAACAAGATTGTTAATTTTCCCAAGACCCTTTAATTTAGAATCTTTCATTTGAGATTTAACTAAATTATATTGGTTACTCCCCGTTTGTGCTCCAACCGTTTGACCTTTAAGACTTTGAATACTTGTGTACTTGTCTTTATCCTTTTTATTTACTAAGAAATATTCACCACTTGGCTTATAGTAAATTTTTGAAAATGCTACACTTTGCTTTCTTTCAGGAGTAGGCGTCATTGCCGAAATAACCATGTCTACTTTTCCTGTTTCGAGTGCAACTAACAATGAGTCAAAAGACATATTCTTAATAACTAACTTCACGCCCAAGTCTTTGGCGATATCTTTGGCTAGTTCAATATCTACTCCAACATATTTAGCCTTACCATTTTCACTTGCGGTAAATTCTAGTGGCGGATAATCAGCAGATGTACCGACTACTAATTCTCCACTCTTTTTAATCTTCTTCAAGACACTATCTTCTGCTACTTGCTTTTGGCTAGCCGCTTGAGCTGGCTTGATAAAAGTAGCACCGAGTGAGAAAAACATCAAAAGTGCAAAGAAAAAGCTTAACAGTTTTGTTTTTTTCATTACATTCATTCCCTCTACAATTACTATTAAAAAACTGAAAATTTAAGCTTTTGTTAATTATAGCGAATGAAATGTAATCTAGACAAGTCATTCAAGAAGATTATTCACTCAAATAAGTTTTTATTGCTTGTAAATTTTTCTTAGCTTCTTTTACACCAATTTGGTATACGCGCCTCAATTCTTGGGGATCTTTCTCCATTGTGCCAATTTCTAAAGGATAAGGCGGTCTGATAACTAACATTTTGCCTTGTACTTCTTTTTTTCTAATGTAATTAAGTACATCATTATAATCTTTTGCTCTTGTCTTTAATTTTTTCAAGACAGCAGGATATTGATGTAAGACTAATTCTAAAGCTGGATATAGTTTACTTGCTTCTTTTCGATAAGAGAGGGGCTGCGTTAAAATGACAACGTTCTTGTCATAGCCAATTTTTTCAAAAAATTTAATTGGAATTGAATCACTAATTCCACCATCCCAATACTTACGACTCCCAATTTCAACTGGCCGCGCAAAAACTGGAATGGATGAAGAGGCGCGAATCCATTGCAAATCTGCTTCTTTACCTGAAATCAATTTATGATATACTGCTTCACTATTATTAATGTCAGTTGCCACACACCAAAAATCTATGGGATTTTTTTGAAAAGCAGCGGTATCAAATACATCTAATTCTACTGGTAATTCTCGATAACAAAAGTCAGCTCCATATAAATCACCAGTCTTTAGCCATGATTGCCAACTAGATAAACGTGGGTCACTAGCATATTTTACGTTATAGCGCAGAACTCTTCCGATTTGTCTTGACTTATAATTGCATCCAAAAGCAGCTCCAGCTGATACACCTATTGCACCATCAAAATCAATGCCTGCTTTCATCAGAGTATCGATGACTCCAGCAGTAAACATGCAGCGCATTGCGCCACCTTCTATTACTAATCCTTTTTTCATACTTTCGCCACCTCCGTATTTTTACTATTTTAGCAAGAAAAAACTGCTAGTTTTAACTAGCAGTTAAAGTTTATTTATTTTTTGACTCTTTTCTTAAAATCCATTTTCTTAACTCATCAATTAAAATCAGAGGCAACGGAATACATACTAACATAATCCAATCATGTGCATTAAGCGGCTCCGTACCAAAAAATGACTGAAAGACTGGCACATAAGAAATGCATAGCAGTAAGACAATTTCCATAATGATCCCAATAAAAATCATCGAATTCTTAAAGAAATATTTGTTAAACATTGACTGTCTAGCATACCGAATATTTAAGACTGCCGCAATCTGACAAAAAATAATTGCCGCTAAAGTTACAGTAGTTGCTTGGCGATAGTCCCAGCCGCTTGCTGGCAAATTAGGAAAAATATGACCACGATAAAAGTTCGCAATGAAGAAGGCAGCTGTCGCAATTATCGAAGCAATTAAACCATACCAGAGAAAGGCTTTTGCCAAGACATCTTTATTAATCAAATGATCCTTTGGTGATCTTGGAGGCCGATCCATAATTCCTTTTTCAGGATCTTCTCGTCCTAAACCTAGAGCTGGAATCATGTCAGTACCTAGATCAATAAATAAAATTTCCATTACAGTCAAAGCCAATGGAATTGCCCCACCTGAAAGTAAAAACAAAACAGATGGAACGGCTTCAGGCATATTTGAGTTCAAAATGTAAATTAAGAACTTACGAATATTGCTGTATACACCGCGTCCTTCTTTAATAGCACCTACAATAGAAGCAAAATTATCATCAGTCAAAATCATATCGGCTGCTTCTTTTGCAACATCAGTACCCGTTCCACCCATAGCGATACCAATATTTGCTTTCTTTAAAGCAGGTGCGTCATTAACGCCATCTCCAGTAGCGGCAACGATTTTACCCATTTTTTCATACATCGAAACAACACGGTATTTTTGTTCAGGGGCCATTCTAGCAAAAACAACTTCACCTTCAAGATAATGTCTTAACTCCTTATCAGGCATCGTCTTTAAAGCATCCCCAGTAATGACTGTCAGTGGCTTATCAGGATCAGTCAAGCCAATTTCACGAGCAATACTCTTAGCGGTCAAACCATAGTCACCAGTAACCATCGTAACTTTAATTCCAGCCTTGCGGCATTCACGTGCCGCCTTATAAACTTCGGCTCTTGGCGGATCCATCATAACGGTTAACCCTAAGGAAGGTGAGATCTCTTTCAACTGTATCAATTGTTGCAAGATCTAAATTATCCATTATCTTTTGATCAAGATTACGGCCAGCAACTGCTAAGACACGCAAGCCATCTTTAGCATAGCCGTCATTTGCTCTCATAATCTTATCTTTTATTTCCTGGGTAATAGGCTGAATTTTACCATCACATAGGTAAGAAGTACATTTATCAACCACACAATTTGGGGCACCCTTAGTATAGGTATTGAAACGGTGTGTACCATCGGAGCTCTGAATTACTGTCATCATTTTTCTACTTGAATCAAATGGCAATTCTTTAACGCGTGGTGTCTTTTCTACTTCTGCTTCAACATCTATCTTTCCTTTTCTTGCAACAACTTCAAGGCAAGCTTCAGTTGGATCACCTAAGATTTGGTAGCGCGGATGTTGCTTATCAGGCTTTTGAATTCTTGCATTATCTGCAAAAACACCACCAAGTAATACTTCCTTCAAGGTGTCATTATCTTTTGCAAAAATATGCGTTGGTCCTTCTTTAATATGACCCCGCACTGCATAACCTTCACCCGAAACATGATAGCTCTTCTCTAAAGTCCAAAGTTCTTTTACGGTCATTTCGTTCTTAGTTAAAGTACCTGTTTTATCAGAACAAATGACAGAAGTTGACCCTAGCGTTTCAACACTAGATAAACGCTTAATCAAGGCATGCTTTTTTGCCATTCTTTGAACTGCTCCAGCCAAGGACAATGTAACAGTTGGCTCTAATCCTTCTGGAATAAAAGCCACAATCATCCCTAAAGCAAAAACAAAGGCTTTTACTAAAGGATAATGTACAAAGAAAGTTGCAACTAAGAAGAAAATAATACCAATAGAAATTGCTAGAATTGAAATTTGTTTCGTTAAAGTATCAAGTTCTTTTTCAAGTGGACTCTTTTGTTGCTTAACATTTTGTGTCAATTCAGCAATTTTACCAAAGTCAGTATTCATTCCTGTCTTAACAACAGCACCTGTAACGTTTCCTTTCATCATGTTTGTACCAGAAAAAATCATGTTATTAAGATCAGCATGATTTTTCTTTTCGACGTTTTCAATTCGATGTGTATCTTTATGCACTGGATTTACTTCACCAGTTAGGGATGATTGATCTACCTGAGCACTTGTTGCCGCAATCACACGAATATCAGCTGGGATATCGTCCCCTTCTTCTAGTTTGACTATGTCACCTGGTACTAAGTCTTTAGCCAGAATTTTTTCTTCTTTACCATTTCTCACAACACGAGTATATGAAGGTAACATATTCGCTAAAGCTTCGGTTGCCTTATCAGCCTGAAATTCCTGCCAAAAACTAAAAATCCCATTAATAATATTTACAGCCCAAATGGCAATTCCTAGTTGTACTAAATTTGCGCAGAAAGCTATTATCCCTGCTACCCAAAGTAAAATCGCCATTAAACTTGTAAAGTTAGCTATAAACTTCTTCCATAGTGGTTCTTGTTTTGCTTTAGCAAAAACATTTTTTCCATATGTTTGCTGCAAAGTATGTACTTCATCAATAGTTAAACCAGCTTGCTCTGTATTTAATTCTTTTAATGCATCTTCGACGGATAATTGAGCTACCTTAATTATCTCATCGTCTTCATCATCTTTTTCAGTCAAAGTTATCACTTCTATTCCTTTTTCCAGCTCCATTTTAGTTCACTTTGAGAAAAGATGCACATAAAGCTGATATATTAAAAAAGAGTAGCTACTTTGCTACTCTTCATTCTTTTCAAGATTCTGTTTTTGATATCTATATTCTTCAATAATTCCCTCTAAGAGAATTGCTTCTAGTGTAAGCAATCCGAAAACTCCAGTTTCTGAGGTAGAAAAAATATTTGTACCAATTTTAATCCAGAGTCCTATACTTCCTATCAAAGCTAAATAAACAACTGGTGAAAACCAGATAAACTTATGAATCTTAACTGAAGTAAAAATATATGCTGCAATTACAATTACTGCTAAAGTTGGCATTGCATAATAAAAAGCTTGCATTTTCATTCCTACCTTCCAGGCCAAGTATTGGTAGTATTCCAGCTGTTTAAGCCACCAAGCCAGCCTTTACTCATTGAAATTTCTTTAATTTTTTCAAGTAATGCCTCTTCATCTTTTTCTAAATGGAGATGGTTTACTAAACAAATCGTATTCACATTTTGATAGGTTGTTCGTGCTTCGTTTACCGCATCTTGAACATTGTTATTCGTCTTATCTAAGGCAATCTCTAATTGTTCTAATAAGTATTCGTTACCTTTTCGATCATAATGAGTCTTAGCAAGTGAAATGAAATCATTCAATACTTGTGCCAATTCATTTTTCATGTTTTTGTCCTCCAAAGGATTATATTGTTTAAATATTATCATTCATTTATTAATTTTACTATAATTTTTTAATAAAAATGATAATTTAACAGATTTAGCCCTTTTTACAACCAATTTGGTTCTTACTTTTTGCTTTTTAATCTTTGTTGGAGTTTATCTTTACCATAATAGTAAGTGATTGAAAAAATACTCATGCTCGCAATTAGAACTACAAGACTTGCTGTAATACTAGTACTATTAGTCAAAGATAAAAATAGTTTATTAATCAAATATGCAAAGATCACACTGAGAATAATTACGATCCATTCCTCAGTATGGGCATCTTTCTTCTTGCTAGCTTCAATAAATTTCATCTGTACCTTTCCTTTTATGCTCCTTCCGCATTTGCATTCTTTTTAATAATTTAAACATTAAGTAAGCAAAAATCGCTCCCCACAGAATATTTCCCAGAATTATCCAAAGAGTTAGTTGACTACCAACCAATATATCTCCTAGAGTTTGAAGTAAACAAAAAGCAACTCCCGCAAAGATGCATCTAAACGTTAATGACTTTCCCATTAGTTCTGTTCCTCAGACTTATTCTTTATTTGTATTTGATACTCATCGTACAAATCTTTAAAAACAACGATGCTCATAAAAACACAAGCAATTGCTGAACTCCAAGAAAATGCATTTAAATCTTTTAAGGCAAAAATAACCATGGTCACTATTCCAAGCACTAAGATATTTGAGGCGTCAGATGTTCTGACTATCTTATGCACTTTTAATGAAACAGCAATATTACCTAAAGCAATTATTAAAAGTAAAATAATTGGCATATATCCTATGACCATTTTTATCATCCTTTCCTTGTTTATAATTCTATCATTCAAAAACTCACTAAAGATAAAAAAGACCAAATCAGTCTTTTTTATGACCAATTTGGTACTTAATTTTCGTGCATTATTAATCTCTCAATATTATTTTCAACACATTTTCTTCTTTTTCCCGTTATTAAAATTACGCTAACAAGTATAAATAATCCCGAAGTTATTATAACGTGAGCTAAAGCTGGTGAATTAAAGATAGTTAAAATGCCGCTCCCTACAAAGCTAAGTGGAGTAAGCGAAAACACAACTAAATCAAATAAGAAGTGAAATAGAACATTGAGCCAGATCTGCCCTGAGTATAGAAATAAGCTTCCTAAAAAGATACCTAATCCAACTGCTCCTAGCGATTGAATAATTACATCGGTTAAATTTCTGTCTGGTGATAGCAGCTGATTAAAATGAAGTAATCCAAACAGTAAGCTACTAATTAGAATCGTCAAAGATATCTTATGTTTATTATTTTTAAGCATTACTAAAAGAATAACAATTGTAAGATATCGCCAAACTTCCTCGGTAATACCAGCATCCGCAGCATTTAAGAATACTTCTAGTGAACTACCAAAATACTGTGATTCTGCTGGATTCAACCATTCAAAATTCCATTTCCAAATCAATTCTCCAATTGATTTAGGATTGGTTGTTAAAAAGGCATTGAAGAAAACCATATAGAAGCCAAAAAGTAGAATGGGAATAAATACTTTCCACTGAAATTGATTGTTTAGTTTTAAGCCCAGGTAAAAATGATAGCCCCATCCCTTTAAAACAAGATAGGCAAATAATACTAAAAATATAGAGAAGATAATTTGACTACGGTTAACATTATCTAAAATCTTATTAGAATCGACCTTATAATTAGTTAATACAAAAATTTCGCAAATAATTTGGATAGAAAGTATTCGTCCTAAATTAGATTGAATATTTTCATAATCTACTTTTACTACCGGAATAAAAATAAATAATGGCGCAATTACATATAATAAATCAAAGAAAAAACTAGAATTAAGATAATCTCCAAGAGCCACACAGACAAAATTAAAAAGATAAATAAAACTAAATGGCAAAAAGATTATGTCAACTAATTTTGAAATATTAGCTAAGATTGGTCCTCTTGATCTTAAAATAAATAGAATAGCTGCTATTACCAATCCACTTAAAATAAAAACCGGATTCCAAATATTCCAGTTTTTAAAGATATTTTTACCTTCATAATATATACACCATATGGCAAAGAAGATATTAATGATTAATTGAAAAAGAAGTAGCTTTTTTATTTTTTGCTGTGTATTATCCATCTTTATCTCCCCCCTATAGGCCTGTAGAGTACTCCTTAGCACTCCTTAATTTTGTTATTTATTTAAATTAATAAAAGTATTTTTCTAAAAATTAGTCAGTGACAAAGTTTCTCCAGCACCAGCCCATTTATCAGGATCTTTATCTAATAAAAGCTGTAACTTTGTCAGAGTTTCTGGTAGTTTAAATCCATGCGCTACAGAATACATATTAATATCTTGCTTTAGATTAAAAATTACTCTTTTCACGTTTGTTTTCTTATCTAATTTTTCAAGAGCTCCTTCTATTAGCTCCTGAGCTTTTAAATCAGTTACTACATCCGATTGGTTCTTTGCTTTTATAAGTATTTCTTTAAGACTAGAGTCATTTATTTTCATAATTTTCCTCATCTCTTATAATTATTACTGTAGTTTACTAAAAAATTTTACATAAATACTCCATGATAACTATCATGGAGTATTTATGTAGCTATTACTTAAAAATGAAAAACTATCTTGCTCCCCAAGGACCATGTTGAAGCCAACCGTTTACAATAACTCTACCACACGTTCTAGCAATAGCTGCATTATCAGCCCAACATTTATGGGTCTTAGAGTTACAAATTTGCCAAGGGGTTGCATGATAAATTTTACCACCCTTAGTTTCCATCAAATCTTCTGGTGTTAATTGTTGAAATTTACTCATAATATATAATTCTCCTTAAATTATAATATAAACTTTGGATTAGCTTTTTGCTAACCTTCAATATCTATAATATTAAATAGCTATAATGTAATGTTAAAATGGATTAAACTTGTAGGCTTTAATACTAATTTTGCATTTTCTGACCAAATTCATCTCTTATTCAATACCTTATCTAAAAAGTATTCAAAATAAGTGCTACTACCCGTGACAATTGTCGCATTTCCCTGCATCCCATACTTAACATTCTCATCATTAATTTTCGCAGTTGAAATGATCTCATAGCCACTCTGCTTATTTACATTTACTGGATAAACGCCAATTTCCTTCACCCTACCAGTTAATCTATTGGTCAAGCCATCTCCTGTTGAGACAGAAAAGTTTATCTTCTGTCCCTTTTTAATAGTCGAAACCTTATTACTTGGCACATAAGTGATTATCTTCACCTTTTTCTTGGCTGCTATCATGGGCATCAAATTTACTGCATCATCTTGATCAATATGAGCTACCCATTTTTGCCCATGTTTTGTGACAATTTGGCCTTCATCATAATTAGCAGCTTTTTGTTTAATCACAGTCACTGGCTCAATAACTCCGACTGAAGAAACTGTACTCTGTCTAATTGCAAAAAAAGAACCAATAAACATCAGGAAGACAAGAAGAGCAGCTGGAACAATAATCATTGTCGAAAAATTTTTAAATTTATAGGAATAGAATTCTGTACTTTCATAGTCTTTTGCGTCCATTTATCCTCACCTATCCCTTTACTAAGTCATAATAAAAACCATGTTGCTCCATAAGCTCTTCATGACTTCCTTCTTCAACAATCTGCCCCTTGTCAATTACAACGACCTTATCTGCACGTTCCGCAATGGCTAGACGGTGTGCAATAAAAATGATTGTCTTGTCTTTTAGTTTCATAAGATTGTCAACTACTCTTTTTTCTGTAATTGTATCTAAACCACTTGTTACTTCATCAAAGATAAAAACTTTTGCTGGCGAAAGTAATGCTCTAGCAATAGTTAATCTCTGCTTTTGTCCACCTGATAAAATCTTCGCATTCTCATCTAACTTTGTCTCAAATTGTAGGGGCAAATTAGCTATCTCCTGATCAATGCCAGCAATCTGACAGGCTTTAATTACCTCTTCTTCGCTAATATCAGCTCTACATCCCAGTAATAAATTCTCCTTAACTGTTCCAGAAAAGATATATGGCGTTTGAGGAACATAGTTAACATACAAGCGTAAGGTATGTTTATTAACTTCACTAGTTGCATGACCATTTAAAGTTACTTCTCCCTTACTTGGTGAAAAGAAATCAACGAGTAACTTAACCATCGTCGATTTTCCTGATCCACTCATCCCAACAATTGCTAATTTTTCATCTGGCTTAATTTTTAGATTAATATCTTTTAAAACATCAGTACCATAACCATATCGATAATCAACATGCTTGTATTCAATCATTCCTTCTAAAGCAGCTGAGTTCTGGATAGAAGTATCTGCATTAAATTCACTTTGCACCTGATAAACCTCGTTCAATCTATTTTGTGCAACACTCGCAGATTGAAGCCGAGGTTGTAAGTTAATAATATTTTGAAGTGGGTCAATGAAATAAGATAGTAATGCATTAAAAGTCATTAATTGACCAATACTCATCTCTCCTTGCATCACTACTCTTGCTCCAACCCATAAAATAATTACATTAAGAGATAGTTGAATAAATGTCTTTAAGGCCGTCTGCAAACTCTCAGTCTTACTATATTTAAATGACTTCTTTAAATAGTTTACAAATTGACTATCGATTCTGCGATATCTTGTATCTTCACTATTGAGAGCTTTGATAGTTTCAATACCTTGAATATCTTCGATAACTGAAGAACTTAGTACTGCATTACTCTCCATCTGTTCATCATTTAATTTTTCAAATTTCTTAGTAAATCCTAGAATTACTATCGCATACACTGGTAAAGCTAATAATGTGATCCCAAATAATGTTGTATTTTGAGCAGCTAACACTAGTCCCATTACAATTACAATCGCTAAGTCTAAGAAAAGTGAAATAACAGTACTTGCTAGAGCATCAATAATTCTACTTGCATCAGAGAAACGTGAGGTTATTTCACCAGTTCTTCTAGTCACAAAGAATTCCATTGGCAATTCAAAAATATGCCTTATATATTGGAGGTTTAAATCAATACTTAATCTTTGACCTAGAACATTTAATAAAAAATTCTGTCCATAAGAAAAGATTGAATTAAAAATATAAGCAATTAATAGTCCAACAGCTAAAATTGAAAGAGTCTGATAAGTTCCATCGGGAATATAAGTATCGATTATTCCTTGCACAAAGTATGAACTACAAATACTAATTATTGTCATTAATAAAGCGGCTAAAATGATATTAATCATCAGCCGCTTTTGCTTAAACATATATGGAAAGAGAGACCATAGGTTATTTTTCTTTTCTTTAATTGGTTCAAAATCTTCATTCGGAACCATAAAAAGCGCAATACCAGTCCATTCTTGAGCAAATTTATCTTTAGGCATCTTTATTATGCCAACTGATGGATCAGGATCGGCAATTACTAAGTAATTCTTAGTATTTTTAAGAACTACGTAATAATGAAGTAATTCTCCTTGCTTAAGAACATGCACGATAAAAGGGTATTGAATAGTATCCTCATTAAAAAGAGACATATCAGCTTTTACGGCTTCAGTTTTAAAATTAAATTTCTGTGCTGTTTTAACTAGTCCCAGCGCAGTTGTGCCTTCAAGATTTGTGCGAGCTTCGTGACGCAAATGTGCTAAAGACACACGAGATTGATACTGCTTTAAGATCATTGCTAGACAAGCAACTCCGCAATCCATCTCATCTACTTGAGGTACATAAACAGATTTATATTTGAATAACATAAGTCTTACCTTTTATTTAACGTTAATTTCTGGATATTTACTTAGTAAATCTTTGACGTTTTTTCTACAACTACGAGCAAATATTACTTCGTCACCATTCGGAAATGTTATGGTCTTTTTCGAAAAATCAATGCTATCAATATTATTTGGATTAACTACGCAAGATTGAGATATTTTAACAAGAAAGTCATTTTCATCACTAATTTTTGAAATATTGCTTCTAAATTCAGCTGAACCAGTTTCAGTTATTAACGTAACTTTATGTTGTGTAGGGTTATTTTCAAGATAATAGATATTAGTATCTTCTACCTTATTTATCCTGCGGCCTACTTTATAAACAAGCTCTTTTCTTCCAGACTTTGTAAGATTGTTAATACTTTGAATCGCCCCAGTAATTGTTTCTTCTAGACGCTTCATCATATCATTTTGGTCTAGTGCTTTATTAATATAATCAATTGCACCAATTCGTCTTCGATAAGTTAAGGGGGCATATTTATCATAAGCAGTAACAAAAATAATCTGAGCATTCGGATCTTGTTTTTTGATGAATTCTGCTAAATCTACTCCATTCTTAGCTTCAGAATTTTGACTTAATTCAATATCTAAGAAGTAAATTGCATTTTGAATATCCTTAGCCACTACATAACTTACGACTTGCTCAAAGGTAGTGGCAACTTGCTCTACACTAATCTCCACATTTTCATAAGCTGTATTGTCTTCCACTAAATTCTCAGCTGCGTATTTCACATTGTTTGCTAAATTATTTGCTAGTGTTCTATCATCATCACAAATAATTACTGGATATTTCAATATTTTTTCACTCCTCTGGTTCAATTACGAGATAGAAATCAAAGTATCCCTTCGGCACTTCATAAGAGATTGTCATATTTTCATATTTATTCTTAATACTATTGATATTGGCTAAACCCATGCCAGAATGACTTTTCTTCGTTGAATAACCACGTTGCTGGATTTGTTTAAGTGAAATTTCTGAATCTCTTCTTTTATTCTGAATTTCATATTCAAATTCGCCATCCTCATTTGAACTAATCATAATTTCAATATGAGCTTTTTTATTCTGCTTCGATAATGCTTTACTTTCTTCAATTGCATTATCACAACTGATGCCAATAATTCTAACTAAATCCAATTCATTAATATTGTTAGGGATTTTAGTAATATCATCTCTACATTCGAAATTATATGGGATTTTTGATCCATACATTTCTGTTAACTTAGCAATAATAATGCTTTTCAAAGATTTTACTTTAATGTGATTAACATCTCTATACTTTTCAAATGCTTTGGCATTTAAATTAGTCTTAGTATATTCGTCTAGTTTTTGAATTAGTTCCTTCGTATCTCCCTCTTGTGCACTGATTTTTAATGAATTAAACATATTTCGATAATCATGGCGAAAAGCACGCAGTTCATCTTCGCTCTCTTCTAAGTATCGCGTGTATTCTTGAAGTTGTTTTTGCTCTTTTATTAGTTTGTCTTGTTGGGACTTTTTCAAAAGATGCTTTTGAATATTTATTAGTTCCACGTAAGTCGCTATAGCAAAAACTATTTGAATTAATACAAAAATTGTAAAAAATATACTTAATGATGTAACCTTCTTAGTTTGCGCATAAAAAATCATTGTTAAAGTAGTGGAAACATATAGATAGATCAATAGTCCTATAAACACATTGTGATTTTCACTCATTAAATATGAGTAAAGAAACTTATATAATGTTTCAATAATAAAAACTGCAAGAATTATAATGCTAATTTGGACCAATAAATCAAGATAAATTATATCCTCAATATGCAAAAGTTCCATTAAAATGCTATTTAATATATCTATTATAGAATCTACAACTCCCACAATCAAAATTGATCCAACAGCCACGTCTTTTTCTTTACTTTTTCTAAAATAAAATATAAAAAATAAAATTTCTAAAAAAGTAGCTAGTTGAACAATGCCTACACATACAATAGGAAGTAATAATAACACTCCACCGAGAATCAAAATATTTTTTTTACTAGCTGCAATTTGAGAAACTCTAAAAAATATCCATAAATCGGTTACTCCAGAAATAAGCATTAAAAAGCTATAAACTAACAACATTTTTATTTCCAAATGTTGCGTGTCCAGTAAAATATACCTTTATTCCAATTTCCATTAACAAAACCATTTACTCTAGCTCCACCAGTAACTTCATTCATTTCTTCTTCAGTTAAAGTAACTTTCTTAACGATATTTTCTTTTTTAATTTCTTTCATTGTTATTCTCTCCTCTAAAACAATTAATAACATTTTTATGTCTTAAATATTACCATCTTTTACTATCTAAAAAGCCA
This sequence comes from uncultured Lactobacillus sp., assembly GCF_910589175.1. Lineage (GTDB taxonomy): Bacteria > Bacillota > Bacilli > Lactobacillales > Lactobacillaceae > Lactobacillus. The sequence continues at coordinate 40,571 of NZ_CAJURR010000004.1, forward strand.
AAAAATACCAAATTGGTCAATTGGATGACTGATTTGGTATTCTTTTTCTATAATGCACTACTAGTAAATATAGATATTTTTGAAAGAGAATTAATTTTATAAATATTAATAGTGAACAAGGTATTTATTTTTAACTAGCTCCAAAATATCTCACTATAAAAAACATATTTGTCAAGATTATTGCTCAGAAAGCTATCATAGCGCATAATTTTAAGGTATTATTGTAATAGTTTAAAAAAGGAGATTTTATTGTGCAAAGTAAACGCCCTATTATCATTGGAATTGCTGGTGGTTCTGGTAGTGGTAAAACAACCATCGCCCATGAAATTTATGACCAATTACAACAAGACGACCATATCTTAATTATGACGCAAGATTCTTACTACAAGAACAACGACAACTTATCAATGGCAGACCGTAAGAAAATTAACTACGACCATCCTGATGCCTTTGACATGCCACTTCTGGTTGAACAATTACGTCAATTAATGGACTATAAGGCAGTTGAAATGCCAGTTTATGACTTTACCGCTCATACAAGAAGTGAAAAGACAATTCACACTGAACCGGCTGATATTATTATCTTAGAGGGTATCCTAGTTTTAGGCGAAGAGAATTTACGTGATTTAATGAGTATTAAAGTATTTGTAGATACTGATGATGATATTCGTTTTATCAGAAGATTAGAGCGTGATACACAAGAACGTGGACGTTCTGTAGAATCAGTAATTAATCAATACTTAGCAACGGTTAAGCCCATGTATAATCAATTCATTGAACCAACTAAGCGTTATGCTGATATCATTGTTCCAGAAGGTGGAGAAAATGATGTTGCTATCGATATGCTTACTACTAAGATTCGTTCAGTTTTAAGTACAGTTAAATAAAAATAACCTCGTGGTTTTCCACGGGGTTATTTTTCACCAAAAAAGAAACTCATTATAATTCCGGCAATCAGACTTCCACCTATTAATCCAAGATATTCAGACGTTTTCAATATTAAACTTTGAGATTCACTCCAATTAGAAATTCCCACTACTATAGAACTCATTACAAAGAATGAGACTGTATTAATAATAACTGATTTCAAGCTACTATAAATTCCTAAATTTTTCTGCTTAGATTTCTCTCTTTTCACCATTCTTCTCCTATTCCACCACATTATCTCCATCTACTGTTGTCATTGTTAAGATCACTCCAGATGGTTGCGGATCAAATGAAATATTATTTAGTCCATTAGCTGTCCTGACACGGGCGTACTTTAAATTTGCACTCCAGACAGTATTATTCCCTTCAATATTATTAATCTCATAATCGCTCTTAAAGACAGCATGATCTAAGGTGAAATTACCAGCCTTTAAGTTTGCACTTCCACCATCAATAGTTACGTCAGTTAAATTCATGTCTCCATCGGTAACATTCAATGAAATTTGAGATAGGGTAGATCCTGAGACTTTAATTTCTCCATCATATGTAGCAAGCTTCCCATCAGCTAAATCGCTGTTTCTCACGGTTACATTACCATCTGTCGATTCTAGAAGAGATTCAGCAATTGCAACACGCCTTACTCTAACTCTTCCCTCAGTCGATTTAAGATATGCTTTTTCCACTTTGGTATCAACGATTTCAATATCACCACTATTAGTTTGAACATCAAGACGATCCAAAGTTACATCTGCTGGTACAAAGACTTTAAGATGCGCTTCATCATTGTCAATTAAATTAATTCTTTGCTTAAGCTGTAACTTTCCATTTTCCAATTGAACAATAGGTAAGTAGTGCCGTTTACCGATAAAGTTAACTGCAAAACGTTCTCCTTGTTCAACTGTTACATCCCCGCTACTTAATTTTATTTTCAATTCGTTGAATTCTTCGTCACTTATTTTTACCCTAACAATCTCATCTTTTTTATTTTCTTTAGAAAAAAGCTTTTCAAAGATCATAGCCTTTCCCCCAATCTACGACACAATTAAATTATTATTAATTATATTAATAAGATTTAATATTTTCAACTATTGAATTCAAAAAAACAGCGCTGAATTATCAACGCTGTTTTATCAATTTTATCAACTTAATTTGGTTATCAAATCTACTAATTGCCCCTTCTAAGATCAAATAATGGCCATAATTTTTTCTATTATATTACTTACTACCTGGTCTCTTCTTCTTTTCTACCTTAGCACCTTGTACCATCTTGTCATTGTAGCCCCATACCCAAGTTACAATAAATGAAACTACAATAGTTACAGCACTAGCAATTAAGAAGGTGTAGAAACTAGATAAATCAGTTGGATGTTTTGGATTGAAGAATGATGAGAATCCAATCAAACCACCAGTAAAGCCATACATTGTTCCGTGCATTAAGCCAGTAACTAATCCACCAAAGGCAGAACCGATACATCCAGAAATAAATACTTTCTTATATCTTAAACTAATACCATAAACGGCTGGTTCTGTTACACCGCACATTGCAGAAATTGTTGAAGCAAAACCTAATTCCTTTAAGTCTTCTTTCTTAGACTTAATAGCAACAGCTAATACTGCAGCACCTTGGGCAATCATTGATGAACAAATAATTGCGTTTAATGCACTTTCACCAGTTCCAGCAATTTGTTGAGCAACAAGTGGCACAACACCCCAGTGAAGACCAAAGATAACCAATACTTGGTAGAAACCACCAATAATGAATCCGCCAACCCAGCCAGATGCATGAACTAACCAGTTAATGAAGACAGCAATACCGTTAGCAACACCTTGAATAATTGGACCAGTTACCATCAAAGTTAAAGCTGATACAACTAAAACAGTAATTAATGGAATAAAAATCATTTGTAAGTATGATGGTAGCCACTTTTTAAGCCAGTCTTCACATTTTTTAGCAAGCCATGCAGCTAAAATCATTGGGAAAATTGAGTAAGTATAGTTCAAGAACTCAAACTTAATTCCGCCAATTTCAAACATGGTCTTGAAAGCTTTACCCCAATCAACTAATTGCGGATAAACAAGCACTCCACCAATAACTGCGGCAATGATCGGATCAGAGTTCAATCTTTTAGCTGCACAATATCCTACTAAAATTGGTAGGAAGAAGAATGCAGAATCGGCGATTGCACTCGTTGTAATATAAGCTGTACTCTTTACACTAAGCAAACTTCCTAATTGAGGAAGAGTTAGAAGGGCTAAGATACCCTTAATAATACCAGCTGCAGCAATTACTCCAATAATCGGACTCATTGAGCCAGTAATAAAACCGATTAAATTACCGAAAGCTCTTGAAACTGGATTTTTACCGTCATCTTCTGGAGCTGGCGCTGCTTCACTATCTAAAGGTCCTAATTGTTTAACTACTTCGTCAAAAACATTAGTAACTTCATTACCGATTACTACTTGATATTGACCCGAAGCATGCATTACATCTAAAATTCCACGCTGATTTTTCAAAGCTTCATCATTTGCTTTACTTTCATCCTTTAAGTAAAAACGCAAACGTGTAATACAGTGAATCACATTATTAACATTATCCTTACCACCAACATTTTTAATAATAAAGGTAGCTAATTCTGGATAAGATAACTTTTTGCTTGAAGTGTCTTCCGCTTCAGCTGCTTTTAAATATGCAGTTGCAACTACTTCACCAGCTTTTGCTTCACCTTCAGTTACATCTAGTCCTGAAAGCTTATCTGCTGAATTAGTAATTAAAACCATGATTGTTGTATCCAATCCCTTAGCCTTAATTTCCTCTAAGTTCATTTCAGCAATTTCTTGGCCAGCCTTAACTTCCTGACCATTTTCAATCTTAATGGTAAATGGAGCTCCCTTTAAGCCAACGGTATCAACACCCATATGAACTAACACTTCTAGTCCTTCTTCAGTTACGATACCAACAGCATGTTTAGTGTCAGCAACCATACTGATTTTCCCTGAAACAGGTGCTACAACCTTTCCAATAGTTGGAGTTAATCCAAACCCATCCCCCATTGTTCCCTGTGAAAAGATTGGATCGGAAGTTTTAGCCAAAGCAATAACCGCTCCAGTTGCTGGAGCTAATAAATTAGTAGTATCTTGTACCATAATTTCATTCTCCTCTTTGAAAGTATCCGCTTTCATTTATCTTGATTTTAATATTATACTTGTCTGTACAAGTTGTCAATATATTTTTATGAAAAAGCTTACTTTTCTTTTAAATCAATATTTTATAATTGAAAATATTTTTCTTTACTTGTCTGATCAAGTGTATATAATTAAAGACGAAGGAGGATTTTTTATGGCTCAATCTAAAGTTGGAGTGATCGCTCAAGACTTAGTTGATAAAATTAAACATCAACAATATCAGGCAGGCGACTATCTCCCAAGTGAACATCAATTAATGGACTTATATGGTGCTTCTCGTGAGACAATTCGAAAAGCTCTTAATAGCTTAACTGAGCTAGGACTGATCCAAAAAATTCGAGGAAAAGGTTCAATTGTATTGAACTTAGAGCGTTATACTTTTCCTATTTCTGGAATTACTAGTTTTGCGGAATTGAATAACCAATTAGGATTAAAAGCTGAAACTAAAGTCCTACTTTTACAAAAAGAAGCTAATTTACCTGTTCAATTTATCAAGTATTTTCCTGAGGAAGAAAATAGCACAGGTTTTCATCTTGAACGATTACGTTTAATAGATGGGCAAGCAGATGTATTGGACTGTGACTATTTACTATCCCCTCCAATCAATTCTCTTCCTAGGGAGGCTGCTGAGACTTCTATCTATGACTATTTAGAAAATAAACAAAAATTAGATATTTCATACGCAACAAAAGAAATTTCTGTTTGCAAAGTTGATAAAAGAATTCAAGATTTACTTCAACTCGACAACGATCTTGCGGTTTTAGTTGCAAGCCGTAATTACTTAGCTGATACAACTAAGTTTGAATTAACTTTGTCCTACCATAGACCTGATAAATTTAAATTTGTTGATTTTGCTCGTAGAAAAAAGATTAAGCTTTAGAAAGGTACTATATCAATGAATAATTTAGGCAATAAAGTAATCTACCAAATTTATCCAAAATCTTTTTATGACTCAAATAATGATGGGATCGGTGATTTACGTGGAATCATCCAAAAGATTGACTACATTAAAAAACTAAACGTAGACTTTATTTGGTTCAATCCATTTTTTGTTTCCCCGCAAAATGATAACGGCTATGACATTGCCGATTATAAAAAAATTGATCCTCGCTTTGGAACTATGGAGGACTTTGAAGAATTAGTAGCCAAATTAAAAGATATAAATGTTAATGTCATGCTTGATATGGTCTTAAACCACTGTTCCACTGAACATGAATGGTTCAAAAAGGCTCTTGCTGGTGATAAAAAATATCAAAAATTCTTCTATCTCAGAAAAGGTAAAGATGGAAAGTTGCCTAACAATTGGCAATCTAAATTTGGTGGCCCTGCCTGGTCAAAATTTGGTGACACAGATTATTACTACCTCCATCTTTATGATCCAACTCAAGCGGATCTTGACTGGCACAATCCAGAGGTTCGCGCTGCCTTAATTGATGTAGTAAACTTTTGGCGCAGTAAGGGTGTTCACGGTTTCCGCTTTGACGTAATTAATGTAACAGGAAAAGATACTGTCCTAGTTGATTCAACTGATCCAGTCCAAGAAAAATCACTCTATACTGATACTCCAGTAGTGCAGCAATATCTAAAAGAATTAAACGCTAAGTCCTTTGGTCAAGATCCAGAGTCTGTCACTGTTGGAGAAATGTCTTCTACTACAATTGAAAATTCAATTGCTTATACTCGTCCCCAAGATCATGAACTCTCAATGGTATTTACTTTCCACCATCTCAAAGTTGACTACAAAAATGGAGAAAAGTGGTCAAAGATGCCTTTTGATTTCAAAAAATTAAAAGACATTATGCTTACTTGGAACAGCAAAATTGACCAAGGTGGCGGTTGGCAAGCTCTATTTTGGAACAATCATGATCAACCTTGGGCTTTAAATCGGTTTGGCGATATCGGTAAATATCATGACAAATCTGCTGAAATGTTAGCTCTCGCTCTTCACCTACTGCGCGGAACACCTTATATCTACATGGGTGAAGAAATCGGTATGATGGATCCACACTATACTTCGATGAAAGATTATGTTGATATTGAGGCACTAAATGCATATGATGCACTCATTGCTAAAGGGATGAATAAAAAAGAAGCTTTTGAAATCGTTCAATCAAAAGCTCGCGATAATTCAAGAGTCCCAATGCACTGGAATAATTCTAAATATGCTGGTTTTAGTGAAAGTAAACCTTGGTTGATGCCAACTGACCAAGACAAGGTTAATGTTGAAAAGGAATTACGTGAAGGAGAAATATTTAATTTCTATCAAAAGTTAATCAAACTTAGAAAAAGCGAAGAATTAATTTCAACTGGTCATATTAAGCCACTTTTGATGGATCATCCCCAGGTGATGGCATATGAACGCTACTTAGATAACTCAAATGAAAAGTTATTAGTCTTTGCTAACTTCTATGGCAAAGAAACAAAGCTTGAACTTCCTACAGAATATATAAATCGTGACGGTGAAATTTTAATTCAAAATTATGATGAAGAGCTTGCTACTCTTCCTTCAATGCTTGAATTGAAGCCATATGAAGCTTTAGCAATTAAAATATAGTAAACAAAGAGCAACTACACATAGATTTTCATGTATAGTTGCTCTTTTTACTAAATAATTTACTTAAAGAAATTTACAAATCCACTAAATAGAATTACCGTACTAATTAAATAAATTTGCCAAACAGCTAGATTACTATCATCCTTACCCAACTTTTTAGCCATTTGATGTCCACGCCAGTACATTAAAAGTGATACGATAATTAAAATAATTCCTAGAATAACATATAAAAAGTGTGGAATATAAGGATTCGTATCCCCTAACAAGAACATGACCGGTACGATAATCAATACTGCACTAATGAAGGTTCCAAAGTATATTACATAAGGTGCAGTAGCAAGCTGTTTTGCCTTTTTATCCCACTTATAAAATCTGAAGGTACGATACAATTCAAAGAAGCCTAGTAACATCACTACAATGTACATGGCTGTTAAACCCCAATTTTTCATAATTAATTTCCTCATATTTTATTTATTCTTATATACTTATACTTGTATTTTATTCCTTTCTTTAAAACAAAAATACGAAAAGTACCAAAATAGTTCATTTTTTTACCAATTTGGATATACGGTCAACTATCTCCACTAAAAGGCATAATAAAAACCACATGAATTTTTCATGTGGTTTATTTTTTAATACTTACTTTGTAAATGCTTAGCAACCATTGAAAGTGAGAAACAAACAATGAAGTACATAATCGCAATAATTACATACATTGGAATCAAGTAAGTAGTATTTTGACTATAAATAATTTGTGCGTGGAATAATAATTCCGGCAAAACAATAATGGTTGCTAAAGATGTATCCTTAACTAATGAAACGAATTGTGATAAAAGAGACGGAATCATCTTATTGAGGGCTTGTGGAATAATTACATGATACATTGCCTGCATATATGTCATACCGTTTGATCGAGCACCTTCCATTTGGCCTGGATCAACAGCAGCAATCCCACTTCTCACAATTTCAGCTAACATTGCCCCTTCAAATACTACCAAGGCAATAATAGAAGCGACCGTTGGATTGGTAATAATCCCTAATTCGGGTAATCCAAAATACGTAAAGAAAATAATTAACAAGAGCGGCAGATTTCTAATAATATCAATTACAAATCCAACAATTGCTGAAAGATATTTAATTTTCACGTAACGGATAAAGCCAAATACTAGTCCTAATACAAAACTTAAAGCAATTGAAATCAAAGATACATATATGGTCACCCACAAACCTTGTAAGAGAAAGCGAATGTTAATCCAAGAATATGCATGAATAAAGTTTTCCATCTTTTTCTCCTTTCTAGGCTAATTTCTTTTCTAAGTGACGCATGTAGTAACTTAATGGTAGCGTTAAGACTAAGTAAAATAATCCAACAACAACATAAGTATTAATTGTTTCAAATGATGAGAATGCAATTACGTCTGCTTGATACATCAAATCAAAACCTGCCACAAAGGCTAAAACAGATGAGTTCTTAATTAAGTTAATGAACTGATTACCTAATGGCGGAATAACAATCTTTAAGGCTTGTGGCAAGATAACATAGCGCATAGCTTGCGTATAAGTCATCCCATTTGAGCGGGCACCTTCCATTTGGCCATCACCAACTGAGTTAATTCCCGCTCTAACTGTTTCTGCAATAAATGCTGAAGTATATAATGTTAATCCAATCGTACCTGCTGCAAAACCTGATACCTTGAACCAAATTTGAGGTACAACCAGATAAAAGATCATTGTAATAACTAACAAAGGAATGTTACGGAAAATTTCAATGTAGACACGTGCTACTGCTCTACCAAACTTATTTGGTGCAACTTCTAACAAAGCAAAGCCTACTCCAAGGATCAAACTAAAGAATAGGGCAATTACACTACATAAAATTGTGTTCCAAAAGCCTGATAAGAATTCAGACCAATGATTTGTTAAAATTCCTATCACGAATTTTCAACCTCCTTAATATTAAATCCTGGAATACCGTCAAACCATTTAACTAATAAGCGATGATACGTTCCATTTTTCTTTAATTCATTTAGTGCCTTATTAATATGATCAGCAAAATCAGTTTGACCTTTTTCTACCGCAATACCGTAAGGTTCACTTGTGTAAGTTCCCCCTACTAATTTATAACCTTTATTTTCACTAGCAATACCGGCAAGTAATCCGTTATCGGTAGTCATTGCTTGTCCTTGACCAGCTTTTAATGCAGTAAATGCTTGACCATAATCATCATATTCCAAAACTTTTGCTTTAGGCGCAAACTTCTTAACATTATCAACTGCTGTTGTTCCTTTAACAGCTAAGGCAGTTTTACCATTCAAGTCTCTAACATTTTTGATTGAAGAATCATCTTTTACAAGTAGTGATTGTCCAGCAGTAAAATATGGTTCACTAAAAGTTACTTGTTTTTTTCGATCAGGCGTAATAGTCATTGTTGCTAAAATTGCATCAATATTTCCATTTTTTAATAACGGTATTCTTGTTTTGGGAGTTGTTTGTACAAATTCAGCTTTTGCGTCTTTGCCCAACATTTGCTTAGTTAAGGCCTTTGCTAAATCAACTTCAAAGCCTTCGATTTTTCCAGTTTTAATACTCATTAAACCAAATAAACGAGTATCAGCCTTAACTCCCCAAGTAATTGTCTTACTCTCTTTAACCTGATCATAAACATTACTTGATTTCTGCTTCTTGGCACAGCCGGTCAAAGTAACTAATAAAGCTAGTACCAGAGGCAAAATAAAAATCTTAGTTGATTTTTTCATTTTAGCCACCTAGCTTTTCAGTAATAACCTTACTTAAAAATTGACGTGCACGTTCAGTCTTAGGATGTGCAAAGAATTCTTCTGGTTTTTCATCCTCTAAAATTCTACCTTGATCAAAGAAAATTAATCTGTCCCCAACTTCACGAGCAAATCCCATTTCGTGAGTTACAACAACCATTGTAATTCCTTGATCTGCTACGTATTTCATAACATCTAACACATCTTGAATCATTTCTGGATCAAGAGCACTAGTTGGTTCATCAAACAAAATTGCCTTTGGTCTCATAGCTAATGAACGAGCAATTGCAACACGTTGCTTTTGTCCACCAGACAATTGTCTTGGATACATATTTGCCTTTTCTTCAAGACCAACTTTTTTTAGAAGATCCATGGCAATATCATTATTTTCCTTATCTGGTCTATGCAAAACAATCTTAGGAGCTAAAGTTATATTTTCAAGCACAGTGTGGTTGTCGTATAAGTTAAAATGTTGGAAAACCATTCCCACATTCTTACGAATTTTATTTAAATCCGTATGCTTATCTGCCAAATCATAGCCAGTAACCATCAAAGTACCAGAATTAATTCGCTCTAATCCATTCATTGTACGAATCAAAGTACTCTTACCAGAACCAGACGGGCCGATAATTGAAACAACTTGACCCTCTTCAATACTCAAATTAATATCCTTTAAAGCATGGAACTTACCATAGTACTTATTTACATGCTTAAAATCAATAATTGCAGCCATTGTGCTTCCCCTCTCTTTTTTACTCACTTTTCCATTCTACTCTAAAACTTCTTAAAATTAACTTCTGTAGTTATATCTGTTGCATACCCCTTTATTTCCTGATTGGAGCAAAGAAAAAAAGCCCTTCGCTCCTAAATTACTCAGGACGAAAGGCTTTTTTCCGCGGTACCACCTAAATTGTCTAATTAAAGACCAACTTGACTAGAGCACAACCATGCTCCAGCGGCTAGATAACGTACCGCTTACGGCTAAACTTACTCTCTTAAAAGATTTCGGCCAGCAGCATTATAAAAGTGTCTTTCAATAATCCAGGGTCTGCTAACTTTTCCACTACCGTTAACTCACTAAAAGAAATAGATTACCTACTTTTCTTTTTATCGCTTTTTAAATTTAAATGTTGATTACATTTAATAATATTTTTTCAAAAAAGGCAAGTAAAAATTTTATTTTTCACCTTCGGCCTCTTTAATATTAAAGCCCGGAATACCGCTAAACCACTTCTTTACCAAGGCATCATACGTCCCATCTTTTTTTAATTTTACTAGTGCACGATTAATTGCATTTTTCATTTGTGTCTGTCCTTTATTGACAGCAATTCCATAGGGTTCCTTAGTATAGGTGCCCTCTACAAGTTTATAGCCCTTGTTTTCTGTTGCAATTCCGGCAAGCAAACCATTATCAGTAGTCATGGCTTGACCTTGACCGGCTTTAAGCGCAGTAAATGCTTGACCATAATCATCAAATTCTAATACTTTAGCCTTAGGTGCAAATTTTTTAACATTGGCAACTGCTGTTGTACCTTTTACAGCTAATGCAGTTTTACCATTCATATCTTTAATGCTCTTGATTGTTGAATCATCTTTTACAAGAAGTGATTGTCCAGCATAAAAATATGGATCGCTAAAATCAATTTGCTTTTTGCGTTCTGGCGTAATCGTCATTGCCGCTAAAACTGCATCAATATTTCCATTTTTCAAAAGTGGAATTTTTGTTTTTGCAGTAGTTTGTACAAAGTTTGCCTTAGCATTTTTTCCTAGTATTTCCTTAGTTAAAGCATTTGCTAAATCAACTTCAAAACCTTCAATTTTTCCGGTTTTAATACTCATTAAACCAAATAAACGGGTATCCGCCTTAACACCCCAAGTAATTTCATCACTTTTTTTAACTTCTTGGTAGACGTTACGAGTATTTTTTTGACATGCCGAAAGTAAAAAAACGCTAAATAAGACAACAAATAAAGAAAAGAATCGTAGCTTTCTCTTCACTTTTTAAACTTTCCCCCTAACTAAAATTAGAGGGAAAGCGTCCCTCTAATTTATTATTCAAATGCCATTTGATTAGTATACAAGCCATAGTAAAAACCACGCTTCTTAATTAATTCATCGTGATTTCCTTCTTCAATGACATTTCCATCTTTCAACACTACTATTTTATCTGAATTTAAGATAGTCTTCAAACGGTGAGCAATAACAAAACTAGTTCTACCTGCAATAACCGCGTCCATAGCTTTTTGAATCTTAGCCTCAGTAACAGTGTCTACATTAGAAGTAGCCTCATCCAAAATCAAAAATTCTGGGTCAGTTAAGATTGTTCGAGCAATTGAAATTAATTGCTTTTGACCAGTAGAAAAGACGGAATTCTCTTCTGAAACTTGCGTATCATAACCATCAGGTAGGGTCGTAATGAAGTCATGAATATTAGCTTCTTTTGCGGCCGCAATCACCTCATCTCGGCTCGCATCTGGTTTACCATATTTAATATTATCTTCAACGGTTCCAGTAAATAGAACCGAATCCTGTAAAACAATACCAACATTATTTCTTAAAGATTCAAGAGTAATATCACGCACATCAACGCCATCAAAAGTTACTTTCCCACTATTTACATCGTAGAAGCGATTAATTAGGTTCATGATTGTAGTTTTACCTGAACCCGTTGGTCCAACTACAGCAACTGACTTACCTTTATCGACATCAATTGAAACACCGTGCAAGATTTCTTTATCAGCGTTATAGCCAAAATGAACGTTTTCTAATTTAACGCCCTTTTTGATTCCTTTAAGAACTTTTCCATCAGGTACCGTATTCTCCTCATCTTGTTCTTCAACAGTTGCCAATCTTCTAGCACCAGTTAAAGCAAGCTGTGTCATTGAATAAATTGAAGTGAGTTGGGTTAGTGGTTGGAAATATGTTTGTGAATATTCAACAAAGGCAACAATTAATCCCAAACCAATTGCTTGACTGACTTGGCCACTAACAATCAGCCATGCCCCTCCACCAATTACAATGGCTAAATTCAGTAAAGAGATTCCTTGTAGCAAGGGGAAGAGCATCCCAGAATAAAATTGACCTTTGAACATAGCGCTACGAACATCGTTATTGTACTTTTTAAAGTTTTGAACAGATTCTTCTTGTAAGCCGTTAGTAATAATTACTTTTTCACCATTGATCTGTTCATTTACATAACCATTAAGATCACTAATTTTATCCTGTTGCTTATCTAAGTAAATTCTCGCCTTCTTCATAATGACTAAACTAATAATCAAAATAAATGGCGTTGTTGCTACCGTAAATAGGGCCATAGTTGGGTTTACGATAAACATCATAATGATAGTTCCGATTAATAATGCGCCTTGAGAAATAATTTCAAAAATTGCATTATTCAAGGCATTAAAAATATTATCTAAGTCTGAATTAAATAGAGATAATAGTTTTCCATCTTGATGAGTATCAAAGTAGCGAATTAACATTCTTTGAAACTTAGCAAATAAGTTTTCTCTCATATCATTAGTAGCATTTGCAGTGAATTTTGACATTACCATCCATGCAATAAATGATGCGATAATTCCAGCTGCATATACACCCACCATTGATCCTAAAGCCTGATAAAAGCTACTTAAATCATGAGTACGGCTAGCTACTTTGTTAACTGCCTTAGTTAATTCTTGAACAGCATTTCCTAGGAAAAGAGGACCAAGTACTTGACTCAAAGTCGAAATCAAGGATAAGACGATAACAATTGTAACGCCTTTCCAATAATTCTTTAAATACTTGGCAAAGTATTTTAATGCTTTTTTAGTATTACTCATCAATTTCACCTCTCTTTTCTTTAGCTTTCTGTGTACGATAAATATCTTGATAAATTGGCGAAGTCTTTAGTAATTCTTCATGAGTTCCTTCAGCAACCAATTTACCATCATCTAAAACTAAAATTTTGTCTGCATTCATCACTGATACTATCTTTTCAGCAATAATTACTGTTGTTGTATCTTTTAAGTCATGCTCTAAAGCTTCTTGAACTAATTTTTCAGACTTAGCATCTAAGGCTGAAGTGGAGTCATCTAAAATTAAAATCGGTGGCTGACCAATAACACCACGAGCAATTGATAAACGTTGCTTTTGACCACCAGAGAAGTTAGCTGATCTTTCTTCTACTTCATGGTCAAATTGATCCGGATATTGACCAACAAATTCCTGTGCTTGGGCAATTTCTGAAGCACGTTTTAATTCATAATCGGTCGCATCTTCTTTTCCTTGACGCAAGTTAGAAGCAATTGTTCCAGAGAATAAAATTGCTTTTTGTAAAACCATTGAAACAGTATTACGTAGTGATTTTTCACCAATTGTCTTTAAGTCTTTGCCACCAATTTTTATTGTTCCTTTAGTCGGATCATAAAGACGCGGAATAAGTTGAGCCAGCGTACTTTTACCAGATCCTGTCGCTCCAACAATACCAACCATTTCACCTGGTTTCACCTTAAATGAAATATTCTTTAAAGTTGGCTTATCTCCATCAGGATAAGTGAAAGAAACATCATCAAATTCAATACTTCCCTTTTCTGGTGCAGTTGGTGCATTAGGATCAAACTTAACATCTGGTTCAGTATCAAGTACTTCTTTAATTCTTCGTAGAGAAACCATTCCACGAGTGAAGTTCATAATCACAAAACCACCAATTAAAATTGCAAAGAGTAAAGTTAAAATATAAGAAACATATGGTGATACAACTGCAACATCAGTTGGAGTTAAATTAGCACTGCGTCCTACTAAAAAGACAACCAAAGCAATTACTAAATAAGCAATTAACATGAAAGCTGGCATAATAGTAGAAATCCAGTAACCAATCTTAATATTTAATTCGTTTAAATCATCAGAAGTTTCGTTAAATCTCTTAATCTCATTTTCTCCTTGATTAAAAGACTTTACTACACGTACACCCTGTAAATTTTCTTTAACCCGAGTAGAAATTTTATCCATATAATGTTGGAATTTAGTAAAAAGTTTATTCATATTCTGAATAACAATGTATCCAACTCCCATCATTAAAGCTAGCATTAATACAGGTGCCCACCAATACTGAGGAATTGTAATAATACTCAGTACAAATGATCCAATTAAAATAATTGGCATTCTGAGTAATTGCATGAATAAGATCATCATCATATTCATAACTTGGTTCATATCATTAATTAAACGAACAACTAATGAACCACTAGAAAATTTTTCAATATTTCCAAAAGAAAAACTTTGAATCTTAGCATAAGTTTCCTCACGTAAATCTGAAGTTATTCCCTGGGCAATTTTTGCAGCATAATATACGTTAAAAATACCAGCAATAATTGCTAATAAACCAAGTACAACTAATCCAATTCCATCTCTTAAGACAACACTCTGGTTATCCGCTAAAATTGCTTTTTGGATATTTTCTAATAGTCTTGGCTGCCATAAAGTTGCAAAAGCAGAAATTAGAATTGTAATAATTGCTAAAATTATTTCCTTACGATAATTTTTGAAGTGTGGCTTCAAAATTTGCATCTATTATTCTCCCTTCTTTCTTAAAAGCTCCCAAAAGGTATCACTCCACTCTTCGTTAAGGGCTACTAACTGTTCCATCTTTTGTGCGCCCATTTTTTGTGCAATTTGCTTTTCAATTTCAAACAAAGGGGTCATTTTCTTTTTAGCATATTCTTTTCCGGAAGCAGTTAGTTGGCAATACTTAACCCTATTATCTTCTGGGTCAATTGTCAGTTCTAGATAATCTTTTTCTAGTAAGCGGTGAATTCCTTTATTAATAGATTGCTTAGGTAAGTCGCTTAAGTTGACCAAATCTTTTTGCGTTAATCTTTGGCGCATTAATAATTCATACAAAATAACAGTTAAATAACTTGGCATTCCATGTTGTCTATCCCACTCTGCATAAGCTTTTCCGCCTCGAATAATCGCAAAATTCAACTTTTCTGTAGCAGTTAATTCCATATTTCACCTCACAAAAATAGTCTCTGTAGATACTAATTAATTAACTATATTAGTATCCGCAGAGACTATTGTCAATAACTTTTTTATTATTCTTTCCATAAAAAATCAATTAAAAGTTTATCAACTTCTTTATTTTCGTGTAATTTGCTATGCTGTGCATTCTTACCCTTAATTTCTACTTCACGGTATGATTTGGCACGGCCATTAATTAAATATTTATAACTTTGTGCTGAGGATACAGAAACTGATCCGTCAGAATTTGAACCGTCCTCTTTATTACCATAGATATTTAAGACCTCAATTTGTCTCGGATAGTGTTTCCGTAAAGGTAATAATTGCTTAAAGCCATCACTATAAATATCTGGTTCTCCGGTTTTCTTATTTTTGATTTTAGCCTTTTGCCCAGCTTCTTCGCCTAAGTAGCCATCGTAATGGCCTGCAATTGAAACCACCTTATTAATCTTAGGCAATTTTTTATTGTCATAATTTTCATTAATGTAATTAGCAATCTGTAGATTTCCCATTGAATGACCAACTAAATTAATCTTTGCATAATGATATTTATTAGAAATTGCAGTTATTACATCTTTTACATATGACGTTTTTCCACTCTGATTATCTTCTAGATTAACTTTGATAATCGGATTTTTGGCATTTTTTGAAATTGTGCCCTTAAGTTTAACAGTGCCATTTTCACTTACATCTGCTTGAATAATTGTATTAGTTACACCAGCCTTTTTAGCCGCATTCGCCATCTGACTTTCCGCATTCGCACTTGATCCCCACCCATGAAAGAAAAATGTTGGAATTGTTTCAGTATTGGTTAAGGAACTAGTAACCTTTTTAGCAGGAACATTTTGAGCTTTTTGACCACATCCCGCTAACACAAATAAAAATAATGCAACAAAAAAACTAGCAAGATAAATCCTTTTCTTCTTCATAATTATTTCCTCTCACACTTACTTTTCTCTAGTATACAAGGACAATTATCAATTGAAAAATATTTATTCTTACTAGTTTCCTATCGCTAAAAGCTATATCTAGTTTCTTTCAGCTTCTTTTGTTAATGTTTTTAAGCCTGGTAAAGTAATCATCACAACAAAGCTAAGTAGGTATAAAGCTGATAAAAAGCCCATCACTACTCCTAAGTTATATTTATCCATTAAAATACCTATTACTACTGATGAAAATCCACCGATTGCTCTGCCGACATTAACAATAATATTATTGGCACTCGAGCGAATTTCTGTTGGATATAATCTACTAATTACAGCGCCATAGCCACCAAACATCCCATTTGAGAAAAAGCCAACTACAGCTCCAATAATCAAAAGCATGGTCATATTTTGGGCCCAACTTAATGTATAAACCATTAAAGCTGAACCAATCAAGAAAATTGCAAAGGCTCTTCTAGGACCAAAGTAGTCAAAAATTGAGCCGAATGTCATCATACCAATGCTCATTCCAATAATCGTAGCAATCATCCAAAGACTAGAATTTGACACATTTAAGTTCAATTGCTTTTGTACAATTGTGGGAAGCCAGTTCATTAAACCAAAGTATCCAGCAATTTGAACGGTCATCATAATCATTAGCCCAACAGTTTGCCAAGCAAGATGTGGCGTTGAAAACATTTTTTTAGCCACATCTGATAATAATGAATTCTTTTCACTAGCTTGAGCCCTAATAAATTGTTCACTTTCATGGACGTGTTTTCTAATGAAGATAGTTAAAATTACTGGAAGAATCCCTACTAAAAATAGCATATGCCAGCCTGCTGCTGGAATAATCCAAGCTGCAATTAAAGCCGCTAAAATTGCTCCAATTTGGCCACCAATCGCTGCTACTGAGGTCATTTTACCAATTTGTTCTTTATGAAAGTTCTCAGCAATCAACGCAATTCCGACACCATATTCTCCACCTGCTCCAATTCCCGCTAAAAACCGAAGTACATAGATAAGATAAATATTATTGGCAAATGCCATTAAAGCTGTCGCAATTGCAAAAATAATTACTGTATGGCTAAAGGTTTTAACGCGACCAATCTTATCACCTAAAATTCCAAAGGCAATTCCACCAACTAACATTCCTAAATTAGTAATCGTTGAAATAAAACCAGCCTCTCCACCTGACAAATGGAGATCAGCAATCATCGAACTCATTGCAAACGATAAAAAAAGCACATCCATATTCTCAAGAGCAAAACCTGATGAAGTAGATGCAATAACCCACTTCTGATTTTTGCTTAGAGTATGTCTGTGCTTAACCATTGTATCCATATTAAATTCCTCCAAAACGAATGCTCTCTGTCATTCAATTATTTCTTCAGAACTTATTCTACTCGTTTTTTTATGATTTACAATCCTAGATTATAAGTCTGGGTCTCTTCTAAAGTGCAATGGTGACTTCTTTATTTGCTTTGTAATTAACTTACCAATTAATTCTTGATAATCCTTAACTGCTGTATGAGCTAAGTCTTTGTTTGCCTTGTTAATTAAGTCTAACTTCTTTGCAGGATCTTTTTCCTTATCAACTTTGGCATCATATTCAATACGCATTTGACTTAATTTTTGTTGTGTAGCATTTCTAGCTTGATACAATTGCAAGCCATAGTCTTTCCATGAACGATCAGCTAAAACTTGTGCTTCCTTGTAAATCCAATATGCTGAGTTTGAAGCATACTTATCTTTTCCGTGTCTATAGAAGCTTGGTACTACGCTACCTTGTGGATAGAAAGGAACATATACATTTTGACAAGTAATGCCTAACGATAACCAGTGAATCCAGTCCTTACCCTTAAGTTGCAATAAGTGTGATTCTTCAGTAAAGTCAACACTAATTGGACGATATACGGCTGTATCTTTATTAACCGGATTTGCTACATCATATTTAGTTCCATCATAGTGGTCTCTTAATACTCTTTGGGCATCAGTAATTGAAATTGGATAGTCTGCTTTTTGAATAAATGGAATATCAAAGCTGCTTGGCTCTTGCTTAATAGAAGGACTTAAAATTCTTTGACCAGTCCAAACACGAGCCGTATTATAAGTTAAATCTAACAGATTGTGTGTACCAAAAATACGACGCCAATTAAATGGCTTATTATTTGGCCATAAATTATGCTCTTCAACAAATTTTTGTAAACCAGGAGCAGTAATGAAGTTATCAGAGTCATTAAAGTCAATTTCTTGAATGGCTAATTCATTAGCAGCTACCGCATAGCAATCATCTGGAATACGTTGTGCTACCCAGTAGTGAGCAGTACCAATTTCGAAGTACCAAGCTTCTTTAGGGTCAGCGAACAAAATACCATCTGATTCACCTGCAGTATGATCTTTAATAATCTTAGCAAAACGAGCAATAGCTTCGCGTGCTGTCTTTACATAAGGCAAGATACAAGTTACCATTGCTTCTTCAATGATACCGGTCTTCTTGAATGGATCAAAAGATTGAACTTGGTCATTAGCATAAGTAGTTTCAGTAGCACTCATTGCTACACCAAACTGGTTAATTCCAGATTCTTCATAAACACCCTTCTTGTCACTCCAATTTGGAGTTGAAGAATAAGCATATCTATGGGTTGGTAAATCCATTTCAAACTTATTCAAGTTAGACTTAAAGTGATTATTAGGAATATCCTTTTCTTCATGAAAAGCTAAATGCTTAGCACAGTTTGGCTTATCATCTTCATTACGTCCAATGATAATGCTGCCATCTGTAGTAGCATTTTTCCCAATTAAAATTGATGTACATGCACTGTGATTACTTTCAATCATTATATATCACACTTTCATTTAAATAACCTTTCTTATTCATTTTTTATTGTATTACCTTAGGCGCAAAAATTTTACTAAAACGCATTCTCAAAAGTGTGAACTAATGGTTTTATAAAAAAATAAGGAAAGATTCGAATTATCCATCAAATCTTTCCTTATTAAATATTAAATTATGTTTGTTTTATTCAGCATCTGCCATTAAATTATGAATTTTCTTAGTGAAGAAAAACATCACTACACCAAACAATACACTAACAATTCCCACTGCTAAGAAGTATGCCACTTCAGTTTTACTTGAGTAGTACTTAACAATTTGGGAGTTGATAGCTTGACCAGTGGCATCTGCTAAGAACCAAAGACTCATCATTTGTGAACGGAAAGCTTTTGGTGCCAAACGAGTAGTTACAGATAAGCCAATTGGAGAAATAAGCATTTCGGCAATTTCAACAATAAACCAAGAACCAACTAGCCAAAATGGACTAACTCGTCCGTTTGTTCCATAAAGCATTCCTGGAAGCGCCATCCACATATATGAAAGACCAGCAAAGACCAAACCAGCAGCAAATTTACCTGCAGCACTTGGTTGTTTCTTCCAGTTATCCCATAACCATACAAAGAACGGAGTCAGAATCATGATAAATACTGGGTTCAAAGTTTGGAAGTTAGCTGCAGTAAAGTGCCATCCTCCGATGTGAAGTACGGTTCTTTGGGCAGCAAATAGAGCCAAAACAACAGAACCTGATTCCTCAATTCCCCAGAAAATAGAAGCTGCAATAAATAATGGAATGTAAGCCCAAACTTTTGAGCGTTCCTCTTTTGTAACTTTAGGGCTTCTAAGCATTAAAACAAAGTAATAAATTGGTAAGGCAATAGCAACAATAGTAATTAAAGTAATAATGTTATCAATATTTAATTGACCAAAAGCAGCCATTAAACCTAATACTACTGCTAAAGCTAAAATTCCTAAACCGATTCTCTTTAATACCTTATTACGAGTTTCTGGATCGATTGGATCTGTTGGGTGCATCCCATCCTCAGAGAGATACTTTCTACCGCCCCAAACATACTGTACTAAACCAAAGAACATTCCAACTGCTGCCAAAGAGAAACCAGCATGGAAGTTAAAATGATTTCCAAATAAATTAAGGCCAAAACCTTCACTTGCCCAAGGAACTAACCATGGAGCAAGTGCTGATCCTAAGTTAATACCAAACACAAAGATACTAAAACCAGCATCACGTCTGCGATCATCTAATGAGTATAAGCCTCCAACCATATCAGAAACATTAGGCTTGAGTAAACCTGTACCTACCACAATAAATGCGATCGAAATATATAAACCTACCTCTGCCATTGGTAGGGCTAAGATAATGTGTCCAATCATAATAAGGACACCACCAAAGAAGACAGTACTACGTGCTCCCCAAATTCTGTCTGCTAGCCATCCACCAGCTACCGTAGAAAGATAAACAAGTGAACCGTAGATAGACATGATTGAAGCAGCAGTGGTTTCATTCATCCCTAATCCGCCACGTTCTACGGCATAATACATGTAGAAGAGTAAAATAGCACGCATACCATAGTAACTAAATCTCTCCCACATTTCAGTGAAGAACAAGGTGGACAAACCACGAGGTTGTCCAAAGAAAGTCTTCTCTGTTGTTGAATTATTCATTAAAAACTATCCTTTCTGTATTATGTGTTTTATATACACAGAAAGGTTTATTTTATACCTATTTATAATAGGTAGTCAAATTGGTATAGATCGATCTATAGAAATAAACAGTAAAAAAAGAACCATGAATTCCTACTTCACGGTTCTAGTAAACAAATAATTCTATATTTTCATTAATTTTTAGTTGTATCTCCCGGACGAAAAGCGATGGGGATCATTAATCGAGAAACTTCTTTATAGTTTGGATTTTCCATTTCTTTATGTAACTGGTCTACAGCTTCTTTAGCAATTTCTTCAACATTTTGTCTAATAGAAGAAACCGTTAATTGAGTGTCAGCAGTAAGTTGCCAACCGTCAAACCCAATTATCTGAACTTGTTCAGGAATTTTTATTCCTGCTTCTTGAAATTCTTCCGTTAACACAAGAGCCAGCTCATCAGTATGGGCAAAAATACCATAACTTGTATCAGCAGATTTTATTTTTTGAATTAAACTATCAATTACTTTTTTATCTTTTTTTCGAGAATCAATCTCTACTATTTCAAACTTAAGCCCATGGTTATTACAATAATCTATAAATCCTGCTTTTCTTGCATTCATTTCAACAGAATTATGATTAGCTGAGCCAATAAAGATCAAATTATCAAGTTTTCTTTTGTTTAATTCTTTAGCAGCTATTTTCCCACCTTCATAATTATCTGAAGATACTAGAGAAAATTGACCTGTACTTTCTTTCTCAATAGAAACAAGGGGGATATCCGAATGAACGTGACTCGTTAAGTCAGAATAAGAGATCGAAAGAATTCCTGCTACGCGTTGCTCTTCAGCCATCGTAACGTAACTTTTTTCTTTTTGATAGTCATTCTCTGATACACATAAAACCATTTTATATCCAAGTTCATCTAAGTATTTTTGAACCCAAAAAGTTAATTCGGAAAAAAATGGAGACCATACACTAGGAACCACAAAAACTACAAAAGCTGATTGTTGAGTCTTTAAAAAACGTGCAGCATTATTTCTTACATAATTTAATTTTTTTATTGCTGAATCAATTTCTTTTGCAGCTTTTGGACGTACTTTTTTTCCGTTTAAGAAATTTGAAACTGTTGCCACAGAAACGTTAGCTTCACGCGCCACATCCTTCATGCTACTCACGTCTAATCACAACTCCTTCATAAGGCCTTAAATACATAACATTTGAGGCTTTTGCTTTATTGTCGCCATAGCTAGATAAAAGCAATTCATTTCTATTTACAAAATCAGTAGGCAAATTATATTTAACCTTATATGGGACAAAAGAACAAATAACTGCCAATTTTTCTTTCCCCGTACTTCGAGTATAGGCAAAAACTGCAGAATCATCAGAAGAAACTAGCTCATACTTTCCATCTAACAATACTTGATTATTATTTCTTAATTTCAAAAGTTTTTGATAAAAATGATAAATTGAATCTGGATCATTCAGATCTTTTTTCACGTTAATTTCTTTATAATTTGGATTAACTTCGATCCATGGCGTTTCACTTGAAAAACCACCTTGTTCCGATTCATCCCATTGCATTGGTGTACGGGCATTATCTCTAGTTTTCCTGTTGACCATATTCAATGCGTCATCTTCACTAATACCTTTTGATCTTAAAAAATTATATATATTATGTGCTTCAAGGTCCTTTAACTCATCTATTTTCTTAATATGTAAATTGGTCATTCCAATTTCTTCACCTTGAAAAATAAATGGAGTACCCTTTTGTAATAAAGATACTATAGCCAACATTTTTGCTGATTCTTTTCGATACTTATTATCATTTCCAAATCTAGAGACAATTCTGGGTTGATCGTGATTTCCAAGATAATTTGAATTCCAAGAAAGACTATTTTGCCAACTCGACATAGAATTGCGCAGATCACTCATCTTAAAAGTTACATCAGAGTATCTTCCATATTTTCCATAATCAACATGCATATGTTCAAATTGAAACACCATATCTAATTCATGTCGTTCAGGTTCAACAAATAATCTTGCTTCTTTAGCACTTGTATGTGGAGTTTCCCCAATAGAAATTACATCATACTTACTGAGTACTTCTCTATTCATCTCTTGCAGATATTCATGAATATGAGGGCCATTGGCTGACCCATAATAATAAGCGCCATACTCTTTACTATCTTCTAGAGGTGCATCTTCAAATTTCCTTGGTTTCGATATGAAGCTAATAGAATCCATTCTAAAGCCATCAACTCCCATATCTAACCAAAACTTCATTATCTTATATACATCATTTCTTACTTTTGGATTATCCCAATTTAAATCTGGCTGTTGTTTTGCAAAAAGATGCAGATAGTATTGATTTCTTTCTGGGACATAAGTCCACGCTGATCCCCCGAAGGCTGAACCTAAATTAGTTGGAGCACTTCCATCTTCTTTGGGATCACGCCAAATATAATAATCAGAATATTTATTATCTTTATTTTTTTTTGACTCTTTAAACCACTCATGTTGA
The DNA here is from genome assembly GCF_910589175.1 of uncultured Lactobacillus sp. Taxonomy (GTDB): domain Bacteria; phylum Bacillota; class Bacilli; order Lactobacillales; family Lactobacillaceae; genus Lactobacillus. Next base: position 63,948 of record NZ_CAJURR010000004.1, read on the forward strand.
TCAGAAGTATGGTTAACAACTAAATCCATAACAATTCTTAATTGTTTTTCATGAGCTTTACCCAATAGCTCTTTAAAATCATTCATTGAGCCATAGATGGGATTAATAGCTTTATAGTCCGCAATATCATAACCATTATCTACTAAAGGCGATTTAAAAATCGGAGTTAACCAAATAGTATTTGCACCGAGATTTTTAATGTAGTCTAGTTTTTCTATTAATCCACGGATATCTCCAATACCGTCTCCATTTGAATCTTTAAAGCTTTGTACATACGCTTCATATACTATAGCCTTCTTCTTCCAATCATTCATCTTCATCGTCCTCATCTGCATTCTTTGCTAATTCATTTACATATTTAAGTTGTTTTTTGGCTTCCGAGATAATAGATTGGATCTTTTCAGGCATTAAATAGCCTTCAATCGGTTCCATAGTAATTGCCATCGCTAATGACAAATTCACTCCGGTTATCAAATGAGTATGCGGCCGGTTAATATATGGGAAAAATTTTTGATTAACTGATCCGCCTAATAAATCCGTTAATACAATAACTTCATCATCTTTATCAAATTGATTAAAAATTTCTTCAATTTGTCCTTCAATGGGCTTATTATCAACATAAGCCGATAAAACATTTAATTTTAAATTATCTCCTTCGAAAAATTTTAAAGCATTTGCCATTCCTTGGGCTAATGTTGAGTGTGAAGCAATAACAATATGACGTTTAATACTATTCATTTTTCAACCTATTCTATTTTGCAATTCCTAATACGCCCGAAGCAGCCCCAGCTAAACAAATAACAATAATTAATAAGATAATTTTAGTTGGAGTCCACTTTTTCTTTCCAAGTAACCAATAAACTAGTCCAGTAACAGCAACCGGAAGTAATGCTGGCATAATCTTATCTAAAACTCCACTTTGAATGGAAAGCATAACTTTTCCTGTTCTAAATTTTAATGGAGTATATACTTTAACAACTGTAGGAATTAATGAACCAACTACCATTAACCCCATTACTGATATTGCATCGGTAAAAATATTTATTTTTTCACCTAATGAAGTTATTAACTTTGTACCAGAATCATATCCCGTCTTAAAGAACCACATCTTTAGCCAATAAAATGAAAGTTGTAGTGCCATCCATAAAATTGCCCCAACTGCATTTCCTTGTAGGGCCATGTAACCAGAAATTGATCCCATAATTGTGGGAATTAAAATCCAGAATACTGAATCACCTACTCCAGAAAATGGTCCCATCAAAGATGTTTTTAAAGATTGAACTGCATCTTTAGCCTTAATTCCATCTTTTTCTTCCATTGCAAGAGTGGCACCAAGAATAATATTAGCCATCAAGGGATTAGCATTGAAGTATTTATAGTGGTTATCCATAGCTTCAATATATTCATCATCATTGGGATAAATTTTTCTTAAAGCTTTTCTCATTGAAAATGCTACTGCTGGTGCTTGTTGAGTTTCAAAGTTGTAACCTAATCCAGCATTAAAAATCCAACGTCTAAACATATTTTTTCGTTCGTGGATAGTTAATTTTTTACCATTTTCAGGTTGATTCATTTCTCTACTCATCGAAGTCGTCTCCTTCATCTTCTACTACACCAGCTGTTTGTGCTACTTCTGTATCCTTTTTAGCTGAATTAATACGATAAATTTCGTAAGTTGCAGCTAAACCTAAAATTGCAATTCCTAAAATTGGAACTTTTAAATATCCTGCTAATACAAAACCAGCTAATAAATAAGCTAAGTATTTTTTAACAGGCATAAATCTCAATAACATTCCAATACCAACAACTGGTAACATTCCTCCTGCAATAGTTAAACCATCCGTAATCCATGTGGGAATAACATGAAGAATAAGCTTAACAATAGGCGTACCAAACATTACAACTAAGGCGATTGGAATAATATACTTAAGCATCCAAACAAAAATGGTCAAATAAAATACTCCATCCATTTTGTTAAACTTCTTTTCATGAAGTAGTCTTTGAGACCAGTGAGCAAAAAAGTTGTTGATAATTTTAATAACAACATCAAGTTGTAATGTTAACATTCCCACAGGTAAGCCAACTGCAATTGCAGTTCCTGTAGAAGCTCCGGTTCTAATAGCTATAAAAACACCCACGATTGTGGCAACACCATATTCCGGAATTGAAGATCCACCGATAGCAGCAACTCCTAAAGACATAAGTTGCAAAGTACCACCAATAACTAAACCGACGTTTAAATTACCCATAATCAAACCAACTAACATACCGATGATAACTGGCCAATTACCTGTAATTTGATTCCCCGTACCATTATCCCAAGCCATATAGGCTGCTAGCAAAATGATCAGAATATTCTGTAATATGATAGGCATAATTAATTTTCCCCTTTGCTCTTTAGAACATCTTCAAGTGAAACTTCATTTTCATCATCTGGAGTATATTCAAAAAATACTGGAATACCCTTATCAGCAATCGCCTTTAAATCGGATAATTCTTTTTCATCTAAAGCAACGCGCTTAGTATATGGTTTTCTATTTCCTTCTTCGAATAAAGCTCCTACATTTACTTTTGGAATTTCTATTCCAGCATTAATTAAGTCCAAAATATAATGAGGTTCTTTTACTATTAAGAAAACTGAATGGGAATCATATTTTCCATTTTTAAAATTAGTTATAGCTTTTTCTTCATTTATAATTGACATCCCCGTACCAGTCGGCTTACTCATTCTCATGCTGGCTTTTACCATTTCATTTTGACTGACCTCATCATCAATCACCATGAATCTCTTAGGATGTAATACTTTATTCCATTGGTTAACAGTAATTCCATGGATAAGTCTCTGATCAATTCTTGCTAAAGTAACTGGCATTTTAAATCCCCCTACAAATCTAAACGTTTTAAATAAACTAATACATATACACTAAAACCTTTTTAATTAATAGTTTTTTAGAACTTGAAACGTTTTAAGTTACAATTTAAATATACTATGTTTTCTAAAATTTGCAAGCGCTTTCTACAAAAGAAAATAAAAAATACTGACAATCAGCATTCAGAAATGTTGATATATCAGTATTTTAGAAAATAAAATTATTTATAAATTAATTTTTATGCTTTTTAGGATATTCTTGTCATTTTCAATATTTGATTTAATATTTTAAAACGTTTCAAATAAATTAGAACTAATTATTTTTATAAACTCCACTTTCAAATGGTTCTAAAACAACTTCGCCTGTTTTCCTTGTATCATCTAGCAAATTAATCAATTCTTGACTCAATTCAATTTTTTCTTCTTTATCAGAAAAATTCTGAACAAACCAATACTTTTCTAATTTATTTTCACGCATTTGAATCGAAACTCTACTATTAAATTTGGCAATTGGTAGCTTTGGAATCAAATCACTAGCTATTTTTCCATAAAACTTTTCTAGAAAATCATAACCAGTACGACAAGCAAGGTAATAGCCTTTGCCAGCTCCGTAGGAATGCTCAACAATAGCAGGTGTATCTTTATAAAAATCTGTACTGTATGTAGCCAGAACTTTACCTTTACAATTAATTAGCGTTTCACAATAATCGTGCACCGGATATTCTTTTCCTTCAAAATTAATTAAATTCGATTGCCCAGGATATAAAACATCAGTTTCAAGAGGCTCAAGTCCGTAAATTTCTTGTAGTTCTTTTGGCCATTCATTCATATAGGCAAGATCATTTTCATCAACAACTCCGCTAATATAAGTGCCGACTATCTTACCACCATTCTTAACATAGTTATCTATTTTTTCTAGGTAAGACTTACTCATTAAAAAGTGCATCGGATCAATCAATAAGTCGTATTGTGAAAAATCATCTTCAGGACTAACAAAATCAACTGGAATATCATGTTCATAAAAATAGCGATAATGCTTTTGAATTGTTTGCCAGATATTTTTATTCACGCTATAACTTTCTGCGTCTTGCAGTGCCCAGTAACTGTCATAACTAAAGACAATCGCAACTTTTGCTTTTGCATAACTTGTCGCTAGAATTGGGCTGATTTTTTCTAAATCTTCACCAACTTTAGTTACATCTTTAAATGCACGCGTTTTTTCTGGATGACGATGCTCAATTACCGCCCCATGAAACATCTCAGATGATCCTCGTGAAGCTCGAAGTTGGAAGTACAATACGCCTTGACTACCATGCGCAATATCTTGCAAGCTTGCCAATTCATGCATTCCAGGTCTTTTTGCCCGATCAAAGTTATGCCAATTAACACGTGACGGAGTATTCTCCATTACTAAAAAATTCTGATGTTTCAAACTTCTAAAGAAATCATGAATTAATCCAACACTTCGTCCAAGTTCTTCAGTACTTTGACTGTCGTTACCCCAAGCAGGATAAGAATCCCAAGAGATAAAATCCAAATGACGCGCTACCTTTTGATAATCAAAGCCAGCAAATGGATCCATCAACGGATTTCCAGCCATCATATTCGTAGTTACAGGAATATTAGGAGTGATCTTTTTTAAGGGTGCTGTTTCATTATCAATAAATGAAATTGTCTGGTCAGTAATAAATCTCTTCCAGTCTAAGTTCATTCCTTTATTACCCATTTCACTTAAAGGACTAGGCGGATTAACTTGGCTCCAGTCATTATAAGTATGACTCCAAAAAGTGTTCCACCAGGTATGATTTAAAGTAGCTAGATCGCCATACTTATTTTTCAGCCATTTTCTAAAAGCATCTTTACATAAATCACAGTAGCATTCACCTGAATATTCATTAGAAATATGCCAAAGCACTAAACTTTTCCTTTGACCGAAATGTTCTGCTAATTTTGTGTTAATCTCATAAACTTTTTTTCGATAAATAGATGAAGTTAAACAATGATTATGTCGTCCACCAAAGCCACGTTTATTTCCCCGGTTATCCGTTCTAAGTACTTCTGGATACTTTTGAGCAAGCCAGGCTGGTCGTGCTCCACTTGGCGTAGCTAAAATTACATGACCATTCATTTCCTCTACTCGATCAAAAATCTCATCTAACCACGAAAAATCATAATTTCCTTCTTGCGTTTCTAATTTTGCCCAAGAAAAAATCCCAACAGTTACGGTGTTAATCCTCGCTTGCTTAAAGAGAGCAAAATCTTGATTAATTACATCGGCCTCATCCCACCATTGTTCTGGATTATAATCGCCACCATGTAAAAATTGGTTAATATCTAAGATGCGCTTCATGATTCTATTCCTTGTTTCTTTCTATTTTTATATAATTTCAAATTAAATGTATGCAAAAACAGCTGATGTAAAAGTCAGCTGTTTTTTAATGCACTTTCTTTGACTTCAAACTAAAGTAGCACTAGTTTTAATTTGAAAGAGTATTTTTATAGAGGTGTTAGATTATGTCAAAAACAATCCCATATAATGTTGGTAAATGGTTACCAACTGATCAAAAATTTTTTAATCAATGGCTTGGAAAAGTTTTAAAAGAAGCAGAAAGTGAAGAAAATCAATATCTCTTACCACCAGTTCAAGCCCTTAAACATTTAATAGAATCTGATAGATATATTTACAATATTACTCAATTGATGTTCGCAGAAATTCCAGTAAATGATGTCGATACTCCGACTGGTACTCCGCAAGTCCGGACCTATCAGCAAATGCTTTTAATGCTTAATCGCATTATCCAAAGAGCACCAGAATTTAATAAAACTGGATTAGTAGGAACACCAATTAATGCTATCTTTGATTACCCTATGGCTACGAAAGCAGGCTATGTCTTTTTCAATAATCCAAAAGTTAATGCTTGTTTGAAAAACATTCTAGACTATTGGGGAAAGTTCCTTCAAACGGCAGATTCTACATATGTTCTTAACACTTCTGAAACTGGATGGCTAAGTGACTATGCACTAAATGAAATGTCAAAAGTTGCCTACGGAGACGACTTCTTTAACATCTTTAATTGTCCTAATCATGATAAAACTAAACATTTAGGATTTACTTCATGGGATAAATTTTTTACCCGAACTTTTAATCCTGGAGTACGTCCTGTTCAAAATGCTGATGATGCTGATTCTATTGCTAATGCTTGTGAATCTGCCCCATTTCGCATCGCTCACAATCTTCCCCTAAAAGCTAAATTTTGGATTAAAGGTCAACCTTACTCTCTAGTTGATCTACTTGATGGAGATCCATGGGCTTCCAAATTTGAAGGAGGTACATTATATCAAGCATTTTTAAGTGCTCTAAGTTATCATAGATGGAACAGTCCTGTCTCCGGAAAAATTGTCAAAGCATATAATTTACCAGGCACTTATTATGCAGAGAGTTTATATCAAGGATTCGAAAATCCTAGAGGTGCCGACCCGGCAGCTGCTAACGATTCGCAAGCCTTTCTTACTTCAACAGCAACAAGAGCTGTTATTTTCATTCAAGCTGATAATCCTAAAATTGGTTTAATGGCCTTTATTGCAGTTGGAATGTCGGAAGTATCTAGTGATGAGATTACTGTCCGGGTAGGTCAACATATTAATAAGGGAGACCAATTAGGGATGTTTCACTTTGGCGGTTCAACTCACGTATTGCTTTTTAGGCCTGAAACCAAACTTGAATTTAATTTACATGGTCAAAAGCCAAGTATTGCAGGAAATAATATCAAAGTTAAAGCAGAAATTGCCAGAGTTGAATAAAATACATTAAATTTTAGTTTCATATAATTCAAAAGACTGTTCTGAAATAATACCAGAACAGTCTTTTTGTTAGAGCATTAATTGCATCTGATCATTAAAATAATTTTTATAGGCAAGATAAACGGAAATAATTGCTCCTAAACTTGTAGCAGATAAAAGCATAAAAGTTACCATAATCTGATACTTAATTGCATAAATTGGATTTACTCCAGCAAAGATCAATCCTGACATCATCCCCGGCAAATTAACTAACCCTACTGTTTTAGCTGAATCGATCGTTGGCTGCATAGCAGTCTTAATACTACGCCGAATAATTGGCATCGATGCCGTTTTAATATCACTACCTAAAGCTAGCCTTTCTAAAACGGGCTGTCTTAAATCATGAAAACTTTCATTTAAAGATTTATAGCAAAGACCTATTGCAACCATTTCATTACCTGCAATCATCCCTGTAATTGGAATTACTTGCATAGGTATCGGTTTAATGACACCAGAAAGAAGTAATACAGCTAATGTAATGTAGGTTCCTACGGCCTCAGCTACAATTGAATTCCATAATTTTCGATTAGTATTTGGATCTCTACCATTCGCATTCCATGAAGCATTAAAAATAATGACAAGTGTAGAAACAAAGGTTAGCCAAAAAGTATTTACATTGAAAATTACTTTTAAAATATATCCAATAATGACTAGCTGAATAATGGCTCGCACAACACTAATCAAAATATCTTTAGTAAGGCCTAGCTTTTCTTTAACGGAAATTCCAATTGATACTAAAACTAATAAGAATGCAAAGACTAGGGACCAGTTACTGACAACTACGTTTTTCATTGAGGAATGCCTTCTTCACTTCAAAAATTTTATTGGCTTTTTCAATTTCACTTTTATCATGAGTTACTTGTAAGATAGTAACATGCTTCTTGCGCACATCATCAAATAAATGATGAACAATTTCTTTACTATTCTCATCAAGTCCTGTAGTTACTTCATCCAATAATAAAATTTGTGGTAAAAAGACTAAATTTCGAATTAAGGCAACTCGTTGCTTTTCTCCACCAGATAAAGAATTAATATTTTTCTTCAAAAAAGTCTGATTTAGACTTACTTTATCTAATAATTCACTTAGATGCTCTTCATTGACTTCTTCCCTTCGAATTTGGTAAGGAAAAATCAGATTATCTCTTACCGTTTTTCCAAAAAGAGATGGTTGCTGGAAGCAATAGGAAACTTGCCGACGATATTCAAGCGGAGAAGATTGACCAATATCTTTTCCCTCATATTCAATTGAACCAGATGTAGGTGTAAGTAAGCTGGCAATAATTTTTAAAAGTGTACTTTTCCCTGCACCTGAGGGCCCTACAATCGTTAAAAAGTCTCCTGAATTTACGCTTAGATTAATATTTTTTAGAATAGCATTTCCATCAACAGAATAATTTAAATTTTTAATTTCTAAAACATGCATAACTAACCTTCTATATAAATGCTTATTTTTATTATAAACAATATGAACCCCGAAATTCTTATCTGACTTCCGGGGTTCATATCTATGATTTATATTCTATTTACTTTTCTTAGGCCAAAAAACTGCTAAGAGACAAAAAATAAGTCCTAAAATCAACTCCCAAATAAATGGCTGATCCCACATAAAAAGATTGCCAATTTCACTTACGGTATAACGAACAATATAAATCAAAATACTAATAATAGCCATGCACCAGCTAAAAATTGCCATTTTTTTGAAAAATACTTTCCAATCCATTAGATCACCTTAAAACTATCTAGCTTTTCTTGTGTCATATCGCGAATAATTGCAGTTGCTAAATCAACTGAAGCCTTAAAGTCTTTATATGCTGAGAAACAATATGGGGAGTGCTCATAACGAACTGGAATTCCAATAACAATTGTTGGAGCTCCATATTCATAATAAATTGCTGCCCCATCTTGGCCGCCACCAGTTCTAACAGAGCGAGTATATGGAATATTATTTTTATCAGCTATATCACACGCATACTGTTGAAACTTAGGATTTGGTAAAAATGTAGTATCCATATCTCTGAGCATTGGGCCGCGTTTTAAGCCTGTTTGAGATAACCATTCAGGCTCAAAAGTATCGTCAGCTGGACAACTTTCTAAAACAATACATAAATCAGGCTTAATTTTTCGTCCAGTGACATATGCACCGCGAAGTCCTACTTCTTCTTGACTAGATAAGGCAGCTACTACATCAAAATTAGTCTCTTCACCCTTCAAATTATCTAAGATGTCTACCATGGCTCCTGCACCAAAGCGATCATCAAAGTCTTTACCAAAGAATAAACCGGATTTTTCATGGTATTCGCATTTTACATCAACAAAAATTGGACAACCAGTGTCAACTTTATAATCTTTAATAGTTTCTTCCCGGCTTGATGAACCTACATCAATAGACATATCTGCAACTTCCGGAATTGAATTTCTTTCAGCAGCAGTCATAAAGTGCGGAGGCTTTGTAGCCACTACACCAGGAATATATTCACCATCACGATTACGAATTTTCACTCTTAAAGCCGGAATATTATACTTTACCCAACCCCCAAGTGGAACAAATTTAATTAATCCATTGGGACGAACGGCTTGTGTAATAAAACCAACTGCATCAGAGTGAGCATCCATTTGAATAACAGGCCGATTACCTTTGTTTTCCTTCTTAGCTGCGTATACATTGAGCATCCCATCTACCGTAATATCAGCAGTATTTTTAGCATAAGTAGAAAATAATTTTACAAATTCTTCTTCGAAGCCAGATGTAGAATTTGCATCTGAAAATTCTCTTAACATTTGAATTTCTTGTTCTTTTTTCATGATTTTTCCTCTCGCAAACGCTTTTATTTTAATTATATTTGTGTCTTTAAACTTTTTAAAGAAATTCTTTGCAAATTTTAAATCTAATACCAAATCTTATTTAAAAAAGGAAGGGTATTCTATTTAACAAGTAAGGGAACTTCTACACCTTACTTATTCTCCCAAAATAACATACGACAATTAAAAGCAGACTTCTAATCCCCCAGAACGTCTGCTTTTTGTTTTGTAAAAATTTTTTCTATAACTAAATTTACTTATGCTATACTGAGTAAAATTTATATTACAAGGATTCAAAATCATGAAAAAAGTAGCTCTAATTCTATTCTCCACCTTATTACTCACTGCCTGCAGCAACACACAGAATAATCAACCTAAATCTTCTAGTTCAAAATCTTCAATTACTACTTCAAAAAATACTGTTAAAACTTCCTCTAAACCCAATTTAAATAAAAAATACCCCGGTTTTAAGTTAGCTACGATTCCTACTGTATTTCAAGGAACGTGGTATCAAACTGATCGCTACAGTAAAACAGCGAGAAAATTCATTATAACTAAACATACGATCATGGATTCTGTAGTCTATCAAAAAACAGATCCAACCCTAAACCTAAATCATCGCTCAGAAAAGAATAATAAAGTGTATGCTGGAGACGCAACAATGATCTCTTTGGAAGATAAGAATGGTTCGCAGTGGCTCCGAGCACGGGGATTTTTAGATACTGTTGATATCATCTATATCACAGGTACTTTTAAAGGAAATCAGTGCCTTTATTTAGCTTATTCTTCCGGTGATATTCATAGTGCTATGTTTAAGGACAAAAAAGCAGCATTAAAATATCGTAAATATGATTTCTCTAAAATTACTAATCCTTTAAACTAAAAACTAATTGTAATTACAATTAGTTGCGTTATACTTGTTTAAAGTATTAGTTGTAATTACAACTTAGAAAGGCAGAATTATGCGAAAAAGACCACTAGCCAACTTACTCTACCATATTGGTAAATTAGAAAACCTCCTGATCAATCAACGATTGGCCTCTATTAATCTAAGAATGACCCATGCCCATGTTTTAAGATATATTCAAAAGCACCCCGGTTGCATTCAAAAGGAAGTTGCAGACTATCTTTTTTACCAACCTGCCAGTTTTACTAATGTAGTTAAGTTATTAGAAAAAAGAAAAATGATTGAACGGCGAGCAGATCCAAACAATGGCCTAAAAAAACAATTATTCTTACTTCCAGCTGGAGTTGAGGCTCTTAGACAAGTGAACGACGCCTTTGAAGAAGTAAATCAACTAGTTGGAACAGTAGATCCTGATACTTTAGCTAAACTTGAAAAGATTTCAATCAATTTAGAAAAGCAGATTTAAAGAAAGAAAAACTAATGAGCAAATTTTTACCATTGTGGCAATATATTAAAGATAATCATGACCAAGACTTTCAATTATCTTTTAACCAAATTCAAAAGATTGTCGGCCTACCAATTGATCATTCTTTCTTAAATTATAAAAAAGAATTATTAAACTATGGTTTTAAAGTAGGAAAAATATCCCTTAAAAATAAAACGGTAGATTTTGAGAAATTGGAGGGGAAAAATGACACAAAAATTAGATAAGCCAATTTGGAAAAAGAATCTTTATGTTCTCTCTATCGCCGTATTTATCGCAGGAATCGCATTTTCAGAGATTATGCCCTTCCTACCTCTATATATCGATACCTTAGGACATTTTACTCACCAACAGTTAAACTTTTGGTCGGGATTTATTTTTTCCGGAGTGTACTTCGTCTCAGCTATTATTTCACCATGGTGGGGTAAATTAGCTGATAAAAAAGGTAGAAAACTAATGATTCTCAGGGCTTCCCTTGGGATGGCCCTTGTCCTTGGAAGTATGGGGTTAGTTACTAATGTCTGGCAACTATTTTTCTTAAGAATGTTGCAGGGTGTTTTTGCAGGATTTGTTTCAAATTCAAATGCTTTAATCGCTACAGAAACACCTAAAGAAAAATCTGGTCAGGCGTTAGGAACAATGGCCTCTTCTTTTACGGCCGGAAACTTACTTGGGCCGTTCTTAGGCGGAGCACTTGCTTCTGCATTTAGTTACCGCGTTACTTTCTTTATTACAGGAGGATTATTATTAATCTCCTTCCTTCTCTCACTATTCTTTGTTCATGAGGAAGGATTTAAACCTGTTACAGAAAAGAAATTAGATAAAGCAAGTGGTGTCATTGCTACTCTTCACTCTCCAACCTTGATATTTGGTTTACTACTAACTACTTTAATTATTCAAGCAGCTAACAATTCAATCAATCCCATTGTTTCTTTATATGTTAAACAATTAATGAATGGGCACGGAAATGTTGTCTTTGTTTCTGGAGTTATTGCCGCTTTACCTGGAATTGCAACGTTTTTAGCTGCTTCACGTTTTGGCGCATTAGGAGATAAAATCGGAACTCACAAAATTATTATCGGTGGTTTTATTGGTGCAACGATTTTATTCTTTTTGACTGCCTTTGTTCACAATACAGTGCAATTAGGTATTTTACGATTTTTAGTTGGCTTTACCGACGCATGCCTCTTCCCGCAAGTGCAAACTTTATTAACCAAAAATTCACCCGCTGCTGTAACTGGTCGCGTCTTTTCATGGAATCAGAGTGCAATGTATATTGGAAATATCGTGGGCCCACTCCTCGGCTCTTTCATTGCCGGAATTTCAAGTTATAGTATGGTCTTTATTGTGACAGCAGGCATTGTTGTCTTAAACTTGATTCTATTTAATTTTAATGTTGTGAAAAATCTTGCTAAATAACATAAAAACAGCATTTCTCGTACGTACGAGAAATGCTGTTTTTATTTAATACAAATTAACTTATTCTAAATAAACTGTAATTAAGTCAATTAATTTTTCTTTTCAACAGTATTAGAATGATTCTTTTTCTCTCTAACTGCAGTTGGAATTCCACCCATCTTAGCCAATCTCTTCTTTCCTAAGAATAGGTATAAAACAGCTGTTACAGCAGCTACAACTATTGAGAGTAAAATAGTTTCCCAAGTAAAGTTAAAGATTAAATAGCAAGCTACTAATAAAGCTAAAATCGGAATTGTGTAGCCACCTGGAAGCTTAAAGCCATGGTTTGGATATTGACCAGTATGCTTAAATTTAATAACCGCAAAAATAGATGGTACATATTGAACAAATGAAGCTAAAACAATACATCCAACTAAGAATAAGTATGATTGAGTAATTAAAAGTAAGGTTACAGCAGCTGTCAAAATAATACCAACCCATGGAGCATCAAATTTGTTCTTTTTTCCTACCCAATTTGGTAATAATTGGTGTTCTAGAGCTAAAGAAGCAATCAAAGCTGGTGTATTAAATGAGCAAGTAAATGCCACACCAAAAATACTTAACAAAACTCCAATGATGATGATCACATAACCCCATTCTCCAACAGCAGATTTAAAGGCATTCGCAATTGGAATTGTGTACCAAGACATCTTGTGACCCAAAATACCAATGGCAATTAATAGCATTAAAGTATAAAGGATACTTACACTCACCATCACAGCAACCAAGGCACGCGGAATATTTTTAGCAGGGTCTTTCATCTGTGAAGCAGCAATCGGAATAAATGAAAAACCACTGAACAAATAGAAGACTACACTAAAAGCTGTACCAAAATGATGGAAAAATGGACCTACACCCTTTGCAGCTGCAGCTGGTAAAACAGGATGAAAGTTTGCAATATGCATAAAGAACATACCAACAATAATAAACAAAATAATAGTTGATAGCTTAGCAATAGACGAAGTATTATCAATTATTTTAACTAAGGCACGACCAAAGAAATTAATAATTGAGAACAATAAAACTAACCCTATCCCAACAGCAAAATAGACTGAACCCTGATTGAAAGCAGGCGCAAAACTTTTAAGTGTTGTTAAAAATGCTACTACTTCAGCGGCATAAGTACAGCAGCCTAAAAACCATGTAAATATACCAAGTTCATATCCTGCAAACCTGCCAAATGCATTGTAAGAATATAGCCATGCAGCTCCAGAACCAGTAAAACGACTGGCCAAATCCGCATAACATAATGCTATTAATCCTACCGTTAATGCAGCAGAAAGTAAGACGACTACACTCAATAGATCCATATCTTTATAAATAGATTGCGGAAGTAAAAATGCCCCTGATCCTATAATTCCATTAATTCCTAAAAAGTAAATTGACATAAAAGTTAACTTTTTAGGAACAGTTTTTTTAACCATAGTACTTACCACCTTTGAAACTGTTCATTTATATTAGCTACATATTTACTCTCATGCTTACCATAGCAGTAGAAAATTAAAAAAACAAATTTTTCGTATCCAATATATTGTATATATTGTGCTTAAAAGACACCTAAAAAATTAGTGTAATTGTTAGGTGTCCTTTTTATGTTGTTCCTAGCTCTAACTTCAAGAATAAATAGTTATATATTTATTGCTTTTTCATCTCTCGAGGGTAAATTATTGCTTTTTTTTTTTTTTTAATTATACTGAATGCTGAAAGTGAAGAAGCGTATTTTAATAAGCGCTGCTTATTTCAAAAGGAGGATTATTAAAATGAGCGAAGATGTAAACTATAAATCATTGTTTATTGGTGATAAGTCAGAAAATGGTTCGACCTATCTCAATGAATTAACTAGATTGGTCCAAAACCATTTAGGATGGAGAAAGAATTATATTCCTTCCGATATTCCTGCCATTACAGATAATGAGGAAACAAAGAAAGAATATCAAGATTCTTTACGTCGTCAACATGAAGTATTAAGTGAATTGGACCAAAGATTACGGCCAGGCACTATTCCATGGATGTCAGCTGGTCGTTATTGGGGACAAATGAATTCAGATACCTTGATGCCCTCAATGTTAGCATACTGCTACGCAATGCTATGGAATAGTAATAACGTTGCTTTGGAATCTTCAATGGCAACCTCAAAGATGGAAGCAGAAGTTGGTGAAGACTTCGCTAAGCTTTTTGATTATAAGCATGGCTGGGGTCACATTACTCATGATGGTTCAATGGCTAACCTTGAAGGTTTATGGTACGCTCGTCAATTTAAATCTATGCCTTTAGCTTTCAAGGAAGTTGTTCCAGATAAAGTGAAGGGTAAGAGCGAATGGGAATTGCTCAACATGTCTGTCGAAGATGTCCTAAAAATCCTTGCTACTCTTACACCTGAACAAATTGATGAAGTTAAAGCCCACTCTTCACGTAGTGGTAAAAACATTCAAAAATTAGGTAAGTTCATTGTTCCTTACACTAAGCACTATTCTTGGTTGAAGGCCTTAGATATTTCTGGAGTTGGCTTGGATCAAATGATTCAAATTCCTGTAAGGAGCGACTTCAGAATGGATATTGACAAGTTAGAAAGCACTATTAAGGATCTTGCTGCAAAGAAGATTCCAATCTTAGGCGTTGTAGCTGTTGTCGGTACTACTGAAGAAGGACAAGTTGATGAAGTAGATCGTATCGTTAAGTTCCGTAAAGAAATGGAAAAACAAGGCGTTTACTTCTATCTTCACGTTGATGCTGCTTACGGTGGTTATGGTCGTGCATTATTCAAGGATGAAAATGGAAACTTTGTAGAATACGATCAATTAGCTGATCTCTTAAAGAAACACCATGTATTCAATTACCCAGTTAGAATTTCTGAACATGTTTACCGTGGTTTTAAGGCTATTGAAGAGGCTGAATCAGTAACAGTTGATCCACACAAGATGGGTTATGTTCCATATTCAGCAGGTGGTATCGCCATTAAGTATCAAGCTATGCGTAACGTTATTTCTTACTTTGCTCCATATGTATTTGAAAAGAAGACAGCTTCTGCACCTGACATGTTAGGTTCATACATTATTGGTGGATCGAAAGCTGGTGCTACTGCAGCTGCCGTTTGGGCTGCACATCGTACTCTTCCATTGAATGTAACAGGATATGGACGTTTAGTTGGATCATCTATTGAAGCTGCTCAAAGATTCAGAAACTTCTTAAAGAAATTGAAGTTTAATGTAAAAGGCAAAGAAGTTGATGTTTATCCACTAGATAACCCTGACTTTAACATGGTTGATTGGGTATTAAAGATTAATGGTGAAACTAGTCTAGAAAAGACAAACGAATTAAACGAAAAAATGTTTGACTTCTCATCAATGTACGATAGTCACGTTTACTCAAATAGATTCCTTACCTCCCACACTATCTTTAGAAAAGATACATATGGCGATTCACCAGTTCCATTTATCGAGAAGATGGGCTTTACCAAAGATGAATGGAACAAAGTTGGTTCTGTAACCTTGTTACGTGCCGCTATTATGACTCCTTATCTAAATGACAATAAGCTATTTGACTTCTATTCAAAGGGAATAGCTAAATCTATGGAGAAGAAATTAAACGAAATTCTTTAATCTAAAGGAAGTATAGGTTATGAAAACTCAAACTTCAAAAGTAGGTCTAATGACCTTTATTGGGATGACGGTGGCCCTAGCAGCAAGTATTCGTAATATTCCTGATGTTGCCGGTAGTGGTTGGACAATGTTCTTCTACATGGGAATAGCTGCATTTCTATTTGCTTTACCGATATGTTTAATATCTGGTGAATTTGGTAGTACCTTTCCTGAAAAAGGTGGTCCTGAGCTTTGGGTTAATAATTCATTAGGTCCCAGCTTCGGGTTTGCAACTTCTTGGCTTCTTTGGGTACAAATGTTTCCTGGAATGGTTATGGTTGCTTCTGCTCTACCGCCACTCTTGGCAACAGCTATTAATCAAGATAAACTAGGTACTAATAACATATTTACTCTCATCGTTATTTTAGTAGTGTATTGGATTATTACATTTTTGAATATGAAATTCGATATGGCTAAGATTACGGGCCAAATAGGTGCTTGGTTAGGAATTTATATTCCATTAGCTGTAATGACTATTCTGGGTATTTGCGCAGTAATCAAAAGCGGTATTCACCCTGCTTCTATTTTAGGTCATTTTAATGCCACTAAATTAATTCCGGATCCAACCGATATGAAATCTCTTCAGTATTTTTCTCCTATCATCTTTATTTTTACGGGAATTGAGATGTCATCGGTTTACATTACTAGAATTAAAAAAGTATCTTACTATCCAATTGGTGTTTTAATAACTTTAGTATTCATGTTCTTATTAAATACCGTAAATGGATTTCTAGAAAGTGCGGTAGTTCCATCTTCACAAATTGACTTAAACAATATCGTTCAACCAGTTATTGTTTTTGATAAAATTTTGGGCTTACCATCTTGGATTGCTAATATCTTTAGTATTCTAGTCTTCATTGGGGTAAGTGTTCAATTGTCTGCATGGGCATCCGGACCCGGAAAAACTATTATTTCAAGTGCACAAAAGGGATTATATCCACCAAAATTCAAATTCTGGAAGACAGACAAATTTGGTGATTCACATACCGTTCTCCTTACTCAAGCTACGATTATTTCCCTCTTTGCTTTAGTATATCTATTAATTCCTGGTATCAACGCTGCCTTTCTAGAATTAGTAAATGCTACGACAGTTCTATACTGTGTAGTATATGTATTTATGGCAATTGGATTTATTAAATTGAGATTGCAAAAACCTAACCTAAAACGTCCATTTAAAGTCGGAAATACATTTATTGCATGGATTGTTTCTATTGTACTAATTGCCACAATTATCATTGCTTTAATTGCTACTTTTGCAGTTGGTACTTTAAGCAACTTCATTGTTGTAGCCATCATTAGTATTGTATTGACACTTTTACCATTCTGGTTCGTTAAAATTAGAAAAGATTCATGGACAACAGAAGTTAAGAATTTAATGACTAAGTATAATTTAAAAAATAATTTTTCTAAACATTAATTATATTTTTTAATACTATTTTACAAACACAATACGAAGATAAATAATTTTCTAAAGAGCATGTCTAAACTTCATTCCTAGACATGCTCTTTTCGTATACTTTTAACTCATAGTTTATTAGCACGTAATGCTGTTATTTCTATTGCCAGTATATAATTATATAATTTCTGTTTTTTAATATTATAGACTTGTTAAATGCTCTCTATACTAATCTTTATTGCACTCAGATTACTTATTTTCCTTTAAATAACATACCGAGTCTTATTATTTGATTTTTTACTTTACAACATCTACCCTAATAGGCGAATAGATAATTATTATTCAAACTTGCAAGTCGTTATATAAATATCTATTTATTTTTACTAACTTTCTATTTTGATGAAAACTCATGTGAACTACTAACTTTTACTAGCGCTCTTTATTATCAATAACAGATGTTGCTAATAAAACAGATTCACAAGCCAACCATCTTTTTAGTTAGTTTCTTTTGCCTTTTAGAAGGAGTGGGTATTTTCATGGAAGACAATAAAACTCAACAGAAAAAGACCTATATATCTGTCCTTGCCCTAACGATGATGAATGTTTCCATAGTTGCTGGAATAGCAAATGATGTTCAGCAATCATTCTATGGACTTGCATCAGTAACGTACTTCGCAATCGGAGCTATTTGTTTCTTCATCCCAACTGCTTTAGTTGCGGCTGAACTAGCTTCTGGTTGGAGTAACCGCGGAGGAATTTTCCGCTGGGTTGGTGAAGGTTTAGGTAAAGGCTGGGGACTAACCTGTTTACTTATCCTGTGGTTCCAATTAATTTTGAACTTTGGGATGGGGATGCCAAGTTTTACAGCAACAATCATGTTCTATACACCCAACTATGATGCAGCTGTTAAGTTTGCCCAAGCACCACAACATGAATTGTTGATTATGACAGGTTGGATCATTTTATACTGGGTCCTTACTTATTTGGCTACTAAGGGTGTTAAAGCTTTCTCCAACATCGCTAAATACGGTGTTATTATCGGAAGTCTAATTCCTTTAGCGGTTATGGTTATTTTAGCTATTGTGTGGGTAGCTCAAGGGCATCAACCTGTTATTCCGATGACACCTAAAGGATTAATTCCTAAGTGGAATGGTATGAGTACGTTAGCACTAGCTGCTGGTGTATTCTTCTCATACACAGGTATTGATACTAATGCAGCTCATATTAAACAACTAAAACATCCTGAAAAGGATTTCACAAAAGCAATGTTTATTTCAATTATTCTTGCTTTCTTAATCTTTGTTGTTGGTACTGTAATCATTGCTATGATTATTCCTGAAAAACAAATTAATGTTTTATACACTCTCTACTCTGTATTCAGGATTTTAGGATCAACAATTGGGATGCCTTGGTTGTACATGGTTCTTGTTTGGGCTCTACTTTTCAACACAATTGCTATGGTTGTAACTAATATGGCAGGTCCATCATTTATGTTAGGTCAAGTCGGAGGAAGTGGTTTCTTGCCACATTGGTTCCAAAAGAACAATAAACACAATATGCCGGCACACTTAATGTATACGCAAATTGCAGGAATGACAGTTGTTGCTTACTTAGTAAAACTGATTCCAAATGTTGAAGGATTTGTTATCTTATTAACTCAAACAATCACTGTTTTATATATGTTTTACTACATTTTAATGTTTACTGCTTTCCTACGTTTACGTTATGACCAACCTAACCGCCCTCGTTCATTTAAAGTACCAGGTGGTAAGTTTGGGGCTTGGCTTGTTGGAGGAGTAGGTATAATTTCATCGGTTTTCGGAATTGTTCTTGCTATCTATCCACCAGCACAAGTTAAAGCAGAAGTTGGTTCACCAATAGTTTATGTTTCTGTTATTTTAGCCTTAGTTGCTGTTGTTTTGATAGTTTGTTTTGTTTTATATCAACTTTCAAAGAAACACACTGATTGGGTAAATCCAAATAACAAGTTTGCCCCATTTACTTGGGAAATTGAAGGACTTAAGAAACCTGGAAAGGCTTTATCAAACGTCCCAACAACTGTTATGTCTAAAGATCAAAACCCAATGGGTATGCCAATCAAGCGTCCTTATAAGCCAAACGAACAAGTATCCGACGACATTGTTAAAGCTGATGAAAACAACGAGATTTCAACTGATGAAAGTTAAATAGATTATCGATTTTAAAGAAAAGAGATTATTATGGTACAAATTGATAATGAAGATTTAAAACAAGTTAGATCAGAATTTTTAGATACACCAAAGTATCGTAACACTCAAAATGCCGTAATGAAGAACGGTATCAAGAAATCAATTACAAATCAAAGTGAAATTAATTCTCACCCATTTGTATTCTCAATTGATGTTGATTCAAATAAAGTTTTAAACCAAAAACAATCTGGTCGTTGCTGGGACTTCTCAGGTTTAAACTTCATTCGTTACCACATTGAAAAAGAGCACCACATTAAGGACATGGAATTGTCACCTAGCTACGTTTACTTCTACGACAAGCTAGAAAAGGGTAACTACTTCTACCAAAACATTATTAACACAGCTGATCGTCCATTGTCTGACCGTCTAGTTAACTGGTTACTTACTACTCCACAACAAGATGGTGGTGATTGGCAATTACTAGTCGACTTAATCGAAAAGTACGGTATTGTTCCAATCGAAGAAATGCCAGAAGATGCAGTTAGTGCTAACTCTCAAGAATTAAACCGTATGTATGACAGAAAGTTACAAAAGGACGCTTTGAAGTTACGTGATTTAGCTAACAGTGATGCATCTGATGAAAAGATGAAGAGTGTACTTCGTCAAATGAACGCAGAAAACTACCGTGTATTAGCTATTGCTTTAGGTACTCCTCCAGAGAAATTCACTTATGAATACCGTGACGAAAACAATGAATACCACACCACTGGTCAAATTACTCCATTAGAGTTCTTCAAGAAGTTCGTTGACATTAACTTAGGTGACTATGTTGAGTTAATGAACTTACCAGGTGAAAAGTATCCATACAACACCCCATTCGGAGTTGAAATTTCTGGCAATATGGTTGGTGGACAACCAAGTCGTTACTTCAACGTTTCAATGAAGGATATGGAAAAGACTGCTATTGAACAATTGAAAGATGATGAACCTGTATGGTTTGGTTGTGACGTTCTTCAAGAATGGGCACCACAAGCTGGTCTTTTAACTGAAAAAGTCTTTGACTGGGATCGTTCATTTGGTATTAAGTTAGGTACTGACAAGACTAAGAGATTTGAATACCGTGAAAGTTTACCAACACATGCAATGCTTATCTCTGGTGTTGACATGCGTGATGACAAGCCAATTAGATGGAAGATTCAAAACTCTTGGGGTCCAAAAGTTGGTCACAAAGGTTACTTCATTATGGGCAATGACTGGATGGAACAATACACCTACGAAACTGTTGTCAACAAGAAGTACTTAACTGACGAACAACTTGCTGCTTATGAAAAAGAACCAGTAATGCTTCCATACTGGAACGCAATGAACCCAATTTAAAGAGAAAAATATCTTTAGAAAGGACGATTATATATGGCATGTACCACTGTTCTAGTTGGTAAAAAAGCCAATATTGCTGGTTCGACAATTATTGCACGAGATTGTGACGCTGAAGTATGTAACGTACCAGTAAAGTTTGTAGTTGTTCCTGCTAAATCAGAAAAGCAAACTTTTCATTCATATGTAACAGGATTAGATATTCCTCTACCTGAAAATGCACTTCGTTACCAAATGGCTCCTTTTGTTGATTATAAAATTCATGGTCAATTCGGTGAATGCGGGATCAACAGTGAAAATGTTGCTATGAGTGCTACCGAAAGCCTATATGGGAATCCCCAAGTATTAGGATTAGATCCACTAGTAAGCAACGGAATTGGTGAAGATGCCCTCTTAAGCATCGTGTTACCTTTTATTCATTCTGCTCGTGATGGTGTCCAATACTTAGGAAAATTAATTGAAAAATATGGTTCTCACGAAGGAAATGGGATTGCTTTTAGCGATAAAGATGAAGTTTGGTATATGGAAATTCCGACTGGTCACTATTGGGTTGCTGAAAAACTTGATGATGATAAAGCCGCTGTCGTTGCTAATCAAGTTTCCTTGCAAGATATTGATTTTGATGACAGTAGTCGTTTCATGTGGGCTCCTGGCATTAGAGAGTTTGTAGAAGAAAATCACCTTAATCCTGATCCTAATGAATTCAATTTCCGTCATATTTTTGGTACGTCTAATTCACGTGATCGTTGTTATAACACACCACGTGTTTGGTTCGGTCAACGTTATTTAGGTCATATTGCTTTCTCACCTACCAGCAACGACCTAGATTTTAGCTTTAAACCAGATCGGAAATTAAAACGTGAAGATGTTGGCTATGTTCTTAGTTCTCACTATAACGAAACAATCTATGATCCATTAGCTGACAATACTCCAAAAGATGACAGAACTAAATTCCGTCCAATTTCTATGGCAAGGTGTGCTGAATCACATATTCTCGAAATTAGAAATAATGTTCCAGCTGGAATTGCTGGAATTGCTTGGATTAATTTTGCTCCAACTGCATTTAATCCTTATGTTCCTTTCTACGCTAATGCTAATGGTACAGCTCCTCAATATGAGAATACTACTGACGCATATGATGCAGACGAAGCATATTGGTTATCAAGAACGATTGCTGCTTTAATTCAACCAAGCTACAATGAAATGAAATCTCTATTAATTGGATTAGATGGATTTTTACCTACTGCCGATCAACTTACAAATCACTTAGTTCATCAAACTGATTTGGAAGCTGAAAAATTAAGTGGGCAAAAGCTAACTCAATATTTGACTAAAGCTAACGCAGCTAATGCACAAAAGGTTCTTGACCTTACACATAAAACTGTCGGAAATTTAGTAAAACATGAATTAACTTTATCTCGTTTAAGTTTCTCCATTAATACTGATCGTTTACAAAGTTAATCAAAGAAAAGCTAGGTGACTCTCACCTAGCTTTTTCTTTAACGTATGTTATTTAGGAGATGATAACAATGATGGAAGATGCAAAGGACAAGGAAAAGAAATCGGTTAAAAAGGTTTATATTTCTATCCTTGCACTAACATTAATGAACGTTACTATTATCGCGGGGATCGGTAATGATGTTCAACAAGCTTTCTATGGCCTGTCTTCTGTAACCTACTTTGCCATTGGTGCGATCTGTTTCTTCATTCCTACAGCCTTAGTAGCCGCTGAATTAGCATCAGGTTGGAGTAATCGTGGTGGTATCTTTCGATGGGTCGGCGAAGGCCTGGGGAAAGGTTGGGCACTAACTTGTCTACTAATTCTATGGTTTCAAACCATGATCAACTTCGGAATGGGAATGCCTAGTTATGCTGCAACAATTATGTTCTATACTCCCATGTATGATAAAGCTGTCCAATTTGCACAGCATCCTCAACATGAAGTTTTAATTATGACTGGATTTATTATCCTATATTGGGTCTTAACATTTGTTGCAACCAAAGGTGTCAAAGCATTTGCTAATGTAGCAAAATATGGTGTTTTAATTGGTACCTTTATTCCCTTGGCTTTAATGATTATTTTAACCATTGTTTGGTTATGCGAAGGCCACCAACCAGCAATTCCAATGACTCCAAAAGGCTTAATTCCTAAATGGAACGGAATGTCTACTTTAGCTTTAGCCGCCGGAGTATTCTTCTCATATACTGGTATTGATATGAATGCCGCTCACATTAAGCAATTAAAACATCCTGAAAAAGACTTTACTAAGGCTATGTTTATTTCTATGATCTTAGTATTCTTAATTTTCGTTGTTGGTACTGTAATCATTGCGATGGTTGTACCAGAAAATCAGATTAATGTTATTTATACTTTGAACACAGTCTTTAGAACCTTAGGTGCTACGATTGGAATCCCATGGTTATATATGGTTCTAGTTTGGGCTGGTTTATGTAATGTTTTAGCTAGTGTTATTACCAATATGGCTGGTCCTTCATTTATGCTTGGTCAAGCTGGAGGTTCTGGTTTTTTGCCACATTGGTTCCAAGAAAAGAACAAACATGAAATGCCTGCTCACTTGATGTATACCCAAATTGCCGGAATGACAATTATTGCTTACTTAGTCAAGTTACTTCCAAATGTTGAAGGTTTTGTCATTATGTTGACTCAAACCATCACTGTTTTATATTTGTTCTATTACATTTTAATGTTTACGACATTTTTGAAATTACGCTACGACCAACCCAACCGTCCAAGGGCCTTTAAGGTTCCCGGTGGTAAATTTGGTGCATGGTTTGTTGCTGGTCTAGGATTACTTTCTAGCATATTCGGGATTATTTTAGCCATCTACCCACCAGCACAAGTTAAAGCTGAAGTTGGTTCTCCAGTTGTTTACATATCAGTTATTTTGATTTTAGTAGCAGTAATTTTAGGTATTTGTTTTGTTATGTATCAACTTTCAAAACACCACAATTGGGTTGATCCAACCAACAAATTTGCTCCATTTACTTGGGAAATCGAAGGTTTGAAGAAACCAGGAAAAGTTTCTTCTAACGTTCCAACTGATATTATGTCTAAAGATCAAAATCCAATGGGTATGCCTATTAAACGTCCTTACAGTCCTGATGCACAAGTATCCACTAAAGTTGTCAAGGCTGCTGAAGACAATAAGCTTACCTCATCTGATGCCGATAATTAGTTTTATATTAGAAAAGAGATTGTATTATGTCTGAAATTAACCCTACTGATTTGAAAACAATCAGATCAGACTTTCTTGATACTCAAAGATTACGTATTACTCAAAATGCGGTTATGAAAAATGGTATTAAAAAAGCCATTACTAATGAACGTGCAATTGAAAATAGTAGTTTTAACTTTTCAATTGATGTTGATTCAAATAAAGTAATGAATCAAAAACATTCTGGTCGTTGCTGGATGTTTAGTGGTTTAAACTTTGTTCGTTTCTTAATTGAAAAGAAGCACAATTTAAAAGATATGGAGCTGTCTCCAGATTACCTATTCTTCTACGACAAGCTAGAACGTGGTAATTACTTCTACAACAACATTGTTAAGACCGCTGCTAAGCC
The DNA here is from genome assembly GCF_910589175.1 of uncultured Lactobacillus sp. GTDB lineage: Bacteria > Bacillota > Bacilli > Lactobacillales > Lactobacillaceae > Lactobacillus. The sequence continues at coordinate 88,466 of NZ_CAJURR010000004.1, forward strand.
CCTATCTGACCGTGAAGTTATGTTCCTCCTCGCTACGCCTCAAGAAGATGGCGGTGATTGGCCACTATTAACTAACTTAATTGAAAAATATGGTCTAGTTCCAAACGAACTCATGCCAGAAACAACCCCAGCCTGGAATACAACTGAGATTAATCAGATGTATAACAGAAAATTAGACAAAGACGCAATGAAATTACGTGATTTAGTTAACAGCAATGCTTCTGATACAAAGATTAAAAGCGTTATTCGTCAACTAAACCAAGAAAACTATCGTGTATTGAGCATCTGCTTTGGTACTCCTCCAAAGAAATTCACTTATGAATATCGTGATAAGAATAAGAAGTATCATACTACTGGTGAAGTTACACCGTTAGAATTTTACAAGAAGTTTGCAGATATCAACTTAGATGACTATGTTGAACTCATGAACTTACCTGGTGGCGGCTATAAGTACAACCAAACCTATGGCATTGAACTATGCAATAACGTAGTCGGTGGTAGAAATATTCGTTACTTAAACGTTCCAATGCACGAGATGAGACGTATGGTCATAGATCAATTAAAAGATGATCAACCTGTTTGGTTTGCTTGTGATGTCTTACAAGAATGGAATAATCCTGCTGGTTTACTTTCTTTAAAGGTTTATGATTGGAAGCGTTCATTTGGTATTAGCTTAGGCAAAGACAAAGCTACTAGAGTTCAATATCGTGAAAGTATGCCAACTCACGCCATGTTAATTTGTGGTGTTGATTTACATGATAATGAACCAACTAAATGGAAGGTTCAAAATTCATGGGGTGATAAACCTGGTCATAAAGGCTACTTCATCATGGATAATTCATGGATGGATCAATATACCTATAACACAGTAGTCAACAAGAAGTATTTGACTGATACGGAACGTGCTGCTTACGAAAAAGCTGAAATCAATCTTTCATATTGGACTGCAATGTTATCTGATTAGTCTTTAATTGATTAAAAAATGAAGGTGAATGTTATGACATTAACAGATACACAAAGTAAAATTGTTGCAAAAGCTACTAAAAAAGATGTTAATGGTTGGCATTATTTAACAGTTCAAGGTGACCCTTATGAAATTGGTTTTCAACATGGTTATCTTTTAACTGATGAATTTAGGGATGCAGTGCGTGTTTACACTCATATGACACTTGAGCTGTATGGAATGGACTATTCGTTCTTTGTCAATCAAGCAGTTAAAATGCACAAAGATAAGATTCCAGAAGAATATTTGGAAGAAATGCAAGGTATGGCTGATGGCTTTACAGCTAACGGGTTTGAAACCAGTGTTGATGACGTTATCGGCTGGAATGACTGGATGGAACTAACTGGCTATTGGTGGCCACAAGTTGCAGCTAACTATTCTAACAATCCACCTCAAGGGCCACGCGGTTCTCATTGTTCTGGATTTGTTGCTACAGGATCCGCCACAAGAGATGGTAAACCTGTTATTGCTCATGAAAGTTTCGATGATTTCTGGAGTGGTCAATACTTTAACGTTTGTGAAGAAGTTCATCCAAGTAATGGTCATGCATTTAAGATGCAAACCGTTCCTGGTTACATCGATTCAATGACTGACTTCTACGTTACTGATGCTGGTCTTGGTATTACTGAAACAACAATTGCTGGCTTTGTTGGTTATGATGTACATGGAATGCCTGAATTTATTCGTGCACGTAAAGCTACCCAATATGCAAATAATATTGATCAATGGGTAAAATTGGTTAATGAAGGCAACAACGGTGGCTACGCTAACATTTGGCTCCTTTGCAACATTAATACTGGTGAAATAGCACGCTTTGAACAAGGATTAAAACATCAGGAATTATTAGAGTCAACTGATGGCTTCTACTATGGCTGTAATGCTTGTCACAACCCACGGATTCGTAACCTTGAGTGTGTTGACAATGGCTACAATGATACCCGTCAACAAACTGGTGCACGTAGAACACGCTTTGAGCAATTACTTCCAGAAGTATCTGGGACAATTGATGATGGCGTTGCCAAGAGAATCTTAGCAGATAAGTACGATCCATACCTAGGTTATCAATGTGCTTCTTCACGTAATATTTGTGCTCACTATGATGTGGATCCACAATATTATGCTGACGATCCACATGGCGTTTGGAATGTACCTTTCTTCCCAGGTGGTTCATGTGATGGTAAATGTGCTGATGCCACTGATATTGAAAACTTGAATATGTGGGGCATTTTTGGCAGAGCCGATGGTGAACCATTCGACGCCAAAGACTTCATGAAGCAACATCCTGAATGGAACTGGCAAAAAGGTTATCTATATGACAGACCAGGTCAACCTTGGACATTGTTTGACTAAATAAGTTCAATTAACTTAATCAAAAATAAAATCATAAAAACTACTCACACAAATAGGGTTAAGCATAATGCTTAACCCTATTTTGTTACCTATTTATTACTTGCTTAATCTTTTCAAAGACAAATTGCATTACTCCAACCCAAGTTAAAGCGATAGCAACTGAACCGCAAACATCAGATGGATAGTGAGCATAAACATATACTCTAGAGATCATTACGATAACTAGCCAAACGATTAATAGAAAATCAATCCAAAAACGTTTAGTTCTATCTTTCAATACTACTGGTAAAAGCACCATAATGATCCAAATAACAATCATCCCCATGCCTAAAGTATGACCACTAGGGAAACTAAATCCATCATCAACTGCTAGGTGCTGTACAGGACGAGCTCTTTGAATCAAGTGCTTAATTACCCAACCAACTGCATCCCCTGTAATCATTGTTAAAACTAAGTTAGTCGCAAGAGGTCGTTGCTTTCTAAACCATAAGATTACTGCAATCAATACCATCCAGATCAAGTCAACTTTGGTATCTGCTAAAAATGTAATCTTTAGCATCAATCCCTTTAAATTAGGAACAATGTGAACTAATCCTTCAAAGAAATTATCAAAGGCATTAATCCAACCTAAGTGTAAAATAATCGAAATGGCAAGAATCAAACTAATGGGTAAGCCCCAATATATCGCTTTTGAATATCTTTTCATTTTTACTCCTGTTTTCAATAATGTTTTTTATTATTTTACCACTTATGTAGAGAGCTCAACACAGTCCATTATAATTTAACAAAAAAGCTAAGCACTTACCGCATGCTTAGCTTCTAAAATATTAATTTTTCAATTCTTACTTAATCAAATATATCTAGCTCTAATCCATCAACAACGTCTCTCAATAAATCAAGTCCTGCAATACTATTTCCATCTTTATCTAGTGCTGGACTAAAGATTCCAATTCCGTATCTATGAGGTGCAGCGGACATAAGACCACCACCAACACCACTCTTTGTTGGCACACCAATTAGTCGTGAATAGGTGCCTGATTGATTATATAGCCCAGTTGTCATCATTAATGACTTGATACAACGAGCTTCTTCATCAGGGATAATGCGTTTGTTGTCCCATGGTTTTACACCGCCATTAGCTAAAACAGCACCTAAATTTGCCAAAGAGCGTGCAGTCACCATCATTGAACATTGCTTAAAGTAAGTATCAAGACTAGTTACTACATCCCCAAGCATCATATTTTTAGATTCCATATAATATGCTAAAGACCGATCTAGATTGCCTGTTCTTTTTTCAGAATGATAAATTATTTGATCTAAGTAAAGATCTGGGTCATTACAAATATCACAAGCAAAATCTAAGATTTCTTCGAATGCATCGTCACCAGTCTTGCTTACTACCATCGAAGTTGTAGCAATTGCTCCAGCATTAATAAAAGGATTCAAAGGATATTTAGCTCTTTCAATTTCCATATTTAGAATTGAATTAAAAGCAAAGCCTGTTTGACGGGAGCCTACATGTTTAAATACTTCTTGTATGCCCATCTTTTTAATAGCAAGCATTAAGGTAATCACCTTAGAAATACTTTCAATTGCAAAACGTACTTCACTTTGACCTGCTTCACCCACTTCACCATCTTCTAAATCGTATAAGGCAATTCCGAGTTGCTTAGGATTAACTTCAGCTAAAGCTGGAATATAGCTAGCAACTTTTCCTTCTTTTTCTTTAGGCAAATTCTTCTTAACTAATTTTTCTAATTGAATCATAGCTATCTCTTTTCTATAGAAATACACTCTCACTTTAAGCATAGTCGATTCAATTGATTAGGTGAAATATTTGCATTTATTATTAATAAAAAAAGTTACGTACCTACTTATACGTAACTTTTCACTAACTTCCCTTAATCAATTGGAGGAATCTCTCTAGTTTCTGCTAGTTCTTTATACCAATATGCACTCTTTTTCGCATAGCGCTTCTGTGTCTTAAAATCGACATAGAATAAGCCATATCGTTTTGAATAACCATTAGTCCAAGAGAACATATCTTGTAATGACCAAACAAAGTAACCATCAACCGGAATACCAGCTTTAATTGCCTTAGCTACTTGTTCCATATGATCTCTTAAATATTTAATTCTAGGTGTATCATCAACTATCTTGTCTTCACCTTCAAACTTATCCTTATAGCCCATACCATTTTCAGTAATATACATTGAATGAACTAAAGGATAATCATCATAAATACGTTTTAATTGATCATACATCCCTTGCGGATAAATAATCCAATCCCAATCAGTTGCTGGCAAGTCCTTTGGATGGATTTCCTCACCAACACCTTTCATTCGATTGATATCTGTTCCTTTTTTACCAGTACCATTATGAACAATTTCTGTGTCGCCGTGATATTCCTTCATAAACTTCGAGAAGTAGTAGTTAACTCCCACAAAGTCTAACTGCTTAGCGGCCTTTAAGAGAACTTTTTCATCTTCTGGCTTAATATCAATCATTTTCTGATCATTAGCTTCAATTATTTCTCTAACTAACGCTAGAGTTTCTTTAGAATATTTACCTGCTAATGTCCCATCGAGGTAAAACTTATTTTCTAGCACATCTTTTAATTCGGCAGCATGCTTGTCACCTTCACTATTAGTTGCTGGATAGACGGTTTGAAGAGCATGAACGATACCAATTTGGCCTGTATATCCAGCTTCTTTATAGGCATTAACAATTCGTGCATGGACTAAGTTCTGGTTATATTCTGCTTCAAAGCATTTATCAAACTGATCTTTATATGCTGGAGGAAAAGTTCCGCTAACATATTGCTGACCAGCCATTGAGGTGGGTTCATTAATTGTAATCCAATACCTAACTTCATCCGCATATTCTTTAAAGCAAAACCTAGCATATTCAACAAATGCATCCAGCATTTCTTGTGATAACCATCCGCCTTTATCTTGCAAAGCTTGTGGGGTATCAAAGTGATGAAGTGTTACAAAAGGCTCAACACCGTCCTCACGACATTTCTTGAATAACTTATGATAGTATTCTACGCCCCTTGGCTCAATTTCTCCTTCACCTTCTGGGAAAATTCTTGCCCAGTCAATTGAGACTCTAATTGCATTAATATGAAACTTTTTACATAGATCTAAATCTTCTGGATAACGATGATAAAAATCACACGCTGGATCTGGGTTAATAGTTCCCTGTTCACGCAAGTACTTATCCCAAATCACTTCACCTTTACCATCTTCTTTAGTTGCGCCTTCACATTGGTAAGCAGCAGTTGCTCCACCGAAATAAAAATCTTTTGGAAATTTAAATTGTTGCATTTGGTACACTTCCTGTCGTATCTTCATCTTTCTTTTCATCATTTTTACCAGCTAAGCTATCGACTACAAATTTAAATGCTTTATCAGGATTTTGAGTTAATTCAATATACTGACGTCCCGTAGTCGTAACTAATTTTGAGCCATCATGATCAGCAATTTCTTGCAAATTACCTTTCATACTATCCATTTGTGGAGCTAAGATAATTAAGTCCATGTCATTAATAATATCCATATGCTGTCCATAAGCACGAGCTGCAGCATGAAGAGGTAAATTACGTTCTTTTGCCATCTTGTTTAATGCTTTAGCCAAAATTCCGGAAGTACCACCACCAGCGCAAATAACCATAACGTTAGTGTCTTTAGTGATGCCATCTTTAGCTTCTTTATCAGTAGCTGCAAGAGTTGCTTCTGAATCAGTAGTAGGAACTGTAGTTACACCAGCAGCTTCTTCTTTAGCAAGTTTAGCTTGCTCTTGCTTGTACAAATCGTTGTCATAAAACTTAAAGAATGGAAGCCAAATTAAAGTATCAACAACTAAGGTCAAAATCACATAAACAAATGATAAGCCAGCAAAACCAGAGGATACGATAATACCAATTGGTGCAGGGACTGTCCAAGGAAGAGTGTTGTATAAGGCGTTCATATGAAGAACTTGAACGAAGAATTTATAAGCACAAACATTGAACATCGGTGTTATCAAGAATGGAACGAAGAAGACTGGGTTCATGATGATTGGAGCACCAAACAAAATAGGCTCATTAACTCCAAAACATCCAGGAATAACTGCTGCCTTACCTGCTGCCTTGTTTTGAGCTGATTTTGCCAAAAGTAAGAAGATAAATGGAACTACAAAAGTTGACCCAGTACCACCCATATTCATAACGTAATCTTGAGCGTTAATAGTTAAAGCATGACTGGCTTGCATTCCGGCATGAACTAATTGTTGGTTCAAACCTACATTAGTCGTTTCAATTGCAGCTACAGCTGGAGCAACAATTGAAGGACCTTGTACACCAACAAACCAGAAGAAAGCCATCGCACCGGCAACTAAAGCTAAACCACCATAAGTATCACTTGCGTGGAATAGTGGGGAAAGAACTTTTACCACACCTTCAGATAAGTTAGCTCCAAATAATTGATTTAAGACAATTTGTACTAACCAGAATAATGTAACTGAAAATGTCATTGGAAAAATATCTTTAAAAGTCTGTGCAATATTTTGTGGTACTACATCTGGCATTTTAATAGTTACATTGTGCTTAACACATTGGTAATAAATATTTGGAACAATTAAACCAACAATATATGATGCAATTAATCCTTGAGTGCCTAAATAAGTTAAGTCTAACCCATTTTTGCCAACTTTAATCGCAATAATAATAAATGAGATTTCTGCAGCCAAGATAACATTCATTGAATTGATTTGATTTGTCTTAGGCAACTTCAAGTTCTTATAATCAGTTAAATTCTTTGCACAAGTTGCAGTTACATATAAGGCAAGTAGCCCCATTGAATAGTTGTAAGGTAAGACCAGTGCATTTTCGACTGATTTTGGCCAATAAAATCCCCACGCATTTGGTACATAGGCAATCAATGTAAACAAACTTGAAAACAAAATGATTGGCATCGCGGCAATAAAGCCGTCACGAATCGCAGAAACATATGGATTAGAAGCAATTTTTTCAAATTTTGGTTTCATCTTATCCATTGTTTTGGTAAAACCATTCATTTTTCTTCCTCCTCTTTCACAAAATTTTTAAATACTCATATCAGTATTACTTTATTCAATATTTTTTCCTTCGAGTTTATTTACTCGTTCATAAAGGTTAATAATTGTCTTCATCTGGTCCTTTAAAAGCATCGTTGTCATCAAGGTATCTTGACCATGAACCATAATGAAGGTTACATCTAAGTCATTTCCTCCAGCTTCCTTGCTTAAGAGCTTAGTTTGTTCATTATGAGCTAAGTTAATAGATTCTTCTGCCTTCTTAACAAGTTCTTTTGCCTCTGTGATCTTTCCTTCACTAGCCTTATCCATAGCTTGCATTAAATAAGTTCTTGCATCTCCTGAATAAGCAACAATTGAAAAACCTGTCATTGAAATTTCTTCTTTAGTAATTTGATTTTCTGCATCCATTTTTTAATCTCCTTAAATTAATCTTTGAATATGAATTGTTAAATACGTTTGTTCGCTTAGTGACAATTTTATTTGTAATTTTTCCTCCATTAATTCCTTAATGTGTTGAACTATGTGCCATGCTTGTGAATAATTAGTTTCTATTTCACCAATCATTCCTTCTGAGATTGGCAAGCTATCTAGTTCATTATTATTAAGTCGATTAATAAAATACTTTAAATGAACTAATAGCCTGTCATAATCATTAGCATTCGTTTGCCTTCTATATATTCCATTTCTGTTCAGCTCATCTTGAACAACTTCGATAATCTCATCATTTTCTGTTTGATTCTTATCTTCATTAATGCTTTCACTAGTATGGGCATTAATGAAGTGAAGAGCGATGCTCTTATGTTCTGATTCGGGAAAAGAAATATCTAAACTATTTCTAAAACCAGTAATTACATCATCTGCAATCTGATATGGAATAGGATAAGTATCACTTAAATCTGGCAAATAATTGACGTCTTCTTCGTTCTTAATCAAACGTTGATATGCTCCAAATAGGTGCGTCGTTAAGGTCACATAAATATATGGCTCAACAGCAAATTTATATTTAGCTTGTACTTGGTCAATCAGATCATAGCTCGTTGTTACAAAATCTAATGGCACATTTGCTAATAAAGTTGTTAGATCATTAACGGTATTTTTATCTTTTATTTCGAATACCTTATCAACATTTTCTTCTTGAATTAAATCTCCTTTTTGCTTATGAAAAGCAACACCCCTTCCCATAACAATATTTTGTTTATCATCCCTGGTATGAACGATTGCAACATTATTGTTTAGTATCTGGACTATTCTGTATTCCATGTCTCACTCCTCCAGGAAAAATAAAAAACCGCGAATCTTCAATACAGACTTACAGGCAGTTGTCTGTATCAAAAGTTCGCGGTTTTGCCTAATCGTATTAGTTACAATCCACATTTATTTTTGCTTACATAAGTATAATAGCATGTTATCTTTTTAATGTAAACGCTTTTATTAGAATTATTTTATTTATTAATTATCATGTAGTTAAATAAAGGAGACTGATTCTTAATCAATCTCCTTTATGCGTGCGGTTTCTCTAAAAAATATAAATATTCAAATTCTTAATTAACTTTATAATAGTGTCTAATTTTTATTTTTTACTTCTAATGGTCTGCCCTTCCAATCATAGTATTTACGGCTAAGACGATTCTTTTTGTTATCAAATACTACTAAGCGATAAAGTGCATAAATCGTGCCTATCATTGCAAAGCCTTCAATAAAAATATTTTTAAAGAAAAGTTGGGGAATATTAATAGCGATTACAAATACTGTCCAATATAATACTCGCTTACGCCGTGCTTCTTCTTCGCGACTAACTTTCTTTGTTTTCATAATAATCATCTCTACCGTTTCTAACTAATATTTTTTATTATGCTTCTTTAGCAGCTGCTGCATATTTAGCATTCCGCTTCTTCATTTCTGTTGAATACCACCAGAAAATTAAGATATAAGCAGCAATCGCTAAGATTGCGTAAATAATAAACATTCCTTGATGCTTCCATGCATTACCTACTAAATAGCCCAAGAATTTTTCAATAGGACCTTCCATTGTAGTATCTGATACCAATGCATGTGCAGGAATATTAGCACCAACTTGGTGAGCTACTTGAGTTACAAATGGAGCAACTAATGTACCAGCCCACAAGAAGATTGGTAATTCGATTGTACCAATGACAATCATTCTGATAATCTTACCACGAGTTACGACTAACAAAGCTGGTGTAATCCCCATAGCGATTATTCCGCCTAAAGGCATCATTCTGTTACCTGGGATAACCATGGCTTCAATCATCATAATTGGAGCTAAAACATTAGCAGCTGCCCAGATTTCAGCACGTCCAGCAATGAATGGCCAGTCAAGACCAACATTAAATGTACGTCCCTTAAATTTAGAAGTAGCAAAGTTCGAAATACCTTGTGATAAAGGCTCAACAGAAGCAATAAACCAATAACTGAGAACAATTCGATACATGCACCGGCTGTAAAGGAAAGAGTAAACATTGTCTTCCAGCCTTGTTCAGTTGTAAAGTTGTAGCCAGCAAGTAATGAAACAAAGATACCTAAGTAAACACCAATTGCGAAACGACTACCCCAGAAACCAATCTTTTCGTTTAATTTAGCTGAGTCGAAATCATATTTATCAAGCCATGGTAAGCATTTGTCAAAGAACTTATTGAAGACCATAATTATTGGATTCATCATATAGTTCATGTGAGTAGTTGTCATTGGGTTACTTGATGGAGCATCTAGCAAATCATCAAAAGTTGGTTTCATCAAATCTGAGTTAACAATCTTCAAGTAACCAATAAGTAAAATTAATAAAGTGGCTAGCCAAAGGGGTGCACCACAGAAGACTGCAAATAAGCCAACAAATGCTGAATGCCAAACATCAAAAATATCGACATCTAAAGTGTTAGTTCTCTTGAAAATTAACATTAAAACATTCAAGATAATTAAAACTAACAAGAAGTACAAAGTATATGGAGATCCCCAAGTAATAGTAGCAAGAGGTGCCCAGCCCATATCCATGATGTCTTTATGCATACCAGTGTTCTTAACGAATTGATTCATCGCTGGAGCAAAACTGGTAGTCAGCAAATTCATAATATCGCCAATTGCTGTTAAGGCAATCGCTAACTTCATACCACCTTCAAGAGCCTTACTAAATTTAACCTTGAAACATAAAGCAATAATTGTAAGAACAACCAACATAATTGTTGGAGCTCCCATATCAATTAAAGGCTTAAAGATAGCATTCGCAAAATCAATTATCGCATTCATTTTCTATTCCCCCAGGAATAACTGCTATTTTATTCTATTTCTACCTTTTTAACCACTTCTTCCACCTTGTCATAAACGGGTTGAGCCATTGCTGGAATTCTGTAAAGAATTGGACCTGCTTCAATTAATGGAATCTTAGGTTCAAATGCTAAATCTGTCTTAGCAATAGTTAAATATGCGTCATAATGATTAAGCATATCTTCATTTACATCTTTAATCATTACTGCGTCTACGTGAACGTTGTGACCACGTTTCTTCATTTCTTCTTCAACAGCATCCTTAATTTGATGTGAAGAGTTAACACCTGCACCACATGCAGCTAATAATTTAACTTCCTTTGCCATAATAAATACCCCCCAAAAACATAGTTTTATTCTTGCTTAAAATTCTCACTCATAAAATCAAATATTTGGTTAGTAGAAGTGAGATTAAACAGCCTTACTAAATCTTTAACTGGTGTTGTAGATAAGAACCCCATAATCTGGGCTAATACATTAGCTTGTCCCTCGGGATCATTATTTAGAATCATAAATAAAAATTTAACTTCTAAACCTTCATCCGGAAGAATCATGTTTTGAAACTTAATTGGATGTTTCAAAGTGATCGGAACAATCAACCGAGCATTTACAAATTCGCCTTCTGTATGAGGAATTGCGACATTTGGCAACTCTTTAGAAATTGGTGAAGTATCAATTCCAGTTGGATAATGCTCTTCTCTTTCAATAATATGTGAAAGAAAATCTCCCTTCACATAGCCAGCTTTTAATAACTTGCCATAGACTTCCTCTAGGACTTCTTCTTTACTTGTCTTGTCGCTGGTATAAACTGCGTCAGGAGCAAATAAACTAGTTGCCACTGTCATATGAACCACCTTTCCAGTATTTGTAAATGAACAAGTTTTACTTTTGTTTTTATATGTTAGATATTGTTCATTTACTACACCAATATAATATAATAATGTTCTATAAATTACAAGCGCTTTCATTAATTAATTTGAACTTATTTTTTTATAAAGAAAATGGAGCATAATAGTATGCTCCATTAGTTTTTATTAATAAAAGTTGAGGGAAATTTATAAATTGTAGGTTAATAATTCTACAATATTTTATTGATCAAGAGGCGTAGTTTTAATTACGTCACCACGTAGTCCAACTGGGTATCCTTGAGCTATTTTATCTTTACGGGATAGATGTACAACCTGGAACTTTCCCCGTTTTACTACTCGAGGATTTAAACTTTTAACACCAGATGGAAGAACAGCATTTGTGCCATGAATTACAGCTACAATTACCTTATAACCTTTTTTAGTTATTTGAATAGGTGCATAGTGCAGAGTATCATTATATAATTCGACAATTGTACCTTTAGGCATATAAAACATTCTCGCTTCTGTATTAGGATCCACGAAATGTTCTTCTTCAAGTGTTTCGCGCTTCCCTAATACCATTAATACATCATCAAGCATAATGTTCACTTCTGAACATTGATGATATTCAAAGGCAGTAAAGTATCTGAATGCCCTAAAGTAACACCAGCATCAATAGGAATTTCACCAAAAATATCACGCTTTACTGCTAACATGGTATAGGTATCCGCTAATTCAGGAATATTTGGAATATACTTCATACCAGTCTCAGGTATCTGGACTTTTTCCATTACCCTATAAACATCATCCAAATTAAAATCATTAGTGTATAAAACACCGTATTCTTTAAAAGAGGGATCATCTAATGTCAAAATTTTATATTGGGGATTTAATTTTCTAAATTCTTCTAATTTACTCATTTTGTTACCCCACTCTACTTAATCGTGATATACTCCTTCAGCCCACTTCTTGTTTTCTTCATCAAAGAAGTGTTCATTATCCTTTTGATTAGGATTTGGTTTAGCAATATTATCAATTTTTTTAATTAGTTTCTTATTTTCTTCAGTTGGTTGATACTTTTCATTCAAAAATGCATCCGCAATATAGAAAATAAAGTCTCTACCTAAGACAATACCACCCATACCTAAAACATTAGCATTTAATTCACGCTTAGCATATTTAGCTTGAACAACATCACCAACCATGGCTGCCCGAATTCCTTCATTCTTATCAGCCGCCGTTGAAATACCAATGCCAGTACCACACATTACAATACCAACATCAGCTCTACCATCGGCAACAGCTTCGGCAACACGTTTTCCATACATTGGATAGTGTGTTCTAGTATTATCATAGGTACCAAAATCTAATACTTGATAACCTTCCTCTTTCAAGTGATCAGATAATGCCATCTTAATTGGAGTGACAATATGGTCATTTCCTAAAGCAACAACAGTATGCTTATCAATCTTTGGGTCTACAAATTCTGGTTGTGGTCTATCGTTATCAAACATTTCAAAACCTCCTTTAAATCATTTTTTCAAGCATGTCTAAACGAACTTGATGACGTCCAGCTGCATACTCAGTATGTAGATAATAGTCAATGATTGATTCAGCAAGCTTTTCACCAACAATACCACTACCAATTGCTAAGGCCTTTGCGCCGTTATGCATAGCAGTCATATGACCGGTTCTTTCTTCATTAACGTCTGCAGTTACCATACCTTTAACCTTATTTGAAGCCATAGCAGACCCTACACCGTACTCATCAAACATAATAGCTTTTTTAATACCGTGCTCTAATACTTCGTGAGTTACTTTTAAGCTAGATTCCACAAAATCTTCTGCAGGTTCTGGAGTTACATCTAGCACCTCGTAACCCCCATCTTCTAAGTATTTTTTTACTTTTTCTTTTAGTTCAAAACCATTCTTGTCACTACCAATAACAACTTTCATGTTGTTCTCCTTTCACTATTCACTACCCTGATACAAAGTCGTGATTTGGCTGTAATGTTTTACGATATCAGGATCAAGCCCAGGACTTGTAATTAACCCATCTACATCATACAAATGGTAAAATTCATAAAAATCATTGCGATTAATTTTATGATAATCAGCTACAACATACTTTTTACGTGAGCGATTCAATCCTAGTCCTTGCGTTTGTCCCTCTTCTAAATTAGCTGTCATCATCGAGGTGTCTTTAATTCCGTTTACGCCAACAAAGCCCCGATCAAAAGATATTCCTCTTAACTGATTGTTTGCGAGCGCTCCAATAAAGGCTCCACTAACTCTACGATATGAACCTCCAATTAAAATTAGTTCATAATTATTCGCATTCTTTTTAGCAGCCTCAAAAACAGGTAAAGAATTAGTAACAATTCGCAAGTTTTTTTGATTCAATTTTGCAACCATAAATTCTAAAGTTGTTCCTGGTCCCACATAAATTGTTTCATCATCTTGAACAATTTTACTTGCAACTTCAGCTGCCGCTTGCTTTTCAGAAATGTTAATTTCTCGTTTCTGGATATAATTTTTTTCAACAGAATCTTGTTGAGAAATCACCTGTGCCCCGCCATGAATTCTCATTACTTTACCAGTAGTATTTAATTCATTAAGGTCCCGTCTGATCGTCATGTCTGAAACTTGCAATGTTTTAGCCAATTCATCAACGGTTACAAACTTTCTATCAGTTACAATTTCTAAAATATTTCTTAATCGTTCTCTTTTAAGCATTATTCACCTTAATTCTATTTGGCTAACTAACTCATTACATCTTTATTATATATGTTCATTTATGTTTGTCAAAGTTAATTTATGTTCATTATTTGTTTAAAAAGCCAAATAGCCCTCCTTAGCAGTATTATAGCAAGGATATCGCTTACACAAAAATATTTTTTATGTTTACAAACTCTAAAATCAACAACTTAGAACAGAGCCAATTTCGTGCTTGACTTTTTTCTTATATCTTAGTTAAATTAAGAAAGAAATATTGTGATGACCTTTAATATAGTCCCGTGAGGCTATCAAGGAAATCTGCGTGTAAACTATTTTTTGACATAGTTTTAAACAGAAACGACTATCTTAAAGGAATCCTCTTTAGATAGTCGTTTTTTCTTTAGGTCATCAAGATTTTCATTTCAAGGAGGAAATTATGAAAAAGATGCCTAAAGACACATTTCATAATGATGATGCGATCTTAGACGTTTATGAGAAGCCAGAATTAGGACAAGGAATTCTACTTTCCATGCAACACTTGTTTGCCATGTTTGGATCAACGGTTCTAGTTCCAATCTTAGTCGGAATTAATCCTAGTATTGCTCTTCTTTCATCTGGTGTTGGTACTTTAGTCCATATGCTACTAACCCGCTTCAAGATTCCAGCATACTTAGGATCAAGTTTTGCTTTCGTTGCAACTATGCAAGCTTTAATGAAGCAAGACGGTTATCCTGCAATTGCTCAAGGTGCAATTGCAGCTGGGTTAGTATATGTTATCGTTGCCTTAGTTATCGCAAAGGTTGGGTCTGATTGGGTAAACAAAGTCTTACCACCAATTGTTGTAGGACCAATCATTATCGTAATTGGACTATCTCTTGCAACTACTGCTGCCAACGATGCCATGATGAAAGGTACCAAGTACAACTTAACTTACTTTGGTGTTGCCATCTTTACCTTGGTCATGACCTTAATTTTCCAAATGTGCTTTAAAGGCTTTACTAGTTTGGTTTCAATTATGCTTGGAATCGTTTGTGGCTACGCTCTATCTTGTGTTTTAGGAATAGTTGATTTTTCAGGAGTAGCAAAAGCTGCTTGGTTCTCAATGCCCGCTTTAGATGTACCTGGAATTAGCTACCACTTCAAATGGTATCCAGCAGCCATCTTAACCATGGCTCCAATCGCCTTTGTTACAATGACTGAACACATGGGACATATTATGGTTCTTAACTCTCTAACTAAGAGAAACTTCTTTAAGAATCCAGGTTTACACCGTACTATGATGGGTGACGGTCTTTCAACAATTATTGCCGGTTTTATCGGTGGTCCTCCGACTACTTCTTACGGTGAAAATATCGGTGTTTTAGCTATGACCAAAGTTCATTCAGTTTGGGTATTAGCAGGAGCTGCAGTATTTGCAATTGTCTTTAGTTTTGTTGGTAAAGTTGCTGCAGTCATCGAATCAATTCCAATGCCAGTTATCGGTGGTATTTCATTCTTACTATTTGGAACGATTGCATCTAATGGTCTAAAGATTTTAGTTGATGATAAAATCGACTTTGGCGAAAAACGTAATATGTTAATCGCTTCTGTTATCTTAGTTATTGGTATCGGTGGAGCTTACTTACAACTCGGTAATTTCCAATTAACTTCAGTTGCTTTATGTACAATCTTTGGTATGTTGATGAACTGGATCTTACCTAAGCAAGCGGCTAGCGAAAAAGCACTTGAAGCTGAAAAGAAAGAAAAATCTGAACAAAAATATTTTAATTAATTGAATATTTCAAAAAAACTAGAGCTACTTACCTGCAGCTCTAGTTTTTTAATTCACTAAAAATATTGGGCTCTTTTGCAAATCCTGTTGATGGATAATTTTAAGAAGGAATTAAGCAGCTAA
>NZ_CAJURR010000005.1:0-13790 GCF_910589175.1 uncultured Lactobacillus sp.
CGGTCGTTTAAGATCGAGCTTTTATTTGAATTATATTTATTTATCATTCAACATATATTGACGAGTCATTGGTAAAGTTTTACCAGATGGGCCCTTTGTTAATAGGTATTGAATAACATCAATGTTTCCTGATTCAAAGGAAGCGGCACAAGCTTGAAGATACATATCCCACATTCTCACAAAGCGTTCACCCATCATTCCTTCAACTTCTGAACGATGGTCATTAAAGTTTTTATCCCAAATTTCAAGAGTTCTTTGATAGTGGCGGCGAAGCATTTCGATGTCAGCAATTTGTAAATTAGCTTCTTCAATTCTTGAGACAATTTCTACTAGGCCAGGAATGTAGCCACCTGGGAAGATATATTTGTTAATCCAAGCATTGGTAGCCCCGCCTTGTTGACGAGTAATGCCATGAATTAAAGCAACACCATGTGGTTTTAAGTATTTAGCAACGTCTTTAAAATATTCTCCTAGGTTTTCTGAACCAACGTGTTCAAACATCCCTACAGAAGTAACATAATCAAAATCACGATTACCTAATTCACGATAATCTTCAAGTAACACTTCAGCTTGATTTTCAAGCCCCATATCATTAATCTTTTGGTTAACTAAATCAAATTGTTCTTGACTCAAAGTAACACCGGTAACTTTAAGTCCATATTCTTTAGCTGCAGTTAACATTAAGGTTCCCCAGCCACAACCAATATCTAATAAAGTCTTACCTGGCTTAGGATCTAACTTTTGAAGAATGTGATGAACTTTAGCGATTTGAGCAGCTTCAAGATCATCCTCATTACCATTAGTGAAGTAAGCACATGAATAAGTCATAGTTGGATCAAGCCATAGTTTATAAAAATCGTTACCGATATCATAGTGACTTTGAACATCTTCTTGACTTTGCTTCTCAGTATGCTTTTGCTTAGGTAAAAATTTTCTAAATTTTGAAGCACGCATAAACGATTCACTACTTTCATATGCCGCTTCAATTAATTTTTGGATACTGCCCTTAATTTCAAGGTCTTTATCCATATAAGCTTCACCTAAAGCCAAAGAGGCGTTACTTGTTATTTCTTTAAAAGGAATCTTTTTGTTAAAAATAACCTCCACTTCCGGTGTGCCATTTCCATAAATTTCTGATTTTCCATCCCAGTATGTAACTTTTACAGGGATATTAAATGAATGACTAAGCATCATTTTATACAAAGGTTTTTCTAACATTATTGATTCTCCTTTTCTACACTAGACTATGTCATTTTAACACTAAAAATCTTGAATAATAAAAAAATTATTTTGCGATATAGTGAAAGTTGGGATTTTGTTCTTTATCTAACTTGTCCCAAGCTTCTTCCAATTGCTGGTATAGAGCAGGTGTAGTTTCTTTATTAATCTTTTCGCGACGTGGAATGTAGATTGGATCACCAAAACAAATGTCTAAAGGTTTTCTTTTTAGTAAGCCCTTAAAAGTTAAAGGTCCTTGATAAACCACAGGAACTAATGGCTTATTAGCCATTTTGGCAATAACAAATGCACCACTTTTAAGTTCTTCAGAATGACGAGTTCCGGAAGGAAAAATAATCAAAGATAGGTCACCTTTGCGTAATCCTTTAACAGGGATTTTAATTGCAGAAGGTCCAGGATTATCTCGATCTACTGAAAAAGCATGTGCGTGCACTAAAATAAATCTCAAAATAGGATTTTTAAAAAGTTCTTTTTTTGCCATAAACATAAATTCCATTGGACTTGCAGCTAAGGCGAAAAGAATCGGTTCCCACCAAGTTCGATGAGGGGCTACTAAAATATAGTTACCTTTCGGTATACGGTCTTTATGATGAACATGTAAATGTCCATTAAGTACCCAGACAATAAATCGGGCAATTGGGCGAATAATTTTATAAAACATGATCTTTCCTCCAATTTTATCTATAGTATTATACAATACAGCAAAGAATTTTTAGAAGGGTATAGAAAATGGATCTATTGAAACCTAATGAACGAATTGATTATATGTACAATGATGACCTACAAATTATCCAAGAAAAAGATGCTTTTTCTTTTTCTTTAGATACGCTTCTTCTTGGATATTTTGCGCAAAATAAAATCCATGATAATTATAAAGTTGTTGATTTATGTAGTGGTAATGGGGCTGCTAGTATCTACATGTCCTATTTTAACCGGGCACATTATGATGCAGTGGAGATTCAAAAAGAGATAGCTGATCAGGCAAGCCGAAGTATTAAATTGAATAAACTAGAAAATCGGATAGAAGTTCATTGTCTGAATGCATTAGATGCCCCGAAAAAATTAGGTAAAGATAAGTATGATGTAGTTGTTGTTAATCCTCCTTATTTCAAAGTTCCTAAAGGTCATATTGTTAATCCTGATGAAAAAAAGGCCTTAGCAAGACATGAACTAGCAATTAACCTTGAGCAAATAATTAAAGTATCAAGTGATATGCTCAAAATGAAAGGCAAAATGTTTATGGTTCATCGGCCTGAGCGTTTGGGTGAAATTATGCACTATTGTTTAGAAAATCAACTAAGTGTAAAGTGGGTACAACCATTTGTCTCTAAGAGAGATGCAGATGCTAATTTAGTTGTGGTAGAAGCAATTAGAAATACTGCTAGTGATGGGTTGGTTTTGAGGGATGCAATTGTTGTACATAATCAAGATGGATCGTTTACACCTGAAATAAAAAAAGTTATCGCTGAAAATAAGGAAGAAGAGCCTAAAAAAGAAAAATATTATTTTTACTGCCTATTGTGTAATGACGGAAGTTTCTATGGTGGTTTTACAAATGACTTAGCTCATCGATTAAAGATGCACAATGAAGGAAAAGGAGCTAAATACACAAAAACACGACGACCAGTAAAAATGATTTATCATGAAGAATTTAATGATAAAAAACTAGCACTAAAGAGAGAATATTGGTTCAAACATCATTCAAGAAAATGGAAAGAAGAGTTTTTAAAAGAACATAATGTAAAATTTTAATTGCATTTATAAAATTAATTAGTTACAATGTTCAAGTATGCGTTTTGCATATTAAATTTATATCACATCAAGAGCGATTAAATTCCTAGGTGCCAATTATTGGTCAGAATTTAATACGACCTCTTGAGAGGAATTAACCAGGAGGAATTTTTTATGACAGTTGTTACTATGAAGCAATTGCTTGAAGCAGGTGTCCACTTTGGTCACCAAACTAGAAGATGGGATCCAAAGATGGCTCCTTACATTTTCACTCAAAGAAACGGAATCTACATCATTGACTTACAAAAGACTATTAAGATGTTAGATGACGCTTACAACTACGTTAAGGCAGTTGCTCAAGACGGTGGCGTATTCTTGTTTGTTGGTACTAAGAAACAAGCACAAGACGCTGTTAAAGAAGAAGCTACACGTGCAGGTCAATACTACGTTAACCAACGTTGGTTAGGTGGTACTTTGACTAACTGGACTACTATCCAAAGCCGTGTTAAGAGATTAAAGGAATTAAAACAAATGTCAGAAGATGGCACTTTCGACGTATTACCAAAGAAGGAAGTTGCACTTTTGACTAAGGAAATGGAAAAACTTGAAAGATTCTTAGGTGGTATTGAAGATATGCCAAGAATTCCAGATGTTATGTTCGTTGTTGATCCTAAGAAAGAAAAGATCGCTGTTCACGAAGCAAACATTTTAGGTATCCCTGTAGTAGCTATGGTTGATACTAACACTGATCCAGATCCAATCGACGTTGTTATCCCAGCAAACGATGACGCAATTCGTGCAATTCGTCTGATTTCAGGTGCTATGGCTGATGCAATTATCGAAGGTAAGCAAGGCCAAGATGACAGCGAAGATGTTGAAAAAGAAATGGCTGATAAAGCAGCAGCTGAAGACGATGAAGAAGAATCCATCGAAGTAGTTGTTGAAAAATCAGAAGACTAATTTGTTTTTACTGTTAGTTCTGTAGGAGGACATATTAATGGCAAAAATTACTGCTCAATTAGTTAAAGAATTACGTGAACGTACTGGTGCTGGTGTTATGGATGCCAAGAAAGCACTAGTAGAAGTTGACGGTGACATGGATAAGGCAGTTCAATACCTTCGTGATAAAGGTATGGCAAAGGCTGCTAAGAAAGCTGACCGTGTTGCAGCTGAAGGTTTAACTGGCGTTTACGTTGATGGTAATGTTGCAGCTATTACTGAAGTTAACTCAGAAACTGACTTCGTTTCTTCAAACGATAAGTTTGTTAAATTAGTAAATGAAGCTACTAAAACTATTGCTGAAGGTAAGCCTGCTGACATGGAAGCAGCTGAAGAATTAAAGATGGCTGATGGTACTACTTTGGGTCAGTCATTCGTAGATGCAACGGCTACTATTGGTGAAAAGATCGTTTTACGTCGTTTTGCTTTAGAAGAAAAAACTGATGACCAAGAATTTGGTGCTTACCAACATAATGGTGGCCAAATTGGTGTTATCACTGTTTTAGAAGGTGCTGATGCAGCTACTGCTAAGCATTTAGCTATGCACATTGCTGCTATGAGTCCTAAAGTTATCTCACCTGATGAATTAGATGATGAATTCATTACTGATCAATTAGCTGTTATGAATCATAAGATTGATCAAGATAACGAAAGTCGTGCTTTGGTAAACAAGAAGCCATTGCCACACCTTGTTTATGGTTCAGAAAAACAATTAAGCGATGATGTTTTAGCTAAGGCTAAAGAAGATATTAAGGCCGAACTTAAAGAAGAAGGTAAGCCTGAAAAGATTTGGGATAAGATTATTCCTGGTAAGATGCAACGCTTTATTGATGATAATACTCAAGTTGATAAGCAATTTGCAGTTTTATCACAAAACTACATTATGGACGACAGCAAGACTGTTGGCGAATTCTTGAAGGAAAAGGGAGCTAAGTTAGTTGCTTTCCAACGTTACGAAGTTGGCGAAGGTATTGAAAAGAAGCAAGAAGACTTTGCTGCCGAAGTACGTGAACAAATGAAGTAATTATTTACTTAAAAATGGGAGTAACGCTTAGGCGTTGCTCCTTTTTTCGGTATAATATATTGCAGTGATTTTATGGTAAAATGATAAAAGCAATGAGGAGGTAAATTTATGAGTCAAGTTAAGTACAAACGTATTATTTTAAAAGTTTCTGGTGAGGCCCTTGCTGGTGAAAAAGGTACTGGTATTAACCCAGAGGTTATTAAGCATCTAGCTGAAGAAATTAAGTCTGTCCACGATTTGGGTGTTGAAATCGGCATTGTTTGTGGCGGTGGAAACATGTGGCGTGGCGAAACTGGTGCAAATCTGGGTATGGAAAGAGCTCAGGCAGACTACATGGGAATGTTAGCAACAATTATGAATGGTCTAGCATTACAAGATGGATTAGAAAACTTAGGAGTTCCAACACGAGTACAAACATCAATTGAGATGCGTCAAATTGCAGAACCTTATATCCGTCGTAAGGCTGTTCGTCATTTAGAAAAAGGCCGTGTTGTTATTTTTGGTGGTGGTACCGGTAATCCATACTTCTCAACCGATACTACTGCTGCCTTAAGAGCAGCTGAAATTAATGCAGATGTAATTTTAATGGCTAAAAACGGAGTTGATGGTGTTTATTCAGCTGATCCTAAAGTTGATCCAAATGCTAAGAAATACTCTGAATTAACTCAACTTGATTTGATTTCAAAGAACTTAAAGGTAATGGATAGTACAGCTAGTTCCTTATCTATGGATAATGATATTCCACTAGTTGTCTTTAATGTAAATAAGCCTGGTAACATCAAGAAAGTTGTTATGGGTGAAAATATTGGTACTGTAATCAAAGGTGATAAATAATGGCTAATAAAGTAATTGAAAAAGCAAAAGATAATATGAAAAAGTCTATCGCTGTATTCCAAAAGGAATTGGGCGGTATTCGTGCCGGCGTTGCAAATGCAAGCTTATTGGATGGAATTAAAGTTGACTACTACGGTGTTCCAACTCCGCTTACACAAATGTCTAGTGTAAGTATTCCTGAAGCTCGTGTTTTAATGGTAACGCCTTATGATAAATCAACTTTAGATGATATTGAACATGCTATCTTAGCTTCTGATCTTGGAATTACTCCAGCTAATGATGGTACTGTAATTAGAATTGTTATTCCACAATTAACTGGTGAACGTCGTCAAGAAATTGCTAAGCAAGTAGGTAAGCTTGCTGAAAAAGGTAAGATTGCTGTACGTAATGTTCGTCGAGATGCAATGGATACTTTAAAGCGTCAAGAAAAAGATGGCGATATTACTGAAGATGAACAACGTAGTTTAGAAAAACAAGTTCAAAAAGTAACTGATGATGCTACTAAAGAAATTGATAAATTAGCAGATCAAAAGAGTCAAGAAATTACTCAGGGTTAGTTTAGGACTTGATAAGATATGTCAGAATCAAAAAAACCACTTAATCATTTGGCCATAATTATGGATGGAAATGGTAGATGGGCAAAAAAGAGACATTTACCACGTTTTGTCGGACATCGTCATGGGATGGACAATATACGAAATATTGCACTTGCAGCCAATAAATTAGGAATAAAAGTTTTAACACTTTATGCTTTTTCAACTGAAAATTGGGCTCGTCCGACTGACGAAGTAAACTATTTGATGCGTTTACCAATTGACTTTTTTGATAAGTTTATGCCGGAATTAATGGAAAATAACGTTCGGGTTAATATTATGGGATTTGTAGACGAACTACCTGAGAAGACATATTTAGTAACTCAAAAAGCCATGGCAGAAACGGCTAATAATACAGGGATGGTACTGAATTTTGCCTTTAACTATGGATCGCGTAGAGAAATAACGGCTGGAGTACAAGAAATTGCCCGTAAAGCAAAGGTCGGAGAAATCGATATTGATGATATTAATGAAAAAATGGTCTCAGATCATTTACTAACGCATTCTTTAGCTCCATATGAAGATCCCGATTTATTAATTAGAACCTCTGGAGAAGAACGTTTATCAAATTTCTTATTGTGGCAAATGGCCTATACTGAATTTAGTTTTTCAGATAAATTATGGCCTGATTTTGATAAAACTGATTTAGAAGAATTAGTTAAAGATTATCAAGGACGTAATCGTCGTTTTGGAAAAGTATAATTTTAATTAGAACTGTAGAATTTTAAATGAAACAACGTGTAATAACAGCTATTGTAGCTTTAATTTTATTTATTCCGATTGTTTTAATGGGAGGCATTTGGATAGATGTCCTTGTTTGCGCGTTTGCAGCAGTTGGAATTAGCGAAATTTTTATTATGAAGAAACAAATTATTGTTTCTTGGGATTTTATCTTGGCCTTATTAGCTACCTTGACCATGGCAGTCCCCGATTCATTCTTTAAATTTTTACCTGCATTTTTAAATAAGTATGATATTTTTTATATCTTCGTAATGTTGATGCTGGTAAGAACGGTTTTGTCCAAGAATAAGGTTACCTTTGATGATGCCGGAGTTTATACTTTGGCTGCCTTATATATTGGGACTGGCTTTCATTTCATGGCCGCTATTAGAAATGCCCATCTTGGATTAGCAATTTTAGGTTATGTATTTGCAGTTGTTTGGTCAACTGATATTGCGGCTTATATGGTTGGACGTAAGATTGGAAAGCATAAATTGTGGCCAGTTATTAGTCCTAATAAAACATGGGAAGGATCTATTGGAGCAGTAATTTGTGCAGTAATTATCGCAGCAATTTATGTTACTCTAGTTCCTACTGGTAGAAATAATGCTATGATGATTGTTCTAGCCTTCTTCTTATCGATTATTGGCCAGATTGGTGATTTAGTTGAATCAGCTTATAAACGCTTTTATGGTGTGAAAGATTCAGGTAAGATCTTGCCTGGGCATGGAGGAATTTTAGATCGGTTTGATAGCATGCTTTTCGTTTTACCTGTTGTTGCATTTATGGGTATTTTATAGGAGAGCTACTGAATGAAAGGTATTTTAATCTTTCTAGTTGTTTTTGGGATACTTGTTTTTGTTCATGAATTTGGGCATTTTATTGTTGCAAAAAAGTGTGGCATTTTAGTTCGTGAATTTTCAATTGGTATGGGACCAAAATTATTTCAAAAGATGCGTGCTAAAACCACGTATACCATTAGATGGTTACCTTTAGGGGGATATGTACGCTTAGCTGGGCCTGATGATGCTGCAAAAATTGATCCTGGTACTACAGTAGTATTGCAATTAGATGATCAAAATAAAGTTAAACGGATTGATGCATCAGGATCCCAAATGCCAATTGAAGGAATTCCAGTACAAGTCAATTCTGCTGATTTAGTAGATGCATTAACTATTCAAGGTTATGAAAACGGGGATGAAGATCAACTAAAAAACTATTCTGTTGATCATGATGCCACCATCATTGAACAAAATGGAACTGAATTGTTAATTGCACCACGAGATACACAATTTCAAGAAGCTAGTGTCGGTAAGAAATTAGCTACTAATTTTGCTGGTCCATTCATGAATATTGTCTTGGGATTTGTTGTATTTATTATTTGGTCATTAGCAGCTCCTGGTGCCCCGACTACAACAGTGGGTAGTACTATTGCTCATCAACCTGCTCAAGTAGCTGGAATTAAAGCTAATGATGAAATTATTGCGATTAATAATAAAAAAATTAGTAATTTTAATCAAATTGCTGCTGAACTAGCTGAAAGTAAAGGGAAGACTGTTGAAGTAAAGGTAAAAAGAGATAATAAGGTTAAAGATTTCTCAATAAAGCCTAAAGTTAATAAGATAGAGGGTCAAAAAGTCTATCAACTTGGTTTTTATGGAAAACCTGATAATAGTCTTGGAGCAAAAATAAGCCGTGGGTGGAATACAAGTATTAGTACAACTGGTTTAATATTTAATGCCGTAGGCAACTTGTTTAGACATTTTAGTTTGAACAAGCTTTCTGGACCAGTAGGAATTTATTCTCAAACTATTCAAGTTTCAAACATGGGCTTTACATACTTGTTAGCATTTTTAGCAATGATTTCTATTAATTTGGGAATTGTAAACTTAATCCCAATTCCCGGTTTAGACGGGGGAAAGTTATTGCTTAACCTGATTCAGCTCATTATTCGAAAACCAATTCCTGAAGATAAGGAAGCAATTGTAGATGTAATCGGTTTTGTCATTTTATTACTGTTAATCGTTGCAGTAACTGGAAATGATATTTATCGCTATTTTATTAAGTAAATTTTTGGAGGAATAAATGCGTCAATCAAAATTTTTTATGCCAACGTTAAAAGAGGCACCTTCTGATGCTGTAGCAAAAAGTCACCAATTAATGCTTAGAGGTGGCTATATCCGTCAAGTAACTGCCGGGGTTTATGCATACTTACCGTTAGGTTACCGCGTCCTACGCAAGGCGGAAAATATTATTGAAGAAGAAATGGATAGTATTAATGTACCTGAAATGATCATGCCTCATCTCTTGCCTGCAACCCTTTGGCAAGAATCTGGTCGTTATAAAAAATATGGCGCAGAAATGTTTAAGCTTCAAGACCGACATGGACGTGAGAGTTTGCTTGGACCAACACATGAGGAAACTTTTACTGAAATTGTTGCTAAGAACTTAAAGAGCTACAAGCAAATGCCACTTGCTTTATATCAAATCCAAACAAAATTCCGTGATGAAAATCGCCCACGTTTCGGTTTACTCCGTGGTAGAGAATTTGTCATGTTAGATGGTTATAGTTTTGCAGCAACTCGTGAACAATTAGATGAGCAATTTGATGATCAAAAATCTGCATATTTGAAGATCTTTAATCGTGCTGGTGTTACTGTTCACCCTGTTATTGCAGATTCAGGTACAATGGGTGGAAAGAACTCAACTGAATTTCAAGCTCCTGCTGCAATTGGTGAAGATACAATTGCTACTAATGAAAAAGGAACTTACGCTGCTAACCTTGAAATGGCTAAAAGTATTGATACTTTTAAACAAGAGCCAGAAGAAGCAAAAGAATTAGCTAAAGTAGCCACTCCAGGAATGGATACAATCGAAAAGTTAGCTGATTTTCTTAAGGTTCCTTCAACTAGAATTGTTAAGAGTATCTTGTACATCGCAGATGACCAAAAAGTCTTAGTTCTCATCCGTGGTGATAAGGAAATTAACGAAGTTAAATTAGGTCATATCTTAGATGCAGACGAAGTTAGAACTGCAAATGCTGATGAATTAGTAGAAATTACAGGTTCAGAAAAAGGCGGCGTTGGACCAATCAATGCTGACTGGGCTGATAAGATTATTGCGGATGAAACAGTTAAAGATTTGTACAATGTAGTTGTAGGTGCAAATGAAACCGACTATCAATATCAAAACGCTAATTTAGATCGCGACTTTAAAGTTGACGAATTTGTGGATATCCGTACGGCAAACGAAGGAGAACCAGATCCAGTTGATCATTTACCATTGAAATTTACTACTAGTATTGAAGTTGGTCATATCTTTAAATTAGGTACTTACTATACTGATACTATGGGTGCTGATTTCTTAGATAATAATGGTAAAGCTAAGCCAGTAATCATGGGCTCCTATGGAATTGGGGTAACCAGAATGCTTTCAGCTGCAGTTGAACAACACTTAACTGAAAATGGGATCGCATGGCCAAAAGAAATTGCTCCATTTGCCATTCATTTAATTCAAATGAAAATGAAGGATGAAACTCAAACTGAATTAGCTGAAAAACTTGAAAAAGAACTTTCAGCCAAGTATGATGTTTTATACGATGATAGAAATGAACGACCAGGTGTTAAATTTAATGATGCTGATTTAGTTGGAGCACCATTAAGAATTACAATCGGTCGAAAAGCAAAAGATGGTATTGTAGAAGTAAAGCGTCCAATGGATGAAAAAGCTACTGAAGTTAATATTTCTGATTTGGATGTTGTGATTACAAAAGAGTTAGGATAATTTTTGTGACAAAAAAGAACGAACTTTTCAAAAAACTATTAGATCAAATCAAGTTTCCTGATAAGTTTGAAGATAACGATATTGTCCAAAAGGGTGAAATTGAAAACGTGGATGTATACGCTAATGAAAGAAAGTGGAAAATCCACGTTTTTTTTGATACACCATTAGATTTTGAAACTTATCGCTCTCTTAATGAACTTATTCATGAGACTTTTGAACCGTTTGTAAATGTTGAATTATTAGTTCAAACACGCGATGGAAGTAGTAAGAAACTACCGGCCTACTGGACTTATGCCATTCAGAATTCAACTAACCTAAAACCAGCTGTTCGGGAATTTTTACAAGGACAAGCTCCTTATTTAGAAAAAGAAAAATGGCTAATTCCAACTCAAAACCAAGTAGTAAATGGCTTGCTTTCAGAACAAGTTTTAGCAGAACTAAATAAAGAATTCAGACGTTATGGTTTCTTTAATATTAAGTTTACAACGAAAGTTGATGAAACTAATATTGATGAAAATTTAAGAAGTCTAGAACAAGAGCAGGCTCAGCATGAATCTGCCATGCAAGAATTTTATGAGAAACAGCCAGTAGAACCTAAGAAAAAAATGCCCGTTAAAAGTACAAGAATGGGTAATAAAAAGGTCGATAAAAAAGCTAAATTTATTCAAATTAAAGACTTGGAAGATGGCAGTGGAAACGTAGCTATCGAAGGCCATATTTTTAATACTGATATTCATGAATTGAAATCTGGAAGTGTAATTTTTACTGGTGAAATTACTGACTATACGGATTCAATTAGTTTTAAAAAATTTGTTTCTGACAAAGATCAAATTGATTATCTAAAGGGAATTAAGCCTGGCGTTTGGGCTAGAATGCAGGGTTATGCAGCTGATGATCAATATCAACATGACGTTGTTTTTAATATTCGAAACTTAGAATTAATTGAACATAAGGGACGAGAAGAAAAGTATGAAGGAGAGAAAAAGCGTGTAGAATTACACCTTCATACAAATATGAGTCAATTGGACGCAACTAGTACGGCTACTGACTTTATCAAAACTGCTAAAAAATTTGGTCAAGAGGCAATTGCAATTACAGATCATGCAGATGTGCAATCTTTCCCGGAAGCTTATCATACTGGTGCAAGCGAAAAGATGAAAATTTTATACGGCTATGAGGCCAATATGATTGATGACCATGCTTTGCTTGTTCTTAATCCTACTGAAATGGATTATCGGGATCGAGAATATGTAATTTTCGATGTCGAAACAACTGGATTATCTTCTGTTTATGACACCATTATTGAAATCGGTGCGGTAAAAATGAAAAATGGAGAAGTACTGGAAAGATTCGATGAGTTTATCAATCCCCACCATCCCTTAAGTGATACAACGATTAACTTAACATCAATTACTGATGAAATGGTTGGTGCAGCTGATGATGAAAAAGACGTAATTAAGAGATTTAAAGACTTTTATGGTAATCGGCCTCTTTGTGGACATAATGTTCAATTTGATGTTGGATTTGTAAATGCGGCTTTACGCCGTGCGGGTCTAGAAGAAATCACACAACCTGTTGTTGATACGCTTGAAGTTTCAAGGCTTTTGCATCCTGAACAAACTCGTCATACCCTTGATTCTTTAGCTAAAAAATACAATGTTGTCCTTGAACATCACCACCGCGCTAATCAAGATGCCGAAGCTACAGGATATTTAATGTTTAAATTGCTAGATGCTTTTAATGAGCGTTTTCATGAAGCAGATTTAGGCAAAATGAACGACTATGCGAAATATGGGCAAGTTTATAAGCGAGCTAAGCCAAGTCATATGAGTGTTCTTGCTCTAAATCAAGAAGGGCTAAAAAATATGTACAAGCTTGTTTCGCTTGCAAGTACTAAATATTTCTATCGTATTCCACGTACGCCAAAGTCAGAATTAAGAAAATATCATAAAGGTTTATTATTTGGTAGTGGCTGCTGGCAAGGCGATGTGTTTATTTCAATGATGCAAAAGGGATATGATGAAGCCCGTGAAAAAGCACGTTTTTATGATTATCTTGAAGTCCAACCGCCAGCAGCTTATCAAACCTTAATTGAAGATGATCTGATTAAAGATGAAGATGAGCTTCATGAAATTATTCAAAATATTTATAAGTTGGGTAAAGAGTTAAATAAACCAGTCGTCGCTACCAGTGATGCGCACTATGTTGAACCGCATGAAGCAATTTATCGTAAAATTTTATTAGCAGCTCAAAAAGGAAATCCTAATCGTAGTAAGAATTTACCTGATTTACATTTTTATTCAACGCAGGAAATGCTTGATGCGTTTAGCTTTTTGGGTGAAGATATAGCTAAAGAAATTGTAATCGATAATACCAATAAATTAGCCGATCAAATTGAGAAAATTGCTCCTATTAAAAGTGGATTATATCCACCGCATATTGAAAACGCGGATCAAGAAATGAAGGATTTAACCTATAATAAAGCTTACGAATTATACGGAAAACCTTTACCAAAAATTGTAGAAGATAGAATTGAACTTGAGTTGAATTCTATCATTTCAAACGGATACGCAGTTATTTACTTAATTTCTCAAAGGCTTGTTGCCAAATCAAATAAAGACGGATATTTGGTAGGGTCACGTGGGTCAGTTGGTTCTAGTTTAGTAGCGACGATGTCTGGAATTACGGAAGTAAATCCTCTGGCACCGCACTATCGTTGTCCAAATTGTAAGTATTCTAAATTCTTTGAGAATGGGGAATACGGTTCAGGCTATGACTTGCCTGACAAAGAATGTCCAAAATGTGGAACTCTATTAGTTAAAGATGGTCAAGATATTGCGGTAATTACCCAGCGAGGTGCATTTAAG
>NZ_CAJURR010000005.1:13800-88872 GCF_910589175.1 uncultured Lactobacillus sp.
ATTCCATGGAGACAAGGTTCCGGATATCGATTTAAATTTCTCTGGTGACTATCAACCAGTAGCTCATAACTATATTCGAGTTATGTTTGGCCCAGATAATTCATTTAGAGCGGGAACCATTGCGACCGTTGCTGATAAGACTGCTTATGGGTATGTGAAGCATTATGAAGATGAAAATGAACTACATTTAAGAAATGCCGAGCTTGATCGTCTAGCAGCCGGTGCTTCCGGAGTAAAGAGAACAACTGGGCAACACCCAGCGGGTATTGTTGTAGTACCCGATGATATGGATATTTATGACTTTACCCCAGTTCAATATCCTGCTGATGATTTAAGTGCAGCTTGGCTTACAACTCACTTTGATTTCCATTCTATCCATGATAATATTTTGAAATTTGATATTCTTGGTCACGACGATCCTACCATGATCAGAATGCTACAGGATCTCTCCGGAGTTGATCCATTAACTATTCCTCCTGATGATCCTGGAGTAATGTCTCTCTTCTCAAGTCCTGAAATTTTAGGCGTTACTCCTGAACAAATCCAATCAAAGACGGGAACACTCGGTGTACCAGAATTTGGTACAAAGTTTGTTAGAGGGATGCTTGAAGAAACGAAACCAACTACTTTTTCAGAATTATTGCAAATTTCAGGCTTATCTCACGGTACTGATGTATGGTTAGGAAATGCAGAAGACTTGATTAATAATGGTACTTGTAAGTTGAAGAATGTAATTGGTTGTCGTGATAACATCATGATGGACTTGATTCACTGGGGTGTAAAACCAGAAGTTGCTTTCTTTACAATGGAGTCTGTACGACATGGTAGAGGGATTAGCGATGAAAATATGGAAATCTTGAAAAAGAATGATAAGATTCCTGATTGGTATATCCCTTCCTGTCTTAAGATTAAATACATGTTCCCTAAAGCGCATGCTACAGCCTATATCTTGATGGCACTTAGAATTGCTTGGTTTAAAGTTTATTATCCAGTAATTTATTATGCTTCTTACTTCTCTGTTCGTGCTGACTTGTTTGATTTGGTAGCAATGAGTCATGGTAAGAATACAGTTAAAGCTGCAATGAAAGAAATTCAGGATAAGGGAATGGACGTTTCTGCAAAAGACAAATCATTACTTACTGTACTTGAAATTGCAAATGAATGTCTAGAGCGTGGAATAAAGATTAAGATGGTAGATGTAAACGAATCTGAAGCAACGGACTTTAAGATTATTGATGATCATACTATCTTGGCACCATTTAATGCTGTTCCTGGGTTAGGTGATAATGCTGCAAAGCAAATTGTAGCTGCACGGGCGGAGCAGAAATTCCTTTCCAAAGAAGATCTTGCAACTCGCGGCAAGGTATCTCAAACAATTATGGATTATTTTGAAAACAATGGTGTTCTTGAGGGGATGCCGGATCAGAATCAATTATCACTATTTTAGTGGGATAATTTACAAATTGCAGTAAATATGCTATTCTAAGAACGAAGTTCGAATAGCAAATTCGAGTGAGCAGTAATGCTCACTCTTTTTATTACGGAGGAAGAGATTTGACAAAAGTTACCGAATTGGTGGCAGACGTAGTTACGCCTTTAGCCGAAGCAAGAGGCGATGAACTGGTCGATGTTGAATATGTAAAGGAAAAGAAGCAATATTATCTTCGCATTTATGTTGATCGTCGACCAGGCGGAATTGATATTGAAGAGATCGCAAATTTAAGTGAATTGGTATCGGAAAAACTAGATGAATTAGATCCTGATCCTTTTCCTGAACCGTATATTTTAGAGCTTTCATCTCCTGGTTTAGAACGTCCAATCAAGAATGAAAAAGATTGGGAACGTGCCAAGGGATCCTACATTCATGTTAGTCTTTATCAAAAAATTGATGGTGAAAAGACTTTTGAAGGTACTTTAAAAGATCTCAATCAAGATCAGATCGTCTTAGAAGTAAAGATCAAAACACGACGCAAGGACATCACAATCCCTAGAAAGGTGATTGCTTCTAGTCGCTTTGCGGTTGAATTTTAGAAAGGATGATCAAAAACTTATGTCTAAAGAAATGGTGGAAGCCTTTGCAACCTTAGAAAAAGAAAAAGGCATTAAACAAGAAGTTATTGTTGATGCAATTAAGGCTGCTTTAGTAGCTGCATACAAGAAAAATTATAACCAAGCTCAAAATGTAGAAGTTGTTTTTGATGAAAAGAAAGGCAACTTCAAAGTTAACGCAATTAAAACAGTTGTAGATGAAGTTCAAGATAGTCGTCTTGAAGTAAGTTTGAAAGATGCTCTTGAAATTAATCGTGCTTACGAGGTTGGTGACGAAATTCGTTTTGAGGTAACTCCTAAAGATTTCGGACGTTTAGCCGCTCAAACCGCTAAGCAAGTTATTATGCAACGTTTGCGTGAAGCTGAAAGAGAACATATTATTAGTGAGTATTCTCAATATAAAGATGAAATTGTTACTGGTACAGTCGAAAGACGTGACAATCGATTTGTTTATGTGAAGATTGGAAACGTAGAAGCTGTAATGCCACATAATGATCAACTACCAGGTGAAACTTATAATCCTCAAGATAAAGTTCGTGTCTTAGTGACTAGAGTAGGTTCTGATTCAAAGGGAGCTCAAATTACAGTTTCTAGAACTGCACCTGACTTAGTAAAGCGTCTTTTTGAGCAAGAAGTACCAGAAGTTTACGATGGAACTGTTGAAATTGTATCTATTGCTCGTGAAGCAGGAGATAGAACGAAGATTGCAGTTAAGAGTAATGATTCTGATATTGATCCAGTGGGTACCTTAGTAGGACCAAAGGGAGCCCGTGTTCAAAACATCGTTAATGAATTGGGTGGAGAAAATATTGATGTTGTAAAATATGAAGATAATCCATCTGATTTTATTGCCAATGCTTTGAATCCAGCAGAAGTAATTGCAGTTCAATTTAGCGGGGATGAAGATGATAAGAATGCTTTGGTAATTGTACCTGATTACCAATTGTCATTGGCCATTGGTAAACGTGGTCAAAATGTACGTCTTGCTGCCCGCTTAACTGGCTATAAGATTGACATTAAGCCTGAATCACAAGTTGAATTTGTTGATTCTGAAGGTGATGATGTTGAAGCAGATCAAGAGACTACAAATGATAATGTCTCAAACGAAGAAACACCAGAATCTATTGCTGAACAAATTGAAGACGATCCAAGCGATAAGTTTCCAAATGGAGAAGATGTTAATTCAGCGTTAAATGATGATGCAGATAAAGATGAGGAATAGGTGACTTTCCTTGAAGAAAAGAAAAATTCCAATGCGTAAGGACTTATTAACAAATACTATGCAACCAAAAAAAGAATTGGTGAGAGTAGTTGTTGATAAGGATAAAAACATTTCGGTTGATCCGACTGGGAAAAAATCAGGCAGAGGAGCTTATGTATCCTTAGAACCTGATAAAATTGCTGAAGCACAAAAAAATCAAGTTTTAGAAAAAAGCTTAGGTGTCAAAGTTTCAGCTGATTTTTATGATGATCTTTATGCATATGTTGATCATCAAAAAGCAAGAAAAGAATTGTTTGGTGATAAGTAATTTTGCAAAACAAACAAAAAACTTTAAATTTACTTGGATTAGCGCAAAAAGCTGGAAAGTTAGCAACAGGGTTTGATGCAGTAAAAATATCTTTAAGCAAAAATCAAGCAAAGTTGATTTTTGTTGGAAATGATGTAAGTCAGAACACTAAAGACAAACTTAATTTCCTTATGAGAAAAAAAGATGTTAGACTAGTGGACACTTTCTCTAGTGCTGAAATAACACAGGCTCTTGGAAAAGAGAGAAAATTAGTTTCTGTTACAGATTCCGGTTTCAGCAAAGCAATGATAAAGAATTTAAACGAAGGAGTGTGATTTGATGGCTAAAAAACGTATTTATGAAGTAGCGAAAGAATTAGACATTGAAAACAAAATTGTTGTAAAAAAGGCACAAGATTTGGGTTTTGATGTAAAGAGCCACATGTCCTCCCTAGATGATAAGCAAGTTTCTAAGTTAGTAGATAGTTTTAAGTCTACTAATACTACGCCATCTACTGAAAAGGATTCTAAAAATTCAAGTCGTAACGAAAAAGCTAAAATAAAGGTTTCTGTGGGTGCAATTCGTCGCCGTGATAATAAGAAGGAACATGATAATCGTCATGGAAACAATAAGCACAGAAATAATAACTTTAAGAAACAACAAAATGATCGTCGTGCTAAGGAAGATAAGAAGGCAACTTCTGCTAAGCCAGCAGCACGTGATTTATTAAATAAATTCAAGAAAAAACAAAGAGCTGAAGCTGGTGAATTGAACGCTCAGACTGAAGCTTCCCGCCGTAAATGGCATCAAGAACAAAATCCTCAAAGATCAAAGGTTAAAAAAGTGGAAAATACTCGTAAGCCAAAAGAAGAAAAACTCGAAGGAGCTGCAGCTGTAAAAGCTCGTGTTCAAGCTTCACAAAAACCAGTTGGTCCAAAGATTATTAAACCATCGCCGGCTAGAAATAAGGCTAAGAGACCTACTGTAAAAAAGGTAGAACCTATCGCTCCAGTTGTACCTGCTCCTCAAAAAGAAGAAACAAAGCCAACTCGTAAGAAAGACTTTACTCGTAAGAAACGTGAAGTGCCAGATTATGAACGTGAAAGAAGCGAACATTCAGATAAGGCACGGCGTCGTAGAAATAAAAAGAATAAACGTATCAACCAAAGTAAAGAAGTTAAGAAGCAACCAACTCAACGAAAGGAACGTCCATTGCCAGAAACATTAGTTTATGAAGAAGGCATGAATGCTCAAGATTTAGGGAAACTTCTTCATAGAGAGCCTGCAGAAATTGTTAAGAAGTTATTTATGTTAGGTGTTATGACTAACCAAAACCAATCTTTAGATAAAGATACTATTGAGCTTTTAGCAGCTGAGTATGGTATTGAAGCTGAAGAAAAAGTGCATGAAGATATTTCCGATATTGATACTTTATACACTAAGGAAATGGAAGAATCTAAAGCTTCTAAACATCAAGAAAAACGTCCACCAGTTGTAACAATTATGGGTCACGTTGACCACGGTAAGACTACTTTACTTGATAGATTACGTCATACTAACGTATCTGAACATGAAGCCGGTGGTATTACGCAGAGAATCGGTGCTTACCAAGTAAGAATTGATGATCGTTTAATTACTTTCTTGGATACTCCAGGACATGCTGCTTTCTCAAATATGCGTGCACGTGGTGCTGAAATTACCGACATCGTTATCTTAGTAGTTGCAGCTGATGATGGTGTAATGCCACAAACAATTGAAGCTATTGACCATGCTAAGAGTGCTGGTGTTCCGATTATTGTTGCTGTAAACAAGATCGATAAGCCAGGAGCAAATCCTGATCATGTTATGGAACAGCTTATGAAATATGGTTTAGTTCCTGAAGATTGGGGTGGCGATACAATCTTTGTTAAGATCTCTGCTAAGACTGGTAAAAATGTTGAAGAGCTCTTGCAAATGATTTTACTTCAAGCTGATGTTATGGAACTTAAGGCTGATCCAGATCAAAAGGCAATTGGTACTGTAATTGAAGCCCGTCTTGATAAAGGCCGTGGTTCAGTAGCTGACATTTTAGTTCAACAAGGTACTTTAAAGGTTGGAGACCCAATTGTTGTTGGTGATACATTTGGTCGTGTGCGTGTTATGACTAATGATAAGGGCCGGAGAGTGAAGAAGGCTACGCCATCTACTCCTGTAGAAATTACCGGTCTAAATGATGTTCCAGAAGCAGCTGATAAATTGGTTGTCTTTGATGATGAAAAGACAGCTAGAAGCGTTGGTGAACAACGTGCTAAGAATGCCTTAGAAAAACAACGTGAAAATGTCCAACATGTTACTTTGGATAACTTGTTTGATACAATGAAGAAAGAGAACATGAAGGAAGTTGACATTGTTCTTAAGGCGGACGTTCAGGGATCAGCAGAAGCATTGCAACAATCTCTTGAAAAGATCGAAGTTGAGGGTGTAAGAGTTAACATTATTCACTCTGGTGTTGGTGCCATTAATGAATCTGATGTTACTTTAGCTGGTGCTTCAAATGCATTTATTGTTGGTTTCAATGTTCGCCCAACTAATACTGCTAAGAGTCAAGCCGATTCTGAAGGTGTAGATATTCGTCTATATAACATTATTTACAAGGTTATGGATGATGTAGAAGCTGCAATGAAGGGTATGCTTGAACCTACATACGAAGAAAAAGTTACTGGTAACTTAACTGTTCGTGAAACTTGGAAGGTATCTAAGATTGGTACAATTGCTGGTGCCTTTGTTGATAACGGTTATGTTACTAGAGACTCAGGTATTCGTGTAATTCGTGATGGTATTGTTAAGTATGATGGAAAAGTTGCATCTCTAAAGCGTTTCAAGGATGATGTTAAAGAAGTTAAGCAAGGATTTGATTGTGGTATCACAATTGAAAACTTCAATGACATTAAAGTTGACGATCAACTTGAAGCCTACGAGATGCAAGAGGTACCTGTTAAATAGGCATCTTTTTTCACAAAAAGGAGCTTAATTATGAAACATAGAATTGGTCGTGTAGAAGGCGAAATTTTACGTGAATTGACAAAGATATTACGTAAAGATATTCGTGATCCACGTTTAAATGATGTCACTATCACAGCTGTAGAATGTACAAATGATTTATCATATGCGACTGTTTATTACAGTATGTTGACAGATGATCCAGCAAAGGAAAAAGAAGTAGCTGAAGGACTCGATAAAGCAAAAGGTATGATGCGTCACTTGCTTGGTCAAACTTTAACTGTTTACAAGGTTCCTGAGTTGATTTTTAAGCGTGATACTTCTGTTGCTTACGGCTCTAAGATTGATAAATTAATTAACCAAGTCAAGAAGCAAGATCAAGAACGTGAGAATAAAATAAATAAATGAAAAAGACGCCGAAAGGCGTCTTTTGTTTTTGGAGATTAAATATGCTAAATGGAATTGTAGTAGTAAATAAGCCACGCGGAGTAACAAGTAGTGACTGTGTTTATAAATTACGAAAAATTTTACAAATTAGAAAAATTGGGCATGCAGGTACGCTCGATCCAGAAGTAAATGGGGTATTACCAATTGCAATTGGTCAAGCTACAAAGTTGATTGAATTGATGCATGAAAAGCCAAAGTCATATATTGGAAGTGGAATGTTTGGGAGAGCAACTGATAGTTATGATTTAGATGGAACAACCACTGCAGAAGAAAAGATAGCTACTCCATTTACAAGTGATGAAATTATTAGTGGAATGAAGAAACTTACTGGAAAGATTGATCAAGTTCCTCCAATATATTCTGCTGTCCGTGTTAATGGTAAAAGACTTTATGAATATGCTCGAGAAAATATTCCAGTAGAACGTCCAAAAAGAAAAGTAAACATCTATAATTATGAATTAACTCAAGATCCAGAATATGATCCACTAGAAAAAACAGAAAGTTTTAATTTCGCTATTCGCTGTTCTAAAGGAACCTATGTAAGGTCTCTAGTAAATGATTTGGGAGAGGAATTGGGAGTTCCAGCTGTGATGACCAGTCTTACTAGAACTAGCAGTGCAGGTTTTGATTTAAGTCAAGCGGTGGATTTAGAAACTATTGAAAAAGAAATAGAGTATCCTGAAAAATGGCTCCAACCAATTGATAGATTTTTTGTAGATTTACCCCAGCTTCAAATATCACCAGATCAATTTAAAAGAGTTTCAAATGGAGCAAGCATTAAATTGAATACCAGTTATGCTAAGGTAGCTTTGGTTTATAATGGACATATAAAAGCTATTTATCAACGACAAGGTAAAATTTATCGTCCTGAAATGATGCTTTTAAAAAATGAATAGTGAGAGTAAAAAATGAAAGTAATAACCTTAGATTATCCTATTTCTGCACCTATCACGACTAAAAAGGTAATCTTAACGCTAGGTTTTTTTGATGGGGTGCATATCGGACATCAAAAACTCATTAAAGATGCCAAGCTAATAGCAGAACAAAAGAAGTTACCATTGATGGTAATGACTTTTGATAAACATCCTAAAGAAATTTATAATAACGATCATAAATTTGTCTATTTGGAAACTGAGCGAGAAAAAGAGCATAAAATGGAGAAATTGGGAGTAGATTACTTAGTCATTATTAAATTTACTAAAGAATTTAGCCAGCTTTCACCTCAAGATTTTGTTGATCAGGTGGTAATGAAACTCAAGGCTGATACAGTAGTAGTGGGTTTTGATTATACTTATGGCCCCAAAGATATTGCTAATGTAGAAAATCTTCCTAAGTTTGCTAAAGATAGATTTAAAATTGTAGTGGAGCCAAAACAAGCAATAGATAAAATAAAAGTAGGCTCTACCTATATTAGAAAAGCTATTCAGCATGGAAATGTTGAATTAGCAGCTGAGTTACTTGGCCAGCCTTATGAAACTTCTGGTGTTATTGTTCACGGTTTCAGACGTGGACATAAAATTGGCTTTCCAACTGCTAATCTTGAAATCTCTGGCTCTAAAGTTTTACCAGCTGAGGGAGTTTATGCAACTAGAGCAAAAATAAATGGCAAATGGCATGATGCAATGACTAGCGTTGGCTATAATGAAACTTTCAAAACAAATCATGGTTTGACAATTGAAACTAATATTTTTGATTTTGATGAAGAAGCTTACGGTAAGCCGCTAACTTTAGCCTGGTACAAATTTATCCGTAAAAATAAGAAGTTTTCTGGTATAGAAGAACTTTCACATCAATTAGATCAGGATAAGCGTGATATTAAACAATATTTTTATAAATTGAAAAACTAATTTTAGGGTTACTTTTATATAATCTATGTGATAGAATATTTCTATCAATTGAAATTTAATATTTGAAAGAAGGTTACGCCGTTGCGTTTTTAATCTTGCAAAATAGCATAGTTGAATTTTAATAATTATTTTTCTTTTATAAGGACAACTGTGCACTTTTGACAAGATGGAACGTAGATGGGATCTTCTTTTTTTGCTTAACTAGGAGAAAGTCTACACTTGTCAAAAGTGTAGGCTTTTTTCGTGAGGTGAGTAATATGAGTAATATTAATATTTCAAATCTTTCTTTTAGATATCCAGATAGCTCAGATAATATATTTAATAATTTAAATTTAGACCTGGATAGTAGTTGGAAACTAGGTTTAGTAGGAAGAAACGGAAGGGGAAAGACAACTTTCTTAAATCTTTTACGCGGTAACTTGAAGGGAACAGGAAAGATACAAGCTAAACTTGAATTTAACTATTTTCCAC
The DNA here is from genome assembly GCF_910589175.1 of uncultured Lactobacillus sp. Lineage (GTDB taxonomy): Bacteria > Bacillota > Bacilli > Lactobacillales > Lactobacillaceae > Lactobacillus. The sequence continues at coordinate 23,102 of NZ_CAJURR010000005.1, forward strand.
TTACTGTTAAGAATCAGGAACAATTAACTTTATATGCGCTGCAAGAACAGGTTTCATTTGAATCGTGGGAACTTGAACGCGAATTAAATTTAATAAAAGTTGATCCTGAACTTATTTGGCAGCCTTTTAATTCTTTAAGTGGTGGAGAACAGACTAAGATTTTGTTGGCACTATCCTTTATTAATAAAAATGGTTTTCCTTTAATTGATGAGCCCACTAATCATTTAGATGAAGACTCCAGAGTGCAGGTTATAGCTTATTTACAACAACATTCTAATGGCTACATTGTGGTGAGTCACGATCGTGCTTTCTTAAATCAAGTAACAAATCATATCTTAGCAATTGAAAATACCGAAATTCATTTGTATCAGGGAAATTTTGCCAGTTATGAAGATACAAAGACAAAGCGAGATAAATTTAATCATGATAAGAATGAAAAACTTCAAGGTCAAATTAGAAGTTTGAACGAAAGTAGAAAGCGAGTAAAAGGATATTCTCTTCAATCAGAAAACAATAAAAAAGCAAGCGCTCATAAAAATGAAATCCATGCATTCATTAATAAGGGATTCTTTAGTCATAAAGCAGCTAAAATAATGAAAAGATCGAAGAACCTTGAAAGAAGAATGGATAAGAGTATTCAAGATAAAAAAGGCTTAATGACAAACATTGAGTCTATTCCTGAATTAGAAATGAACTTTCATCCCAATTATCATGGAACTCTATTAGAAGCGCAGCATTTAGATCTTACAGTCCAAAATAAGAAATTGTTTAAAGATTTAAATTTAACGATTAAAAATCATGGGATTGTAGCGCTAGAAGGAAAAAATGGATCTGGAAAATCTACATTTTTGAAAAATATTTTAAAACCAGATAAAAATGTGACTTCTCACGGAAAGCTTAATATTGTTAATGGCTTGAAAATATCATATTTACCACAAAATTTTATTGAATATTCTGGTACTTTATCTCAGTTTGCAGAAAAAGAAAAAATATCTTATGAAAATTTATTAAATGTTCTTAGAAAAATGGGCTTTCCTAGAGAAAGCTTTGCCACAAAAATTGAAGAAATGAGTATGGGACAGCAAAAAAGGGTGGCAATTGCCAAATCATTAGTGGAAGAAGCAGATATATATTTATGGGATGAGCCAGCTAATTATTTAGACGTATTTAATCAGGATCAGTTAATTAACATGTTAAGAAAAGAACAACCGGCAATGCTCTTAATTGAACATGATAAGTATTTTATTAGTCAGGTTACAGATAAACGAATAAAATTAGGAGGTGGAGAAGCTAAATAATTAAAGGGGAGAAAAAATTGGTATTTGATTATAAAAAAGAATATAAAGATTTATATTTTCCAAAAAAGAAACCTGAATTAATAACTGTTCCTGAAATGAACTATCTGGCAGTTTCAGGAAGTGGTGATCCAAATAAAGAAGATGGAACATATAAAAATGCTTTAGAAATGCTGTATAGTGTCGCTTATACCATTAAAATGAGTAAGAAAGGAGCACACAAAATCCCAGGTTATTTTGATTTTGTTGTTCCACCTCTTGAAGGTCTCTGGTGGATGAGAGATGATTCAAAAATCGACTACGCTCATAAAGAAAACTTTTCTTGGATTTCAATGATTCGCTTACCCGACTTTGTTACTTCTAAAGAATTTAATTGGGCAGTTAAAACCGCTAGTGAAAAGAAGAAAAAAGATTTCTCGGAAGTAAAATTTTTCAAATATAATGAAGGTCTCTGTGTCCAACAAATGCATATTGGTAGTTATGATGACGAACCGATAACAATTGAAAATATGCATAAATTTGTTGAGTCAAAAAATTATCAAATTGATATAAAAAATCCACGCTATCATCATGAAATATATTTAAGTGATCCGCGAAGAACTAGAGTGGAGCGATTAAAGACTGTAATCAGACTACCAATTAAATAAACTTAAGCAAGTACTCAGTACTTGCTTTTTTGTGAAATTTTTGTGAAAAATTAAATTGATTTAGCACTCTACTTGAACAATTGCTAAAGTATGGTATTATATAAATTGTTAGCACAGAAGAAATAAGAGTGCTAATGATGGGGGCGAGAAAATGTTGACTGAACGGCAAGAACTTATTTTAAAGACTATTATTATGGACTTTACTCAGACACATGAGCCAGTAGGTTCCAAGACCGTGATGAATCAACTGCCTGTCAAGGTCTCCAGTGCAACGGTTCGAAATGAAATGGCGGTTTTGGAAGAGAAAGGGCTACTTGAAAAGACACACTCTTCAAGTGGACGAATTCCTTCTACTGCTGGCTATCGATACTATTTGGATCATTTAATTAATCCAGTAAAAATACCAGCGTCTGTCTATAATCAAATTGTTTACCAGTTAGACCAACCCTTTCAACAAGTTAATGAAATTGTGCAGGAAGCTGCAAAGATTTTATCTGATTTGACTAACTATACAGCTTTTGCAGCAGGACCTGAAACCCATTCGGTAAAAGTTACGGGTTTTAGAATTGTTCCTCTATCTAGTCATCAAGTGATGGCCATTTTAGTCACTGATGATGGTAATGTAAAGAATCAAATTTATACTTTGCCTCATCACACTAACGGGGAAGAAATTGAAAAAGCTGTTCGATTGATTAATGATCAATTAGTTGGAAAATCACTTAGTTCAATTAATGAAGTATTACTCAAGCGAATTGCTGATCATCTTATTGCTCGAGGATCTGCACCGGAAATATTAGATCTCTTACAAGATGTCATTAAAGATGCGGCTAGTGAGCAAATGTATGTTGATGGTCAAATTAATCTTTTGAGTAATTATGAAAATGATGATTTAACCAAGATAAAATCACTTTATAAGTTAATTGATCAAAATGATGCACTTTCAAGTTTAATTGGTTTTAATCCTGAAGATGAACGAAAAAATGATTCTAGTTCTAAGGTTCAGGTTAAATTAGGTTCAGAATTACCATCTGATTTACTTGAAAATTACAGCTTATTAACTGCACAATATAGTGTTGGTAAATATGGTAAAGGAACAATTGCACTACTAGGGCCAACAAACATGCCATACTCGCAGATGATCGGATTACTCGAGTATTTTAGGAATGAACTAGCAAAGAAATTGTTAGATTATTATGGTAGATTTAAGTAAGGAGGTTAGCTGTGAGTAAAGAAGAGTTTCCGCATGAAAAAGATTTAAAGGACGAGGTGACCCCAGATAAGGCACCAAAAAAAGATCCAAAAGCAGCTCCGAAAGAGGAAGTTAAGGAAAATCCAGTAAAGAATTATGAAAAAGAAATTGCTAAATTAACTGCTAAAAATAAGGATCTTGAAGATAAATACTTACGCAGTGAAGCTGAGATTCAAAATATGCAAGCACGCTATGCAAAAGAACGTGCTCAGTTAATAAAATATGAGTCTCAAAGCTTAGCTAAAGAAGTTTTGCCAGCAATGGATAACTTGGAGCGAGCATTAGCTGTTAAAGCCGACGATAAAGCTGCTAAGCAACTCCAAAAGGGCGTTCAGATGACTCTTGATTCATTAGTTAAATCAATGAAAGATCAAGGAATTACTGAAATTAAAGCCGAGGGCGAAACTTTTGATCCTTCTCTTCATCAAGCTGTTCAAACTGTGGCAGCAGAAAATGATGAACAAAAAGATCGCGTAGTTAAAGTTTTACAAAAAGGATATCAATATAAAGATAGAACATTAAGACCAGCAATGGTTGTAGTGGCTCAATAAGAAAGGAAGTTCCATATATGTCAAAAGTTATTGGTATTGACTTAGGTACGACTAACTCTGCTGTTGCCGTACTTGAAGGTAAAGAACCTAAAATTATTACTAACCCAGAAGGTAACCGTACAACTCCTTCTGTAGTTGCTTTTAAAAATGGTGAAATTCAAGTTGGAGAAGTAGCTAAGCGTCAAGCAATCACTAACCCTAACACTATTGTTTCAATCAAGAGTCATATGGGTGAAGAAGGTTACAAAGTTAAAGTTGGCTATAAGGAATATACTCCACAAGAAATTTCAGCTTTTATTTTGCAATACATTAAGAAGTTCTCTGAAGATTATTTGGGTGAAGAGGTAACTGACGCAGTTATTACTGTTCCTGCTTATTTCAACGACGCACAACGTCAAGCTACTAAAGATGCTGGTAAAATTGCTGGCTTGAATGTTCAAAGAATTATCAACGAACCAACTGCTTCAGCTTTAGCATATGGTCTTGATAAAGATGAAAATGATGAAAAAGTATTAGTATATGACCTTGGTGGTGGTACTTTCGATGTTTCTATCTTGCAATTAGGTGATGGAGTCTTCCAAGTATTGTCAACTAATGGTGATACTCACCTTGGTGGTGACGACTTTGACCAAAGAATTATGGATTGGTTAATCCAAAACTTTAAGGAAGAAAATGGTGTTGACTTATCTAACGATAAGATGGCATTACAACGTTTAAAGGATGCTGCAGAAAAGGCTAAGAAAGACTTATCTGGCGTTTCATCAACTCACATTTCACTTCCATTTATTTCTGCTGGAGAAGCTGGCCCACTTCACCTTGAAGCTGATTTGACTCGTGCTAAGTTTGATGAATTAACTGATGATTTAGTTCAAAAGACTAAGGTAGCATTTGACAATGCTTTAAGTGACGCAGGTTTGACTGTAAATGATATTGATAAAGTTATTTTAAACGGTGGTTCAACTCGTATTCCTGCAGTTCAAAAGGCTGTTAAGGATTGGGCTGGAAAAGAACCTGACCACTCAATTAACCCTGATGAAGCTGTTGCTTTAGGTGCAGCAATTCAAGGTGGTGTTATCTCAGGTGATGTTAAGGACATTGTTTTACTTGATGTTACTCCATTATCACTTGGTATTGAAACTATGGGTGGTGTCTTCACGAAGTTAATTGACAGAAACACTACTATCCCAACTTCAAAGAGCCAAATCTTCTCAACTGCAGCTGATAACCAACCAGCAGTAGATGTTCACGTTTTACAAGGTGAACGTCCAATGGCAGCTGATGACAAGACTTTAGGACGCTTTGAATTGACTGATATTCCACCAGCACCACGTGGTGTTCCACAAATTCAAGTTACTTTCGATATCGATAAGAACGGTATTGTAAACGTATCTGCTAAGGATATGGGTACTGGTAAGGAACAAAAGATTACTATTAAGAGTTCTTCTGGTTTATCAGATGAAGAAATCAAGAAGATGCAAAAGGATGCCGAAGAGCACGCTGAAGAAGATAAAAAGCGTAAGGAAGAAGTTGATTTACGTAATGAAGTAGATCAATTAATCTTTACTACTGAAAAGACTTTAAAGGAAACTGAGGGTAAAGTTCCTGAAACTGAAACTAAGAATGTTCAAGATGCTTTAGATGCTTTGAAGAAGGCTCAAAAAGATAACAACTTGGATGAAATGAAAGAAAAGAAAGAGGCTTTATCAAAGGCTGCTCAAGATTTAGCTGTTAAGCTTTACCAACAAAATGGTGGTGCTCAAGGTGCAGCTGGTCAAGCTGGCCCTCAAGGCCCACAAAATGGTGGTCAACCAAACAATGATAATGGCTCAGACAACGGTCAAGGTGGTTCAACTGTTGATGGAGACTTTCATAAGGTAGACCCTGATAAGTAAAAAGTTTTATAATTAAATCAAACAAGAAAAGAACTGCGTGATTGTAGTTCTTTTCTTTTATGAATAAAGGAGTTTTCAGATGGCACAACGTGATTATTATGATGTGCTGGGTGTTGATAAAAATGCTAGTGAAAGTGAGATTAGTAAGGCATATCGTAAACTAGCAAAAAAATATCACCCAGACTTAAACCATGAACCTGGTGCTGAAGAAAAATACAAGGAAGTAAATGAAGCATATGAGGTTCTCCATGATAAACAGAAAAGAGCTCAGTATGACCAATTTGGTCAAGCAGGCGTAAATGGTCAAGGTGGCTTTGGTGGTCAAGGCTTTGGCGGTTTTGGCGGCCAAGGTGGATACTCATCTCAAGGCTTTGGTGATTTTGGCGATATTTTCGGTGATATCTTTGGTTCAGCATTTGGCGGAGGCAGAAGTCGTGTAGATCCAACTGCACCGCAAAAAGGTCAAGATTTAGATTATACAATGACGATTGACTTTATGGATGCAATCAAGGGTAAAAAGACCGATATTACCTATACTAGAAGTGAAGTTTGTCCTACTTGTGACGGCTCTGGTGCTGAAAAAGGTACTCATCCAATTACGTGTGATAAATGTCATGGAAGTGGGGTAATGACGGTAACTCGTCAAACACCACTCGGTGTTATTCAACAACAAACTACTTGTGACAAGTGCGGAGGACGCGGAACAATTATTGAACATCCATGTCAAACTTGCCATGGTCAGGGCACCGTCGACAAAAAGCAGACTCTTCAAGTTACTGTTCCAGCTGGTATTGATAATGGACAACAGATTCGTTTAAGTGGTCAAGGCGAAGCTGGAAAAAATGGTGGTCCTTACGGTGACTTGTACATTGTATTTAGAGTTAAACCAAGCAAAGAATTTAGAAGAAATGGTACAACTATCTATACTGAAGCTCCAATTTCATTTGCTCAAGCAGCTTTAGGAGATAAAATTCGTGTAAATACAGTTCATGGTCCAGTTGATTTAACGATTCCGGCAGGAACTCAACCTAATACTAACTTTAAATTACGTGGTCAAGGTGTACCAAAGATAAATGGTACAGGCAATGGAGACCAAGAAGTAACAGTTAAAGTAGTTATTCCAAAGAAGATTAATGATAAGCAGAAGGAAGCTTTGGTTGATTACGTTAAAGCTGGTGGCGGTAATATTTCCCCACAAGAAAAGAATTTCTTCGAACGTTTAAAAGATAAGTTAAACGGAGAATAAAAGTGAAAACGTATATCTCTATAAGTCTTGAGGTATGCGTTTTATTTTTGTAATAAATAATTACTTCAATAAAAATGTTGCATTAAGAATTTTATCTAGTCGTAGGCCTTTGATATAATTAATAAAGCGAAAAGGGTGAGAACATGGATATAAAAAAATTACAAGATTATCAAAAACATATTCGAAATTTTTCAATTGTTGCCCATATTGATCATGGAAAATCAACGATTGCAGATCGTATTTTAGAATTAACAGATACTGTTTCTGAACGTCAAATGAAAAATCAATTACTTGACGATATGCCACTAGAACGGCAACGTGGTATAACTATTAAGCTAAATTCTGTAGAAGTAAAATACCACGCTAAAGATGGTGAAACATATATCTTTCACTTAATTGATACTCCAGGCCACGTAGACTTTTCATATGAAGTTTCAAGATCATTAGCGGCCTGTGAGGGGGCACTCTTAGTAGTGGATGCCACTCAAGGTGTACAAGCACAAACTTTGGCTAATACTTATTTAGCTATTGATGATGACTTGGAAATTTTACCAGTTATTAATAAGATCGATTTACCATCAGCTGATCCCGAAATGTGTAAAAATGAAATTGAAGAGATGATTGGTCTTGATGCTTCAGATGCAGTAGAAGTTTCAGGAAAAACAGGTCAAGGTATTCCTGAATTACTAGAAGAAATTGTGAAAAAAGTACCTGCACCTGACGGTGACCTCAATGCCCCATTAAAGGCTTTGATTTTTGATTCAAAATATGATGATTATCGCGGTGTTGTTTTATCTGTTCGAATTGAAGAGGGAACGGTTAAACCAGGCGATAAAATTCGTATTATGAATACTGGAAAAGAATTTGAAGTAACAGAAGTAGGTGTTTCAAGTCCACATCCAGTTAAAAAAGATATGCTTATTGCTGGGGACGTAGGATATTTAACTGCTAACATCAAATCAGTTCGTGAAACTCGTGTTGGTGATACCATTACTAGTGCTGAAACTCCAACTGAAAAGCCACTTCCAGGTTATCGTCAAATTCCACCAATGGTTTACTCTGGTATGTATCCAGTTGACAATCAAAAGTATGATGATTTGAAAGAAGCGCTTCAAAAGTTACAATTGAATGATGCTGCTTTAGAATTTGAACCTGAAACATCTCAAGCTTTGGGCTTTGGTTTCCGGTGTGGATTTTTAGGATTGCTTCATATGGACGTTGTTCAAGAAAGACTTGAGCAAGAGTTTGGTATGGATTTAATCATGACCGCACCAAGTGTAGACTATCATGCTATTATGAACGACGGATCAACTAAGCTGATTGATAACCCAGCTGATTTGCCTGATGCTGGTGAATATAAGGAAGTTCAAGAGCCTTATGTTAAAGCAGAAATTATGGTGCCAAATGATTTTGTGGGACCAGTAATGGAATTATGTCAGCGAAAGCGCGGCGAATTTGTAACTATGGATTACTTAGATAAGTATCGAGTAAATGTTATTTACAATATGCCATTAGCCGAAATTATTTATGATTTTTTTGATGAATTAAAATCTTCAACTAAGGGCTATGCATCCCTTGATTATGAGATAACTGGTTATCGTGCAACGGACTTAGTTAAAATTGATATGCTTCTTAATAAAGAACCTATCGATGCTCTCAGCTTTATTGCACACCGTGAAGAAGCACAAAATCGTGCTCGTCAAATGACAACAATGCTGAAGAAATTAATTCCGCGTCAGAACTTTGAAGTTGATATTCAAGGTGCCATTGGAGCTAAAATTATTTCTCGTGCAACCATTAAACCATATCGTAAAGATGTTACTTGGAAGATTCATACCGGTGACCCTGATCGACGTGCAAAATTGCTTGAGAAACAGCGTCGTGGTAAAAAGAGAATGAAAGCAGTTGGTAGAGTAGAAGTGCCTCAAGATGCATTTATGGCTGTTTTAAAAATGAACGATGACGATATTAAAGGTAAATAAATAACATAACTTTATAGACGTACCAAGGTTTTGGTACGTCTTTTTTGTTAAAAATCTATCGCTAAGGTAATTGATATTCTTTTTCTAAATTTGTGTTAGAATTTATAATAGTATCAATTAATTAAGGAATAGAAAAAATGGCACAAACAAAGAAAAATAATTCCAAGAAAACTTGGATCATTAGAATTGCTGCAATTATTTTATTAATTATCGGATTAGGGATGATTTTTAATAGTCAGATCCGAGATATGATGGTTAGACAAAATCAAACGACTGCCTTAAAAAAGTTGAATAAAGAAACTGTTAAAAAGAATCAAAAGAAAAAAGGAATGTTTGATTTTTCTAAGGTAGAGGAAATCGACTTTGGTCAAGTAACAAAATCGCGTGTCAATAATACAGCGGATGCAATTGGTGCGATTGCGGTTCCTAGCGTAAACATGTACTTACCAATTATGAAAGGGTTAAGCGATGATGCTATGTCAACTGGTGGGGGAACTATGAGACCTGATCAAGTGATGGGAAAGGGAAACTATCCGTTAGCTGGACACTATATGACTGCTAAGGGAGTATTATTTTCACCACTAGAAAACACTAAAATAGGCGAAAAAGTATATTTGACTAATCTAGATAAGATTTATATTTATCAAATATATATGAAAAAAATTGTTGATCCAACAGCAGTTTGGCTAGTGGATAATACTAAGCAAAATATTGTTACTTTAATTACTTGTGCTGATGGTGGGGTTAATCGTTGGGCAATTAGAGGAAAATTAATTGCGGAAGAACCAGCAACGGACAAAAATCTTCAAGTTTTCAAGCTTAAATAAAGGGATTTGCTTCTTAATGAAAGGAAGTAAATCCTTTTTAACTTTTGCTATAATAGAAACTTAGATGTTTATAGATGATTTAGGTGAACTAGAAAATAATGAAATGGCAACAAAGACAAGCAACTAATTTAGATCAAGAATTAATTAAGGATTATGGTTTAACTGATATTCAAGCTAAACTTTTTGCTTTAAGAGGGATAAATACTGCAGAAAAATTAGATTTTTGGTTAAATGCAGACGAAAATGATCTAGCTGATCCTTTTTTGATGCATGATATGGAAAAGACAATTGATCGAATTAATCAAGCAATTGATAATGGTGAAAAGATAACCATCTATGGTGATTATGATGCGGATGGAATCACAGCAACTAGTATCATGATGGATACTTTGGAAATTTTGGGTGCCGATGTTCATTTTTTTATTCCCGATAGATTTAAAGATGGTTATGGACCGAACATGACTCGCTATCAAGAGATAGTAGAAGATGGAACTAAGTTAATTATTACTGTTGACAATGGTGTAACTGGTGTAGAAGAAATAAAGTACGCTCAAGAACATGGTGTCGATGTGATTTTAACTGATCATCATACTTTTCAAGATCAAAAACCAGCAGCCTTCAGTACTGTTCACTGTAATTATCCTGGCCAGAAATATCCATTTGATGATTATTGTGGAGCAGGGGTTGCGTATACAATTTGCCGTGCATTAATGCAAGATACAATGCCTGAGCTATTAGATTTGGCCATGATTGGAACAATTGGCGATATGGTAAAGGTTACTGGTGAAGGCCATATTATTGTAAAACGTGGTTTAGATATTCTGAATCAAACTGAACGACCAGGATTGCGCGCTTTGATTAAACAAGCGGGTCTAACTATGGGAGAAATTACGGCAACACATGTTGGCTTTAATATTGCACCTAGATTAAATGCTGTTGGACGTTTGGCAGATGCTAGTTTAGCCGTGGAATTACTTTTAAGTGATGATGAAGAACAAGCTGAAAAAATAGCCGCTAGGATTGAAGAATTAAATAATGAGAGAAAAGAACTTACAAGTAAAGTTTATGACGATTGTTTAGCTCAAGTTGAAAAGAATGGCTGGCAGCATCGAAATACTCTAGTTATTTATAATTCTGATTTTCATGAAGGTGTCTTAGGACTCGTAGCAAACAAAGTGGTCGAAAAGTTGCATAAACCTACTCTTGTCCTCACTAAGGATGAAGCAGGTGAATTAAAGGGATCTGGCCGATCAAGCGAAGGATTTAATTTGTTTAATGCTCTAGAGCCAATGAAGGATGATCTTTTAGATAAATTTGGTGGTCATGATTTTGCCTGTGGTTTATCTTTAAAAGCCGACAAGCTTGAAGAATTACGAGTACGCTTTGAGGATAGCTTTAAACCAAGTACTGATCTTGAGGTAAAAGATTTTGACTTTGAATTAAATTTAAAAGAAGTTACGCCTGATACGATAGCTGGGATTAATCTGGTTGGTCCATTTGGAACAGGTAATCCTGAACCAATTTTTAGTATTAGTGAGCCCCATATTAAGAGTCTATTTAAAATGGGAAAAGATAAAAATCATGTAAAGTTTACAGCAGAAAAAAATGCGGGGAAGCTTACAATTGTTGGTTTTAACAAGGGATTTTTAAATCAAACATTACTTCCTTTTATTAAAGAACTTTACGTTACTCTTTCTCTTAATAGCTGGAAAAATATTTCGAATGTTCAAGGGATGCTAGCGGGGATTGAATATGGAGCTCCAAAATTAGCTGTTTTTGATCAAGTAATTGATATGCGGCAAGAAGACTATGTGATGGGATTTGCTGATAAGTATTTGATTTTTGATAAAAAGATTATTCCGTGGGCTAGGAATGGATTAGGGATCCCAGAAGGAAAGATTAGTCTAGCAAAAGATTACAATGGAGATTCTGAAGTAGTAGCTTTATTAGATACGCCACGCAATCAAATGGAGTTAAATGTTGCTTTGGAGAAAAAGTATCAACAGCTTTATTTACGCTTTTTATTTGATCAATTACCAATCAATACTTTGCCAAGTAGGGATGCTTTTGGTGCAACTTTAAAATATATCTATGCACATCCAAACTTAAGTATTGATGATTACCAGGCTGTATCTTCTTATCTTGGTTTAGATTATCAAGCTGTTTTATTTATTTTACGTGTATTTTTTGAATTGAATTTTGTCTCATTTACTGATGGAAAAATTATCGGGAATAAGAATCCCGAAAGTAAAAAACTAACTGCTTCAAAATATTTTAATAGTATATCCTCTCAGATAAAATTTACTAATCAGTTAAGAACGATGCCATCAAATCAATTGATTAATTATGTTAAACAATATTTGAAGTGATCATTACTAGTTATAAATTATTAAAAAGTTCGGTTTAAGCCTGATTTTAAAGCAAAAATTTGGTAAAATATACAAGTCAAAGACCGCTAGGTCTAATTTTTCAATGAGAGTCTAAAATGGAGGTTTCTCTTTAAATGGCAATTGATTTTAAAGAACACATTGCAAGTGTACAGGATTTTCCAAATAAGGGGATTGTCTTTCGCGATATCACCCCAATTTTGCAAGATGGGAAATTATATCGCGCTGCTACCCATGAATTAGCTGATTATGCTAAAAGTCGTGGAGCAGAAGTAATTGTTGGACCAGAAGCCCGTGGATTTATTGTTGGCTGTCCTGTTGCAACAGAATTAGGAGTTGGTTTTGTACCAGCTCGTAAGCCTCATAAGTTGCCACGCGAAGTAGAAAGTGCTTCTTATGATTTAGAATATGGTTCTAATGTCTTAGAAATGCATAAAGATGCAATTAAGCCAGGTCAAAAAGTTGTAATCTGTGATGACTTGATGGCAACTGCTGGTACTCTTCACGCAACTAAGGAATTAATCGAAAACTTAGGCGGAGAAGTAGTAGGGGCAGCATTTTATATTGAATTAACTGATCTTAAGGGAAGAGAACAATTCCCAGATTTAGACATATATTCTTTAGTAAAGTACAGTGATGCTTAATGCTTGAACGGAACTCGATTGAGTTCCGTTTTCTTTTGCTTATTTTTAATCTCTTTTGTATTAATTTAACAAAAAGCGCATAATAGTTAATGTTTGTATGAAAGAGGGAGTGTTTTAGTTTTTTATGAAAAAAGACAAATCAGTCAAAATTGGACTAAAGAGTCTAGTTTTGATGATCTTTTCAGCTATTTTTGGCTTTAGTAATTCTTTGACAGCCTATTATCAAATGGGTTATGCAAGTATTGTGTGGTATATCATAACCGCAATTTTATTCTTTTTACCATCGGCTTTAATTTTTGCCGAATATGGTGCAGCTTTTAAAGGCGTTAAAGGCGGAATTTTTTCTTGGCTCAAAGGCTCAGTTAGTGAAAAAACAGCCTTTATCGGTACTTTTATTTGGTTAGCTGCTTGGGTAGTCTGGCTTGTATCATCGACACAATTTTTCTTAGTCTCGGTATCAACAGCAATCTCAGGTCATGATACTACTCAAAGCTGGCACTTTTTAAATTTGACATCAACACAACTTTTAGGAATTTTAGAAGTAGTATTTTTAGTAGTCGTAACATTCTTTGCTGCTAAAGGTGTTGATAAGATTGCAGCTGTAAGTAACGTTGGAGGCTTTTTTACTTTAGCCATTACAATTGGTTTTACTTTGGTATCGATTTTAGTATTCTTTTTGAATCATGGAAAGTTAGCAGAACCTTTAACGGCTCAATCACTAGTTCATTCACCTAATCCTGCTTTTCAATCTCCAATTGCCGTTGTGTCTTTCATTGTTTATGCTTTGTTTGCTTACGGGGGTCTAGAAACATCAGCTGGTGTGATTGATTCAGTAGATAAACCTGAAAAAACGTTTCCTAAGGCTTTAATTACTGCGATGATTTGGATGACAGCTCTATATGTTTTAAATATTTTAATGTGTGGGGTAGCTGCTAATTGGAGCAGCCAATTAAGTGGTAAAAATGTTGATTTGGCTAATGTTGAATATGTTTTAATTAACAATTTGGGAGTTGAAACTGGTAAAGCGATTGGACTTTCTCATTCCGCATCATTAGCTTTAGGATCGGCCTTTTCCCGTTTTGCTGGATTAGCTGACGTTTTGGCAGGAATTTCAGCAGCATTTTTAATGGTTTATTCACCTGTTAAGTCATTTATTGAAGGCTGTGATCCAAAACTTTTACCTAAATCATTAGTTAAATTAAATCGACACGGAATGCCAGAGCGTTCAATGTGGCTTCAGGCTATTATTGTTAGTGTTATTATTTTATTTATTTCCTTTGGTGGTAACGCAGCAGGCCAATTCTATACTATTTTAATGGATATGATGAACGTTTCTTCATCTGCACCATATTTGTTCTTGATTGGTGCATATCCATTCTTTAAGATGAAAAAAGATATCGATCGTCCATTTATCTTTATTGAGGGTAAAAAGCGGGTATGGGCCGTAACAATTGTTGTTTGGCTTGTAGTAGCAGTAGGAATCGTCTTTACTTGTATTGAGCCATTATTTACTGGTGATTATGCAACTTCATTCTGGACTGCTATTGGACCAGTGGCATTTGGTATTATTGCTTGGATATATTATTCATATCAAGAAAGAAAATCTGTTACTGTAATTGATGAAGAAGAATAAATAAGAAAAAGAGGCATACTCAACTAAAAAGCTAAGTATGTCTCTTTCTTTTTATAAAATTGGTGATAGCAATCTTGAAAAGTATTGTTTAAATTTACGCCAATGAGATTGCTTTTCAAAGTATTCTTTTGTGAGTAAAGTTGACTCTTTTAAATCTTCTTCAAAAATTTCTTTTAATTCCTTGGTGAGAGCTGGACTATATGTAAATGCATTTACTTCAAAGTTTAATTGATAACTACGAAAATCTTGATTTGCGGATCCGACTGAAGCAATATTAGATCCACTAACAATAGTTTTCGCATGAATAAAGCCATTATCATATTTGTAAACTTTAACCCCTTGATTAACTAGGTATTTTGCATAGTACTCAGTTGCCCGGTAGACAAAGGGATGATCGGGCATAGAAGGAATCATAATTCGTACATCAACTCCACTTTTTGCTGCAATGATTAAAGCTTCTAAGATTGAATCACCCGGGATTAAGTAGGGAGTTTGAATGTAGACATAATTTTGTGCTTGAGCAATTATTTCTTCATAAGCTCGCCGAATACCAAAGTGACTATTATCTGGTCCCGATGAAACAATTTGCATTGGGACTAAGTCTTTAGATTGAACTACTTTTAATTCAAATGTTTCAATTAAGTGATCAATATTATATTTTGGAAGATGAGATCTACGACAGCTGGTATTCCAATCCATTGCAAAACGAATTTCCATTAATAAAGCTGCTTGTCCTACTACGCGAAGGTGGGTATCACGCCAGTGTCCAAACTTTTTACTTCGATCAATGTATTGATTACCAATATTGAAGCCGCCAATATATCCAATTTCATTGTCGATAATTACCAATTTTCTGTGTAAATGATAGTTAGCACGAGGAGTAGTAAAAAGACGGTTTCCAGCTGTTGAAATGAAAGGCTGTGCTTCTCCTCCTAACTGACGAAGTTTTTTAAAAAAAGATGGTCGTGTACCACGAGAGCCGCTTGCATCATATAAAACTCTAATTTTAACGCCCCGACTAGCTGCTTTTTCTAAAGCTTGTAAGACTTGATTTCCTAATTGATCATCATAAAATGTATAAAATTCTACATTAATGCTTTTTTTTGCTTCCTCAATATTTTTTATAAGATTCGGAAATAAAACTTGTCCGTCGATAAAAGTCTCGACTTCGTTATTAAAAGTTAAAAGGGCATCATCGTTATTTAGATTCAGTTCTACTAAGCGTCTTGCACGTGGATTCTGGGATTTACTAGGGAGTAAATCATGGATTCTTAAGAGCCTATTTTGTTCATTGAGAAAATGATCACGAATTTTTTTCTGTTCAGTTTCAATTGAGAAGATATCATCGTGTGATAATTGCCGACCAGTAAATAAATATAAAACAAAACCAACATAAGGCAAGATAGACAAAATCAAGAGCCAGGCCCAAGTAGAAGCAATGTCACGATGACTACGAAAAACAGTCCAAATTGCTAGCCCAACATTAATTAACCAAAGGATTTCGATTATCCTTCTAATTATGTCCCAAGTTAAAATCATTAGAATTCCCCCAAAGTTTATAATATATAATTCTACCATATCAATGAATGCACAAAATGTAGTGTTTGTATTTACCAAGATACAAAATATATGGTATTTTAAGATGAAGACGCGGAATAGAAAGAAGAAATAAAATGGCAACTTTAGAGCAACCATATTTAGATTTACTAAGTAAAATAATGAGTGAAGGGCATGACAAGGAAGATAGGACTGGTACAGGTACTAGAAGCTTGTTTGGAGCCCAAATGAGATTTGATTTAAATGATGGTTTTCCTATTTTAACTACTAAAAAAATACCTTTTGGACTTATTAAGAGCGAATTGTTATGGTTTTTACGAGGAGACACTAACATCCGTTTTTTGCTAGAACATAATAATCATATTTGGGATGAATGGGCCTTTAAAAATTGGGTAGAGAGCAGTGAGTATCAGGGGCCAGATATGACTAATTTTGGTCTTAGAAGTCAAGAAGACCCAGAATTTAAAAAGATCTATCAAGAAGAAATGAAAAAATTTGATCAAAAAGTCCTAGCAGACCGGACTTTCGCAGAGAAGTATGGAAATTTAGGAGACGTTTATGGCGCCCAGTGGAGACATTGGCAGAAACGTGAAGGTGGCTTTATTGATCAAATTCAAAATGTAATTGATCAAATTAAGAAAACACCTTATTCTCGTCGCTTAATTGTTAGCGCATGGAATCCAGAAGATGTACCAGCGTCTGCTTTACCTCCATGTCATGTCTTGTTTCAGTTTTATGTTAATGACGGGCGTTTAAGTCTACAGCTATATCAAAGATCAGGCGACATGTTTTTGGGTGTACCGTTTAATATTGCTAGTTATGCTTTACTAGTAAATTTAATCGCGCGTGAAACTGGTTTAAAGCCGGGTGAATTTATTCATACCTTAGGGGATGCTCATATTTATAAAAATCACTTTAACCAAGTTAAAGAATTATTGAATCGATCTGCATATGACGCTCCTATGCTTTGGCTAAATCCGGATAAAAAATTAGTACAGGATTTTGAAATGAAAGATATCAAGTTAATTAATTACCGGCATCATGGCACTATTAAGGCGCCGGTAGCCGTTTAAATGTTGAGGAAAGAACAATGATTAGATTTATTTGGGCAGAAGATGAAGATGGACGTATTGGTTACCAGGGTGCTTTGCCCTGGCATTTGCCCGCTGATTTAAAACATTTTAAAGAGCTGACTAGTAATCATATTATCGTTATGGGACGAAAAACATTTGATAGTTTTCCCGGATTACTTCCTAAAAGAAAACATATCATCCTTTCTACTAATCCAATTTTACAACGTAGATATCAAGATAATTCAGAGGTTAAAGTTTTTTCACAAATTGAACAGTTGAAAAATTGGATCGAAGATCACACTGAAGAAACAATTGATATTATTGGAGGTGCTGAAGTTTTTAAAGAATTTAAGGATGAAGTAGATGTTCTTGAAAAGACAAAAATTCACCATATATTTAAGTGTGATACATGGATGCCGGAACTAAAGTATGAAGACTTTAAATTAGTAAATTCCGAAAGTCATCATCCAAATGGAAATAATAAATTTGATTACGACTTTTTAGAGTATAAGAGAATATAAAGAACTTCACTTATAAATATTTAGAAATGCTGATATTTATTACTTTTTTGTAATGGTATCAGCATTTTTATGTATTTAGTTACCGGTAACAATTAATCCTATATTGAAAGCATTTTTACTCTTGCTTAATATAAAATTATTGAAAGCGCTTAGTTAAAAAGTGAGGGAGAAAATTATGGATGAAAATAACAAAGTATCTGGCTTACCAGAACTTGCAAAAAGTGTGATCTGGATGATTAATTTTGGGTCCTTAGGTATTCAAATTGCTTTTACTCTTGAAACATCACAAATGAGTCGAATTTTTCAAACCTTAGGAGCTGATCCAACTAAACTGGGATGGTTCTTTATTTTACCGCCTTTGGCTGGGTTAGTGGTACAGCCAGCTATTGGATCATTCTCTGACAGAACTTGGGCTCCAAAACTTGGTGGAAGAAGATTACCTTACTTATTAATTGGGATGATCTTTGCAATGATTATGATGTTATTTTTACCAAACATTGGGAGTTTAGGCTTAGGATATGGCTCTATTGAAGCATTAGTATTTGGAGCTATTGCAATTGCAATTTTAGATGTAGCAGCAAATATGGCTATGCAACCATTTAAAATGATGATTGGTGATATGGTTAATGATGAGCAAAAATCATATGCATATGGTATCCAAAGTATGCTTTCAAATTCAGGTGCAGTAATTGCAGCATTTTTCCCATTTCTATTAACAGTTCTAGGAGTTGCTAATACTGCTAAAAAGGGTGTAGTACCTCAATCAGTTGTAATTTCATTTTATGTAGGAGCTACAATACTTGTCATTACAAGTTTGTTAACCGTAACAAAAGTTCATGAATATGATCCAAAAACTTATGCTCGTTATCATGGTATTAAAGAAGAAGATAACAAAGAAGGCGGAAACTGGTTTGAGCTGTTAAAAAAGGCACCTAAAGTTTTCTGGCAAGTTTCATTAGTACAATTATTTTGTTGGTTTTCATTCCAATATTTATCAACTTATGCTACAGGTGCAATTGCAGAAAATGTTTGGAAAGTAACAGATCCATCTTCGGCTGGTTATCAATTAGCCGGAAACTGGTTTGGGGTTTTAACAGCTGTTCAATCAATTGCCGCAGTGATATGGTCATATGTTTTGGCAAAGGTGCCAAATAATCATCATAAGGTTGGATATGGTATTAGTTTATTATTAGGAGCAATAGGATATGGTTCCATCTTCTTTGTCCATTCTCAAAATATTTTGATTGTATCATTTATTTTAATTGGAATTTCTTGGGCAGCTATGAACACTTATCCACTAACTATGGTTTCTAATGCCTTATCCGGTAAACACATGGGGACGTATTTAGGTTTATTTAATTGTTCCATTTGCTTACCTCAAATAATTGCTTCATTATTAAGTTTTATACTATTTCCACTAATGAAATATTCAATGCCAGCGATGATGTTGACTGCAGGAATTTCGGGTGTTTTAGCAGCAGTTTGTGTGCTGTTTATTAAGGAAACATATCAAAACTAAAGTTTATTAAAAATAGGTTACTCTGATAAACATATCAAAGTGACCTATTTTTCTATGAATTAGTATATTTTATTACTTGTTTTTCATAATTGGTTGATAGAATAAATCAATTATAATTGCTGCAACTAAGGCCACAATTATGGTTAAGCCAAGATTTGTAAAGCTAATTTGAGTCATGGCTAAACCAAATAATGCTAAAGCAAAAGTTAATAAGACATCAATGATTTGAACGATAGCAACTGATTTTGATGGAACTGATTGCCAGAAAAATTTTCTAGTTCTAGTAATTAATACAATCAACATTGCACTTAAAACTAGGTAAACATAAACCATTGTAGAAACAGTTCCCTGAGTATAGTTATGAGATACAAGGTACCAAACAAAGCCAAAACCAATTGCAGTCCAGCCTGCAGCAAGAGAGAAAGCAATTTTAGCTAATTTGAGCATATTCCAACTTTCTGGCTTATAAGTAATGTGCGTATTATCTGTTCCGATCATCATAGTCACCATATTATTCATAATGGTATAAATAACCATTGCATTTAATGCCATGGGAATATAGTTAAAGCATAGGTAACCAAATGTTAAAAGCATTGTTAGTTCAGCTGTGCGAGATAATTTAGTTAAAGACCAGGTTGTCATTCTTTGGTAAACTCTGTGGCCGGCATCAAGAATTTTAACAATTGGAGTTAAACCGTCTTCCAAAAGAACCATCTTACCACTTCGTTTAGCGACGTCAGCAGCATTTGAAACAGCGATTCCAACTTCAGCTTGCTTTAATGCAGGAGCATCGTTAACTCCGTCACCAGTCATTCCGACAATATAGCCATCTTTTTGGAATAGTTTAACCATCTTAAGCTTATCTTCTGGTAAAACGTCAGCAATTCCGGCTAAATCATTAACATCAGTTTTATCATTGAAATCGTGAATTGAAATAACTTTTCCTTTTAAGCCAACCTCTTTAGCAACTGCTTCAGCAGTTCTGCGGTTATCTCCAGTCAACATAATTGGCTTGATTCCACGTTTTTTAAGTTCTTCTAGAGCCTTTTTTGAATCTGATCTAACTTTATCACGTAAAATAAATATTCCAGCTAGTTTGTCATTAATTAGAACTGCAACTGAACGACCAGCAGTAAAATCAATATTTTTTGCTTCTTCATCAGCATTTTTATCTATTAAAGAAAGTTGCTTAAAAGAACCTAACTTGATATTGTAGCCGCCAACGGTAGCCATTGAATATCCCGTATCAGATGTGAAGGGAATAAATTTTTCTGGAGTATCAGGGGTAATGCCTTTTTCTTTAAGATATTCATTGATTGCAGAATCAATGATGCTAGGACTACGTTTATCAGTAGCTGCTCCAACTAAAGCAAGAACTTCCTTATTTGGAAGATGGCTTAGATTATCCCATTGAGAGACGGCTGTCTTATTTTCAGTAATTGTTCCAGTTTTATCAAGTAACAATAAGTTTAAGTTTGCAGCATCTTGAATACCGGTTAAGTCAGATGTTAATACTCCTTCTTTACTTAGACGAGTGGCCTCAAAAGAATTAGATAAGGCAAAGGTAGATGGCATAGCAACCGGAATAGAGGCAATAAACATCATAGCTAAGAATGGGAGCATTTCAATGACATTCTGTCCGCGAATCAATGCCGCAATTACTAAAATTAAAGTTAATATACCGTCTAAAAGACATAGATAATAGATAATTTTGGTTAATAATTGTTGTAAGTGACCAGGAGCAGCGGAATTGTTGATTAGATTAATAGTTTTTCCAGAACGAGAATTGCTTCCTGTTGCAGTTACTATTGCTAAAGCATCGCCATCAACTACTGTGGTTCCAGCATAGGCGGTATCACCGACAGATTTTTTAATTGCTTTTGATTCACCAGTAATGGAGCTTTCATCCACTGTAATCTGCCCTTGAGCAATTTTTACGTCAGCTGCTAAAACATCTCCGCGTTTTAAGCTGATTAAGTCTCCAACAGCAAGGAATTTTGAATTTATTTGTTTCCATTTACCACTTCTTTTTACAGAGACTGTTGGAGTTAGCTCATGAGAAATTGTATTTAGAACTCTGCGAGACTTTTTCTTTTGTGTAGCTCCATTAAACGCTGCAAATAAAAGCATTAATAAAACAAATAAGGACTGGATCCATTTACCTAAAATGCATTCTAATAATAAGGCTGCTTCTAAAATCCAGGCCGATAAGTTCCATAACTTGGACATAAATTCTTTAAAGAAATTAAATTCAGGTTCGGGAACTTCATTTAGACCATCTTTTTTAAGACGCTCTTCTGCCTGGGCATCGGTTAACCCTTGCAGTTCTTTATTTTCCATAAAAATCCTCCGTTAATTCTCTATTTTCTTAAAATATTTTAGCGCAGTTCTTGTTATTAAGAAAATATCAAATTAAGATAGGAGATATTAAAAATATAGATAATAAGTTAAAAGGTATTAATAATGAATATTAAACAATTAAAATATTTTTTAGTGGTTGCTGAAGAGCGGCAGATTACGTCTGCTGCTAAAAAGTTATATATTGCTCAGCCACCTTTAAGTTATCAGTTAAAACAATTAGAAAAGGAAGTAGGGGTACAGCTTTTTGTTAGAACTGCCCATGGAATAGAACTGACAGAAGAAGGAAAAGTATTTCAAAAATATGCTGAAAAAATTGTTGCTCTGAGTATATCTGCTAAAAGCCAAATCCATCAAATTAAAGAGGGTGAATTAGGAAAAATTAGAATCGGAGTCATTTCTTCTTGTGGTGGAGTTGTCCCAAACGAGCAATTTAAAAAATTAGTAAAATACTATCCTAATGTATCCTTTGCAATACATGAAGCAAATACTTTTGGCATTGTTGAACAACTACAAGACGGAATAGTAGATTTAGGAATAGTGCGGACACCTTTTAATCTTGAAGGACTAAATTTTAAAGACTTTCACCAGGAACCAATGGTAGCAGTGACAAGAGAAGAATTTTTTGAAAGAGGAGAAATTAAACATCTTAATGAATTAAAAGATAGGCCGATAATTTTATACCGAAGATTTCAAGAAGTATTCAATCGTAGTTTTCGGCATCAGGGAATAAGGCCGTTCTATTCAGTAACTTGTGATGATGCAAGAACAGCAATTCACTGGGCGGATAAAGGTTTAGGGATAGCTTTAGTTCCGGAATCGATTGCCTTTACTTATGCAAAAAGTAAGATTATCCCAGTAAAGCATACTAACTGGATTACCCACTTAAATTTAGTATGGCGTAAAGATAGAGAGGTGACGCCACTAATGGAAAAGATTATTGAAATGTTTTAAATTAAAAAAGCCAACCACTTTTGGTTGGCTAAAAAATCTAATTATGTTTAACAATTTTATAGTTTAGATAACGCTCAACAGCCTGGCGCATCAACTTGATTTTGCGGGGCTTGTAAATAATGATCTTTGCCATAATACGAGTCCTTTCATTATCAATTAGTATAGCTTTAAGATACAGAAAAACTATGAAGGAATGATGACTTTTTAAAGATTAATTTTAGAATTAGTTATTTTGTATTTACCATTTATTTTTTAATTGCTATAATAAAAACGTTGTAATTGGAGAGTTGGCAGAGTGGTAATGCACCGGACTCGAAATCCGGCGAACCGGCTTATACCGGCGCGCAGGTTCAAATCCTGTACTCTCCTTATTTAAATAAAAGAATGTTGATATAGCAACGTTTTAAGTAATAAAAACACCTTTTTGGCTAAGAAATGGCTAAAAAAAGGTGTTTTTTTGTTTATATATTTAGTTGCTTTAATGCATTGACTGCATCTTCTGTATTTTTCTTGTTAATATGAGTATAAATGTCTAAAGTCATTTGAATGTTTTCATGACCAAGTAACATCTGAACTGTTTTAGGTTTTACATTAGTTTCCGCAATAAGTAGTGTTGCAAAAGTATGTCTAAAACCATGAACTGTAATATGACGTAAATCCGGTTGTGGCTCTGTTAAGTTATATTTTTTTGCATATTCAGCTTTTTCTTCGTGGTCTTTAGCGTAAATTGATTTTAACCATTGATCCGGTTTGCTTATTCTTAAATAAGTTCCCTTATTAGTGTGAAATAGCTCTTTAGAGATGATTTTCTGCTTTCGCTTATAATCTATCAAAACTTCTTTCAAACCGTCAGAGATCGGCAAAATTCGTTTAGATTTTGGTGATTTAGGTGGCTGAATAATCGTTTTACCATTTAAACCATATGCCAAGGTTTTATTTACTGATAAAGTACCGGCAGTTAGGTTAATATCTGACCATGTTAACGCGAGAGCTTCAGATTTTCTAAGACCAGTAGCAGAAAGTAGCTTGAAGTAAGTATACGGGACCAATCCATAATCTTTTGCAACTTCAAGGAATTGATTTAGTTCATCTCGGGTATAAACATTATGTTCAGTGTCTCTACGTGGTCGAGATGTTTTCTTAGGAATAATGATCCGTTTTAACGGATTTTCAGAAACATAGTTTAAGCGAATACCGTATTCAAAAAGGGCATTGAATTCATTAATTGCATCCCTATATTTAACAATCTGTTTTGCTTTTCTATCAGCCCACTTTTGTAATTCAGCTACTGTAATCTTGTCAATATATTGATTACCAAAATCCGGAATAACATGGTTATCAAAGACTTGTTTATTTTTATTTGCAGTGGATTCTTTTACTTGGGTCTTATAATTTTCAAACCATAGATCACGTAGTTCAGATACTTTAATTTGCTTCTGTTTCACAAAACTATCTGGTTTAATTTGTGACATTTTATTGAATACGGCTTCTGCTTCAGCATAGGATTTAAAACCCCGTCTGCGAGTAATGATAGGCTTACCATTGCTGTTAGTGCCTAGATAAATCTGAAACATATACCGCTTCTTACCAGATTTTAGTTTATAATCTTTGATACTTGTATTTTTTCTTTTTGGCATAATAAAAACCTCCTATTGTAGCCTAAATAGGAACTCTGCTACAATAAGAGGGCAGAGTCCTATTTTTTGGCTTTGTTAGTTTCAATATTTATGTTTGAGCTATTGGCGTAGCTCATTTCTTTATCCCACTGATGTTGGCGCATCGGTGGGATTTTTTGTTGAATTAAAGTACTAACAATAATTTATTTAAGTTTGTTTTCTTTGTTGCACCCATTATTAGGAACCAGTCAATAATTGTCCAAATTCCTAATCCTCCTAAAGTAAATAATTTACCCAGACCTAATCCTATTTGACCATTGTAAAATCGATCAGCTCCCAAAGTACCAAAAAATAAGGAAAGAACTAAGGCGACTACTGGACTTTTAAGATTGACTGCTTGAATATTAACCTGTCTACTAGATGGCAGATCCTCTAATTTTTGCTTAATCATTGGAACGCTATTAGAGGGGATTTCATTACCATGAGTAGAAATCCACATATTAGCAAAGTTTTCGCGCTTTTCTCTTTCTTCATCTGTAACTACTGAGTTATTCATATACTTCCTCCAAAAAAATAATACGTTCAGCTTTTAAAGTCATCAGTATTTGGACTTTTATTGAAATAAAAACTACTCTTTAATAGATACTTGTTGTTCAATAATTTGAGAATCCCTGTATTCAGGTGCATCAGGTAATTCATGAAAATCAAAAGTAAGTTCTTTATGCTGGGCTAATACTTTTTTGATTTCATCTATAGTGATATTAAAATACTCTTTACGTTTATTAATTTTATTCACTCTTTGTTTATCAAAATAATCATGTAATTCTTTTTCTAACTGATAAGCTTGATCACTAAAAATTAAAGCATGAACATCAAATTTAAAAGGTACTGAAGCACTGCCGAGTTCATTAATTCTCTCCATAGGATCTAATCTACGGGTAACGCCAATTTTATAAACGTTTTCGCCAAAAGATCCAATATTAGAAATTATGTAAACATAACCTGCAGTCGGATTAGCTGCACGATCCTCAAGTTTAACTTTCTTTTCTTGGATAGCAGCTAGTTTTTCTTTTAAATGATTTAATTCAGATCTTAATGAAACTAACTCCACTTCACTAGAGGTGGTTTTGATTTTTTCTTCAACTAATTTTTGAGCTTGTTGAAAATGAGTCTCATCTTTTTCATATTTCTTTCGTTCATTAGCTAGCTCTCGTTGTAATTGACGTTCTTCTCGTTCTCTTTGTTTCTGTTCTCTAAGGATATCCTTTTCCTCTTCTTTTTTTAAGGCATATTCTAAAGCTAGACGCGCTTCGTTAATTTTACTATCTAAATATTCAACCGTTAATCTCACTCCGTTAGGTTCGTTTAATTTATTCAATTGTTCAAAGGAACGATTAATTCTTTTTTCTATAGTGTTGAAGTTAGATTTAGTGACCTTATTAATAGCAGCTTCACATTCACCATTGAAAGAACGTAGTAATTGTTTAATATTCTTTTTCTGCATGCTCTTTCCTTGTGCTTTCGAATCATTCAAGGTCATTGGCTGGAAAATTTTAGCCGCTATAGAATCTTTAATCATAGCTTTTTGATCAGATCTAATTTCTGTTAACTTACCTTTATAGGTGCTTGAATTAGTAAAATTATATTTTGGCTTATAAAGACCATACGATTCATACATTAATTCATCTGAAACATCAATAATTTGACTTTTTAGATTATTTAATTGCTCGCTTAGATTGGTTAGTTTTGTGGTTTGATTTTTGATATCAAGATCTTTTTCGTGAATAGTATAATCTAAGTTTCTGATTTGACTATTTTTGTCATCTATTAATTCGTCAAGCTCTTTGGGTTTCATCTGTTGTAAGGTTAACCTAGTATTTGCTTGCTCTTCAAGGCGGATATTTTCTTCCTTTAATTGTTGGTTTTCATTTATTAATAGATTTATTCTATTTTTAAATTCAACAATATGAAATAAATCCAAAAAAGAGAAGCGAGTAGGGTTTATTGCAACATTATTTTTATTATTTTGTAAAGTTGAATTATTAGTAGATTGATGTGTATCAAAATTACCCTTTTCTTTTTTAAACAATGACATTCTTAACTAAATTTCCTCCAAAAAATATAATTCATTAATCTATTTTGATTATTGTTTGTGTGTCTCAATTTCAAATGCTGCGCGGTCGGAACGAGCGCACAGCTAGGGCGCCCTAAGAACTTTTTTGGCTTAAGTGGATGCCTGCTTTTTTTATTTTGCTATATATCTCAATAATTCTTCACGTACCTCATCATAATTACCAATTCCAAGACTAACAGCAATGTTTACATAATTTGCTTCATTTGGATCATTTCCCATAGCTACAAATTGTTTTATTTTTTCGTGAATCATAAAATTATTAGCCTTGTATTCACTACATGAATGAGCCGAGCCGATATATTTATAGTCACCCACAATTTCGGAATCGTTTTTAGCGTGACCGATTTCATGTAAGACTACTTTTTCAATTTGTTTTTCTGAAAGATTCTCACGAACGAACACTACACCATCTACTAAATATCCATCTCTTTCCATAGGAAGAAATGCTAACTTTAAATGGTATTTATTGAGTAGTTTTGCTAAATGACTATTCAATGCTGTCACCTTACTTTGCGTCGTATAAACCTTTTAAATAAGATCTAATAAGTTCGCGATCATGAGTAGTCATTGGCTTACCGTCAAAAGAACGTGCATTGTCTAGCATTTCATCAAGATCAGTATCTGTTACTGATCTTGATGGTTCATCACGTCCTAACAGATAGTCAGTTGACACATTAAAATAATCAGCTACCTTTTCTACTTTATCTATTGATGGATTGGTTTTTCGCCACGTAGAAATTATTCCATTAGATAAATTCAATGTTCTTTCAATTTCTGCCATGCTAACGTTTTTCAAATTAGCTAATTCTTTAATTCTTAGGTATAAAGTAGACATTTAAAAATCTCCGAAAATATTTTATATTTTTAATTGACATCGAAAATATTCGGGAGTAATATATTAGATGTGCTTGAGGGGCACGAAAAAAATCGAATTATTAACTACCGATATTATTGATATCGCTGTATTTATTACGCTTTAATAATAGAATATTTTCGGTGCATAGTCAATAATAAGTATTTTTTCTTAGAAAATATTTTACGAAAGGAGATTGGAATATGTCGCTTTATACAGCAGTCAAGGAAGTAGCGAATCAGAATAAAAAATCAATCTATCAGATTGAACATGATTTACGACTGTCAAATGGGATTATCGGCAAGTGGAACAAAAGCATGCCACGCGCTGATGTTTTACAAGATGTTGCCGATTATTTAGGGGTGACTACACAGTACTTATTTAAGTTAGCAAGGAGGAAAAAGTAAATGAATAATGACTTACAACTATTTAACTTTGAGAACAGCCAAGTAAGAATTTTAAAAATTAACGATGAGCCATGGTTTGTCGCAAGTGATATTACTAAAATATTGGATCTTTCAAATACTACTGTTGCACTTAGCAGATTAGATGAGGATGAACGGTCTAAGTTTAACTTAGGGCGTCAAGGCGAAGCTAATATTATTAATGAATATGGTTTATATGCATTAATTCTACAAAGTAGAAAGCACAACGCAAAGAAGTTTCAACGTTGGGTAACGCATAAAGTTCTTCCAGCAATTCGTAAACATGGTGCTTATATGACAGATGAAAAAGCATTCGATGTAGTACACAACAAGAACGGTTTAGCTAATTTACTTCAACAAGCAGCGGATCAGCTTAAACAAAAAGATATTGAAATTGCTGAAATGAAACCTAAGGCATTGTTTGCAGATTCAGTAGCAACTAGCCACACTACAATTTTGATTGGCGAGTTAGCCAAAATTTTAAGAGGTAGAGGTAATGGAATAGATATTGGAGCTAATCGTTTGTTTGCTTGGATGCGAGAACATGGATATTTAATCAATCGTAAGGGTAGTGATTGGAACATGCCAACGCAGAAATCAATGGATCTTGGTTTGTTCAAGATCAAAGAGACAACTATTAACCATTCAAACGGCTCAACATCAATTAGCAAGACACCTAAGGTAACAGGTAAAGGACAACAGTATTTTGTTAATAAGTTAAGAAGATTAGAAGTGTAGGTAATAAAGATGGAAAAAGAGCAAAAGAAAAAGCAGCGCATTTTTGTGGAGGCTGCTAATAAGTACTTTAATCTTATGGATTTAGTTGTATGTAGTAATTGCCACAATGTTGTTCATGATGGTAATTACTGTGAACAATGTGGAAATAAACTGACAAAAGTAATAGTTCTAAAAGATGAAGATCTTCTAAATAAAAAAATTAATAAGTGTGTGCTTTGCGGTGAAAAAGCACAGCTAAAAATAAAAGATAATGTATGGATCTGTGAAAATTGTGCACAAATCCAAGGAGAATTGGCAAATTAAATTTTATCCCAGATATCGATAATTTGTTGAGCATCAATTTCTAGTTCTATTGGATCAATTAAGTCAGAAGGAGTAGCTGTTATTAATTTGCCGTTTCGTAAATTTAAAATTGCTGGAGTAGCACCTTGCTTAATTGTATCTTGATTAGCAAATTGCATCAAAGTTAATGAAGGAAGAATATTGCGTTTAATGAGTTTATCGTCAGGTTTTTTAACGGTATAGAAATTTTTAATTAAATATTTTTCGCCATTTGCATTTTTAACTCCTAATTCAGGCGTAGCAGAGATTACGAGGCGATCTCCAAAATTCCAAGAAGCTTTATTTACCTCAAAGAAATTTGGTGAATAATTTTGAACAAAATATAAAAAATTTCTAGTATCTTTAACATAATTTTTCCTTTTGTTTTCTGGAACTGAGCTAGCAAAAGATTGTAATTGATTTTCTGTTATTTCACCTCGTGCAAATTGCTTTATTTTGGAACGAAGTGGGCGCCAGTAATCAATAGCTGGACTATAGTCGCTTCCTTTCACCTGGGTGCGTAAATAATTTATACGTGCACTTGTAGAAACCTTAGATTTAAAAGTAATAAATTGTGTTAAAGAAAGTTTAATTGGCATACAATGTCTCCTTTATTATTTAATATTTTGTGTTAATTATAGCACAAAATATAGAAAAATAACTTGAAAGCAGGGTATATAACACAATATGTCGTGGCAAACAGTTGATCGTATTTTAAAAAATAAGCATTGGAGTTTGAGTAAATTATCAAATAGATCAGGAATAAATTACCAAACAATTAGAAATTATAGATATTTAAAGACTGAGCCTACATTCAAAACTATGTGCAAAATTGCTGATGCTTTAGGCGTTAGTCTTGATGAATTGAGAGGAGATAAGGATGAAATTAACACTAGAAGGTAAACCGGAAGAAATTCAAGATATTCTAAGTTTTATCCATCTTCAGCAAGAAACTTATCTTGCTGTAAAAGGAGTAGACAGAGCTAGTAAGGAAAGTATTTTGATTCATTAAAAAGGAGATGATTTCATGCAAATCGCAATCCCAGAACGAGTTATTGAAAGAGCTATTCAACAGAAGTATTTTAACGTGACAGCATCAGCAAACTTCTTAGGAGTTAGCCCATCTACATTTAGAATTTGGCTGAAAAAGTTTGATTTTAAGCCAATTAGTATTGATGGCCAAATCTTATATGACAAGGATGTCTTACAAAAGTTTATGGAGGATCACCAACTATGAGTAAATGGATTAACCACAAGATCAACGAATTCATGGGTACTAATTTCACACTACGTGAAACAGAAATACTTACGCTAAGTACTATGTGCACAGCATTAGTAGCACTTATTTTTACGATGTATACAGCGATTTTTCCAAATATTTAGGGAGATGAGATAAATGACATTAGAAACAAAATTAATCAGTAACAGTAATGCTTTCTTCACTAGAGAAACAAGACAACCGCTGATACATGATGAGTATCAAAAACAATTTGAGACAGATTTAATGACAACAAAAAAGCCGTTAACTGCGCCAACAGTTTAACGACTAGCAAAAATACAAAACCAAAGGAATTATAACATGAATAAGATTAACGAAGCTAAAAAAGACATGATTACGTTTGAAAATGAAAATTTTCCAATTAGTTTTAAAAAGGCTGAAATAGACTTTCCCGGGTACGAGCTACTAAATGCTAAGGTAGATGATTTAGCTAAAGGCTGGGAAAGCTATGTAGTAACTTCTAAATCGTATCCTTACGATAAAAAGACTAGGGCAGAACTAAATCGCATTCGGAAAGCCTTAAATGATCGAAGAAAATCAATTACACAACAAGCTAGTCAACCTATTGATGAGTTTACTGCTCAAATTAAATCACTTGATTTGAAAATTAAGGTAGCAGTTGATCACATCAGTGAAGGAATTAAGTCTTTTGATGATAAAGCTAAAAAAGACAAACATCAACAGAATTTATTGCAACTGGGTAAGATTGCAGTTGGATACAATATACCTTTACAGGAGCTTGATTACCAAGAAAAGTGGGACAACAAGACAGCTAGCTGGGGAAAAATTGAGGAAGAAGCTAGACAACAATTTGAAACAATTGCTGAAAGACTAAAGGCTAGAAAAGAAGCGGAGCAAGTTATTGCTACTAAGGCTAGTGAGTACACTAAACCTGCTATGACTGCTAGTCCATATCTTCAAATGCTTGATTATAAGTCGCTACCTGACGTACTAACTCAAATGGATAATGACCATGAATATTTAATTAAGCAGGCTAAACAGCAAGAAGAAAATCGTAAGAAAGCTATAGAATCGCTTGAACAACATGGCGATAAGTATGTCGATGCCAAAACAGGTGAAGTAGTTGATAAGGTACATAGCGTCACACTTAAACTTACTGGCACCACAGAACAATTAACGGCCCTATCTAACTTCATCCGCGATTGGGGTATTAGCTATGAGAGGGTGAACTAAGCATGGAAATTTATGGAAGAGAAGAAGATAGAGCTAAGTGGGCAATGCATTACGCACAAGTGAAGGCTAATATTAGCCAGCCTAAAAGAACACATAATGTTACTGTTTCAGGTAAAAACAAACAAGGAAAACCTTATAGCTATGACTATAAGTATGCTGATCTAGCAGACATTGATAAAGCAGTAATGGATGGTATTAAAAAAGCTACAGATAAAGAAGGTAATGTAACTTTTAGTTATTTCTTCGATATTCAAACAACTAACACTGCAGTAACCGTCCAAACACTTTTAGTTGATGCCTCAGGCTTTACTGTCAAAACAAATAAAATCGTTTTTCAAAACGGTAAAGCATATGATGCACAAGCAACCGCCAGTCTTATCAGTTATGCAAAAAGATATTCACTTAGTGGAGCCTTTGGGATTGCTGCAGATGATGATAATGATGCTAAAGATCAAAAGATTATTTATGAACCAAAAATTTTAACTAAACAAGAGCTTGAAAATTATCAAGTATATTACAACGGCGTGCAAGCCAATTTGTACGACTTGTATCAAGAAGCAAGAGACGGTATCAAAGATGCCCAAGATTGGTTTAAAGAATCCCATACACCAGAAGATGCGCAAGCTATCCATCAAATTGCACAGATTTTTAAAAAGAAACACCCCGGAACAAAACAATCTGATAAAGCAAAGAAAGCTGCTCTTGATAAGATACAGCAGTCTCGACCCGAAGAAGCCAAAAAGGATCCGTTTGCTGAAAAGAAGGTAGAAGTAGATTCAGATCCTGTTACAGATAGTCTATTTTAGGGGGATGCAGAATGGCAAAGATCAAGAAAGTATATGAAAAATCCTACACAGTTATAGATAATCATGTCATTCAGGATACTAATCTCTCTTGGAAAGCTAAAGGATTGTTTGTTTACCTATGGTCACAGAGTGATGAATGGAATTTTTACGAAAAAGAAGTAGTCAAACATTCTTCTGATGGAATTTCTGGTCTTAGGAGTGGATTAGCTGAACTTGAAAAACATGGCTATTTAAAACGAGAGAGAAAGAGAAGTAAAGGCCAGGTAAAAGAAAGCATTTGGACCTTAAGTGAGACACCTAATTTAGATTTTCTAAGACAGGGGAAACCTGATTTAGAAAAACCTAAACAGGAAAAGCCTAAATTGGAAAAACCTAAACAGGAAAATCGAACACTAATAAATACTAATCAAAATAAATACCAAGATAAACAAGTAAGAAAAGAAACAATTACTAAATCTCTCTCTAAAGAAGAGAGGGAGAGAGATGCAAATGTAATTGAAATCTTAATCAATTATCTTAACCATTGTGCTGAGGAGTGGAGAAGACCAATAATCACATTTTCAGATTCTGAAATAAATAAGATGATTAGAGCAGTACACGGGAAAGATACACGAAAACTTAAAGAAGTAGCTGAAAAGACCATTGTTTATGGAGAACAGTATCCACAAGGGTACCTACTTACTTGCATCAAGAACTTACCGGAGGAAGCAGCAAATGAAGAATAGACTTAAAGAATTAAGAAAAGAAAATCGACTTACACAAAAAGAATTAGCACAGCAATTGGGATGTTCTCAACAAGCTATAACTTGGTATGAAACTGAGAAAAGACAACCTAGAATTGAAACTTGGCAAAAGCTAGCCGACTTTTTTAAAGTGCCAACTGAATACCTAATGGGTATTACCAACGATAGAGTGACACTAACAGTTAATGATCTAAACCCAGCAGAAGAAGATGCATACAAGCGTATCACTGCAATGCTTAGTGAAGATTATCCAAAAGGTAGTATTTCTAAAAATAAAATAGGTCGATTGTTAGCAGACGAAGGTTTGTGGGAGGAATAAATGAGTGGACAATTATCTGCCGAATGGTGGTGCGTTTTTATTTTAATTAATTTATTTTTTATAGATGTAATTAGAGACGATCAAAAGTCTTATGTTCCAATAACTTGCTTAACAATCATTGATATAGTTTTGATCTTTTTGAGATTTGTGTAAGGATTTAAAAATGAGAAAAAGAGATAAGTTGAAGAAAAAAACAAGCAAAAATGACTATTAACCAATTGCAAAAGCAATATAGAAAAGGTGCGCAACGTGCAATAGATAAAGGTACAATAACCGCGCTTTTGAATTTAGGAGTTCTATATGCTATGTCACGCTTAGAGATGCAGCTAGAAACTGCAAGGATTAACTTCATAGCCAGAAAATATAAGGAGAGAAATTAAATGAAAGTAGCATCAGATGTTTTGGGCGATTTAAAAGTCGCCTACGTTGACAAAACAATCATAAATAAACTAGATAACCATAAGCCTTTAGAAGATATGGACGCTCTTAACTTAATCGGGGGGGGTATTTTCAGCCGGCTATCAGGCGAAAAGAAAGCACTTAGCATTGGCTAACCCTTTTAATGACTATTATGCTGAAGAGAAAAAAGAAAATCGAAGGGATGCATATAGTAAGTTAACCAGCAAAAAGCTTGCTGACGCCTTGAATGAAGAATACGCACGGAGTCAGCTATTAGGCAAATCAGCATGGCAAAATGAGGACTTTCAAAAATTAATGTTAGAAGTAGCCAATAGATGGGCAGAAGATAATAAACGTAAGAGAGTTAAGTTGGAGTTTTAAGATGAACTTTAATAATCACGTATTTAAATATAAATGCTTTGATAACAAAATAGAATATCTTGCTTGTAAAGATCCTGAATATGAATGGAAAAATCGAATAAATTACCTTTTCGATCGGTCAAGTTCAACGTTAAGCATTAGTGGTGATTTTGGATTTGCAGTGTTCTGCTGGTATTCAAGTCAAAACACTTTGCGAGATATTGCGAAATACAGTAAAGATTTAGGCTACTTTGCTTCTAAAGTAAAAGCAGCAGAAGAATTATGGAGTTATGATTACAGTCTTTTAGATGAACAGCTTAATGATTATTTACGATTATCCGATAAAAATGATGATTGCTATTTATCAAAATCAGAACGTCAAGAATTAAAGAACTCTATTTTGGAAAGCTGGGATGATAGAACGGGCTATCACATGAGTTCTGATTTAGAAACCAAAATAGCTGTAGAGTTTGATCCGGATTATTGGGAAAACTTGCCTGACGGAAAAGTTATTAGTGACTGGATAAGGGATTATGCTTCTGGACTACAAAAGTGGCTAGACCAGGATACTAGATTTAAGAAAGACGAGGGAAATTAACATGGAAGTTAAATTATTTGAAAATGATACATCAGAGCATCTTGAAGAAGATATCAATGCCTTTTTAGAACAAGAACGTCCTTTGGCAATCGACAAAATCGGGTATCAGGTTACACCTTCCCAGTTTTGCAACTCAGGATTAACATTTTCAGCTTTAATGCTGTATGAAAAATTCGATAAAGGAGCGTTGCTAAAAATAAGTGATGAAGTAGTTAAAGAAATAAATCATGGAATTGAGGATTAAAAATGGATTTAAAATGTGCAAACTGTGGAAAAGTATTTGATAAAGATGATGACATTTTAGCTATCACTGATAATCAACTAATACTTAGATATTTTGATTGGCCAGACGGAAGAGACAATGCTTTCTGTTCAGAAGATTGCTTATGTGATGCCTTAATGGCGGAGGATGTCAGCGTAGATGAATTTAAAGAAATGTATAAAGAAGAGTAAAGAACGATGAATAAGAAAGTATGTCCCTATTGTCACACCGAAACGTACTATACGGGTGCTGCAGGTGAAAGAGAAGCAGAAGAACCGCAAGAATACTTATATAACTATGAATTTCAGGATGATTTATTTTCTATTTCAGTATATGTACTAAAAGGACACTTATATTTTAAGGTGGATGATCAGAATGGAGAATTTGCTGACCGATTGAAGATTGATTATTGTCCTAAGTGCGGAAGGAAGTTAAGAGATGAAAAAGATAAGATTTTACGATGAAGAAAAATATAAATGGGCGTTAGATAGTGCATTAGATGCTTTAAGTAGAGAAGACAAGAAAACTTTTATGACTAGAGTATTTGATATGAGCGTAGCTAGTAATTTGGATCAAATGGATATTTTATACATGTTTGCTCAAACTTCTTACTCAACTAGTTTGATATCGAGCTTTATTTATGGAGGTCATAAATAAATGTTGTGCAGTGTATGTGGTAATGCCCTTTATCCTGGAGAGGGTGTTTATTCCTTTGAGAATGTGGACGATAAAGAATATATTTTCTGCAGTTTAAGATGTTTAGAAGAATTTTTTGGAATAGAAGAGTGGTGTGTAGGTTAATGAGTAATGATTACAGACGGTATCATCTAGCACATGATGAAGCGTATAAGAGCTTAAATTTAATTCATAAGTATGATACTGCATCCCTTACAGTAAAAGATTTATGGGAGCTAAAACAAGCAGCATATCGTGAAGGATACCTGCATGCAATGGGAGTAAGACAATATAGAGATTATGGCTTAGAAAACTAAAAATAGAACTAGGAGCTGGTACAGTGAGTTTATTTCCGGAATTGGATGAAAAAGAGACATTAAAAGAAGTAGCAAAATTCTTCAACAAGGATCTAGAAAGATTGCTACTAATGAGTGGCCACGAATTATTAGACCTTAAGTCTCCTACCTTAAGTTCGGCTCCTGGTCATAGTAACGGTAGTAATAACAATGAAGTAGCAATAATTAGGGGATTAAATGCCGAGGCGATGGTTAAAGCAACGAGTGATACAATTCACCATTGCTCTCATAATTCAGAAGTGATTTTAATTGGCTTGTTCATCAAAAAATATCCCTGGGAACAGGTTAAGCCGTTAGTTTATAGTGAGAACAATAAATTCAGCTATTTACGTAGAAAAGCGATGTTTGAGTTTGCCGACGGTTTTGACTATTGGCAAAGAGTAAATCATTGCCAACCAATTATTGACTTACATAAATATAAAATAGGGTAATTTTAGAGTAATATCATGGTACTTCACTGATAATTATCTATGCTTAAATATATATTGTCGAAAAAAGTAAAAGGTTTTCGACAGATAAGATCCATTAATACGGCGTGAAAAACGAGCAGTATTCCTCCATATTATTTAATAATTTTACAATTTCAAATCTTAAAAAGATTTCCTAATGTTAACCAAGGCCCTTTTAGTAAATTATTTATGATTAACATGCAGCAGCATTTAGGTTCGACTCCTACTTGCTGCTTACCTAGGGTATGAGATGCTACTTCCCTAGGATTAATATGCGACGACCCCCACGGTTCGGGCGAGTGTATTGTAGTTAGAACTGGATAGTTGTTCAAGGACTGGGCGACTACCGTGGGTACGACGACACAATTTGGAATTAGAAAGAAGGTATCTTCTTTCACAATATATCAGGTTCGACTCCTGACGTACTCATTGTCCGGCGGAAAACGGACGTAAAAATTGAATCTTTACCTTGTCATACAATTGGTAAAGTACTTTAAATGATAAATTCACGGAATAAGTCATTTAATTTTACAGTTATCAGGTTGATTGTTTTAGCGGTAGGCAGGTGAACTGAACACGTGACTAATGTAACCCCTACCTTAAACTGTAAAGCGCACACCGCAACAATCGTAAAAGCGTAGCATAAGAGACGCGGCTTTCCTAGTCTGGCTCGTTGGTCAAGTGGTTTAAGACACTGGTTTTTCATACCAGTAACACAAGTTCGATTCTTGTACGAGCTATGGGAATTAATTGAATTAATTCACTGCATTAAGAAATTCCTCTATATTATGTATTTAACACTTGAGGCTATTGCTCTGTGTTAGCTGCGCATACACACATTCTTTAAGAATGTCCCTTCAAAATTATTTTGTTAAAGAGCAAGTGGGAAATATTTCTAAATGGTGAGACATTAAGTTTGGTTCGACTCCAGTATTTCCCATAGTCCTTCTTAGGACTAAAATTCCGTTCGTTTCAAGAAAGTCAAGTCTTTTAATTAGGCTTGGCTTTTTTATAATTTGTTTCACATAAGATGTTTGTGAAATTTTAGTATAATTACACTTTATGAAATTATATGAGTAAAGTTTGTGTAATTTTCATTCAAAATAAGGTATTATAATTGTGAAACATAATGTTTTTTAGGAGGTTTTTTCATTATGTATAACGTTTTTAAAATAGTCAATTGGCTACGTGTTAGAAACAATGCTGATTTACGTAGTGACGAAAATGCTGAAGAACTAACACAAATGAAGGCAATGAAACTGCTGTATTATATTCAGGCCGCTAGTTTAGTCGTCACTGGTAAAAGAATGTTTGATAATGATATTGTCGCTTGGAAATATGGTCCAGTTGTTGAAGAAGTTCATAAAAAGTACATCGGAAAAAGAAGTATAGTTGATCCTGTCGTTCCTATTACCGCACAAGACGTTCAAGATTATAGAGATTTACAAAGTGATCCTACAACTTCATCAATTTTAAATAGTATTTATGATACTTACGGTCATAGTTCCGCATATGATTTGATGAGACAAACACATAGTGAAAAGCCATGGCAAGAAACTGAACAAAGTCATGTAATTAGTGATCAAAAGATAAAGGATTATTATACGGATGTCTTCACAGTTTCAGATAAATAGTACATATAAACCTAAAAGCTTTAATAAAGTTGCTATAAGTGAACCACCTCAAGAACGATTTGCTTTTAATTTTTCTTTTCTAACTCCGGACAAACAGTATAATTTGAAAGGGAATCAAGTAGAAAAGAAAACTAGGCTAAAGTTACTTGATAAAATATATTCTTTATCACAAAAGGATATGATTGATCTTTTAAGTCATGATGATAAATATAATGGTTTAGAAAAGATACCGGAATCTGAAATTAAAAAATTACGAATACATCCTATTTTTAGAAAAACGAGATATAAAGCATGTGATGATGATTTTTGGGTATTTCAACTTAGCAAGCAAGGCAGAGTAATCGGTAAAAAATATAAAAATATTTTTTATATAATGAGTATTGATACAAAATTTAACCAATACAATCATGGATCATAAATTGGAATTCAAGTCAGCGTAAGCTGGCTTTTTATTTTGGAGAAAATTATGAGAAGCTTTTTTCTATTTTTATTGTGGTTTGCTACCATTACATTTTGTTGCTTTAATTCGTTGTCTAAAGTAGATGTCACTCTATTGCTGTTTATACAAATTTTAATTGCTATTTTGATTTGGACTGATAAAACATAAAATTGCTACGCGAGTTTATAGCAGAAGAATATTATGAAAGTAGGTGGTAACAATTTGAAAGAACTAACACCAAAACAAAAAAAATTTTGTCAGGAATATTTAAAAGATTTTAATGCGACTAGAGCATACAAAGCTGTTTATAAGATAAAAAATGATAGATCTGCTCAACAATCAGGTTCTAGATTGTTGAGTAATGTCAAGGTATCAGAATATCTTAGTAAAATAATGCAGCAAACTAAAGTTAACGATATTCTTGATATTAATGGAGTTCTGGATAATTTGAGCCAGTTAGCAATTGGAAAACCTAGAGAAAAGGTTTTTAAGCGTATTTCTTATAAAGGGAAAAAGCCTAAAGTTGAATATGATAATGTCACAACTGTTACTCCAGAAGATCAGGACCAATTAAAGGCTTTAGAATTACTTGGTAAATACTATAAGATTTTTACTGATAAAGTTGAGACTCAAACCGATATTACAGTAAATATAGATCCTGGTGATTATGATGGTTAATATTAAGCTTAATTTTCCACATCCCTCAAAAGTGTTTAATAAACAGATTTTTAACAACCTTTTTGATTATTCGCACTTAACAGAAGTTTGGTATGGTGGAGCTTCTAGTGGTAAAAGCCATGGTGTTGTACAGAAAGTTGTACTGAAGTCTCTAAGGCATTGGCATGTACCAAGAAAAGTACTGTGGCTTCGTAAAGTTGACAGAACAATCAAAAATTCCATTTTCACTGATGTTACCGAGTGTTTAAGTAGCTGGGATATACTCCAGTACTGTCATGTAAATAGATCTGATAAAACAATCGTCCTTCCGAATGGGGCGATTTTTTTATTTCAAGGTATGGATGACCCAGAAAAGATTAAATCTATTAAGGGCTTGTCTGATGTTGTTATGGAAGAAGCAAGTGAGTTTAATCATAATGACTACACTCAATTAACGTTGCGTTTGCGTGAACCTAAGCATAAACAGCGACAAATTTTCTGCATGTTTAATCCAGTTAGCAAGCTTAATTGGACTTATCAGACTTGGTTTGATCCTAGTGCAGATTATGACCGGTCAAGGGTAGCTATCCATCAATCAACTTACAAGGATAATAAATTTTTAGATGCTGACAACATCAAGACAATTGAGGACTTAAAGAGAACCAATCCTGCTTATTATAAGATCTACACACTGGGTGAATTTGCAACATTGGATAAGTTGGTCTTCCCAAGCTTTGAAACAAGACGTTTAAATCCAAGAGATCCAGAATTGATTAATCTACATGATTACTTTGGATTGGACTATGGGTTTGTTAACGACCCTAGTGCATTTATGCACATCAAATTAGATTTAAAGCGACGTAAGCTTTATGTAATGGATGAATTTGTGAAGAGAGGTTTGCTTAATAACCAACTTGCTAAAGTTATTAAGGACATGGGTTTCGCAAAAGAAGTAATAACTGCAGATAGCGCAGAAAAGAAGTCGATTGCTGAAATGCGTAGAGATGGAATATATCGAATTAGGC
Organism: uncultured Lactobacillus sp.; assembly: GCF_910589175.1. Taxonomy (GTDB): domain Bacteria; phylum Bacillota; class Bacilli; order Lactobacillales; family Lactobacillaceae; genus Lactobacillus. Next base: position 62,719 of record NZ_CAJURR010000005.1, read on the forward strand.
CAGCTTTAAAAGGACCTGATTCAATTGTTCAAGGTATTCAGTTTCTGCAGCAATTTGACTGGATAGTCGATGATCGTTGCGTTAAGACGATTGAAGAGTTGCAGAATTACACATACGTGCAAGATAAAAAGACCGATGAATACACTAATAGGCCGATTGATGCATATAACCACTGCATTGATGCTATTCGTTATGCAGTAGAAGAAGAGAATGGTCACGGAAGTACGAAAGCAACGTTACTTAAATCATTCATGTAGGGAGTGAGATTTTGAAAGATATTAATTATGGAAGAGATAAAGTTACTGGAAACAGTAGCTTTATTTTTCCTAAGGGAGAAAAATTAACTAGTAATGAACTACTTGGATTTATTGCATACAATGAAACAGTATTGAAACCTAGATATAGAGAAAATATGAAACTTTATTTAGGTAAGCACAATATCTTAACATTACCTGAAAAAGAGACTGGTGCAGATAATCGGATTGTAGTTAATTCAGCAAAATATGTTGTTGATGTTTATAATGGATATTTCTGCGGTATTGAGCCTAAGCTCTCACTACTTAATGGCAGTTCAAAAATTGATGAAATAGCCAGATGGAATAGGCAGGAAAACTTTTTTGACACAATTAATGAAATCAGCAAACAATGTGATATTTTTGGCCGTTCTATTGCAAGCGTATACCAGGGCGAAGATGCGAGACCGCATTTGATGTATTCTAGCCCTAATCATGCTTTTATCATTTATGACGATACAGTACAGCGTCAGCCCTTAGCATTTGTTCATTATCAGATTGATAATTCTAACAATTGGACTGATGCTTATGGAGTAATCCAATACGCTGATAAGCTATATCGTTTTAAAGGATATGATATTGAAGAAGATACTAATGAGGCTGGATATGCAATTAATCCATATGGGTTAGTTCCTGCAGTTGAGTTTTTTGAAAACGAAGAAAGACAAGGCATTTTTGATTCTATTAAGACTTTAATCAATGCTTTGGATAAAGTAATCAGTCAAAAAGCCAATCAAGTGGAATACTTTGACAATGCTTATATGTATATGTTGGGCTTTGAATTACCAGAAGATGATGAAGGTAATCCTAAGTTTGATTTTAAGAATAATCGTGTATTATATGTTAATCACATTGATCCAGATACTAATCCACAAATCGGTTTTATTTCAAAACCGGATGCAGATCAGATGCAAGAGAACCTTATTCAGCATTTAACAGATTTTATTTTTATGATGGCTATGGTTCCAAATATTCAAGATAAAAACTTTGCTGGTAATTCTAGCGGTGTAGCCCTGCAATATAAGTTGTTTGCAATGAAGAATAAGGCCGATAGCAAAGAGCGTAAATTTGATAAATCATTGATGCAACTTTATCGGATTGTACTTGCTACTTTATTTAATAATAAGCAAGATCAAGAGTTATGGAGTGAATTAGATTTCAAGTTCACTCGTAATCTTCCTGAAGATATGGCTAGTGCAATTGATAATGCTAAGAATGCTGAAGGTATTGTTTCTAAGAAGACACAATTAGGGATGATTCCAGATATTGATCCAGAATCCGAAATGAAGCAGATTTCAAAAGAAAAAACTGATGCAATTCAGCAAGTTCAAAAATTAAGTTTACCTATTGATGGTTTGAAGCGTGATGACGATGTTAAGAAAGAGCAGTAAATATTGGCTTGATCGTCAAGCAATGGAAAAAGAAGCCATTAGAAAGTATATTCAGCAAGATAAAAATGTTATTGCTCAGTTAAATAGGCATTATGACGTAATGCTGAATAATATTAATCAACAAATTGCTGCAGAAATATCATCATTAGCAGATCGAAATAATGTAGGCTTAGAATTAGCTAAGAAACAAGTAACTGATATGGACGTCAAGGCATATTCTGCTAAAGCAAAGCAAATTGTAGAGCAGGCTGCAGTAATGAGAAAAAATGGCCATCATGTTACTTATAAAGATTATCCAAAAGCGGTTAACCAAGAATTACGTGTTTATAACACTACAATGAGAGTTAATCGTTTAGAATATCTCAGGGCTAATATTGCTTTAGAAGTTGCTAGAGCAAGTCTAAATGCTGCTTCTATTACTGGGAATACTTTAGTTGATCGATATATTGCTGAAACCAAACGGCAAGCCGGTATTCTAGGAATTAGCGGAAAAAATGATAGTATGTTGAACAATGCAGCAATTCAGGGCGTTGTTAGTGCAGACGTTAATGGAGCTAATTGGTCAAGCAGATTGTGGGCTAATCAAGTAGGATTAAGAGCTAATGTTGAACAAGTTCTTGCTACTGGATTAGCTCATTTTGATGTTAAGAGAATGCAGTCCTTAATGACTGATACAGTTCATAATTGGCGATATGTTGCTGATAGACTACTGAATACCGAAATATCTAGAGTCCTTTATATGGCGCAATGGGGAAGTATAAAAAAGGCAGGTTATAGGTTCGTAAAATGGATAAATGAACCTAAAGCCTGCCTTTTATGTTCAGCAATTGGTCGGGAGGATAGTGGTTTCGGTAGTGGAGTATATGAGTACGATAAAGTGCCGAGCATTCCTGCCCAAACTCATCCTAATTGTAGATGTGCTATTTCGGCATATTGGGTAGATAGTGAAAGTAATGATGTTAAAGATTTAGGCAAAAGAAATAGTTCTTCTATAAAAGAAAAAGGTGGAAGTTGGCGATCTGGAACTAATAAAGTAAATTGGAACTATATTAATTCAGAGAAATTTAAGTCTAAATTTGATCATATAACCAATGATAGAAATTTGAATGCACAAATTAGAAAATATGCAATTGCTATGCTAACCCATAGACAGAATAGCGATAGTGAAGATAGTTATATTTTGAATGATAAAGGTGAAATTGTTGCAAAAACATTTGGACCGGATGATAAATTGGAAGTTGGTTTAAGCGAAAAAGCAAGACACCGTATTAGTCAAGAATATGATCCATATACAATTATCGGAATGCATAATCATCCAACTAATATACCTCCAACTGGGTCTGATTATGCAGCAGCTAATAAAAGAAAGTATAACTTCGGTATTGTAGTTACACATGATGGAAGGATATTTAAATATTCAGCTGATAAATTTGCTTATTCATATCTTGTAGACAAGACAATTGAAAACGTTAGAAGAACTCATTATAATTGGGATGACAATGAAATTTATAAAGAAACTATGCGTAGGTTAAAAGGAAGTGGATTATCGTGTCAAGAAATAAAATAAGAAAAAAAGAAATAATTGCTTATGAGGAAAAATTATCTAAAGGGCCTTTCACTGACGAAATAAAAACTACTCCTTTTGAAGATAGTTTTTCTAATGAAGAATGGGAATTCTTTTTAAAGCTGCTAAAAAAGAGAAATGATACGATGCCAGATTCTATTGATCCCGACAAAATATTAGTGGGTTAACAATTTAAATAAATACATTCAAGACTATTGATCAAGTTCAATGGTCTTTTATTTTTGCCTTTTTCCTTGTGTGCAGGCTCTAAAGAACACCATGAGTTAGTTCCCCGAAACTTTAAAACGTGTGTTTAGAAAGGACATTTAACTATGCCAGAAGATGTAAAAGATAATGTTGCTAAGGATACTGAAGAAGGTAAAGCTGCAGCTGCCAATTCAGAAAAAGCAGATTTCAAAAAGCTTGATGCAGACGAAATTGTTAAACCTTATATTGATCGAATTACTAAGGAACAAGCTAAGAAAAACGATTATAAGTCTAAGTATGAAGATGCCTTAAAAGAAATTGATCAGTTAAGGAATAATAATGGTAAATCTGCTAAAGAAATCACTGAAGAAGATGAACGTCAAAAAGAATATGAGCAATTAAAAAAGACAAATGCCGAATTAAAAGCTCAGATTGAACGCTCTAATGCCATTAAAGATGTTAACGGCATTTTTAAAAAGGCAGATCTTAATATTGACGATAATGTTCTTAATATGGTGGTTAATGATGATGCTAGTATCACTGCTTCTAATGCAAAAGCTATTATCGAATTAGTTAATAAGTCGCGTGAAGAAGGAAGAAATTCCATTCTTAAAGGTCAAACTCCTAAAGTTGGAGGCGATAAGCTGAAAACTCCAGAAGATGATTTAAAACACGCCCTAGGTTTATAGAAAGGATTTTAAAAATATGCCAGAAACAGGCGTAGAAGCTAAGGGCTTCAATTATGTTACAAAAGACGGAAATTTATTAGATCAAAAGATCACAGCAGGATTATTTACTGGTGCATTAGGTACTCCAGAAGTTGATTTAGTTAATGGTGGTAGATCTTTTACCTTAAAGACTATTAGCACAAGTGGTTTGCAACCTCATACCCGTGGTAAGGGTTTTAATTCAGGTACTGTTACTGATGAAAAGACTATTTACACTATGGGACAAGACAGAGACGTCGAGTTCTATCTTGATCGACAAGAGGTGGATGAAACTAATCAAGAATTAGCAATGGCTAATATTTCTAATGTATTCATTACTGAGCAAGTTCAACCAGAATTAGACTCTTATCGCTTTTCTAAAATGGCGACTTCTTTCGATAATATTGATACAAGTGATACAGAAGGAAATTTACTTGCTAAAACTCATAAGGTAGAAGAAACCTTAGATGCAACCAATGCTTACTCACAATTGAAGACTGGTATTGGTAAAATTCGTAAATATGGCACACAAAACTTAGTAGGTTATGTTTCTAGCGAAGTAATGGACTCTTTAGAACGTTCAAAAGAATTTACTAGAAATATTACTAACCAAAATGTAGGCACTACTGCGTTAGAATCTCGTATTACTTCAATTGATGGAGTTCAATTAATTGAAGTATACGAGCCTAATAGATTTATGACCAAGTATGATTTTAATGATGGTGCTAAACCAACGGAAGATGCCAAAGCAATTAATTTCTTAATCGTTGCGAAACCTTCAATTATTTCAATCGTTAAAGAAAATGCGGTCTTTTTATTTGCACCAGGTCAACATACTGACGGTGATGGATATCTATATCAAAATCGTTTATACCATGATTTATTTATTAAGAAACATAAACGTGATGGTATTTTTGTATCAGTAAAAAAAGCATAGCCCCGCAAGGTAATAAGCAACCTACTCACGGCGGGGAAGATAAGAAAGAAGATCAAAATGAATGATGTATTAGATGACCAGCTTGAAAAGCTTAAAACAGCTCTTCAATTGACTGATACTAAACATGACGATCTTTTAAAGCTGTATCTTGAAGATGCTACTGACTTTTTAAAATTAAGGTTATCCATTACTGGCGTAATCCCAACTGAAATGCTTGCTATAGTTCGTGGAGCAGCTGTTAAGAAATTTAATCGTTTTAAAAATGAAGGTATGGCCAGCTACTCACAAGATGGAGAGTCTATAACTTTTGCTTCCTCTGATTTTGATGAGTGGGAAGATGAAATAAATCAGTGGCGTAAAGACCATACGGGCATGAATAAAGGAATGTGGGTGAATCCATATGAGATACGACAAAACGGTAGAGCTAATTGAAAAACATCAAACTAATAAAGTTAGTTCTTATCCAGCTAACATCACTCAGATGGGATTAGATCAAACCATTAATATTTTTGGTGATGCTAAGCAAAGACCTTATGTAGTTAGATTGCCTATTCCAGTAGACTTTAGAAATGGTTACATTAAATCTAATTCTTTACCTTGGAACTTAGAGGTAACTAGTGCACGAACAACAGATAGAATAACCACATTGATCGGAGTTGAGTATCATGGCAGATTATAGTATTTCATGGGATGGATTAGATGCTTTAGATGAAGCATTGGCTAATCAGCAAAATATGAATACTGTTAAAAAGGTTGTAAAGAAACATACAGCCAATTTAATGACTGCTACTCAACAAGCTGTTCCAGTTGATACGGGGCATTTAAAGCAATCTGCACAGATTCAAATTAGCAGAGATGGATTTACTGGTTCTGTTACTTATGGTGGTGGATTAGTAAATTATGCTGCTTATGTTGAATTTGGTACCCGATTTATGGATGCTAGAAAATATGTTGGTGTGCCATTTATGTCAGAACGGATGAAGTTTATTGATGATTTAAGAGATTTAGCAAAATGAATCCATATGAAGAATTGTTTGAAACTGTAATTGAATATTGTAAAAAGACAGGATATTCCACTTTCGATTATTTACCAGACGAGAGTCAAGGATATCCTTTTATTATGGTCGGAGATCAAATTAATAATGATATCTATGCTAAGGATTTTGTTACTGGGACTAGTAATTTAACTATTCATGTTTTTGCTGAATACAATTATCGATCTGAAGTGGCTACTATTATGGAGCAAATTCAGCAATTAATCCCGAAATTCATTACTACTAATCATTATTTGTTTGGACTGATAGGTAGTTCATCAAATATTTTGGGTGAAACTGCTAATAATATTCAATTGCAGCATGGACGATTAATTTTAGATTTTAATTTGAGATAGAAAGGAAAATAATATGCAAAAAGCATTAAGTGGAACTCGCAAAGTTCTAATGTTTAAATTGGCCAAAGATAGAGATAAGAAAAATGCTACTCGTTTGGCATTAGAAACTACACATACTATTAAGGAAGCTGGGAAAGTTGCTACTACTGAAACTAAAGATGGTACAGTTAACAATCCTGGCGAAATTACTACAACTATTGATATTGAAGCTCTAGCTTCTGATTCTCCAACTTATCGTTTATTACATTATGCTGCAAAGCATAGTGAATTAGTAGATTGCTGGGAAATCAACTTTGATAAACCATCACCAGATAGTAAAGGTAAATATTTAGCTCAATATGGTTCTGGATATCTCTCAAGTTGGGAAACTCCTGATAAGGTGGGAGACAACGAAACAATTAAAACTACATTGAATGTTGATGGTAAGTTAGTCAGTGGGTATGCAACTGTTAGTGATGAAGATGTGGCTACTGCTAATAACTTCTTCCGTGATACCACCGCAAGTGCTACCGAAGAAAAGGGTCTAGATGAATACAGTCAAATCTATCCTGAAGATACAAATAAACCTGCGAGTAACAACTAATTCAACTGTAACAAACGTAATTAGCTCTAATACTAATAATGAAAGTGAGACGCATTAATGAAAAAGATTAATTTAAACGGTAAGACCTACAATTTGGAACTAACTTTAAACAACTTACGTGATTTTGGTTTTGTACCCAATAAAATTGGTGAAAATTCTGAAATTTTAAGTAATATTGTGGCTGGTCTAAATCTGGGAGATGCTTTTACTTTAATTGATGTTTTGACTAAGCTATTAAAACGCTACAACATCAAAGAAAAAGACATCGAAAAAGCAGTTATTCGTGATAAGAATAGTGGAGATCTATATAAAGTATTAATCGATTTTTTCAAGACAGAACCACTTACCAAACGGATGATGAAGACTATCAATCCATTGATTACAGAAGCATTCGACAAGATCAAAAATCCAATGGAGAAACTAGCAAATCAAGAATAACTTTTGATGAAATCATCATTACAATGATGCAGTATTATCCTACTTTTACTCGTGAAGAAATAGGAAATATGACTCTGACTGAATGGAAACAAAGACTAAAGGCTCACCGCTATGCATATATTGAAGCGGAGAGTCTTTTTTATCAGATTCCATTTATTCAGCAACTAACAACTATTACTGATAAAGATGGATATTACAAATATAGATCATTAAAAGAAATTGGAATTGATTTAGAGCGGCAAAAATCGGCAATTAGTGGTAAGTCTCAAAAGAAGGTTAATAAATATCTTCAATTGCAACAAAGAGCAGAAAGAGCACGCCAATTAGCTAAGAAACAAATAGCAAAACGGAAAGGAGGTAACTGATGTCTGATAGTTATGGTGTTACTGCAACGTTTAGTGCTAGGGATAATATATCTAGTGCTATTGCTCAAATGAGATCACGTATCCGAGGAATGTCTGAAGATACAAACCAGGTTACGGCGAGTCTAGGTGAGATGGCCAAAGGTACAGCAGTATTCTCTTTAATTTCTAAGGGAATAGGAGAAATGACTAGCTCCTTAGATGGGGCGATCTCACGGTTTGATACCCTACAAAATTTTCCAAGAATTATGAAAATAATGGGGTCACCAATTAAAGAGAGTACCTCAGCAATTAACATGCTGAAAAAAGGTGTTGATGGCTTGCCGACGGCATTAGACACAGTTGCCTCTACTACTGAAAAACTTTATCCGGCTGTCGGAAATAACGTAAATAAAGCTGCTAAATCTACTTTAGCATTGAATGATGCCTTTATTGCATCAGGGGCTAGTGCTGAAGACGCAAGTCGTGGTTTAATCCAATATACTCAAATGCTTTCTACCGGAAAAGTAGATATGATGTCATGGAGATCCCTTGAAGAAACTATGCCTTATGCTTTGCAAAAAGTAGCTAAATCATTCGGTATTGCATCTGGTTCAATGCAAGATTTGTATTCTAAAGTACAATCTGGTCAGATTTCAATGAAACAATTAAATGATCGTTTTATTGAGCTCGATCAAGGTGCAACTGGTTTTCATGAAGCAGCATTGAATGCTACTGCGGGTATTGGTACAGCAGTAGCCAATATGAAGAACCGTGTCAAGGCCGGATTAGCGGATATCATTGAAGATATTGATAATACGATAAAAAAGGCAACTGGTGTAGATCTTGCAGGTTGGATTAACAAGAGTTCTTCAAAAATTAAAGAAAATCTTGATGCATTAGGCAATCAAATTAAAGGATCAGTAGCCACAATTAGAAATATTTTTAATATTTTACGTGATGCTATTATGCAGATTTTTCCAGCATGGAAATCAGCAATTGAGAGTGTGGTTCAATCCTATGGCTTACTGTATGCGCAAAACGATAAAGCCGCGGCTTTAAATACATTTCGAGCAATAGTTCAGCAGATAACACAGGCTCTAGTAGGATTAGCTAACTTTATTCAGCAAAATAGTACTAAAGTAGCCGCTTTAATTCCAATAGTATTACGTGCAACTACTGCATTTTTAGCATTTAAAACTGCAATAAATATTTCTAATACTATTGCTCAACCTTTCTTAGGTTTAGCTGGTGGAATCAGTACTGCTACAGCTCGTTTAACTCAATTCTTTGGGATTGGTACTCAATTTCAAACTTTTGGCGCTCGTATACTTTCGGTGTCTAATAATATCAAGACAATGGGGCCAGCTGGTGAAACGGCAAAGAATGCTATTAGCGAGGCAGTTGCAATTATTGATAAATTAGGAACTAAAAGTAATGCATCAACTACTGCAATAAATAAGGCAAGAAATGCTATTTCTTTATTGGGAAAGCAAGATCAGACAACTGCTAGGGAGCTTTCAAATCTTTTAACTAAGATTGAAGAAAGTAGTACTAGATCTACTGAATCTATTAGCGGAATAAATGCTTTAAGTAATTCATTAAATCCTTTGAGAAATCGTTTAAATCTTGTCAAAGAAGAATTCAATAAATTAGGTCCGAATGTCGAAAAATCGACCGCACAAGTTAGAAATATAGGACCTAGTTTTCTAAGTGCAGGAAGTTCAATGCAAATGGCTGCTAGAACCGTTGTCTCTAGGATAGTTTCCATTTTTAAAACAATGGGAACTAGAATTAAAGTTTCATTTTCTTCTCTAAGATCAATTGGACCTATGTTGCTTTCCGTTTTTCAAAATCCTATTGCTGCAATTACTAGCGGATTAGGCAGAGTTTTGGGTGTTGCACGAACATTTGGCGCTTCGCTTACTGTAGCACTAGGCCCAGTTGGAATCGTACTTGCTGCAATAACTGCCGCAGTTGTGGCTTTTACTGTGATGTGGAAAAACAACTTTATGAATATTCGTGGAGTTGTTTCAAGCTTTGTTTCAGGTATTAGTCAAAGTTTTTCAAGTATGCAAAGTACAGTTAGCCCGATAATTAATGCCTTAAAAGTAGTATTAGAAGCTCTGAAACCAGTTTTGCAAGGAATTGCAGTAATTATTGGTGGTGCTTTAATGGCTGCACTATCAGCAGTCATGTTGGTAGTCGCTGGTGCGATTGATACTATTAGAACTGTAATCACAGGTATCTCCACAATTGTTATTGCAATTAAAGCTTTAATTACCGCTATTGCAAAAGGTGGAGAGGCTATCGGAAAGTTCTTTAAAGGCGACTTTAAGGGCGCCGCTGAAAGTGCTAAAGGATCAGTAGGTGCTATTAAAGATGGAATTTCTGATATTGGTAAGCAATGGCAGAACTTAGCTAATAATAGTGCCACTGCTAAAACCGTTAATGCTTTAAAGCAAGTTGGTAAATCAACAGATGATGATGCAGAAAAAGCAAAAGATTTTCAAAAGGCGTGGTCTGAAGCCTCTAAATCTATGCAATATGATAATAAGGCCAATAAAGAAAGTTTTGAACAAGTTGGCGAGTCAATGAAATCTGCTTTTGGTTCAGATGATGGAATGAAAGGATATGTTTCAACCAGCGAAACTTTATTAAAATCATGGAGTTCTAAACAGCAAGAGATTCAAAAGAAATCCAGTGCCTTAATGGAGCAAGCAACAAAAGAAAGCGGAGAAAATCAGCGGAAGTTACGAGCTGCTGCTATTAATGAAATGCTAAGCGACCAATCTAAGGGCGCTGGTCAAATGCAGCAAATTATGAATGACAATAATAAAATGCTGCAATCTGGAGTTGCTTCTAATGGTCAGAAATTAACTGATGAGCAAAAGCAAGCTCTTAAAGATCAAAATGAGGCAGTTGCACAAGCTTTAATTGATCAATCCAATATGGAATTAAGAGCTTTTAGACTTAAAATTGATAATCATGAAAAATGGACTAAAGAAGATACTACTAGGCAAATTGCTGCAATAAAGCAACAAAATAATGCTTTATATTCAGAGCATGAAGCTAATGCTCAACGAGAAAAAGATCTAGAACAAAAGTTGGCCAATGCTAAAACTGAGACAGAAAAGAATGGCTATCAAATGCAATTAGATGCTTTAAAACAAAGCGATCAGAAGAAATTGCAAGAGATTGACAGTAACAACACTCAGATCATTGAGTCAATGGCTCGTTCTGGTCAACTAACTCATAAGACTTTTACACAAGCTTTAAACAAAATGAAAATTAGTACCACTCAAGGCTTAGAAGAAATGTTGAGTGAAATTAATCAACATTCAGCTACAATGTGGGAACGTATGCAGGTAATGGCTCAATACTTTGGAACAGCTGGTAAACAAGGAACACAAAACTTCTTAAATGCTGTAGCTTCTGGAGATTTAGAAAAAGCTGGTAACTTAATGAATAATCAAGTTATGAAGGATTTGGGTAAATTACCAGCAAAAATGTTTAAAGGTGGTAGTGATGGAAAGCGGAGCTTTTTGGATGCTATTAAGCGAGGAAACTATGAAGCTGCCGGAGAAAACATTAGTGATAAAGTTGATAAAGGCTTATCTAAGCGTAAAGGTGGCGGAAAAGGAAAAGGCGCTAATGATGAAGGAACCAAGAGAGCAAAAGAAATCTCTAATGGATTAAGTTCTCAAGCTCCTAATGTTCAAAAATCTGCTAAAAAAGTTTCTGATGCAGCCGATAAAGGGTTAAAGGCTAATACTGCTAAAGCTAAGTCGGAAGGTAAAAAAAATGCTACAGCATATTCGTCTGGTGTTAAATCGGGTAAAGGTTCCGTATCATCTGCATCTAAAGAATTGCCAAAAGCAGCAGCTAGTGGAGCGAAGTCATCAACTGGATCAATTAAGTCTGCAGGTAAATCAGTTTCAAATAGTTATGCGTCTGGAGTTAGAAGCGGTAAAGAATCCGCTCATTCAGCCGGCGCTTCATTAGGATCAAGTGCAGTTAGTGGTTTAAATAGTAAAAAATTTTCAGCTAAAAGTGCTGGAACTACATTAGGAAGTTCTATGCAAAGTGGTCTTAAGTCTAAATCTAGTGCCATGAGATCAACTGGAAAAGATTTAGGAAGTTCGGCAAATAGTGGTGCTAGAACTTATCACAGTGACATGTATTCAACTGGTAAATATTTGGCAGAAGGAATTGCAGAAGGTATTACTAGTGGCTCAGGAGCCATTAGACGAGCCGCTGAAAGTGCAGTTCAAAAAGCTGTTGCAGCAGCACGAAGAAAAGCAGATATTAATTCACCTTCTAGAGTAATGAAATTAGAAGTTGGTCAATGGCTTGCTAAAGGAATTGCTTCTGGTATTGATGAATATACAGAAGACGCTCAAAAGAGTGCGCAAGATTTGATTGGTCGAGTTCGGAGTACTTTATCTGGTGAAGCTGGTTTTATTCTAGATACTCGCAGTCAACTTAGTGTTAGTCCAAATAATCAGTTGCTTGGTTTAATTGCAAATATTAGTAGCAAGCTTGATAGAAAGCAACAAATAGTAATGGATACTGGTGCATTAGTTGGATCAACTGCTGATGTATATAATCAAAAATTTGGTAGTGATATTTCATTAAATGAAAGGTTTTCAAAATAATGCGTGAAGATAAAATTTTTTCACAGTTTAATAGGCAATATGAGAATGATGGCCTTTTTCATGACACAATCGAAACTTCGCCGGTTATGGTTCGTGCTCCTGATGAAGGTTTTACTTTCGCTAATTTTAATTCTTCCGACAAAGGCTGGTGGCTTACTAAGAGGGATGCACCAACGCCAAGAGAAAAAGAGATTACTTACTCAGTACCTTATTCGCAAGGTGAGGAAGACTTTTCTAATCTTGATAACCAACGATTTTTTGAAGCCCGTGAGATTACTTACGAGCTTCTTTTAGTCGACGAGGATTACTCATACCGAAAGGCTAAGGAAAAAGAAATCAAGCGCCTAATTATGCAAGCAGCAGGATATCGAGCGCTTGAAGATACTTTTAATTCTGGATTTTGTTTTTCTGCAAAGTCAGAAAGTGTTGAGTGTTCTGACGATGAAAGTAATGGGACTTTAACAGCAACTGTTAAGTTTAAAGCGTATCCTTATGCTATTGCTAGAAGTTACGAGGGGTCTGATATCTGGGACGAGATTAATTTCGATAACTGGGAAGACCAACAAACTACTTTTGAAGTTTACGGAAATTCGATTAAAGCGGATCTTGATAATTATGGTTCAAAGCCGGTTGAGTTAAAATTCGCTGTCAGTGGAAAAGTAAAAGTTACAGGTTCTAATATCAATCTTGATTTAGACCAAGTCGGAGCAACTAAAGCTAGCGTAATGCTACCAGTCGGAGTAACTAGTCTTACTGTTTCAGGTAGTGGCACAATTCACTTTCAATTCAAGCGAGAGGAGATGATCTAGGTGGGATATCGGATCGTGGCGTATGACAAGCCTACAGATAAGAACGGCTATATTGTGTATGACCAGAGCCTTCCGACAAGGAACTTAATATCTGGAAGTTTAAATCTTAAATTAACAGATATTGATGATCTTGATATCACAGTTAATCAGAACAATCCTCTCTATGACAATGTAGAGCCATTAATTACTCACATTGAAGTTTATGAAGATGATTCCCTTATTTTTCGTGGACGTGCAATTAAACCAATTAAAGAGATGGCTTCTAATGGTGGGTTCACTCGTGAGTATATTTTTGAAGCAATTGACGCTTATCTGTTAGACAGCATACAGCGCTTTGATAATGACTCTGGGTCAAGTGCTAAGCAGTACTTACAGAAACTAATTAAGGTGCATAATGAGCAGTTGAATGATACTTATAAGCACTTTACACTTGGTAACTGTGATTATTCAGACAGTGAAGGTATTGTTCAACATCAGATTGATTATCCAACCACTAAAGAAGCTATTACAGCCCAGCTGATTAACAAGAGTGGTGGTTATATCAAAGTACGATATGACCACGACAAGCAGACTAATTACATTGATTACACCAAAATAATAGGAGTATCGCATAAGGCTGATACTCCTATTTCTGTTGGTAAGAATATGCTATCTGCTAAGCAGACCATTGACCCTACAGGAATAATCACTAGGTTAATTCCGCTTGGTAAAGTTCAACCTGCACCTAAAACAACTCTAGGTGATGACGATACGGTTGATGAAAATGGCGTTGCTACTGGTGTAACTCATGCTGTCAATGGTGACTGGACGCAGGCAATTAAGAATGCTGCTAATGTCATGGGTGAGACTGTTAGCGATGAGTATGTAGCTAAAATTAAAAACATGATTAAAGGCGAAAGTGGTGGCTCTGAAACAGCAGTTAATGGTTGGGATGCCAATGCTAGAGCAGGTCACCCAAGTGCCGGATTATTACAGTTCACAGAAGGTACTTTTCAAAATTACATGGTTAAGCCGTTTACAACTTGGAAACAAGGGTTTGATCAATTGTGTGCGCTTTTCAATATGAATGATTGGAAGTCAGAGGTTGATAAGTGGCAAATCTATCGTTCTTGGTCTCCAAACGGCACGAAAAGAATGGACGAAGTCAAGACAACTCACAAGGGTTCGCTTAACTCTTGGGGTTGGCCGTTTCCATCAGTTGGCGAAGGTCATTTCATGGACGCACAACTTTTTGGAGTACATGTAGGTAATGGAAGAACTAATAACTTTCACGATGGTTTAGACTTCGGCAGTATTGACCACCCTGGAAGTGAAGTACATGCAATTCACGGTGGTACAGTAACTAGAATCGGCAATGATGGTTATATTGGCTGGTATGTAGTTACTCACTCACGAGATGGATATGACATTGTCTATCAAGAAGCTTTTTCTGGTCGTGGAAATATCAAAGTTTCGCAAGGTCAGACAATTAAAACTGGAGATGTGATTGGTATTCGTGATACTAGTCATGTTCATATAGGGGTTACAAAAAAATCTTGGTATGAGGGTTACACAAAGGGTCATTCTTTTGACCCTAATTGGGCTTGGCTAGATCCATTGAAATTGATCAAAGAAGGCGGTCAAAAAGGCGATAGTGACAGTCATTCTAAAACTTATGAAGATGAAAGCCCACAACCTAGATTTAACATTACCAGTGTAAATGGCGGTAAGGACTATATCGAAGATGCTGATTTGATTAGACAGTTTGGAATAATTGAAGGAACTCAGATCTTTGATGATTTGCAAGATTCAGCACAGATTAAACAAATGGGCGAGAAGTGGCTTGCTAATGAGAAGCAGCATGTCACTAAGAACTCTTTTGAAGTTTCAGCATTAGAGCTACCAGAATTTGATCGTTTTAAGGTTGGCGATTTTTATCAATTCATCAATCCGCAAGTATCTAAAACAGCTCAACTCTTGCAGGTAGTTGAAAAAAACATTGATTTTGCGCATGAACGAAATAGCAGCTTAAAGATTGCTGATGTTGCTAAGAGCTTGACCGATTATCAAATCGAAGATAGCAAGAAAATTGATGCTCGATTTAGGTCAATTCAGAAGACGCTGACTCAACAATCACTAACAATTGCTAATTTATCATCTGGTGCAATGAGCGTTGAGAGTAGTAATAATAAGGTTAATCAAAGCATTAACCAAGTGTCTGAACAGAGTGGATTTGATGCTCGTTATCTTAAGCAACAATTAGACAAGCACTTAAAGGATTATGCGGAAATTAAAAAGATTATTGATGATCTGCCAAACAAGTATGCGACATCTGAACAACTAAAGGTAGTAAGTGAAAAAGTAGATAAATTAGAGCAGAAGGGAGAGAGCAATGGCTAATTATTTTGACAACAGCCACATAGATGGTAAACAGTTAACACCACAACAAATTGCAGACGCTATACGTCATAAGAAGTTTGGTGTTGACGTTCGAGAAGCTATGGCACAGGGCTTAGAGTACTGCATGACACAAGCTCAAAAGGTGGATAAGCTTGAGAGTGATTTAAGTGATCTAAGTAAACGAGTAACAGCATTAGAAGTCTTACCTAATGAGGTTGCAGAAGTTAAACGAGGTATTGGAACGATTAACAGTGAAATTGCCAAACTTAATCATGCCGTCTTTGGTGATGGAGCTACTGCAGTATCAATTGACAGTCCAAACGATATTAATAATGCAAAGAAAGCAAAGGGGATAAGTATAGATTATGACAATGACAAGCGTTAATAATGGCGAACCATATTACCTAAAAGTAGATATCTCTAAAGCAGGAGAATCAGCCGTATCAATTAATAATTACATTAAGATGCGTGTTTTTGACAATGGAAAGATCTTACCGGTTAAATGGTTTGATCAAAATGTTGTCATGAACGTAAACGGTATGATCCCCTTTATAGAAGGCTCTGTTGGGCAATTTTCGACAGATGACAATGATAATATTGTGATGGCTCCTGATGCAGTCCACCGTGACTGGCAAGGAACTGCAGCTAACACTCGTGATGGTGGCTGGGCTGATTATATTTTGACCGACCAAATGTTTACTGAAGAAGGTGCATTCTCTGGCTTTATCGGTCTTATGGATGGCAACGGTCGGCGTCTAACTTCAATCAATATTTGGTTCAGAGTACTTGGCGATAATTTATTCTTTGGACTAACGCAAAAGTACTATAGCGATAAGATTGAAAAGTTTATCAAGCAAATGCAAGCCAAAGGCGATAAAGCAATTGATGATTTGTATCAGAAATATAATACCGAAGTCAGACTACATGAAGGAGCTTTGCAAGAAAGCACACAGTCATTACAACTACTTAGTACACAAGCCACTTCAATTTTAAGCAAGCTTGAAACAAATGATGTAATTACAATTGACAAGTATAATCAAGATAAGCAAGCAGATAGAAATCAGCTACAAACTGCTTTATCAAAACTTAATACTTCTATAGAGGGATTCCCTACAGCTGAGGATTTAAAAAATAAATATCCTTCTGGCAAAGATGGTATTTTTGTAACCATGGATAGTGGTCATGGTTACATCTATTGGAATGGCTCATGGACAGATTGCGGTCCTTTAATAAATGTTACTGATAATGGAGCTATCGCTTATCAGCCATTTCTTGATAAATTGCCGTTAAAAACACATGATGTCAAGGATTATTTAGAAGGTAATAACGCTTGGTGGGCATTTAATAAAGTATATAAGCCTGGATATGTAAGTTATGTATCTGTTGAAGTTCCAGAAAACACAAAAGCCATCATTGCCTTAGTGGATAAGGATTCGAATAAAGTAATTGCTTTAAATTCTCTAACAGGTATAGGGACTTTAGCAATTCCATTTAATATGTACATCGACAAAGATTTCTACGTTTTGCTGAAAGCAAATAAGTTTAAGTATTTACCTGAAGATACTGGTATTGATTATGCTGCTTGGGACATTTATGACGGAGATACTGGGGATAACTATGTGTCTGTAGGTCAAGATATGAATCCACAATGGAAACATGGATCATATACTCCTAAATTAACTGTTGCTTATGTTTCACTTTCAGAGCAGTTGGTAAATTTATATCAAAATCAATTTAATGCAAAAAATACATCAGTATATGATTTTGATAAATATCTAGATAAGGGTGGCTACTTCTTTGGAGTTGAAAAAGACAGTGGCAAGCAGCTAGAACATGCTCCTAATAATGATACCTACGGTTACTATAGTCTAGTTGTTTTGCCAATCAATCCATCATTCTATATTCAGTTAGCTACTACATACAATGCAGAACATGGTCGTAATGTTAGTCTTAGATATGTAGGCAAAAAGGGTGACGTTATTAATAAAGACAATCCTGTACTAAATCAATGGTTACAGCTCTATCCGGATAAACATATTTTCACAGGTCAGAATGATAGTAGACTTGATTTTGATGAATATACAAAAAAAGGTGGCTACTTCTTTGGAGTTGATGAGAATAATCCTAAATTGGAACATGCTCCTAATAACGATAGATGGGGTTACTATAGTCTTTTAGTACTCCCAATTAATGAATCATATTTTATTCAGTTGGCATATTCTTATAATGCAGAACATGGTTCAAATATGAGTTTTAGATATTTGGGAGTAAATGGCGATGGCTCTATTGATAAAAGTAATCCTCCATTAAATCAATGGCAAACCTTTAGTGATGGGAATGTGTCGCATAATAAAATGTTTGTTGCGGGTGATTCTATCACAGCAGGACATCCATATGAATCTAACACGCATCTAGCGTATGCTAGTGAAATTAGTAGAGCACTTAAATTTAACGTAACTCGTGGAGCTCAAAATGGTGCAGGTTGGCTCTATAACAACGGAATTGACGGTATGAAGATTGCAGAAAATAATGATTTTAAACAATACAATGTTGCATTATTTGCATTTGGTACAAATGATTATGGCAATAACCAACCATTAGGTCAATTAGGCGATGTATATCCCGAACAAAAAACATTTTATGGTGCTGTAGAGTATGCAATTAAAAAGATTTATGAAAGCAATCCTTCCATTACTTTAATTATCTCTACTCCATTAATTCGAGTAGATAAAGGTGATCCAAGCACTAAATATGCTTTAGGCATCAAAAATGAAGCTGGGTATACATTAGATCAATATATTCAAGCCGAGATTGATATCTGCAATAAATTTGGGATTAACTATATCGATAATCGTCAATGCCCAATTAATGCACTATCAGCTCCAAGTCTTTTAGTGGATAGATTACACCCGACTGAAGAAGGCTATCATGTGCTTGGCTCATATTTAACTAGTAAAGTTGCATCAATCATTAGACCGTACGTTGAATAGGAGGGGGGGTTATGAAACAAAAAATTAAAAATCCCCTTCACACAGCGCACCCACAACATGAGATATTAGCTCTAGCAATGGTAGGGATAGGATTTTTAAAGTAGGTGATAAACATGAAAGAAAATTATCAAAAAATTAGATCAGATCCATTCAAGCTGGTTCTAGCAGTATTGCAAACACTAATTAGCATCTGGATTACTGGTATCGGATTATTTCTTTTTAACAATCAACATTACTTCTTTTGGCCGCCTGATTGGTCAAACATCGAAAATGATCTCAGAATTGACACTTTTATAGTACTAGTTGGGCTAGTACTTTTTTTGTGCACAATTTTTGGTGTGAAAAATCGTAAAGTTATAGCGACGCTCTTAGTTTGTTGTGGCGCAATCAGCTTATCTATGGCTACCTTGTCACTACTGCATGTCATCATGTCTAGTTATTGGGTTATGGGACTTAATGTGATTGGGGAACTAATCCTATTCAGCTTAGTTCTATTGGTGGCTCATTACTTATAGGAGGTGGGGCGCTTGCAAGACTTAAGTAATCTGATATTAGCAATTGCTGCATTAATTGGGTCAATATCCACCTTTTATCAGATTATCGCAAAAACCAAGCACAACGCTCCACCAGACAAGTCAGATATGAGTGTTGACGATATTCAAAATGAGATTAAGAAGCTGCAGAAGAAACTTAAGGAGGACAAACATGATTAAAAATCTAGAGAAAGAATTGAAGAAATTAAATATTAAGCGTGCAAAGTTATCTAAATTTTTGTCAAAGCAAAATAAGAAAACTTTGTCTGCAACCCAATTAGAACTCTTAAAGGAACAAAAGCAAGCAATGGCTAAGTATGCCAAAGTCTTAAAGTTACGTATTAAAGATTTAAAGGAGGCTAAATAATGAGTTTTAGTCATTTATTAGACTTAATGATTGTTGCAGTATCAGTTGCAGCAGTCATTGTTGCTTCTGTATACGCAAAGCATAAAATTGCAATTGACAAGAAAGCAGCACAAGGTGATTTACTAGCTAAGGCTGAAAAAATCGTGGCACAGTCTGTAAGTCCCCTTGTCTACCAGGCAGAGAAGAGGGGAGGAGACGGTGAAGATAAGTTGACCTTCGTAGTTCAAGGCTTATTTCTGCTCTTAGATATGGCGCACTTACCACACCCAACTATGAGCTTTGTCAAAGGAATGGTTGAAAAAGCTGTGACTGCTATGAAGCAAGCACAATCAATTGCGGATACAGTTGATAAGCCGAACAAAACCATTACTGCTAGTTTTGGCCAAAACACAAAAACCGAACAATTGAAGTAGGAGGTAACTTATATGGAAGTAGCAAAAAGAAGTTACGGGGTAGATGTATCTGATTGGCAAGTTTCTAACTTATCAGCTATGGCTGCCGCTGGAGCTAAATATGCAATCGTGAAAGTATCAGAAGGACTAAATTATCAAAATCCTAAAGCACAAGGCCAAATTTCAAGTGCTAAAGCTAATAACATGCTTACTATGGGTTATCACTATGCACGCTTTAGTGCAAGCCGTAGTCAAGCGGTTCTAGAAGGTAACTATGCTGTTCGTTCAGCAAAGAAAGCTGGTATTAAGCCTGGGTCTTACTTAGCTTGTGACTATGAGGAAGGCAGCGGTAATAGTACTTTTCAAGGGTATTCTGCTAGTGCTGACGCTATCCTTGCTTTCATAGATACAGTAGCAAGTGCAGGATATAAGCCACTATTGTATTCTGGCAAGGAAATCCTAACCAAGCGTGTAGACGTTAAGAAGGTAACTGGTAAATATGGTACATGCTTATGGATTGCATCTTATGAGTACAAGAGCGGTACTCGATTGGATAACCCAGACTTTGGCTGGTTCCCATCTATGGATAATGTGGCAATTTGGCAGTTCACAGATAACTGGCGTAGCTTAAACGTTGACGGTAACATCAGCTTGATTGATCTTAAGACTGACGATAAGCCAGTATCAAAGCCTACTGTTAAGCAACCAGCATCACAATCTTTTGTAGATGACTTAGGAGATACATGGTATCAGGAAGAAGGCAAATTTTATCCTAATGATACTATTAATATTCGCTACGGTGCACGTACTACCAGCGATATTATCGGTACAGTTACTAAGGGAGATTGCGTTAAATATGACGCATATAGTCGCCACGGTGGATATGTTTGGATTAGGCAACCTAGAGCAAACGGCCAATATGGTTATTTAGTTTGTCGGAAAGGAAACGATCCGTGGGGAAGATTTGAATAGATTGTATTTTAAAAGCCACTCTGGAGGGTAAAACCTCTGGAGTGGCTTTTTTGTACGTAATATAAAAATAGCCCTTGCATACGGACCGCAAGAGCAAAAACAGGGCTGTATAAACAACACACAGCAGACAACAACCTAAAGTAACCGGCTTTAGGATTTTTTAAAGGCGGTAAACCTTCATGTCTAATGTAATTATATCAAAAGAAAGAAACAAATCAATTAATTTAATTATTTTTTAATAATCAAAATTTGGTAATTAATTTTGAATTTGATAAAATAATTTTGGAATCGGTTGAAGACTAACCAACTTCAAGTTATACCGATTCTGAAAGGAAGGTAAACTTTCGTGTCTACAATTATAAATTTTGCAGTAGCTGTACTTGCGTCTGTTACTGCAACGCTAATTTCAAAGTGGATTAGTAAACACTTTGATAAATAGTTAGAAAATTCGTGTATTAGTTTTCTTTAAGCTAGTATACGAATTTTTTTTGTATTTGTAAAATTTAAAATTACAGCTACTTGAAGAGTTGAACTTCTGGACAGCTTTTTTGTGTTATACTTAACTTACAACCGAAGTTAAGAAGTTATATTTCAAAATACTCAAAAAGCATTACCTGATCGTCAAAAAGGTAATGCTTTTTTAATCGCTTAGTGCAACCTTCTAAGCGTTGAGGGTGGACTACAGGAGAACGGCTTATTTTTTTGGCTAAAAATGGCTAAAAAGAATTGCTGAATTATAAAGCTATAAAACAATGAATGCTGGTGCATCAATAATTCAAGTGGCTAATGTAAACATAAATAATCAAGCACTGAAACCTGTACTCTCCTTTAAATTTGGTCCGTAAGTAGTAATCTTACGGGCTTTTTTATACACTTTGATCGCTAAATATTTGCTCAGGATGAAATCTTATTCTTATTTTTTATTGAAATAGTTAAATAAAATTTAAAAACGTATGTGCTTTATTTTTTTGCTGTTACAATATTTATTAGCACAATTAATTGAGGTTAAGTAAAAGTGAAATTGCATTGTTTAATTCAATTGCTGATTTCGGCATTGATTCTTTTAGGATTAATATTTAACATTAGAAATTCTCGTCTATTTAATTTTTATGATCATTTATTGCACCATAAACTTGTCAAAAATAGAGACGGTAAAATTTGGAAAATTATTACAGTCTTAAATGAGCCTAAGGTAATTGTTGTTTGGGACTTTTTGTTAGCAGGACTTTTATTTTTGTTTCACCATCCCTGGCTTGCTATTTGGTCTTTAGGTACTTTGGCAGTAACTGATGCAGTTGGAATCTTTTTGAAGCATTCAGTTAAAAGAAAAAGACCTTTATCTATGAGAACGTATCGAGACGGCTATAGTTTTCCTAGTGGGCATGTCTTAAGTGCAACCATTATGTCATTAATGTTATGGCAAATCTTTGGTCATATTATGGGAATCTGGCTCTTAATTACTTTAATAATCGCATGGGGACTGGTAGTAGTTTCACGTTTAAATATGCGTGCACACTATCCATCCGATGTTTTAGGAGCAACAACTTTAGCGCTATTTTGCTTTACAATTGCACAGCAACTTTTAGGATTGGCCTTTTAACGGTCGATCTTTTTTTATAAAAAAATAATTGCTTTCTTTAGTTTACATACTCACAAAGTTGCTTTAAAATAAATCTGTAGTCAAAAGGGCTATGCCTAAAAGCGACGAAAGACACTGACTAGATGCCAATTCGGTTAGTTTGTATTTTTCGCCACAAATTTAAGGAGGATTTTTTTAATGCTCAAATCAGTTATTGAGAATGTACATGCACTTGAAATCTTTGATTCACGTGGTAACCCAACTGTTGAAGTTTTCGTTACTCTTTCAAACGGTGTTGTAGGTAAGGCTGAAGTTCCATCTGGTGCTTCAACTGGTGAAAACGAAGCTGTTGAATTACGTGATGGTGGTTCACGTCTTGGTGGTAAAGGTGTTATGAACGCTGTTAACAACGTTAACACTGAAATCAACGATGCTTTGAAGGGATTAGATCCACACGATCAACCAAACATCGACGCAACTATGATTGCTTTAGATGGTACTCCAAACAAGGGTCGTCTTGGTGCTAACGCTATCTTAGGTGTATCTATGGCTACTGCTGCTGCAGCTGCTAAGGATAACCACCAACCATTATACCGTTACCTTGGTGGTACTGACCTTGAAATGCCTCAAACTTTCCACAACGTTATTAACGGTGGTGAACACGCAGACAACGGTATCGATATTCAAGAATTCATGATTACCCCAGTTGCTAAGACTTCATTCCGTGATGGTTTTGAAAAGATCGTTAACGTATACCACACTTTAAAGAAAGTTCTTGAAGATATGGGTTACGAAACTGGCTTAGGTGACGAAGGTGGTTTCGCTCCTAACATGAAGAACTCAGAAGAAGCTTTGAAGGCATTACATGAATCAATCATCAAGGCTGGTTACAAGCCAGGTGAAGATATTGCTATTGCATGTGACTGTGCTGCTTCATACTTCTACAACAAAGAAGACGGCAAGTACCACCTTGAAGGTAAAGTTCTTACTGACGAAGAATTGGCAGACTACTACGACAAGTTACTTGACGAATTCCCAGAATTAATTTCTATGGAAGACCCATACGATGAAAACGATGTTGAAGGTATGGTTAAGTTTACTCAAAGTCACAAGGACCGTATCCAAATCGTTCTTGACGACTTCATTTGTACTAACCCTAAGCTTTTGAACAAGGCTATTCACGAAGGTGCTGGTAACGCTTCATTAATCAAGTTGAACCAAATCGGTACTGTTACTGAAACTCTTGAAACTATTCGTCTTTCACGTAAGAATGGTTACAACACTATGATTTCTCACCGTTCAGGTGAAACTGGTGATACTTTCATCGCTGACTTCGCAGTTGCTGTTAACGGTGGTCAATTGAAGACTGGTGCTCCAGCTCGTTCAGAACGTGTTGAAAAGTACAACCGTTTACTTGAAATCGAAGAAGAACTTGGTAAGGGTGAACGTTTAGCATTCTTCCCAGACAACGTTGACTTAGATTAATATAAGTTAATATTAAAAGAGAGATTGATTTTTGATCAATCTCTTTTTTTGTGCTTGAGATAACTATAAAAAGTAAGTAAACTAGATAACATAGTATAGAAAGGAAGATTAGTTGAAAAAGAAAATTAGATCTTTTGATAATAAAACTGTATTAATGATTGGACGAATTGGCTCAGTTTTATCTGTTCTAATGTATGTTTCTTATATTCCACAGATTATGAATAATTTGCAAGGAAATTACGGCAATCCTATTCAGCCTCTCGTTGCAGCAATTAACTGCTTTATATGGGTTCTATACGCTCTCTTAAGAGAGAAAAAGGATTGGCCATTGTTTGTAGCTAACTTTCCAGGTATTTTATTTGGATTAGCTACATTCATTACCAGTTTGCATTAGATTTTTCATAAAGCGACTTTCTATAATGTGTTATAACTAAAAATTAGATGTAAGAGGGGAAAATAATTTGATTACTGTCTCAGATTTGAGTTTAAATTTATCTGGTCGTACATTATACGAAGATGTTAACTTAAAATTCACTCCCGGTAATTGTTATGGAGTAATTGGTGCCAACGGTGCCGGTAAGTCAACTTTTTTGAAACTTTTGGAAGGTAAGATTGAACCTACTACAGGTAATATTTCTATCGATGCTAATGAAAGAATGTCTAGCTTGAATCAGGACCACTTTGCTTTCGAAGAATTTACTGTTTTAGATACAGTAATTCAGGGGCATAAAGAACTTTATCAAGTGATGAAAGATAAAGATGAGCTTTATTCTAAGGCTGATTTTAGCGATGAAGATGGAGTTAAGGCTGCAGAACTAGAATCTAAATTTGCTGAACTTGACGGTTGGAATGCTGAAGCAGATGCATCTAAGCTTTTGCAGTCTTTAGGTATACCGGAAGACTTGCATCAAAGCAAGATGAGTGAATTGCCAGAAGCTGAAAAAGTTAAAGTATTATTGGCACAAGCCTTATTTGGTAATCCTGATATTCTTTTGCTTGATGAGCCGACTAACGGTTTAGATGTTCATACTGTAAACTGGCTTGAAGACTTTTTAGCTGATTATCCGAATATTGTTATTGTAGTTTCCCACGACCGTCATTTTCTAAATCAAGTATGTACACAAATGTGTGACGTTGATTATGGCAAAATTCAATTATACATGGGGAATTATGATTTCTGGTATGAATCAAGTAAGCTTGCAAGTGAATTAGCAGCTAATCAAAATGCTAAAAAAGAAGAAAAAATAAAAGAACTACAAGAATTTATTGCTCGTTTTTCAGCTAATGCTTCCAAGTCAAAACAAGCCACCTCAAGAAAGAAACAATTAGAAAAAATTACCCTTGATGATATTAGACCATCTTCTCGTAAATATCCTTATGTAAAATTTGAAATGCATCGTGACCTAGGGAATGATTTACTAAAAGTAGAAGATGTGTCCTATAGTGTTGATGGTGAAAAGATTTTAGATCATGTTTCCTTTATAGTTCGTCCTGGAGATAAAGTTGCATTTTTATCACGTAATACTTTAGCAACCACTGCTTTGATGGATATTATCGCTGGTAAAATTAAGCCAGAAAGTGGTACTGTGACTTGGGGTCAAACTACTGCTTATAACTATATGTCACGTGATTTGAATGCTAACTTTAACAATGATGAATTAACGATTTTAGATTGGCTTCGCCAATATGCTACTAAGGAACAAGATGATAATACTTTTTTACGTGGCTTTTTGGGTCGAATGCTCTTTTCTGGTGAAGAGATTGATAAGAAGATTAAAGTGCTCTCTGGTGGAGAAAAAGTGCGTTGCCAGCTTTCAAGAATGATGCTTGAACCAGCTAATGTTTTGGTAATGGATGATCCTACTAACCATTTGGATTTAGAATCAATTACTTCTCTTAACGATGCTTTGAAGGACTACCAAGGTTCAATCTTATTTACATCTCACGATCATGAATTTATTCAAACTATCGCAGATCATATTATTGAGGTTGGTCCTAAAGGAATTGTTAGTCGTGCAGATACGAGCTACGATGGATTTTTAGATAACCCAACTATTCAAGATCACGTTCAAAAAATATACTAATAATAGAGTAGAGGAAACTTTTCTAGTTTGCCCCTCTCATTGCACCGTACGTACG
>NZ_CAJURR010000006.1:0-52173 GCF_910589175.1 uncultured Lactobacillus sp.
ACTTCAGCGTTCTTTTTTAGTCTAGAAAATTACTTTTTTCCCAGACACTTTTTGTTCTTATAGTGCTGACTAAAAGCATAGAGGTTCTAGTCAACATCCTTGATATATCAATATTTTTAATAGACACGATACTTGCGAAGTGCAAATAAAGTGCATTTTTAACTAACAATTCCAAAGCTGTGAATTTTCTTTATAGGATTCTCGATTTTCCTTTACGTAAGTTGAAAGAAAAACTTGAATAGTATTTCCCATTCTTTGGCAAGCATACATATTAGATATGCGATTGTCATTACCAAGTAAACTGCTTAAATAAACTCTCAAAGAATACAAAGCTAAAACTGTATCTTTTTGCTTTTCAATCCCTGCATTCTTGCAAACAGCTTTTAATTTTTCATTTAAGCTTTTTTGTGTCACTGGTAATTGGTTATTTGAACTAATTGATTTATAATTATGTAAGTTCAGAAAAATGTATCCCGATGTATTTTTTAAACCATATTCATCGAGGTACTTTTTTTGTTTAATCTGAAAATCTTTAATCAAATCAATTACCTCAGTATTCTTAATTGGCAAACAATATCTATAAGCGCCTTTGGGTCTGTCTTTCAAAGAACCATTAGGCTTTTTTTCAGACCAGCTATCGTCGATTTTAAAAGTATAAGAACCCTCATACTCTACTAATTGGTCAAACTTTAATACTTGTAATTCTTCTGGTCGTAATCCCAGATAAGTATCTACAATTAAAGCTAACCTAGATACAGAATTAGCAATCGTGGCTCCTTTATATTCTTTAAGTAATTCTTCCCTTAAAACACTAATTTCATCTTTAGAAAAAAGATGCCATTTTCTACCTGTGCTGAAATCAGACTGCTTAAAGAATAATTTTAGATAGCCTTTAGGAATTGGATTTACAGCAAGAACAGCCTTATCTATAAGAAAAGTAAAGAAAGTTCGAAAATGTGCCAAAGTTACATCTATCACAGTGCTCTTTTTAACACTTGCTTTAGGATGATTATTAAGATACCAATGCCCAAAATCGTTAAAGAAATGCTGGTCAACATCTCGCAACTGAATACCTACTTTATTTTCATACTTAAGGTATTTACCCAATAAAGTTAAAGAATATCTCCAGCTTCGATTAGTTGTCGCAGTAATAGACTGAGCCTTTTTCTCAACAAATTTGGTGTACTCAATTAGAAGTTGGGATTCATCAGTAATACTTGGTAAGCCATTCTTATAGCTCGCATATTTCACTTTCAAATCAATTTCAAGCTTCTGTGCTTCAAGCTTACTATCAGCTCTTCTTGTTACACTTTTACGCTTGCCATTGACCATTGGTTGAATTCGCACTAGCCAAAGGCCTTTATATTTGCCCTTTAGAATTTTTTTGATCATATTAAACCTCTTTTATAAAAAGAGAGCGGAATAATGATCTCTTACATTATCCGCCCTCTTAATTATTTTGTCCAAACTTTTTCTTGGTGATAACCTGCATCTTTTAACCAATCAACGACTTGATCAATCAAGTAAAAAGGTCTACCGCCTGGTAGTTGATGGTAGGGCATACCCGCTTTCCGAAATTTATACAATAGCGTTGTACTAATTCCTAAAGCCTCACATAATTCTTTACCAGTTAGATATTTGATCATCATTATTCTCCTTAAATTGTTTTATAAGCAATTTTGGGATAGAATCAAATTAGTCGAGATTCTAGTCATTGCTTTTGTCGCTATCAGCATGACTAGTATTTTTTTTGTGATTTTATCTTCCAAATTGCTTCTGCTATTTCTTCATCTTTAATTAGTTCATTTTTTAGATCACTATACGTATCCTCGGTTAACTTTAAAGAAACAATTCTTCTTTTCAATTGCTCAAACGAATCTACTACTTGATTTGAAATGTTACATTCAAAATAAAAACTAAGTGGATCATATGGTGTAGTGATATAAATTGAACGAGCATTGAGATAACGATCATGGTATCGTGCAGGCGCCATTTTATCAATTTCCCAAGGATCTAAAAGAGTAAGCAATTGACCATAGTCGTAATCGTTGGGTCTAAGGTCATTAATTACTATGAATTCCTGACCTTTGTACTCTTGAAAGTGATCACGTTGAGACCCAAGAATAATAAAATTGTTGGGATGTAATTCTTCTAAAACTTCACGAACAAGTTTTGTTTTTCCAATTCCAGAAGATCCCCAAATCCAATAAGTGGTACACTTTTGTCCTTTAAAGTCTTTTAAAAATCGTTGATGTTTTTTATAAGCTAAAATGTCTTCAATATGATCCAACAACGTTTTATGTTTTGCCATCTCAAGGACACCAATTTTTTCTTGAAGTTCTTCTTTGTTAATTGTTCATTTGAATAATCATCAATAAAATTCTCTATGTCATGTCTTGACGGTTTATTAACTTTTTCCCTAATTTGTTTAATCCTTGTTACAAAGTCAAAAGATGCAACTACTTCACTAGGATCATAATGATGTTTATTTTTGGCATTAGTTGTCTTATGAATTAAGTAACTATATCCATTATTAATGGTATTGTGCCAAACTTCGACATATTGTTGATCATTAAATAATTTAGCAATACGGGAAATTGTTTTTGCATCTTTAAATTTTAAAATCACATGAAAATGTGGTCTAATTGGTTCGCCTTTTTCGTTAACATCTTTGTCATGAAGAATATACGCCCATTGTTCGGCATTCGACTTTTCAAGTAGCTCTTTTAAGTCTTCCTGTTTGAATGGAAGGTGTTCAATGTCTTGGGTATACATGAATTGTCTGGCTCTTACAGCCTTTTTCATCTTTACCACTCTCCTTTTTTGCACAATTTACACAATCTTGTGTAGGGCTGAATAACAAGCTCTCAGCCCAGAGCAATAGTGATTATGGATACTTTACACAACACATTTTACATAAAAGTGCGAGTGCCTTCGCTTACGCATTATCCCTTGTCAGGGCACGCGTGCTACGGCACTCGCGTTCCTTTTATTTGGTTCCTTCGCTGATTAGATAATACCCTTGTCGTTCAAAACCTGTGAAAGAATAGTCAGGATTCTGACTAACAATTGATTCACGTAGTTTGTTTAGGTTGTCATCCAACAATTTAGCTGCAGCAATGTTGATTGGTAATCTAATACAAATGTATAATTTATTATCTCTATATTCGCCATAGCTTTGGTAAAGATAAGAATTATATGTTTGTGTGATCGCATTAATTTTTCTTTTGCCTGTAAATTCATTAATTTCTGCTGGAATTACCAACATATGCTGAATATCAAATGTCAGCAAAAGTGATTTAATATAGTTAATTAAACTTTTGTGAACAATTTGAATTGCTAAAATGAGTAAACAGATTCCAGCAATAATAGTATTTACGATTAATGATTGAGCAATTTTTACTTTCCAAAAGTAAAATAGTGCCCAATTAATGGAAGTCAAAATTAATGTGCCCAAAAACATCATAAAAGGTAAATATAACTTAATGGGACTGGGTTGATATTTATGATTTTCAATCATAAAATTCCTCCTTTGATATTGTACGTAGGTGTTAATAGAGGTAACACCTGAAATGGATGAGTATTGTCGGTTATTTGAAAAAGACCTGTACCTTTTCCCGTTGGTATTAATATCCCATCAGGATCAATATCAAAAAGAAATTGTGTTGTTTTCTTATTGATATTGCCCAACTGCAAGCATACATTTGCCTGCTCACGAACGGCGATGGGAATAGCATCATTGCTAAAACGCTGGCTAATCAAAAGCAGGTGCACTTTCGTTGCTCTACCAAGAAGAGATATCTGTGAGAGTAATGAGAAAAAAGTATCTTTTATTTTTTTGGCAATCCATCAGTTAAAGCCAGCACTTCATCAATACAAACTGTTAAATGCTTGAAGTGATGATGTGGATCGATGTAAAGGATTCTTTGACGCACATATATCTCTTTAACGACATTAGCCAATAGTTCATTACATTGGTTAACAAAATCGCTATTTGACATTTCTTCGGTTGGAAAGATTGTTCTATCTTCTAAACCATAGACATGCGCCCAACGCGCTGGCACATCACATTTTGGATCGATTATATACAGGTCAGAAATATCTTTTAAATAAAGAACTGTAAGTAAATATGTCAGCGTGTAGGACTTACCTGAACCAGAATTTCCAGCAATCAAAATTGAAGTTACTTTGTCATAGTCGATAGATACATCTTGCATTATTTCAATGTCTTTATTAGGATTGGAAGCAAGGTATGCATTCATATCTGTAATTGTGAGTCTTCTACTAATGCCAGTCCACGGATAGTAGAAGGCTCTTTTATTTCCAAAGTCTTCTTCATTTGTTGCAACAAGATACATAGTTGACTGCTTTAGCAAAGATTTAAGCGGATACAATGCAGAATTGGCAATCTTATAAATCCGCTGATAAAGGTCATTATCAATGATGTAACTTGCAGGTAAATGAGGAATGAAAAGAAAGCCATCATTCAACACCTTGACTTTAAAGCTGTTCGTATAACTTGTTTCACCTGAAAGATCAAGTGACATATTGAGACATTGGGTAATATAACGAGCAGTTTCACTACTTGACATTATTTCATCACCTCAAGCCCGTTAGCTTTGAAGTATACGTTATTCCCAACTTCACAAGCTTCGAGATTTTGAAATTTAATTTTGGTAAACATAGATGGTAGGCTAACCTTATTAGGAAATTTAACCTTAAATGGTTCTGTTCCTTCAGCAATAAACCAGCATTGATAACTCATTACTTCATCTGTAGGTTTTCCATTGACCCATTTAACTTGAGTATCTAAATTAATAGATAATGAGTAAGTTGAGACGTCACTTGGAATGTACATTTTGGCTAGTGCTTCTGAGTAGCCACTTGTTCGTTTGATTTTCATTTTTTGAAAATCCTCCTTAATTAAAATTTATTTTGAAGATTTCTTTAATCTTCACTGTTTACTATAAAGTGTATGATGATAAAATACACGTACAGCTTTATGTTCATAACTTTTGACGGTGAAAGAAGATATTATTATGCCCAAACCTAAATATCCTATTCCTAATAACAATTTTCCTAGATTTATTAATGAATATTTAAGTGGTCATTCAGACTCACAAAATGACTTTGCGCGCAAAATAAATAAGCTAGTTCCAAAGAAACTAGCTATACCAATAGATAAGTCTGAAATGAAAAGCGGAAATTCCAATATTTTTAGTTGGAAAAAAGGAAACAGACCCAAAGAACCCGTTATTAGAGAGGCTTTATGTAAGATTTGTACAATTGATTATATTGAAACTCTTTTTCTTATTCCAGCTAATGCTACTGAATATTTAATGAAAGTTTATAACTATATAAAGACTTTCATTGAAGACTTTGATATTGGTGAAACGGAAATTTCGTTAAATATGTACAATATAGGTTTTATAATATCTAGTAATACTCGTGCAAAAAAATATTTGAATTTGAATTATTTAATAAATTTAATAATTCGTGCCGAAGAGGATAGAAAAGAAATCTTTAATAATGTTGCCTTAAAAAAGTTCTGTGATAATGGATTTAGTGAAAATGACTATAGTATATTGTTTGAACCGCAACCACCATTTACTTTTTTTGAGTTCTCTGATTCTAATCTTCATATGATAAACGAAAAAAATAACTCGTATTTATATCCACCAAGTTGTATGTTTTCTAAACTGAGTGAAAGCTTTAATAATTTACAGCCAGATTTAGAATTTATGCTTAGCGATGATGATTGGAACACAGATAACTATAATTATAATTACTTTAGAATGTGTCTTTTTAATGATACGTCAGATGAAAATATATTATGTTTTAATACAGCAGTCAATTTGCTAATTGAGTGGATAGAAAAACTGGATAAATTTTATTTAAATGAGTTAGCTAAAATGGGAATAGATGAAGATAATACTTTTTACAAAAGATCAGCTGAAACTATGCTTGAGAATAATGATTTATTCGGTAAAAGAAAATAATTAATAATCTTAAATATGAAAATACAAAAGACTATTTAATTCAGAGTATTAAAAATAATATTTTTATTGACACCGATTGGGCAGGTACATTACCTATTTTTTTAAGCATTAGGTAAATAAAAAATTTAAAAATACAAGATATTGATTATTTGCTCATTATCACCCTGATCATATGAATTTATGATCAAAGTATTCAATTAGTGACCGTTAAAATATTACTAATGTCAGTAGACGGAAATTATTTATTTTTTAAATAAAATAAAACCAAGTTGAAAATCAACTTGGTTTTTTGGCTTAATTATTAAGATTTTCTAGAGCTACTTATGAATTAATAGCTAAATTTACCAGCATACTGGTAAATGCTACATACAATGTAGTTCTATTACTAACCTCTTTAGTAAAGTTTATTAATATAAAATACGTTCTATCTCGATTTTTCGAACAAAACAACCCATTTTGTAAAAATATTAATCGCAATCTTATTTATTAAGTTGAGCAAATAATTCTTTCAAATCATCATCCTTAATAAAGTAGTACGCCATTTTCCCTCCTTTTTCACGACCTAAAATATTCTCGTCGTAAAGCTTTCTTAAATGGTGTGAAGCAGTAGCAATACTACAATCCAAAATATATGCAATATCACAAACACAGAGTGATTCTTGTGCAATCAATGAAAAAACGATTTTTAATTTCTTTTCATCAGAAATCTTAGATAATGCATAAAAGTATTTCTTTATATTTGGTTTGCCAAGAAAGTCTGAAACTTTTATCACTTTATCTGTTTCTACTAATGTTTGGTCACAAGTGATATCAGCTTTATCTAAAACGTCCATAAGTTTACCTCACTCATTATTTGAATAAATTAATTATAAATTGAATTGATCCATTTTCAATTAAAACAGAACCGCCAATAAAAATATAGACGAATCCTATGAACCAACGACTATATTTTTCAAGAACCGCACCTATAGTAGGAACATTAGCCATCTTTTGAGCAACAAAAACTAACAAGAAAATCATTATCAAAAATACAATCAAGGTTATCACTAAATTCAATGGTGTCAAACTAATGAAGTAAGGTACAAATAGTCCAATATTATCAGCTCCACAACTTATGATAGTAATGAACATAAGAGTTCTTATTAAATTCATTTTATTATTACTATTCAGTTCCTTATTGGCCATCTTTTCACCATCGGAGTCACCAAAAATTAAAGCCTTTAATCCTAAAAATATAGGGATTATTCCAAGTAGTCCTAATAACCGCTTATCAGGAACATAATGCAATATAAAAGCAAAGAATAAACTAACTAGTATTAGAACATCAGATCCAAGGAATTGTCCTATATAAATGTCTCTAATACCTTTTTTGTCTTTAATTTTGGCAAAGAAGAGCATCAAAATTATTAATAAATCTATAGCGGTACTACTATATGTGATTGCACTGGTAATAATAGTTTTTAACATTTTATTTCGATTTCCTCCAAATAACATTCAAATCTACATTTGAATGTTATTTTGGAATATTTGAATCTAAATGTCAAGACATCTTTATTTTTTTCTTTAAAAAGTAAAAAGATCATGGTCTACATGACCATGATCTTTATCATTACATTATTCCGCTCTTAACACCGTGTGCAAAAATTGCACTTTAAAAATTTAACTGCGTGCACTTAGTGTGCATCATTTTTCTTTACGCAAAAAAATTAACCTCAACTTACCTTCGTAAAACGTTGATAAATCAAGGTTAATCAATCTAAATGAATCTTTATAATGCTGACTAAAGGATTCGAACCTTCGACCTCATCATTACTAGTGACGTGCTCTGCCAACTGAGCTAAGTCAGCCTATTTATATGATAATTATGTATTTAATCATATATTTTATTAATACACAAGAGTTTTTTTGATTTTTTAGTGAGGTTAGTAATATTTTATTTTGTTATTCTGGAAAACGCTTTCAAATAATGCTACTATATCAGTGTAACTTATTATATTAAGTTACACTGAAAAACATTACTAATATTAATTGAGTATGAATATTGAGGATATAACATGAGCTACACTTATACATTACGTTACGTTTTTGATCCACGTACCAACACACCTGAAAAAGATGAAAAACTTTTAAATTTTGTACAAAAAGCAAAAATTGATGACGTAGCTTTCATTATTAACGGTGAAGAATTAAACCATAGCCACTTAACAAAAGAAGAGACTCAAGTTTGGTTGGATGCCATTATCCCCCTACAAAAGCAACTAGCTAAACTTGGTGTTACGACTAGTTTAAATCCATGGACAACCATTATGCACTCTGATCGTGGATTTAGTGTTAATCCTAAGATTGGCTTTAATACTTTTGTAGATATCAATGGTAATAAGGCTAAAGACATGGCATGTCCTGCAGATCCAACTTGGCGTAAATATTTAGCTCAGAGATATGCACAATATGCCTCAATTCATCCTCGTCGTTTATGGATGGAGGATGACTTTAGACACTATAACCATACTCCTCTAAAATTGATGTGCTTCTGCGACTATCATATGAAACTATACCAAGAAAAACTAGGTAAGGATGAAAGTCGAGAAGAATTTGTCAAAAATATGTTAAAGCCTGAAGAACCTACTATTGAACGAAAAATTTATCTTGATCAAGCTCGCAAGGAAATGATTGAAAACGAGCATCTGATTGAACAAGCAGTTCATAAGGTAAGTCCAGATACTGATATGGGACAAATGACTTCATTTCCAGACTGGCACGCTATTGAAGGCAGAGACTGGGCTAAACTATTTGATGCTCAAGCTGGGCCTGGACACCCACGTGTAGCCCGGCCTCACCTACCAGCTTATAACGAAGTAGCTCCTTTGATTTATGGGCGCAAATTCGAAGAATATAGCCGTACTACTGCTGCTTTTTTAGGACCACATGCTGAATTATATCCAGAATTAGAAAATTCAATGTGGACTCCACAAGTAAAATCTAATACCTTTATTGCTTTTCAAATTATTACGACCGCCCTTCTTGGTGCAAAGGGCATTATGCTTAATATCTTTGATATGATGGGCAACGGAATTAATGAAGATTGGGGCTATGGCAAGATGCTTGCAGATATTAAACCATTTGCTTCTGCCTTATCTAACCACCGTCTCAATATGAAAGAATTAAGAGGTATTAAAGTTCTAGTAGATCAGGATTCTGCTTATACTGCTCATACTACTTCGGGTAAAGAACCAGAAGAACTGCTTCCCCATGAAAAAAACTGGGCTAGTCTTTTAGCCAGTTTTAGCTTTGCAACAACTATTTTGCCTATTCAAGATAATTTCGAAATCGAAAATCAAACAATTGCAATCGCTGGTCAACTGCTGCGCAATCTTACAGACAGTCAAATCACTAAACTAATCACACAAAATACAGTTCTACTTGATGGTGAAAGTATTCAAGTGTTACTTGATCGAGATTTAGGTAACTTGCTCCATATTCAATCTGCTAAATGGTATCCAGCTAAAAGTGGATATCAATCATTTGAACAAGCAGATGGTGTTACTGTTCAAGGCGTTAAAAATCCACGTATTACCATGCTTCAACACACTGGTAATTATTTACAGCTTGATTATCAGCCAAATAGCAATGTCAAAATTTGGAGTTCGGCTTATAATTCTATCGATCAAAAACTTGGAAATTTTATGGCAGTTATTGATGACCATATAATTGTCCTTCCCATGGATCAAGATCCAAAACACGGTTGGGAATCACAATTTTCTTCATATAAACAAGGGTTGATGCAACAAATTATGGCTAGTATTGAACCTACTGACTACTTAATCAATATGCCTCACGTTAAATTAAATATTCAAGAAAATGGCAAAGTAGTCTGGCTAGCTAATTTCAACTTAGATAGTTATACAGAGATTAAATGGCACATCAGTGAGCCTTTACCATCTACTACGGCCACCTTACTTAGAAAGCATGGTAGTAGCATTGAAAAGGAAGAAGTTAAAATTGATGTAAGAAATAATCTTGCTACAATTAAGGCTCCTCTTTCGCCTCTTGAAACTATTCAACTGATATTTTAGTAATACAGAAGAGCTAACGCTCTTCTTTTTTATAGATAAATGTCTTCTGCTTTTATCTTTAAGCTAAAAAGAATTAAAATAAAAATAATATAACCCTTAATGAGAGGACTTTTATCTTGGGTAAAATACTTGACTATGTTCGCTGGCGAGGGGACCTAACACTGGATCGAGAACCATTCAATAGTTTAGATGCTGGACTTTTTGCCGCATTTGCTTATCTTCCTTTCGATTCTAGTGTTAAAGGTCATACGCTCGAAGCGGCTACAAAACGTTTAATACAAAAAAAGACATTAATTCATTCAGATAAAGTAGAAGCTCAATTAATCAACCTTAGTGATCGATATAAAAATATGCGCTTTTTAGACTGGTCACATCTTTCTCAAAAAAAGCCACCAGTACAGTTCACAGCCACAACAATTGAATTAGATCCACAAACTATTCTGGTAGCTTATCGGGGAACTGATGGCTCAATGGTAGGACTTAATGAAGATGTAGATATGAGCTATCAACCAGAAATATTTGGACAAAATGTAGCAGCAGAATATTTGGACAAAATTGCACAGACTTATCCTACTAAGAAAATCTATACTACCGGCCACTCAAAAGGTGGAAATTTTGCAGCTTATGCTGTGTCTGCTATTTCACCTAATATTCAAGACCGAATAATAAAAGCATATAGTTTTGACGGCCCTGGTTTTATGAAAGAAACCTATGATCAACTAGAATTTCAACGAGCTATTCCTAAGATGATCACTTATGTTCCAGAAGGATCAATTTTTGGAATGATGCTTGATCATCC
This sequence comes from uncultured Lactobacillus sp., assembly GCF_910589175.1. Lineage (GTDB taxonomy): Bacteria > Bacillota > Bacilli > Lactobacillales > Lactobacillaceae > Lactobacillus. The sequence goes on from NZ_CAJURR010000006.1 coordinate 10,872, forward strand.
TGAACGTGTAATAGTAGTGAAAAGCAAAATGAAACATTTAATGGAGCAACATAATCCTCTTCATTGGGAAGTTGCTCGAAATAGTTTTGTTATGGCTCCTTGTTTAAGCAATGCCAGCAGAATTATCAGAAGCACCTTTATTTCTTGGAATACAAAGATTCCACGTGAAAAGCGTGAAGAGCTTTGGCTTGCCTTCTTCACTGCCTTAGAATCTCAAAAAATTACTGATGCCAGTCAATTAACAACTAATAAAATTCGCGGCGCAATTCAATTTAGTCATGCCTATCTTTCATTAGATCCGAAAACTCGTTTAATAGCTAACGAAATAATATCTGATATCACATCTACAGCTCGTCAATACATTAATCTTCCATTTCTTAACCGTACTGAACATCTAGAACCCCTTGGCAACGACTCAAGTAAAGGGCCAATTGTTGATGATTCATATGATGGAAGTTAAATTTGTTTCACATGAAACACAAAAAAGGCAACTTCAAATGAAGTTGCCTTTTTACTATATATTTTTATTGATTTTTCAAAGCTTCCTTAGCTAGTTCAAAGTCACCTAAGGTTGCAGAACCATTGTCTTCAACTGCTGGACGTACAATTAATTCGTCAACATCTGGAGTTGCAACATAGTTATTATTAAATTCTCTAAAGAATCCACGAACTTGGACTAAATCTTGATCATTGAGTACTGATCCACCAACAACCATTACATCTGGGCGCATAGTCATGTAAGCATTGAATAATAATTGAGCTACATAGTATGAAACATAGGTAAATACCTTATGGTCTCTAGGTAATTTTTCACCTGGAATACCAGTTCTTCCTTCTAGAGAAGGTCCAGCTGCCATTCCTTCAACACATTTATTACCGTGAAATGGACATTTTCCAGTATAGTTGTCACCAGGATAAGGAGTAACTAGCATATGGCCCATTTCTGGGTGATTATTTAAACCAATAAATTTACCTGCTTGTACCGCACCGGCACCAACCCCTGTTCCAATTGTTACATAGAAATAGGTCTTAGAATCGTCCTTTCCACGTGCAATATATTCTCCGTAGCAAGAAGCATTCACGTCAGTAGTCATTACCACTGGAATACCTAGTTCTTTTTCAAAAATTCCTTTAACATTAGTTCCTGACCAACCACGTTTAGGTGTATCTAAGATATAACCAAAGGTTTTAGAATTGGAATTGATATCAATTGGACCAAAAGTACCAATTCCCAAAGCAGCTACTGGATGTTCTTTAAAGAATTCAATACTTTTTGCTAAAGTTTCTTTTGCATCTGTTGTTGGAATTCTCCTCTTAGCTACAATTTTGCCACTTTCAGTATCTTGAACTGCCAAAATAAACTTAGTTCCACCGGCTTCAATACTACCAACATATTTATTTTCTACCATTTAACTTACACCTTCTCATTCACTTAACTTTACTAAAAAGATAGACTTTTAACTATTATAGTATAGCTAATTAATGAAACGCTTACAAATCTTTTTTTAAGCCTCACTATGAGTATAGTCAAGATTTGAAAAACGGTTATATGGCTTAGAAAACATTAATTTAACAGTTCCACGTGTACCAGAACGGTTTTTCTCGATAATTACTTCTACTTCGCCGTTATCTTCTTCTGCTTCTACTTCACCCTCATCATCTTCGTCGCGCTCATCCCGATAGTAATCATCACGATAAAGGAAGGCAACAATATCGGCGTCCTGTTCAATAGACCCAGATTCACGAATATCAGATAAAACTGGACGCTTATCTTGACGTTGTTCAACTGAACGAGAAAGTTGTGAGAGGGCAATAACGGGAATATGTAATTCTTTAGCTAATTTCTTTAATTGACGTGAAATTGCAGAAACTTCCTGTTGACGAGATTCACTTCGCGGTCCTTCAATTAGCTGCAAGTAGTCAATTACAATTAAGCCTAAGTTTCCTTTTTCCTTAGCTAATCGACGGGCTTTAGCTCGAATCTCACTCATTTTAATTCCCGGCGTATCATCAATGTAGATACTAGTATTATCTAGCGAACCTGCCGCTACAACCAGCTTCCGCCACTCTTCATCAGTCAGCTGACCGGTTCTAAGATGCTGTGAATCAATTAGTCCCTCAGAAGCTAGCATTCTTTGAACTAATTGCTCAGCTCCCATTTCAAGAGAGAACATAGCAACAGTTTTGTCAGTTTTTAGTCCAACAAATTGTGCCACATTAAGAGCAAAGGCAGTTTTACCAACACCAGGACGAGCGGCCAAGATAATTAATTCATCATCGTGAAAACCAGTTGTCATCTTATCTAATTCAGAAAATCCAGATGGTAAACCGGTGACCATATTTCCATCATCAGGAATCGAGTTAATTTCTTCCATAGCCGTGTTTAACACATCATGAATAGATTTGAACCCACCACTTGCATTATCCTGGGAGACACCCATTATTTGGCTTTCTGCATCATCTAAGATATCAGTTACATCATCAGAGCCTTCAATTGCATTTTGAATAATCCTTTGACTAGTAGAAATTAGATTTCTAAGAATAGCTTTTCGCTTTACAATTTTTGCGTAGTAAGTAACATGGGCGGCTGTTGGGGTTGCCATTGATAGTTCTGTAACGTAGGCAATCCCCCCAATATCATCCACTTGATTATTTTTCTTTAACTCATCTTGTAAAGTAACTGGGTCAATTACTTCCTCACGATCTGAGATATTAAGCATCGCCTGAAAAACAATTCTATTTGCATGTTCATAAAAATCATCAGGCTGTAATACATCTGAAGCATCAATAATTGCTTCGGGATCTAAAAAGACGGCCCCTAGGACCGCCTTTTCTGCTTCACTATCATGGGGAATTTGTTGAGAAACAACATTATCCATTATTAGTCTTGCTCCGTAATGTGAACGCGAATTACTGCTTCTACGCCTTTAAATAATTTAACAGGTACATTGGTATACCCTAATGATTTAATTGGTTCTGGAAGCTCTAATTTACGCTTATCAACCTTGATTCCGTATTGCTTTTCAAGTCCTTCAACAATCTTCTTACTTGAAATAGAACCAAACAAGCGAGAATCAGTACCAGCCTTAGACTTAAAGTTAACAATAGTTTTGTCATCTTCAAGTTTTTTCTTAATATCTTCAGCAGCAGCCTTTTCTGCTTCATAAGCGTCTTTTTCTGCTTTTTGAACACGTTTTAAGGTATTTAAGTTAGAGCTAGTAGCTTCTTTAGCGTATCCATTTTTAATCAAGAAATTTTGAGCATAGCCATCAGGTACGTTCTTAACTTCTCCACGTTTACCTTTACCCTTCATGTCTTTAATAAAAATAACTTTCATAAGTTTCACTCCTATTCATTTTCTTTGAGATAGTCATTAATTGCTCCTAAGAGCTTAACTTTAGCTTCTTCGATTGTTATTCCCTTAAGCTGAGTGGCGGCATTAGATAAGTGACCACCTCCGCCCAGTTTTTCCATAATTACTTGAACGTTGACATTACCCATTGAACGAGCTGAGATTCCAACTGCGTCTTTACTTCGTCTAGTCAATGCAAAACTAGCATCCACGTGTTCAAGAGATAAAGCTGTATCGGCTGCTTGAGCAGTAATAATGGGATCATAGATCTTATTTTCTTCACCTACTAAGAGAGCCATATCTGGTTCAATCATGTCAATCGTAGAAACGAGGTGACTTCTTTGCAAGTAATTATCGATATTTTCTTTCAAAAGTTCAGATACAACTTGCGTATCTGCTCCAATTGACCGTAAATAACTTGCTGCATCAAAAGTTCTAGTTCCAGTTCTCAAGGAGAATTCCTTTGAGTCGACTGTAATACCAGCTAGCATAGCTGATGCTTCTAAATCAGTCAAGACACCTTCTCCGCCTTGAGGTTGGTATTCAATCATTTCAGTTACAAGCTCACAAGTCGAAGATGCATACGGCTCAATGTATACCAGCATTGGATTTTCAGGGAATTCTTCTCCACGGCGGTGGTGATCAATAATAATTAATCGATTCTTCAACCGGTCGTAAAGTTCCGGATCATAAGTAATACTATACTTAGAATGATCTGTTAAAACTAGTAAGGACTCATCGGTTGCTTCTTCTAAAGCATCTTTAGGCGAAATAAATACATCTTTATCAATACCTGCAGCTTGCATTTTCGCAATTAAACGTCCTACGTCATAATTAACATGATCAACATCTAAAACAACACTAGCTTTTACACCATGAATTCGAGCAATCTTTACAATTCCAATTGCGGATCCAATTGCATCTAGGTCAGGATTTCGATGTCCTTGAACAAAAACATGGTCAACGCCTTTAAATAATTCTACCAAAGCCTGAGAAACCATTCGAGCTCTTACCCTAGTTCGTTTCTCCATTGGATTAGATTTTCCACCATAAAAATGTGCTTCGTGACCCGATTGCTTTACAACAACTTGGTCTCCACCACGTCCTAAAGCTAAATCTAAGTTAGATTGGGCTTGGTCAGCAATTTCATTTAGGCTTTCTGAGCCAAACGCAATCCCAATGGACAAGGTCAATGGCATATTCTTTCGACTTGATTCAGTTCTAACTTTATCCAAAATAGAGAACTTATCTTCTTCCATCTTGGCTAAATCATGCATATGCGTCAACAAAATAAAGTGATCTTCATCAATGCGTTTAAGATATGAGTTAAATTGTACCGCGTAATTGCTAAGAGCATTTTGGACATATGAGCTCATATTTGTTAGGTTCTGATCACTCATAGATTGGCTTAATTCGTCATAATTATCAATAAATATTAAGCCAATTGCTAATCTCTCCTGCTTATATTTCTCCTCAATATTGGCATAGCGCGTAATATCAAGTAAATATACGACACCCAAGTCATCTTGGACAACCATTTCAAACTTTCGGTCGCCCCATTTAATAATTTTATTTTGATTGCTATTTGACTTAATAGCATCATCAACATATTTAGCTAACTCTTTATCTACTGACGAGATAGAAGAGCCAATAACATCTTTACCATGCAAATACATTTGCAGATAAGGATTAATCCATTGAATTTGTCGATCTTTATCATAAAGCATAATCCCGAGAGGCATTTTAATCATAGCCTCTTGTTCCCCACGCTTTATGCGGTATGAAAGATTAGCAGCATAATTATTAGTATTCCCAGCTAGAACATAAATTCCATATATTACAAAAATAATTGTTAAGATAAACAGCAGCACCATAGCAAGTCCAAAAAGTGGACTAATTAATGTCCCAATAATTTCCCCTAATAAGGATAAAACAAGGACAATAATCAATGATGCTGTTAAACGTGTATCTTTAACAAATTCAGGCAATTCTAATTTGCGTAAAAAGCCTTTCATTGAAATTCCTTCCTGTTTATAGCATTAATATCATCAAAAATAATACACTGCATCACTTTATATTATACATCAAAAAATGCTTGCTTATCATCTAAGCTAAGCAAGCATTACAGCATATTATGTCGACGTAGATACCAAAGCAAAATTGCCATTACAATAATTGAGCCAACAGTAATTATTACCCAATCAAATGGATTATGAAAAATAGGCAAATCAACATTCATCCCAAAGAATCCTGTTACAATTGTTGGAATTGTTAATAGCAGTGACCACACAGTCAAAAACTGCATGGTATTGTTCAAGTTATTATTCAGAATATTATTGGATGTCTTAGAAATTTCTTCAGTCACTTCACTATAAATTTTGATCATTTGTGAAGATTGCTGAACTTCAATGATAATATCGTCACACATTTCCTCTTCAGAAGCATTCATATGAAGTCCTGATTTTTTGTTTTTTAGACTTTCAAGCATCATTAGATTAGTTCTAATTGAGCTAGATAAGTAAACCAAACTTTTTTCAACTTGTGATAATTCTTGTAGATCTTTATTATGAATTCGCTCACTTAAGTTATTATCTAAAACCAGTCGTTGACTGTTTAGTTGGCTAAGTGCCCTTTGAAAGTATTTTGTAACAGCAAAAAGAATAGCAAAAATCAATTCCTTTTCACTATGAATATGCTCATCTGGTCGTTGCCTAAATTCTTCAATCATATAAGTTGTATCAGGAGAATGAACAGTAAAAAGCGTATGATCGACCATTAAAAACTTAATTGGTAAAGTTGTAAAATGATCTGCATCAGCTGTTGGCCAAACTGGAACATCGTAAACCAACAAATCACTGTTAGTAATATAATCATGATCAAAGTGGGGACGTTCGTGAAGGTCGGTAATATAAGAGATAATTTCTGATGTCAAATCAAAATCATCTTTTAATAATCTAATATCATGATAGTCACAGTTATAAATATCGTACCATTTGTAGTCAAAATCAATGTTTCCGGCTAGTTTTTGCTTAATAATCATGACAATCCCTCCATTTACTTCTTTTATAATACCGCAAAAAACAAAATAAAAAGAGTAGCATAAGCTACTCTTTTTATTAATTGTGATCTGTTATTAGTCTTCTGCGACGAATGGCAATAAGCCCATAACACGAGCTCTCTTAATAGCAACAGTCAACTTACGTTGATTCTTTGCGCTAGTGCCAGTGACACGACGTGGTAAGATCTTACCTCTTTCAGAGATAAAACGTTTCAACAAATCAACATCCTTGTAGTCGATGTAGTCAATGTGGTTAGCTGCAATAAAGTCAACCTTACGACGACGACGGCCACCTCTTCTTTGTTGAGCCATATCAAAGATCCTTTCTAATTAAAATTAAAATGGGAGATCATCATCTGAGATGTCAATTGTGCTACCTGAATCTGCAAATGGATCTTGCGGTTTATTGCTTTCTCCACTAGCAGGAGCATTATTCATGCTTGGTGCACTTGATCCACCGAAGTTATTGGTACTTGGAGCATTTCCTCCTTGAGGAGCAAAATTGCCCCCATTAGTCTGACGATTTTCACGATCACGACGTGATTCTAGTAAAGAGAAATTATCAACAATGACTTCAGTCACGTATACTCTCTTACCGTCTTTATCATCGTACGTTCTAGTTTGAATCCGACCTTGAATACCAACTAATGAACCTTTTGAAGTAAAGTTAGCAAAATTTTCTGCTGCTTTACGCCAAATTACACAGTTGATGAAATCAGCACCACGTTCACCTTGACTATTGGTATATTGACGGTCAACAGCTAGAGTAAACGTAGCAACTGAGATTCCACTCCCGGTTGTACGTAAATCAGGATCACGTGTTAAACGGCCAACAAGTACAACATTATTAATCATACTTTTGTCCCCTTCCTAATTCACGAAAACAAATTACTTGTCTAATTTTACAGTCATTGAACGTAAAATTTGGTTATCAATACGAGAAAGACGACCAAATTCATCAACTGGTTCAGAGTTTTCTGCAACGAAAGTCATAATGTGATAAGTACCTTCACGGTATTTTTCAATTTCGTATGCGAAACGTCTCTTACCCCAATCTTTAGATTCAAGTTCTTCAGCACCGTTGTCAGTAACAACTTTATCGAAACGATCGATCAATGCTTTCTTTGAATCTTCGTCAATATCAGGCTTGATGATGTAAGTAACTTCGTACTTAGTTTTTGCCATAATAATTGCACCTCCTCTTGGACTAAATGGTTCTTGTTAAAACCAAGAACAAGGAGTAATGAATAATATTACTCACAATGCTTGATTTTATCACATAAATAAAAAATTACCAAATATTTTTTCACATGATCCTGAGTTTTATTACTCAATTATTATTACGCAAAAAATTTGGTAATTTTTTATTTATTAATTTTCTTTTACTGGTTCTTCTGCAGTAGTGGTTTCTTCGGCTTCATCACTAGCTTTAGGAACGGCAGTAATACTTGCTACTTGCGCACCATCGTCAACCTTGATTAAACGTACACCCAATGTAGCTCTTCCAGTTTGAGAAACATCGTCCACATCAAATCGAATCATGACTCCCGCACTGGTAATTAACATAATATCTTCATCGCCATTAACTACTGTTACACCAGCTAAAGGACCATTCTTTTCAGTAATGTTTGCAGTCTTAATTCCTTTACCACCGCGTCCCTTAACTGGGTATTCAGAAGCTGCAGTACGTTTTCCATATCCTTTTTCAGAAATTACTAATACTTCTGAATCAGGTTCTAGAATATCAGATCCAACAACATAGTCATTATCTCTTAGATTGATTCCGCGTACACCGGCTGCTGTTCTTCCCATAGAACGAACATCTTTTTCATTAAAGGTAACTGCATAGCCTAAATGGGTACCGATAAGAATATTTTGTTTTCCATCAGTAGTTAAAACATTATTCAGTTCATCCCCATCTCGCAAAGTTAAAGCAATTAAACCACTGCGACGAATATTTTGGAACTCACTAACTTTTGTTCTCTTAACTGTTCCCATCTTGGTAACAAAGAATAAGTAATTATCATCGGCTCCTTCAGGTACATTGATTACGGCTTGAATCTTTTCGCCTTTATCAAGTTCCAAAAGGTTAACTATTGGTAATCCCTTAGCATTTCTTCCAAATTCTGGAATTTCATAGGCTTTCTTTGAGTAAACCTTACCTAAGTTAGTGAAGAACAGTAAGAAGTCGTGGGTACTTGAGAAGATTAAATGGTTGATGAAATCATCATCTTGCACTCCCATTCCCTTTATTCCACGTCCACCACGGTTTTGTACCTTGAATTCATCCGCTGGCATACGCTTAATGTAGCCATTGTGAGTTAGAGTTAAAAGAACATCTTTTTGTTCAATTAAATCTTCATCTTCAATTGAAACTGCTTCGCCTTCAGCAATCTTAGTGCGACGATCATCCCCAAAACGCTTTTGAATATCAAGTAACTCATTGTAAATAATTTCATCAATTCGTTCTGGTTTAGCTAAGATATCTTTGTAATCTGCTATTTTTGCTTGCAAATCCTGATATTCAGCTTCAATTTTATCGCGCTCTAAACCTGTTAAACGAACCAATCTCATATCTAAAATAGCTTGAGATTGACGATCGTCTAAACCAAAGTTTTGAATTAATTGGGCCTTAGCAATATCACTATTTTGTGAACCGCGAATAATCTTAATGATTTCATCAATATGATCGAGGGCAATTCTTAATCCAGCTAAAATATGTGCTCTAGCTTCAGCTTTCTTTAACTCAAACTTAGTTCTGCGAGTAATAACATCTTCTTGGTGGTGAAGATAGTACTCAAGCATTTGCTTCAAAGTTAAGAAATGTGGGGCACCATTAACAATGGCCACCATATTCATTCCGAAGTTTGCTTGCATTTGGGTTTCTTTAAATAAATTATTCAAAACCACACTAGCACTTGCGTCACGGCGAATATCAATAGTAATTCTCATACCAGTCTGGTCTGATTCATCCCGTACACCAGTAATACCATCAATTGTCTTTTCACGAGCTAAATCAGCTATCTTTTTAACTAATTCAGCTTTATTTACTAGGTAAGGCAATTCCGTAACTACAATTCGCTCACGGCCATTTTTTTCAGTCTCAATTTCGGTCTTTGCCCGAACAACGATATTCCCTTTTCCTGTTTCATAGGCGCGGTAAATACCTCCGCGTCCCATCACAATTCCCCCAGTTGGGAAATCAGGCCCAGGAATCACCTTCATTAAATCTTTAGTAGTAATATCGGGATTATCCATCAACATGTGAATGCCTCGAATTACTTCTGCCAAATTATGTGGTGGAATATTTGTTGTCATACCAACGGCGATACCACTGGCACCATTAACAAGTAAATTAGGAATTCTTGCTGGCAATACTACTGGTTCATTTTCTGTATCATCGTAGTTACGTTGCCAATCAATAGTTTCTTTATTGATATCACGAAGCATTTCAACCGCAATCTTACTCATTTTTGCCTCAGTATAACGCATTGCGGCTGGCTCATCCCCATCGACAGAACCAAAATTTCCGTGTCCATCAACTAGCATATAACGATATGAAAAGTCTTGAGCCATGTGGGCCATAGCTAGATAAATTGAGGAGTCACCATGCGGGTGAAACTTACCCATAACTTCTCCAACAATTCTGGCACTTTTCTTATATTGCTTATCTGGTGTAACTCCTAATTCATGCATTCCGTAAAGAATACGACGTTGTACAGGCTTTAAACCATCTCGAACATCTGGTAAGGCACGAGCCACAATAACTGACATAGCGTAGTCTAAGAAGGATGTACGCATGGTATGGGTTAAATCAACATTACGTATTCTGTGATCTTGAGGTTGATTTTCGTTAGCCATCTAAAGCCTCCTAAGCATCTAAATTCTCAACGTATTTAGCGTTCTTTTCAATAAATTCTCGTCTTGGACCTACTTCATTACCCATCAAGAGGTCAAATATCTTGTCAGCATCTTCAGCATATTCAGGACTTACTCGATCTAAACGACGATTTTCTGGGTTCATGGTAGTTTCCCATAATTGCTCTGGGTCCATTTCCCCTAGTCCCTTATAACGTTGAACAACTGGTTTAGGACTTGGTTGCAAGGTACCTAAGTAATCATGCAATTCTTCATCCGTATCGAGATATTTCTCTACTTTCCCTTGACGAACTTGATATAGAGGTGGACGAGCAATGTAAACATATCCTTTTTCAATCATTGGACGCATGTAGTTGTAAAAGAGAGTCAAAAGCAGAGTTCTAATGTGAGCCCCATCGACATCGGCATCTGTCATGATGATCAACTTATGATATCTTGCCTTTGAAACATCAAAATCAGCACCAAATCCTGTACCTAAAGCGGTAAAGAGGGATCTAATTTCTTGGTTAGCAAGTATTCTATCCATTGAAGCTTTTTCAACATTCAGGATCTTACCTCTAATTGGCAAAATTGCCTGCGTTAAACGAGAACGTCCTTGCTTTGCGGATCCACCGGCAGAGTTACCCTCAACGATAAATAACTCTGAAATACTTGGGTCATTACTGGTATTGTCAGCTAGTTTTCCTGGCAAGTTAGCAATTTCAAGTCCTGACTTCTTACGTGTAACTTCACGTGCACGCTTAGCAGCAGTTCTAGCTCTTTCAGCAAGCTGTCCTTTTTCAACAATCTTACGACCAACAGAAGGGTTTTCCATTAAGAAACGACTAAACGTTTCTGAAAATGCTCGGTCTACTGCAGTTCTGGCATCTGAGTTTCCAAGCTTAGTCTTAGTCTGACCTTCAAACTGAGGATTAGGGTGCTTAACCGATACAACTGCTGTAATCCCTTCACGAATATCCTCACCAGATAAGTTGTCATCTTTATCTTTTAAGATTTTAGCCTTATGAGCGTAATCGTTAACTACACGAGTTAAAGCGGTCTTAAAGCCTGCTTCGTGCATCCCACCTTCATAAGTATGAATATTGTTTGCAAAGGTCATTAAAGTTGTCTTATAGCCATTGGTGTATTGCAAGGCAACTTCAACATCAATTCCTTCATAATTACCTTCAACATAGATTGGTTCATCAAATAATACTTCTTGACCTTTGTTTAAAAAGGCAACGTATTCTTTGATCCCGCCTTCAAAATGGTAAACATCAGTCTCAGCACTTTCTTTACGCTTATCGGTAAAGGTTAATTTTAAGCCCTTGTTTAAGAAAGCAAGTTCACGAATTCTATTCTTTAAAATTTTATCGTCAAAAGTTGTAGTTTCTGTAAAAATATCTGGATCAGGATAGAACCGAACGGTCGTTCCATGTTCTTCAAGAGGTACAGTACCAACTTGTTTCATTTCGTCTACTACACGGCCATGATCAAAAGAAATTGCATATTTCTTTCCATCTCTCATAACTGTAACATCAAGTTTAGTTGAGAGGGCGTTTACTACAGAAGCACCAACACCGTGAAGACCACCAGATACTTTATATCCGCCACCGCCGAATTTACCACCAGCATGCAAAACAGTAAATACAGTTTCTAGGGCTGGACGACCTGTTTTAGCTTGAATATCAACCGGAATACCACGTCCATCATCTTGGACTGTAACACTGCCATCTTCATTAACAGTGACTTCAATCTTAGTTGCAAAACCTGCTAATCGTTCGTCAATACTATTATCAATAATTTCCCAAACAAGGTGGTGTAAGCCTTGGCTACTGGTTGAGCCAATGTACATACCTGGGCGTTTTCTAACTGCTTCAAGTCCACCTAGAACTTGAATTTGACTTGCGTTATAAGTATCAGCACGCTTTTCAAAATCTTTAGCTTTATTTAATGCTGCCTTGCTCTTATCTTCTGCCATTTAACTCTCCTTTGTACTGATCGTTCCAGCAGAAATGTGATAGACCTTAGGTTCTTTCACGATTTCCCAAGAAATACCTTCTAAATCTGTTGTTGTGATAAAAGTTTGCGTTTTTCCATGAATATAATTCAGTAAACTGCTCTGTCTTCGATGATCTAATTCGCTCATTACATCATCTAAAAGTAAAATTGGATACTCTTGTGTCAATTCATGTACTAATTGAATTTCAGCCAACTTTACACTTAAAGAAATCGTCCGTTGTTGTCCCTGAGATGCAAAATCATGGGCATTTTTATCGTTAATTAAAAAATCCAAGTCATCTCGATGGGGGCCACTTAAAGTAGTGCCCTTTCGAATTTCATTAGGACGATTTTTTTTATAGCTAGTAATAACTTTTTGATAAATGGTCTCTACATCATCATCTGGGGTAATTTCCTTAACTGATGGACGATAAAAAATCTGTAATTTTTCAGCTTGACCACTAATCTCGCTATGAGCAATTTGAGCATATGAATTAAGTTTTTGGATATATTTAATTCTTTTCGAAATTATCTCTGCTGCAATTCCTGCCAGCTGATCTGACAAGACATCTAAAAAAACTAGATCATTGGCCTTTTTTATGCTCAATTGCTTCAAGTAATTATTTCTTTGTTGCAGTACCTGACGATACTGACTTAGAAAATATAGATATTCTGAATTTATTTGCCCAAACTCTAAGTCCATAAAACGTCTTCTAATTGATGGAGCTCCTTTAACCAGTGCTAGGTCTTCGGGAGAAAACAAAATTGCATTCATTTGTCCTACATAAGCGGAAAGCTTCTTTTGCTCGAGTCTATTTACCCAAGCCTTTTTTCCGTTTGGTGTTAGACGCAATTTAAGCTCTACTTCTAATTGACTTTTATGAACTTTTCCTTGTAAGCCAGCAAATTTGCTTCCAAAACGAATTAATTCTTTATCGCTATTTGTTCGATGAGATCGAGTTAGGGCCAAAAAATAAATCGCCTCAAGTAAATTAGTTTTTCCCTGGGCGTTTGGACCAATAAAAATATTTACATGAGGGTCAAAATTTATCTTTAGTTCTTCAAAATTTCTAAAATCTTTTAATTCAAAGTTTGCAAGATACATCGGCTACTCTGAAATAAATTCATACTCTTCTCCAGCCAAGTTTAGTACATCTCCAGGATGTATTTTCTTTCCACGGCGATTTTCTACTTCACCGTTCAACTTAACAGGATTTTCTTTTAGATACCATTTAGCTTGACCACCAGAAGATATTACACTCTCTTCTTTTAAAAACTGAGCCAGCGTAATATATTCTCCCTTAATTGTGAATTTTTTGATAATATCACCCCATTTACCTTGTCATACCTAGTCATTATACCGTTTTTTTATGTGAAATTCAATTTTATGACGTATTGTAGCCTTTTTTAAGCCGCTTTATTCCAATTTAATATGACTATACTTAACTGGATGAAAATTCGCTTAATCAGCCTAAATTTAGCTTTTAAATACAATGCACGAAAAAAAGAGCTACAAAAGTAGCTCTTTTTACAAACTAAAATGTTCTAACTGGTGTAATTAATTGAGTAAAGTTGACATCTTGTTTTGCCGGTATCACCGTAAATGGTCTTAGCGGCTGAGTAAAGTTCATAACAATTGAATCAGTAATAGAAGCACGTAAAGCTTCTCTTAGATAATCAGGGTTGAAGGAAATGGTTAATCCCTCTCCTTCAAGATTCTTAAAGCTAATTTCTTCTTCCACATTTCCGATCTCAGGTGAATCACCTTGGAGTTTCACCAATTGATTTTGAACATCTAGAGTCATTTTAACGACATTGTTGCGGCTTTCGTGAGTAAGAAGACTGGCACGTTCAAGAGAACGAGCTAAAACTGGTAATTCAAATTCAACTGAAGTTGTAGATTCAGTTGGAATTAAACGATCAGTGTCTGGATACTGTCCATCAAGTAAACGTGAATAGAAGGCAATGTTTCCAACTTCAAATAAAACTTGGTTTTCACCAGGATTTACTGTAATTTCGGGATCACTTTCTCCGATAATTCGGGATAATTCAACTAAGCTCTTTCCTGGAATAATTAAGTCAGTACTGGTTTGAGGACCATTTTCTAGAGAAATTTGACGTTGAGATAGTCGGTGACTGTCGGTAGCAACTGCCTTAATTGATGAATTACTGAAAATAAAGTTAACCCCAGTTAAAGTTGGTCTGCTTTCTTGAGTAGCGACTGCAAAAACAGTTTCATTAATAATTTCTCTAAATGTTTTACCGGAAATCTTAAAGGATGCATCAGTAGAAATTTCTGGTAAGTGTGGATAATTGTTTGCATCTAAACCGTTAATCATGAATTCGGTATTTTCAGAAACAATCTTTGTTTGGAAACTTTCTTTTACTTCAAATGAAAAATCTTTACCAGGTAATTTTTTTACAATTTCACTGAAAAAGCGTGCTGGTAAAACGATCGATCCCGTTGATTGAACAATTAGATCATCGTTTACTGGGATTTGAATTTCAATAGAAATGTCAGTATCACTACCGGTTAAAGTAAGCATCTCATCTGTAAGGGTAAGTTTTATACCGCTTAATATTGGAATAGTAGCACGTGAAGAAATTGCACGCATAGCATTATTTAGGTTTTCGAGGAATAAATTACGATTAATTGTAAACTGCATCGTTTACCTCCTGTGAAGTTATATGTACGTTGTTTTATTTAATTATATATTTAAATACTTAGAAGTAGTAGTAGGGCCAGTGGAATCTGTGGGAAAGTAGTCAAACACCTGAATAAAACGGACTTTTGCATGTTTAATAAATGTGGACAAAATTAAAAGTTATCCACATGTTATTAACTTTTAGTGTTCAAGCATAGCCTTTAAATCATACACAGCTGCTTTAATTTCAGCATCAGTTTTTAAGGCACGAGAAATTTTATCGCAGGCATGCATAACTGTTGTGTGATCCTTACCACCAAATTCTTGTCCAATTTTAGGCAAACTAGAATCTGTTAACTCACGAGACAAGTACATTGCAATTTGGCGAGGAACAACAATTTGTTTTACCCGCTTCTTTCCCTTTAATTCAGTAGTTGAAGTTTGGAAATAGTTAGCCACAACTTCTTGAATCTTGGAAATTTGAAGTCCCCTATTTTTTTGTACCAACTTTAGGTCAGCTAAGGCTTCTTTAGCTAAGTCAACATTAATATCTTCGCGCTCAATTGTTGCGTGTGCTTGAACCTTAACTAAAGCTCCTTCGAGTTCACGAATATTGGTATCGACTTGTGAAGCAATATAGTCGAGGGTACTGTCGTCAATTGCGAGGCCATCGGTTTCAGCTTTTTTTCGTAAAATTGCAATTCTCGTCTCTAAATCTGGAGGCGTAATTTCAACTTGTAGCCCCCAAGCAAAACGTGAAACTAAACGTTCCGATAATTCAGGAATTTCAGTTGGTAGACGATCACTAGTCATAACAATCTGTTTTTGATCATTATAAAGGGTTTCAAAAGTATGGAAAAATTCCTCTTGGATTCCTTCTTTTTTAGAAAAGAATTGAATATCGTCTACTAATAGGAGATCACAGTTCCGATACTTATTACGAAATTCAGCTTGAGTTTTGTTTTTTATTGAGTTAATAAAATCATTTACGAAAGTCTCACTCTGAATATAAACTACTTTTGCATGTGGCTTTTCAGCTAACATTTGATGTCCAATAGCCTGCATTAAGTGGGTTTTACCTAAACCAACGCCACCAAAAATGAATAAAGGATTGTAAAAACTTCCCGGATTATCGGCGACGGCTAAGGCGGCACCTGCTGCCAGCTTGTTTCCTTCACCTTGAACAAAAGTATCAAAAGTATACTTACTATTTAGTTGAAGGTCTTGAGCAAATTCATCTCTACGATTTTCTAATATTTCTTGATTGGTTTTAATTCGTGGTTGTGGTGTAACTAAACGCTCAGGTCCCTCTTTACCAGCAACTTCAAATTTAGGTTGAATTTCCATATCAGCATAAGCATAGGCTTCTTGAATGAGTTGAGAAGCTAAGTTCTTTTCCCAGTATCCCTTTGCAACGGGTGATTCAACAGCGATTATCATTTCTTTTGTCTTTTTATTAAAGGAAATAGGTTTAGTATTTTTAAACCAAGCATTATAGGCAACTGTGCTGTAGCTTTTTTTCATCTCAGCATTAAAAAATTGCCAAAATTTATCTAGATCAAACAAAAAAATTCCTCCAAATACTGTATTATCCACAGAATAAGTCAAAATAAGTTTAGCATGAATCAAAAAAGTTTTCCACAAGGGATAAAAAGAATTAACAAATTCACAGCATTGTGGAAAATAAAAAAATAGAAATCCACTGAAGCATGAAATAAAATTTCAAGTCCAAGTTTTCCACAAAGACTTGTGGGTTTATTACGAGCTATAGCTCGGCAATTTATGTCGAAAAAATAATATTTTCCACAGGATGTTTATTATATTCTAAACAGGGTGTGAATTGTGCATAACTCTGAGAATGATCTTGTTGATAAAAAACAAATAAAAAATTAAAAAGAAGATATCCACAAAAAATAATTTGAAAAATGCTTTAAAAATTACTTTTCTTTTTAGGAAAATTTTGATAAGGACTTGGTTTTTTCGCATAAATATGCTATTCTATCTTAGAAATTGTGCTTATTAAGCATTGAAAAACGGAGGTGCAACATTAAATGTCAACTAAGAGAACTTACCAACCTAAGAAGCGTCACCGTTCACGCGTTCATGGTTTTATGAAACGTATGGCTACAGCAAACGGCCGTAAGGTTTTAGCAAGACGCCGTAAAAAGGGTAGAAAAGTCTTATCTGCTTAAGCCACTGAAGCTCAGTGGTTTTTTTAATTTAAGTAAGGATGAACCAGATTGAGAAAAAGCTACCGTGTAAAAACTGAGAGAGACTTTCAAAAAGTTTTTAAAGAAGGACAGTCAATGGCTAATCGAGGCTTTGTTGTCTATACCTTACCCAAAGAAAATCAAAAGCATTTTCGCGTTGGAATTTCTGTTGGGAAAAAAGTAGGGCATACGGCGGTAGCACGGAATCGCCTCAAAAGGTTCATTCGTGCTACACTGACAGAACTTAAGCCAGAGATAAGGCCTGATTTAGACTTTTTAGTAATAGCTCGACCTTATGCACGAGATTTTGATATGGGACGAACCAAGAAGAATCTTATTCATGTTTTAAGGCTGGCTAAGGTCTTATCAAGCGAAGAGACGGAAATTGAGGAAAAGTAGAGTGAGAAATCATTTGTCTAAGAAAAATTGGAAACTGATTCTATTAGCTTTAGGAATGCTTGCCTTAACTTTAGTAGTTACAGGTTGTGCATCAACTAATGGAACAAGTGTTGCTCCTATTTCTCATACTAGTGGCAATTGGTGGGATCGGTATATTGTTTACTATATTTCCCAATTTATTCTTTGGATTGCAAGTTTAGTTCATGATTCCTATGGTTGGGCAATCATTATCTTTACTATTATAGTAAGAATAATTTTATTACCATTGAATGCCATTTCTATTAGAAGCATGGCTAAGCAACAAAAAGTGCAACCACAGATGGATGCATTGCGTAAAAAGTATCCAGGTAAGGATGTTGAGTCACGTCAAAAGTTACAAGAAGAAACTAGCAACTTGTATAAAGAAGCTGGTATTAATCCATATACTGGATGTTTACCAATGTTAATTCAACTGCCAGTTATGTATGCCTTGTATCAAGCAATTTGGCGGACTCCACAGTTGCAAAATGGTCGGTTTTTGTGGATGGATTTGGGACGTCCCGATCCATATTACATCATGCCTATCTTGGCGGCTGTATTCACTTTTATGAGTACATACATCAGTCAGATGTCAACGCCCCAATCCTCACAAAATGGAATGACTAAGGGAATGACATACTTGATGCCTCTTATTATTGGGGTTTCAGCAATTGGTATCCAATCTGCGATTTCACTTTACTGGGTGATTTCCAACCTATTCCAAGTAATTCAAACCTTTATTTTGCAAAATCCATTCAAGTATCAACGTGAACTTGAGGAACAAAAGAAGGAAGAACGTGAACGTCAGCGCAAAGTTCGTCGCGCATACAAGCGTTTAGGACGTAAACAACAAAAATAAATTATCTTTAATTTGAAGATAAAGTAGTCAAAGTGCTTTATCCATCATTATTTTTTGTAGTGGTGGAGTGGGCACTTTTTTTATTGAGATATTTTATGTAGGTGAAAAAATGGCACAAGTATTAACACAATTTGATACAATCGCTGCAATTTCTACTCCTATTGGCGAAGGAGGTATATCAATTGTTCGTCTATCTGGTGAAGATGCAGTAGCGATTGCTAATAAACTTTTTAAAGGAGCAGATTTAACTAAGGTTCCCTCACATACAATCCACTATGGGCATATCATTGATCCTAAAACTAAGGATGTTGTAGATGAGACAATGGTTAGTGTGTTACGCGCACCAAAAACTTTCACTCGAGAAGATATGGTTGAAATCAATTGTCATGGTGGAATGATTGTAACTAATGATATTTTGCAGCTACTTTTGGCAAACGGTGCTCGAATGGCTGATCCGGGTGAATTTACTAAGCGCGCCTTTATGAATGGTCGTATTGACTTGACGCAAGCTGAATCTGTAATGGATATTGTTCGGGCTAAGACGGATAAGTCTCGTCAAGTTGCTATGACACAATTAGCTGGTGGATTGTTAGATAAAATTAGAACAATGCGCCAGGAACTGTTAGATACAATGGCTCATGAGGAAGTTAATATTGATTATCCAGAATATGATATGGACGATTTAACTTCTCAAGAAATGAAAAAGAAAGCAGAAGAAGTTTCAAAGCAAATTGATCAATTGCTAAAAACAGCTCAGGAAGGGAAAATTATCCGTAATGGTCTAGCAACGGCTATCGTGGGAAGACCAAATGTCGGTAAGTCCTCTCTTTTGAATTATTTAACGCAGGACGATAAAGCTATTGTTACGGATATTGCAGGAACAACTAGAGATACGCTTGAAGAATATGTTTCTGTTAAGGGGGTGCCCCTGAAGTTAATTGATACTGCTGGGATTCACCATACAGAAGACAAGGTTGAAAAAATTGGAGTTGAACGCTCAAAGAAAGCTATCGCTGAAGCTGATTTAGTACTTTTACTTCTGGATGCAAGTCAAGATTTAACAGACGAAGACAAGAATTTATTAAATCTAACTGCTAATAAAAAAAGAATTATTATTTTAAATAAACAAGATTTAGGCACAAAAATTTCCCAGGAAATGATAAGAGAAATTACTGATAATCCAATTATTGTAACTTCGATCTTAAAGCAAAAAAATATGGATGCTCTTGAGAATGCAATTGAGCAATTATTCTTTAGCGGAATAGAAAATTCACAAAATCAAATCTTGGTAACAAATCAAAGACAAGCTGGTTTATTAGCGAAAGCAAAGCAATCTTTAGAAGACGTTGTTAGGGGAATTGATGATGCAATGCCTTTAGATTTGGTTCAAATTGATCTCAAAAATGCTTGGGATACTTTGGGTGAAATTACTGGTGAAAGTGCACCTGATGAATTAATTACCCAACTATTTAGTCAATTCTGTCTTGGAAAGTAGGATGAAAATGAAGACTTACGAATCAAATGAATATGATGTAATTGTTGTTGGAGCAGGTCATGCGGGAGTAGAAGCAGCCTTAGCAGCAGCTCGAATGGGAGAAAAGACACTTCTTTTAACGATCAATTTAGATATGGTAGCTTTTATGCCATGTAACCCATCAGTTGGTGGACCAGCAAAGGGTACTGTGGTACGTGAAATCGATGCTCTTGGCGGAGAAATGGGTAAAAACATTGATGCCACTTATATTCAAATGAGAATGCTTAATACGGGAAAAGGTCCTGCAGTTAGAGCATTGCGAGCACAAGCCGACAAATGGCAATATCATGAGCGTATGAAAGATACAATTGAAAATGAGCCTAATTTAACTTTACGTCAAGCTGTCGCAGATGAGCTGATCGTTGAAGATGGAGTATGTAAAGGCTTGATTACTAATACTGGTGCAAAGTATTATGCTAAAAGCGTAGTCTTGACCACGGGAACAGCCGCTAGAGGAAAAATTATTATTGGAGAATTGGCTTATTCTTCAGGTCCTAATAACTCACTTCCATCTATTAAATTACCTGAAAATCTTGAAAAATTAGGCTTTAAATTACGTCGGTTTAAGACTGGTACTCCTCCTCGAGTTGATGGCAATACCATTGATTATTCAAAAACTGAAGAAGAGCCTGGAGACAAAGAGCCAAGACATTTTTCTTACACTAGTAAAGATAGTGACTACCTAGAAGATCAAATGTCTTGTTACATGACTTATACTAACACCGTAACGCATGATATTATTCGTGCAAATCTTGATCGTGCCCCAATGTTTTCTGGAGTTATCAAGGGTGTAGGCCCACGTTACTGCCCTTCAATTGAAGATAAGGTAGTTCGTTTTGCAGATAAAGATCGTCACCAAATTTTCTTGGAGCCAGAAGGACGCCATACTAAGGAAATATACGTAGGTGACTTTTCTACTTCAATGCCTGAAGAAGTACAATTGAAGATGCTTCATAGTGTTGCTGGTCTAGAAAAAGCAGAATTAATGCGCCCAGGATATGCAATTGAA
Organism: uncultured Lactobacillus sp.; assembly: GCF_910589175.1. Lineage (GTDB taxonomy): Bacteria > Bacillota > Bacilli > Lactobacillales > Lactobacillaceae > Lactobacillus. Next base: position 31,815 of record NZ_CAJURR010000006.1, read on the forward strand.
TATGACGTAATTGAACCTTGGCAATTAAAGCATACATTAGAGACAAAAAATATTAAGCACCTCTTCACTGCTGGTCAAATGAACGGAACATCGGGTTATGAAGAAGCAGCCGGTCAAGGATTAATTGCTGGTATCAATGCAGCCTTAAGCGCTCAAAATAAGCCTGGATTTACTTTACAACGTGATGAAGCATATATTGGGGTCTTAATTGATGACCTAGTAACTAAAGGAACAAATGAGCCGTATCGTTTGCTTACTAGTCGTGCAGAATATCGTCTTCTTCTTCGTCACGACAATGCTGATTTACGTCTAACTGAAAAAGGTCATGAATTAGGATTAATTTCAGAAGATCGTTATAAGGAATTCCAAGATAAAAAGCAAGCTATTTCCCGGGCAATGGAAGCTATTAAGAAAGTTACTATTCACCCTACTGATGAGGTTCAAGAATATTTAGCTAGTGTTAAGCAAGATCGTTTAAATGCAGGAGTTAGCGGCGCAGACTTTTTGAAGCGACCACGTGTAACTTTTGATGCAGTTGAAAAATTAAGTGGTGAAACTTTAGCTACTGATCGCTACGTGAAAGAACAAGTTGAAATTGCATTGAAGTATGAAGGTTATATCAAGAAAGAAAAGACTTTGGTTGATCGTTTGCATCGACTTGAATCAAAGAAAATTCCAGTAGATATTGACTACAATGCAATTCCAAGTTTGGCAACTGAGGCGCGTCAAAAATTTGAAAAGATTCGTCCTGAGTCAATTGCTCAAGCTGAGAGAATTTCTGGTGTAAATCCAGCTGATTTAGCAATTTTAACCGCATATATTCAACAAGGAAGAATTGCAAAGATAAAAAATAAATAACTATTTTAAGGTAAAAAAATAAAAAATTTTTTTACCTTTTTTTGTTGAGTATGATCACTTAATCACAGTTTAAAGTTGCTACCTAGCGAGAAATTTCGTAAAAGAGTAAATAGTTTGTGAATTAATTATTTTTAATAATGAGAAAATACTGGTCTATCAATATTAGGAACCGCTTTCAATTATGTTACAAATGTGTTTTAATCAAAGTGTAAGAAAAAACATTAAGGAGATGCTTATAGACTATGACAAAGATTAGCGGCTCAGATGCAATGTTCCAAGTCTTGTATGATTGGGGTATTGATCATATATACGGTTTTCCAGGTGGATCATTTGACTCAACAATGAATGCAATTCATAACTGGAAAGATAAGATAAAGTTTATTGAAGTAAGACATGAAGAAGCTGGAGCCTTAGCAGCTTCTGCTGAATATAAAATTAGTGGGAAAGTAGGAGTTTGTTTTGGTTCTGCTGGTCCTGGTGCCGTTCACTTAATGAACGGACTATATGATGCAAAATATGATAAGACACCAATGGTTGCGATTGTTGCTAATGTTCCAACAAGTCGTCAAGATATTGATTTCTTCCAAGCTTTTGATGAAAAGCCATGGTTTGATCCAGTTGCTGTTTGGAATCACCAAGCAAAGACAGCGGAAGCTATTCCAGTTTTAATGGATGAAGCAATTCGTCAAGCTTATCAAAAGAAGGGCCCAGCTGTTTTAATCTTACCGAAGGACTTTGGTTGGGATAAGATTGAAGATAACTTCCGTAATAACGCAGCAGCACATAAAGTTGTTCCTAATTTCTCAGCACCACGTAAGGAACAAATTGATAAAGCTCTTGAATTAATTAAAGAAGCTAAAAATCCGATTGTTTACTTTGGTCATGGTGCACAAGATGCTAGTGCAGAATTAAAGGAATTTTCTGATAAATTTAAGATGCCACTAGTCTCATCAGTTTTAGGAAAAGGAATTGTTGAGGATGAGTTCCCAGCATATATGGGTTCAATTGGTCGTGTAGGTGCTAAGCCAAGTAATGACATTCAAACTCATGCTGATTTAGTAGTTTGGGTTGGTAACAATTCACCATTCTCTGTCTTCTTCTTCAATCCTAAGGCAAAAGTAATCCAGATTGATATTAATTCAGAAAGATTGGGCAAGCGTCATGCTGTAACTGTTCCAATGTTAGCTGATTCTAAGAAAACTTTACGTGCTTTAATTGAAGCAGGCGAAAGTCGTGCAGAATCCCCATTATATAAGGCTGCTCTTGCTGATCGGGAGAACTGGGAAGCTTGGCTTGAGAGCTTTAATGATTCAGATGAAATCCCAATGAGAGTAGAGCCAATTTTTGATGTAATCAATAAAAAGGCTGCTAATGACGCTGTATTTGCAGTAGATGTAGGTAATGTAAATATTAATTTTGATCGTTTGATGCATCTACATGATGATCAGAAATGGACTACTTCCGGCTTATATGCAACTATGGGCTACGGTGCTCCAGCTGCTTTAGCTGCCGCAACTATTTATCCAGATCGTGAAGTATGGAATCTAGCTGGTGATGGTGGTTTTGCCATGATGAATCAAGAGCTTTTAACACAAGCGCGCTACAATATGCATGTCATTAATGTGGTATTCACTAATGAAACTTTGGGTTATATTGAAGCTGAACAGGTTGATGAATCTCACCAACCATTATCTGGTGTAAAGCTTCCTGACAATGATTGGGCTATGACTGCTGAAGGTATGAATGTAAAAGGCTTTACTGTTCGTACTAAGAGAGAATTTGAAGATGCAGTAGCTGCTGCTCAACAAATGGAAGGACCAGTTTTGATTGACTGTAAGATTACTCATGATATGCCATATTCAACTGAATTAAATACTTTAGACGATCCCGCTTTCGTTGCTAAATATGATGCTCAAGCTTTGAAGCCATTTAGTTACTTTGCTGGTAAGTATGGAGTAGAAGCAGATGCTGCTTCTGGTGCATCTGAACATACTGAAGCAGAGCCAGTTGAAGCTAAAGAAGATGCTTCATCTGGCGCATCACGCCATTAATTTCCTAGGAAATAATTAAATAAAGAGTTCACATAGCTGAACTCTTTATTTTTTTAATAAAAAGTAAGCAAAATTGTGCGAAATTCATAATAAAAAAGTATACTAGTAGATGAACGAATTTTATTAAATATGTGGAGGCAAAAATATGCAACAATTTGGGGTTATTGGCTTGTCCGTTATGGGGAAAAACCTTGCCTTAAACGTTAAAAATCATGGCTACTCTGTCTCTGGATTTTCAATTGATAAGCCAGAGGTTGATGCTTTAGCAAAATATGAAGATAAGAATTTGAAGCCAACTTATACTTGGGAAGAATTTGTTAATTCACTAGAAAAGCCACGAAAAATCTTGATTCAAATCATGGCTGGTAAACCAGTTGATGAAACTTTACAAAAACTATTGCCTCTTTTAGACAAGGGCGATATTTTAATTGACGGTGGTAATTCTAATTTCCATGATACTAATCGTCGTTATAAGGAAATGGAAAAGCATGGTATTCACTTCATCGGTATGGGTGTCTCTGGCGGTGAAGAAGGAGCTTTGAACGGCCCTGCTTTAATGCCAGGTGGTGACGAAAAGGCTTATGAAGAAGTAGCACCAATCCTTGAAGCTATGGCTGCCAAGACTCCAACTGGCCAACCATGTGTTGGCTATATTGGGCCAGCAGGTAGTGGTCACTATGTGAAGATGGTTCACAATGGTATTGAATATGGTATTATGCAGATTATTTCTGAAGTATACGATGTTCTCCGCACTGTTGGTCATTATTCAAACGATGAAATGAGTGAAATCTTTAAGAATTGGGATAAGGGTGGTTTACAAGCTTATTTAATTGAAATCACCTCTAAGGTCTTAAAACAAAAGGATAACTTGACTGATGATCATATTATTGATCATATTTTAAATGAAGCTTCTTATAAGGGAACAGGTAACTGGATGCTTGAAGATGCAATTCGTCTAGGTGCGCCAATTACTGTAATTGCAGAAGCTGTTCTTGCTCGCTTTATGTCAAAAGCAACTTTAAGAAATGATCCTGAACCAAAGATTGATCCAGAAAAGGCTCCAAAAGACTTAGTTGATCAACTCGCAAAGGCCCTCTACTTAGCTATGGCTGTTTCATACGGTCAAGGATTTGAACAGCTAACCATGGCCGCAAAAGCTTACAACTGGCGTTTGCACTATTCAACTATTGCCCAAAACTGGGAAGCTGGCTGTATTATTCGCTCACAAATGCTTCATGATATTAAGTTTGCTTATAATGCTGATAAAGACTTGCCTAACTTATTCAAGGCTCCATTTTTTGATAAGGTAAAGAAAGAAAATATTGGCGCTCTTAGAGATGTGGTTAAAATTGCGGCTGATGCTGGCGTACCAACTCCAACTCTTAGTGCAGCTTTGAATTACTTGGAATCTATTTTTAATCCACGCTTACCTCAAAACATTATTCAAGGTCAACGTGATTACTTTGGTGCTCACACTTACCAAAGAAATGATCGTCCAGGTACTTTCCATACTGAATGGTACGAAGAAAAATAACAATGTTTCACATGAAACTAAAAAAGTCACTACAGATGTAGTGACTTTTTGCGTTAAAATAAAGCAGTATCTAATAAATAGGGATGTAGGTAAGTAAGAATGAGGAAAGAAGAAAAAGATAATCTAAAATTGATGCTGCAGGCATTAATTGTAGGACTAATTGCAGGTGCCGTAGTTGGACTATTTAGATTTGGAATTGAAAAGACGTCTGCTTTTTGGCTCTATCTTTTTAAAGAGGCCCATAATAATCCAGTTTGGTTTGTTGCAATTGTTCTTGGGTTAGCCGCAGTAGGGATCATAGCGGGATATTTTGTTAAACAGTATCCACACGTTGGAGGATCCGGTATTCCGGAAGTTAAATTACAGCTTCAAGGTAAGCTCCAACTTAAATGGTGGCAGATTTTGTGGAGAAAGCTCATCGGGGGAATCTTAGTAATTGGAACAGGCTTGTTTCTAGGACCTGAGGGACCATCCCTTCAACTTGGTTCATCCATTGGCCAAGGAGTGGGTGAGAAGCTAAAACAAAGTAAATACAATCAAAGGGTGTTACTTGCAACGGGAGCTGCCAGTGGTTTGTCAGCTGCATTTGGAGCACCATTGAGCGGAGCACTATTTGTTTTAGAAGAAATTTTTCATAATTTTTCTCCGCGAGTTTGGATGAATTCCTTGGTAGGAGCAATTGCCGCTAATTTTATGGTGTCCTACTTTTTTGGCTTACACCATGCTTTAGGGATGCCATATGATCATTCATTTCCAATTTATTTGTACTGGCATTTGGTGATTTTAGGAATTATCCTGGGACTATTAGGCCATTTATATAAAAAAGGTTTATTTGGATTAAAAAAAGTCTATTTAAAAATCACCTGGTTACCACGTTGGCTACATGGTTTAATTCCATTAGCAATTTTAATTCCAATTATGTATTATTGGCCGTTAATTACTGGACCAGGTAATCGTTTGATTTTATCTTTACAAAAAATGCTCACTCAAAGTGGATGGGCACTAGTTGGAATTTTAGCATTTTACTATGTGCTGCGAATTGCATTTTCAATTATTTCTTATGATTCAGGTTTACCTAGTGGTATATTTTTGCCAATTTTAACTATGGGCGCTCTAATTGGGGCAACCTATGGTACATTAATGGTACAACTTGGTTTAATGCCTGCACACTTAGTTATTAACTTAATAATTTTTTCAATGGCAGGTTATTTTGCGGCGATAATTCGCGCACCATTTACAGCAATTATTTTGATTACTGAAATGGTCGGATCGCTTCTTCACTTAATGCCATTGGCTGTTGTGGCATTTATTGCACTTTTAATCGATCAAATTCTTGGTGGCAAGCCAATCTATGACAGCTTGGCAGCCGCTATGATGCCAGAAACACGTTTACAACCAATATCGGGTGAAGAAGATGAATTAGATATCCCTGTGTATGAAAATAGTAAGTTAGTAGATCAGGAAATCAAGGATATTAACTGGCCTGATAATGTGCTTGTTAGAACGATTAGAAGGGGAAGCCGAGAAATAATTCCTCATGGTGATACTGTAATTGTAGCAGGAGATTTGTTAATTCTTGGAGTTGATCATAATAAACGATCAGCTGCTTATGATGCAATGAAAGAATTGCAGGGCGTAGAACTTGATGGATAAAGATAGCTGAATAAACACAAATAAGCCCTCTAGCTTAAAGTAAGCTGGAGAGCTTATTTTTATAATTATTTAAATAATTGCGTTGTTACTTTTTCAACTTCTTCCAGGCCTTTTTAGAACCGCGATCTAAATCCTTGTTTAGTTTATATTCTTGCCAATCTTGGATAAATAATAAATCGAGATTATACCCTGTAGGATAAAGTTCTTCAGCTTTTCGAACTAATTTTGCTCCCTTTATAGGGACAGTCTCAAAAGCTTTATTAACAAAAATTACAATCTGATTAGCTATATCAGCGTTCTCATAAAAGAGGACCTCTTGGTGATATTTTGGTACTTTGATTCGATCACCTTTTTTAAAAGAAGGTAGAGGTTTAACTTTTTTCGGCTTATTCTTAAATTTAATATTTGCTTGCTTTAAAGGCAAGCTTCCAGTATTTAAGAAATCTTTAGCTTCTGACAGTACGTTGTCGGGCATACCACTTTTTTCTGCAATCCAGAGAGCACGACTGGCGCCTACTTGATTTAAAAGTAGTTTATAGGTGGGGTGTAGAGTTTGTAAGTCAAAATCCATTGCTGCCGTAATAAAAGCAGGATTTTTAGTCGAATAATCTTTTATAGCGCTATAGTGGGTAGTTGCTAAGATTATGCAACCTTTCAATTGTAGCGTTTGTAAAATAGCAATGGCAAGAGCTGCACCTTCATTGGGATCCGTTCCACTACCGAGTTCGTCTAACAAAATCAGACTGTTTGGAGTGGCCTTTTGAACAATCATTGCCATCTTTTTCATTTCAGCAGAAAATGTTGAAAGGGAGTTATCTAAGTCTTGATGATCACCAATTGAAGTATAGATTTCGGTCATAATCGGAATGGAGCACCGTGCTGCACTAGGTAAGAAAAGACCAAATTCAGTCATTGCAGTAGCTAAGCCAACAGTTTTGAGTGTAACAGTTTTCCCACCTGCATTTGGTCCAGTAATAATTAAGCCATGTTTAGTTGGATCTAACTTAAGGGATAGAGGAACGGGATTACTTAACAAGGGATGCTTCATTCCGTTCAATTGAAGCTCATTTTGTTCATTTAAAATTGGGCGTTTGCCACCAGTAGTATGCGAATATTTTGCACGTGCTAAGATACAATCTAGATCAACAATAACATTAAGATTGGCTTCAAAATGAGCTAGCTCATTATAGATTTTTGCCGTTAAATTTCCCAAAATTTGAGATTCAATTAAGTAAATCTGATTTTCGACTGTAGTTTTTTCTTGAGTAAGATGAACTATCTTGGTTGGCTCAATGAAAACAGTGGTCCCATTATTAGATTGATCAATAATATTTCCACCAAAACTATGCTTAAAGCTTGCCTTAACAGGAAGCGTATAGTGAGTATCTTTTTGAATAATCTGAAAATCTTGCAACATTGATTGGTACTTTTTTGTCTGCAAGTATTTCTGTAGAGTTTCTTTGATAGTTGTATTTAAGTTACTACTTCTTTGGCGTAGTTTAGTCAGCTCTTTATCTGCTCGATCTGAAACCTCTCCGCGCTCAATATCTTGATAAATTAATTCTTCTAGTCTATCTAGAATAGTTAACGTATCACAATAGCTGGCCACAATTGGAGCCTTAAGTCTTTGTTTATCAAAAAAGCGTACTAATAAGCGAGTAACCCTAATAAAGTCAGCAACTTGTTCTAGTTCTCGGGGATTTAAGATATATCCCTTTTTCACCTTATTTATGATTGGCGTAAAAGCATCTGAATTAATAAAAGGGATGTGTAGGCCATGATCTAAAATCCAGAACATTTCTTCCGTTTCATCTAATAACGCATTTGCTTTGACTAACTTGTTTGCAAGTGGTTGAGCTAAAATTTTCTCCTTAGCTTCTGGTGAAACGGCATAGCCAGCTACAAGTTTACGTACACGTGAAAATTCGATTTCGTCAGTATTATTCAATTTTTATTTTTCTCCTTAAGAAAATAGAATTTAAATTTGTTTTTTCTCAAGGGAAGGTAGATTAGTCCCTTGAGACTAAAATACAATTAGCATCATATAGCAATATGTCCTTTTCTAAATTATTGATTCTAATGATATAACATTTTTAAGATTAATCAAAGATATATTACACCCAACTTTCTAAAATTACTTAAAATGTAATGAGATCTTTTTTATGTTAAAAATAAAACCACATTAAAAAATATTGAAAATAATAATAAGATAAATTATAATTTTATTCAACTTTAAATGAAAAAAAGTCTCATATGGTTAGGTATCAGACTACCTTAGTTCTCAAGTAGGAGTTTCTTTTAATAGGAAGCAAAGTAAGGATAGTTAAAGAAAATGTAGAAATTATGAAAACAATTGTAAAAAGCATTATAAAAAGAAATAAATATAAGATATTATTGCTACAACTTGCAAGTATGGTAAATACGATAGCAATGATTGGAAATATTTTTTTAGAGGGACAGTTACTAAATTCTTTAGTTTATAGTAAAGATAGAGGAAATTTTTTTAAAATACTATGTCTCCTTGTTTTTCTAGGAATTTTAAAACTTATCCTATCCTTTTTTACAAATAAAGTTCAAATACTTGATTATAGAAGAGCTTTTTTATATGCGAATGAATTATTAATCAAAAAGCTATATAAAAAAGATACATTGGAAATACTAAAAAAGGATCCGATAAAATTAACTGATCAGGTTAATGATGATATTACTGAAGTGATATCGTTTATTTTTCAGACGATAAGCCAGTTAATTGCTCTTTTGGTCTCATTAGCTATAATTCTTGTTTATCTTATCAAAACGAATGTTCTTTATTTTTGGATAATACTATTATTATTATTTATATATACTATGTTTTATTTCTTCTTAAAGCCAAGAATGTACACAGTTAGTCTAGATTTGAAAAATATATATTATATATAATGAATATTTTTCAAAATTATCTGATTGGCTAAGAAGATATGTAGAGATAAAGGGAAAAGAAGAAATAGCGCTTAACAGATTCAGTTTAAGAAAGACTGAAAATAAACTATTGAAAATTGGACATAAGGACTTTGTTCTTAATTATGTTATGTCACTTTTACAAATTGGAATTCAGTTAATTTTTCAACTTTTTCTTTTTATTTGGGGTGGAATGTCTGTAATAGCAGGAAAAATAACTATTGGATATTTTTCAGTTATTCTACAATACTTTAATCAATTATTAAGTGAAGCAGACAATCTATTTTCAATATTGGTAAGAATAGAATCTTTTAAAGCATCTTATGCACGAATGGATAATCTTCTTAGTATGAAACCTGAAGTAGATGGAGCTATAAAAATCAATACGGTTCAAAATATCTTTCTTAATAAAGTGAATATTTCTTTAAATGGGGAGAAAAAATTATTTAAAAATACTGTTACCTATAGGTTTGAAAATCCAGGATTTTATGTGATTACGGGGAAAAATGGTATTGGAAAATCAACTCTTTTACGTAGTATAACAGGAATCTATAACTCTAAGACCTCAGGGGATATTTTTATAAATGGAATGGAGGTTGAGAAAATAAATAGAAAAGAAATGAGGAAAAATAATATAGGCTTTTTATTTCAAGATATAGATATACCATCTTGTACGGTCGAAGAATATCTAGAAAATTATGTTGATAAAATAAAAAATAAATATTATTCCCAAGTTTTTTATTCGAAGAGATTTAATATTAAACATTTTTTAGATAAAAAAATGGATACTCTTTCTTCAGGAGAACTTCAATTAGTAAAACTTTATTCTGCTTTGACTAAAAATGTAGAGTGTTTAGTACTGGATGAGCCTATGGCAAATATCCATTCCTCTATGAAAAAAGACATTCTTCAACTTTTGGAGGAAATATCGAAGAAATGCATGATAATTATGATAAGCCACGATGAAGAAATATTGTTTAATAAAAACACTTTAAAAATAGAGTAGGATGTATGGAATATTGGGTATCACAATTTATTATCTTAGAAAATAAATCTATAGCTATTGTGCAAAATAAAAATGGAATAACAGGATTGGAAAATGAGAAAGTAGTGTAAAGAAAAACTCTCAAAATTATATTTGAGAGTAAAAGTTATTTATTAACAATTTTTTTGATCAATAATTCCTTCTTTAGCTCGTTCTGCTAAAAAGCTCGCCTTTGCTATTTTTACGGCGCCAGTTAAGATGCCCGAATCGTTACGTAAACGTAAGGTGGTATTATGAATATCAAGGATCAAATTGTCACCGAGAAATGCTAAATCGTAGTCAGAAGTATAAATTTCAAAATTAGCATTATTTTCAATTTTTACTGAGTAGCGTGGATCGTGCTTCATTGTATCAAGTGAAATTAGTGAATAATCCATTCCAATATTACATGATCCGCCCTCAATCGAGTAGTCGCCGCCACCGCCATCAACAATTAAAAGTATTTCATGTTTGTTATAACCACGGTTTTTAAGAAAATCGATTGCATCTTGACTAATTGTCATTTTTACCATAGGAATCACCCTCATCCTTTCTAATACTTAATTTTAGAAAAAAGTAGTATCAAATCAATTATTTTGTTTGAATTGGGGTGAAGTTTCAGGAGCCCAGATTAAGCAGATGACAAAGGCAGCAAAGAGAACAAAAGCACAAGTGATCATTGCCAGATGTGCTCCACCTAGATTAGTTAAAATAGGCAATAGGAAAGTACCAGCTGCTGCCCCAAAACGACTAATTGTGATACAAGTTCCAACTCCTGTTCCTCGAACTTTAATATCAAATAGCTCAGTTGGATAAGGGTAGTCAAGTACTAATCCAGACGATAAAACAATTGCAAATATACAAAAGATAATCAATTGAATATTGGAATTAATATTTTTATTGACTGCTAGGAAACCAATCAAGAGACTTGAGAGTAAAAAGTTACTAATTAAAAATGCACGTCGACTAATTTTGTTAAAAATTAAAATTCCAAAAAGTACCCCAATGAACATACCGCCATTATAGATAATGCCAGAAATTTTTTGATCAGTAACATGCATACTTTGTAAGAGAATCGGAAGAAAAATACTGATACCAAAGAATGCAAAGGCTTGGCAAGCATAGAAAAGGCCACCGACTAAAGTTTGTCGCAAATATTTCCTGGAAAATAATATTGTCCAAGAAACTTCCTTGACGGGTTTAGCCTTTTTTAATTTTTGAGGAAGGCCCCATTTATGTCCCATATGTTTTTTGATAACTTTATTAGCTTTTTTCACTTTACCACGACTAGCAAGCCAACTTGGTGAAGCAGGTAAGGGGAAAATGGATCTAAATATAGCGGCAATAAACGCTGGAATTGCACCGGTAGATAAAATGATTTGCCAATTATAAGAACCAAAGCCAGTAATAAAGGTTCCTGTTAAATATGAAGCAATGAATCCAATGGTCCAATAAATAAGAAGATGGCTTTGTCTTTTACTATCTTCGCCTTTAGGCAGCCATTCTGTTAAGAGAGCATTTCCCACTGTATAGTCGACAGCAATCATTAAACCAATCAGAATTCTAATAATAAAAATAAGTATTAAGTTATTAGTTAACAATTGGGTTAATGATAGAAATCCTAGGATATACATATTTAGCATTAATAATTTTCGTCTGCCAATTTTATCAGATAGGCGTCCAATTAAGATGCTTCCCGCTAAACCTATTAAAGATCCGGCACCAATTAATCCAGTCCATAGATCACTGATTGTAATATATTTACTTGCGCTAGAAAGAGCAGTCCCAGAAATACCTAGGGAAAAACCACAGGCAATTTGCCCTAATAATACAGCAGTAAATACCCGTAGATGAATGGGCATCAGCGGAGCCTTTTTATAGTTCTTTTTTTCTTTGATAGTATTTGTATTGTTCAAATTTTCTTTTTGCATAATATGAGTTAAAGCACTTAGATTAACTCGAAAAAGTCCTCCTTAAAAAATATAAGTATATCTTCCACCCTAACAAAAAACTTTAATGGATGCAAAAATATATTAATTTCAAATTAAATATTGACAATGATATTAATAATATATTAACATTGTTAAAAATAAGAAAGCAGGTAAGATAATGAGATTACGTAGAAAAGCTAGCCAATTTAGCCATTAATCAGGAGTTTATTTCTCCTGATGTTTTAAATAGAAATTAGGTTAGTTATGTCAGAAGAAGTAATTATTAGAAAATATAAAAATATAGACTATGTTCAATTATGCAAAGTACATGATCAAGCCAGAATGCAAGAATTAATTGTAGGTAATGCGGTTGATCTGTATGCTCCACTTGAAGTGGCAGTGTATAAAGAGGAACTGTTTTCGGAAACAATTTATGTGGCTGTGATTGATAGCAAAATAGTAGGTTTTGTGGCTTTTAGAGAAAACGAACTAGGCTATATTTATGTGTTAAATGAATTTCAAGGAAGAGGAATTGGTGGTAAATTACTGGATACTGTAATTCCTTGCTTAGAACGTCCCGCTTTTTTAGAGGTCTTTTCCACAAATATCAAGGCGAAAAGATTATATCGGAGTCGTGGATTTGTAGAAGAGACTAAAGAAAAAATGATTTTGCATTAACTTAATAAAGAGATCAAAAAACGGTCAGTGGATGATGTTCACTGACCGTTTTTAAGGATACTAATATGTACTAATCTTTTTTATAGAAAGTTTCTTCTACAGCATGAGTGATGGCAATCTTGTCATGGGCATAAGAAAGACCACCTTGTACGTAAAGACGGTATGGCGGACGCATTGGACCGTCTGAAGATAATTCGATCGTAGAACCTTCAGTAAAGCTTCCTGAGGCCATAACAACGTCATCTTCGTAACCATCTTGGTGATATGGAATAGGATCAACAAATGAGTTCATTGGTGAATAGTGTTGAATAGCAGCACAGAACTTAACCATTGGATCTGGTTCGCCGAAGGTTACAGTTTGAACGATATCAGTTCTTGGATCATTCCACTTAGGTGCAACTTTCATTCCCATTTCTTCACAAAGAGCAGCAGTATAAATCATACCCTTTAAGGCTTCCCCAGTAGTGTGAGCTGCCATAAAGAATCCTTGATACATGTCTCTTAAATAGCCCCATGTAGCTCCTTCTCCTTTACCAGCACCAGGGACGTTAAGGCGTGAGCCTGCTCCTTCAATGAGATCTTTTTTACCAACAAGGAAGGCACCCGCTTTAACGATTCCGGCACCTGCATTCTTAAATAGAGAACCCGCCATCATATCAGCACCATAGAAAGTTGGTTCTTCTGATTCAGAAAATTCGCCGTAACAATTATCAACGAAGATTTTTACGTCTGGACGAACTTCTTTAATAAACTTAAGCATCTTCTTGATTTTTTCTATTGTAAAGCTTGCACGAACAGCGTAACCAAGAGAACGTTGAATAGTTACAACTTTAATTTTTGGATCTTGCAAGTCTTTTCTAGCTTGTTCATAGTCAACTTCACCGTTATCAAGTAAATCAGTGTGCTTAAAGTCAATGCCCCATTCTTTCATGTTGCCTGGTTTGTCACCAGCTAAACCAATAACTTCTTGAATAGTATCATATGGCATACCGGTTAAGTAGTAGAGCGTGTCGCCGGGACGAAGCATACTAAATAGACCAACAGCAATAGCATGAGTTGCTGAAGAAAATTGAGGCCGTACTAATGCATCATCAGTTTTAAAATAGTCTGCATACATTGCTTCTAATTTATCACGGCCAACGTCGTCATAACCGTAACCAGTAGAAGGAACTAAATCTTCTTCTCCAACACGATGCTTTCTAAATATATCTAAAACACGTTGTTGGTTATAGAATACTTGCTCATCAATTTCTTCTAGACGAGGTTCAATCATTTTATCGACTTTATCGACTTTTTCTTTTAATTCGGTTGGTAAGTTTTCTTTCCAAGATAAAACCATTACTAATTCTCCTTTAATACTTCTGCTTGTACTCTTATTTTACCATCTGATTTTTGATCCCAGTAGACTCCCTGAATTTCAGGTACAAAGCCTGGGAAACGCTCGATAGCACCTACTAAAACTTCAAAATATTTTTGATCAATATCGCTCCATTTTTCGCCGGGCGCAACAATGAACACGCCTGGTGGGTAAGGTAAGGCACCTTCAGCAGCAATGCGACCTTTAACATCTTCTAAGTTAACTAATTCACTTTCATTTTTCATAAAGAGATAGTCAGCATGCTCGGGAGTCATTTGATAATTTTGCATATCTGGTTTCGCAAATAATTCTTGCTGGAGGGTAAAGGTATTATTTCCCCGGTAATATTCATGCATTTCTTGGCAGAGCTGTTTTAAGGTATAACCTTTGTAGCGATCGCCGTATACTTTAGTTAGCTTAGGGAGCACTTTGTCTAGAGGTGCATCCTCGTTATAATATTGTTCAAATTCTAAGAATGCATTCAGCAAGATATCTAATTCAGCCTTAGTATCTCCCGGCGTTAATAAGAAAAGAAGAGAATATAGGTCATCTTTTGCACGAATAATCCGCTTCTCCATTAAAAATTCTGCAACAACTGGTCCAGGAATACCTATTTCTTCATATTTTGCATTTTTAACATCAATTCCGGGAGTTACAACAGTAATTTTTAGAGGATCGATCATGGCCTGACCAGACGCAATTTTGCTAAATCCATGCCACAGATTAGTGGAATCTAAATTCCAGTACTTTTCATTTGTAGCTAACTCATCAGTGCTAATATTTTCAAAATTATCAATTACTAGTGGCTTAAATAATTTTGATTTTCTAATTAATTCTTTCCGCCATTCAATTCCTAAGCGTAAGATTTGATCCCACCATTTTTTATTGCCTTCACCACTAGTTAAATATGAGTTAACGGTGAGTGAGGCATAGAGTGGATAAGAGTAACTTGAGGTAACAAATTTAAGATAAGCGTGGTTAAAGTGCTTATGATCAACGTAACGTTTCTGACCTTTAATATGAGCATCCTTTTTCAAAATTTGTGAGGCTTGGCCCATCCCAGCTTGTTGTTTATGAAGTGATTGAGTTACTAAAATACCCGGATCTTCTGGCCCAAAGTCTAAGTTGAGGGGAGACAGGTGATTCATAATTGGAACAAACTGTTCGAATCCACCCCAAGCACAATCAAAAAGAATGTAATCGCATAGTTTACCAATTTTATCAATCATCCACTTTGCGTCGTAAAAAAGACCATCATATGTTTCTGATTGAATGATAGCTAGTCTAAATGGACGCTTAGCTTTAGCTTTTTCAGGGTCAACTTTAGCAATTTCAGCGCGAATTTTTTCTTCACTTAAGAAGTTAGGATCCATTTCTCCAATTAATCCAAGAGCATTGCGATCAGTTGGAATATATACTGGTTTGGCACCAGTCATTACTAAGGCGCTGTTATAGAGGGATTTGTGATTATTTCGATCAAAAAGAACTAGGTCATCTTTAGTTAATAGTGCATTTGCACAAATTGAATTTGCACTAGTTGTTCCATTAGTACAGAAATAAACTTTATCAGCATGATAGGTTTCGGCAGCTTTTTGCTCAGCAGTTAAAGGCGTCCCTTCGTGGGTCATGGTATCGCCTAATTCTGGTACTGTATCACTGGTATCCGCAAACATGAGGTTTTTACCAAAGAAACGATTAAATACTACCCCGGCCGGATGTTTTTCGTAATATAAGCCATTATGATGACCGGGTGTAGTAAAACTAACTGGGCGATCTTCTGCAAAATTGACCAAATCAGATAAAAATCCAGGAACCATTTCTGCTGTATATTGATTTGCGGCATCGATTATTTTATTTTTTTCATTATTAGAAATTGTTTCATGTGAAACTTTAATAATAGGAATTCCAAGCCCTGATTTTTTTTGTAAATCTTGAGCAGTTTTAAGACTACTTTTATCAGTCTCTGCTACAACAATAGCGGCAAGTTCACTAGCTTGAGTTTCATCGTTCAAATTAGTAGTTTGCCATGAATTAAAATCATTATTTTTTAGTTGATTGCTTAACGCAATTTTTAGAAAATTCATTTAATCACCTTGTTTTCCTACTATATTTTCTAAAATAGACTTGCAAAAATTTTAGAAATCTTTATAATTTTGTGCGGACGTTTTTGTACAAAATTTTATTTGCAAGAACACTACGGCATAAATTATAGCGATTTATAAAGGATTTCTACAAGTGAATTTGAATACTTTAATGATAGTTTTGAAACCTCCAAACTTAGAAAATAGGATTTAGATAAATATTTTGATTTTGGGGGAATTTAAAAATTGGATAAACCAGATATCTTTAATGATTTAGAACCGAATAAAAAACATTATATGAGTTGGCCAGTTATTGCGCTGATTGACTTTGTAACGATTATTAGTTTTGAAAATATCTTCTATCCATTTCAAAACCAAGGTCTTTCAGTTGTAATTTCATGGATCTTTCTTTTATTTACTTATGTTATTCCTTACGCATTAATCAGTAGTCAAATGAGTTTGACTTTTGATAATCAAGATGGAGGACTTGCTTCCTGGGTAAGAAGAAGTACGAACGATACTTTAGGATATTGGACTTCATGGATGTATTGGGTTCAGAGTGTGCCATATATCGTTGACGTGTCAAACTCAGTTATTGTGTCTTTTAGTTGGATAATCTTTGGTAACAATAGTTTAGACAAGAAGATGTCAACTTTCTGGTTCGGAATTTTAACTTTTGTGATCATTTTGATCTTTATCTTACTTGAAAATAAGTTGCGTAACTCACTAGAAATCCTTTCTTTAATTGGTGGAGGAGCTATGTTCATTATGTCCATGCTTTTTGTTTTGCTTGCTGCCTGGTCAGTAATGCATGGACATCACATTGCCACTCAGCCATTTAACTGGGGCGCATTTAAGCCATCATTTAGTTTGAATTACTTCTCAACTACTGGTCTTTTGATCTTTGCAATGTCAGGTGCAGAATTAGCTGCGCCATATGTTCAACAAATGAAGAATCCTAAGCGCGATTTTCCTAAAGCAATGTGGATGCTTGCAATTATGACAGGATTCTTGACTATTTTTGGAACCTTAGCACTTGCTATGTTCTTTAACGCTCACAAGATTCCACACGACTTTAAGATGAATGGTCCTTACTACGCTTTCCAACTTTTGGGTGAAAGTTTAGGAATGGGTAAAGTCTTGATGTACATTTTCGCAGTTGTTCAAGCTATCTTTATGATGGCGCAACTTGCTGTATTACTCGATGCTTCAAGTCGTGTATTTGCCGGAGATGTTGGCGAAAAATTCATGCCAAAATGGTTGACCAAGAAGAACAAGAATGGTCGTCCAATCCACAGTTATACTTTCACTGTAGGGCTCAGCTTATTCTTACTTCTTTTGACTGGTACTTTACCAAACATCAATACTATTTATAACTGGCTTTTGAACGTTAACGGTATTATTTCACCATATAAGACTTGTTGGGTATTCTTTGCCTTTGTAGCAATGAGAATGCATCAGGATAAATACCACTCTAGTTATATATTTATTAAAAACAAGACTGGTGCATTAACTGTTGGTTTTTGGTGCTTACTCTTTACTTTTGTTTGTGCAACTTTAGGATTTATTCCACAAAACGTTGCAGTTGGTACAAAAGCATTTACCCATCAATTATGGATGAATATTATCACCGTTGTAGTACTCTTTGGTTTAGGTTTTGTCTTACCATGGCTCCGTAAGATTGAACAAAAACGTGAAGAAGAAATGATGGTTGAAGAATAAATTAGATATTTAGAATAACTTATTACTTCCGAGATTCAGAAATGAGTCTCGGTTTTTTTGTACTTCAAAACAGTAAAGGGATAATTAAAATAATAAAAATAACTACAATCTACGGGTAGTTATATAACAAAAATAACTTAAATAAAAAACAAATTAAGTAAGATAAAGCACTTTAAAATAAATGCCTTGATGAGAAAGTGAAGTTTGAAAATATGTTCTATTAATTCTTTCTACGTATATGATTGGTTGAAGATAGTACTAGATTATTCCAGATATTATGAAGCACAAATAGTGATTATAATAATCTATTAATAACATCAAAATATTATTATAAATAACATTGAATTAGAAAAAGTGAAGTGATAACATAACACTTGTAATAATGTAGGAGGGAATAAAGATGGAGATTAAGAACTGGAAAAAGATAGTTTTTGCTTTAGGTACAGTAATTATCTTAGGTCAACTTGATGTTTATCATGTAATGGCGAATAGTTTAACCTCAGGTGAAACAGCAAAAACAGCTTCTAAAGCGTCAGTGGCAAAAACAGCTGCTTTAGGTAAAGTTGCAGAAACTGCTAAAGGCGGAGTAACTGATGGTAACTGGATTATTGTTCCAGGTATCCCAGGAAAACCAGGTATCCCAGGAAAACCAGGTATCCCAGGTAAGCCTGGAATCCCAGGAAAACCAGGTGTTCCTGGCAAACCCGGCATTCCTGCAAAAGGGTCTCTTGCTGCAACTGCGCCCACAGCAGCTACAGCTGCGACTGCAGCCACAGCCCCAACGGCAGCTACAGCTGCAACTGCGGCGACGGCTCCGATAGCAATTCAAGTTAAGTAAAATGACTTGTTTGTTAGGAAGTGATCAAAAATAGAGTCTATTATTTTTGATATTTCAGCAACAGGGATTTTTATTTATGTACTTTGGGTTGTTTTATTAATAATATGGGGTAAAAATGCTAAATCTTTCTTATCAAAAAATATAAGCAAAATTGATCCTAAGTATCATTTAGTAGTATTAGTTCCCGCGATGAATGAAGAGGCGGTAATTAGTCGAACAATAAAACAATTTTTAAAAAGTACAGCAGGACTTTCTCAGGTTGAAATGGTAATTATTGATGACGATTCTTCTGATAAAACGTCGTCTATTACTAAGATGGTAATAGCTCAAGAAAAAACTGATCGAGTTAAGTTGTTTGAGCGAAAAAAGCCAAATGCACAAATTGGTAAAGGGGAAGCCCTTAATTGGGCCTATAGTCGACTCATTTCACAGAATAATTATGATCCTCGATACTTGATTATCGAAGTTATGGATGCAGATGCCTACATGACAGCAAAAGGCTATCGAAAGATTTTACAGTACTTCTCTGTAGATGAAAATTTAGATCTTTTGCAAACTAGAGTAGGTATGATAAAGATAACTAATTGGCTACATATTTTACAGGATATAGAGTTTGCCTTAATTAATGATTGGATTCAAAATACACGAAATATTATCTCTAATGCAGCAGCTTCTGGAAATGGTCAATGTATTCGTGCAAGTGCAGTTGATACTAATCGACCTTGGGGAAATGCTCTGCTTGAAGATTTTGAATTTAGTACACGTTTTCTTTTGAATGGAAAAAAGACTCTGTATGCTCACGATATCGTGGTATTTCAGGAAGCCGTAAGTCATCCTCTAGCTTTTATTAGACAACGAAGTAGATGGGTGCAGGGCGGATTAGATTGCTTAGTAAATTATTGGGGAAAAATAATATCTAACAACAATCTTAATTTAAGAGCAAAATGTGAAATGACTTTCTACATGATCTTACCAATAATTACGTTAATTACTGGGGCAAGTCACTTGATAGTCCTTGGATTTGTGAGCGTTAATGCAGAGGGATATTGGCGCTTACTAGTTCTACTGATAAGTATTAACATAATTTGGTGTGGCTACTTGGGATGGAAATATTGGCAATTAACATCGTCTAAGCAGTATGGATTAATGGTAAGTATGCTGATATCTTTTCCAATATATAATTTGTTGTTATATATTTCTATAATTATCGCTTTTTATAAGAAAATACGTGGCAACTCATATTGGGTAAAAACAACTCATGGTGAAGATGAATTAAAGAGGGAAAAATAAAATGAAAAAGTATGGATTAGCTCTGACTACAGCAGCATTATTAATGGCTTTTACCCTAAATACCGGTAAGGCAAAGGCAGCTGAAAATGATAATAACTTACAAAATGAACATAATATAGGCTTAGTTGCAGAAACAGCTGATGTAAAGGAAACTGCCCCACTTACAGCAAGTATAGCAGGCACGGCCGCTACAGCCTCAACAGCAGGCACGGCCGCTACAGCCTCAACAGCAGGCACAGCCGCCACCGCTCCAACAGCGGGCACGGCTGCCACAGCTCCGACAGCAGGCACGGCCGCCACAGCTCCAACAGCGGGTACGGCTGCCACAGCCCCAACAGCAGGCACGGCCGCCACAGCTCCAACAGCGGGTACGGCTGCCACAGCCCCAACAGCAGGCACGGCCGC
>NZ_CAJURR010000006.1:52273-84891 GCF_910589175.1 uncultured Lactobacillus sp.
GCCCCAACAGCGCCTACGGCCCCAACAGCGCCTACGGCCCCAACAGCGCCTACGGCCCCAACAGCACCTACAGCCCCAACATCATCTACTAGATATTACTATGTTTCAATTAGTGTGAGAGTATACTACTCATATTCATACTCTTACTTTGGTTCCTACTCATATTATAGGGGCTGTAATTTTTTAAATTATTACTACTCTTCTATGATGCGCCCACAAAGAGTTTGCTGGTATTTCTTATAAACTAGTATGATTTAAATCCTTTTTAATCAAAAATATCTTTTAAAATTGCATTTAAGCAATTTTGCGTTTAATCCTTTAAAAATCTTAATTCAAATTAAAAACTCTATTAAATCGAGGCTTATTAACACCAAAATTTAATAGAGTTTTTTCTATATATTATTAATTCTTAGTATTTAAAAATTTGCTTTATTGGAACCTTTATACATATCAAGAGCTGATTCTAAATCTTTGTCTTTAATTGATACGTGCTGTTCTTTTAATACTTGACTGATAACATTATTCATAATTCTAGAGTTGCTAGCCCACTTATTATAAATTGCTTCAGTTAATTCTTTTTGCTTATCAGCAAAATTACCCTTTTTAGGATGATTAATCATTTTAATGACTTCATAACCATTTGTAACTTTGATAGGTTCTTTGGTATATTCATCATTTTTTAATTTATAGGCGGCCTTTTTGAAAGTAGAGTCGTATCGTCTATTTTGCATATCGAAAGCGGGCAATTTTCCACCACTGGAACTGGTTAGACTATCGACAGAATATTTACTAGCTAAACTAGCAAAGCTTTCACCATTATTAAGTTTCTCAATAACTGTATTTGCTGTATCTCGGCTAGTAGTTGAAATATGCTGAACTGTGATCTTTGGTTGATAATCTTTCCACTCTTCTTTTAATTGGGAAGTGGTTGGCTTCATCTGCTTTTTTAAAGCAATTTTACTTAGATGATTTAATTCAATCATTTGTTTAAAAGATTTTTTTGTATAGGAGTTTTCTTTTAAAAAGGAATCGAATTGAGAACCATATCTTTTTTTGTAACTATTATAGTCGGCTTCTACCTGATCTTTATTAAGCTTGCTTCCGTATGCTTCTTTAAGAGCCCCGTAGATCAACATATTAGCTAGAATTGTTTTGCTAGTCGGAGAGCTCTTTAGTTCCTGATAAAATTGCTCCTGCGATATTTTTTTATCGCCATATTGTGCAACTTCCTTATTATTTGAAGAGCAACCAGCTAAAAATAATAAGGAAAAGCTACTTGCTGCTAAAGCACCAACTTTAATTATTCTTTTCATATAAACCTCCAATTAAAAATATTCTCGCTATACTAATATTTATTTAATAATTTAAACAGTTATTTATTTATAAATCAATGTTTAATTTATTTACAATATTAATGAAATTTGAAAGAAATTAATAAATAATGCACATTTATTAGTTATTTTTTGAATAAAAAAGCATTGAACTTTAATATAAAGTGGATATAATATTAAAATAAAAATATATTAAATTAAATATGTTTTTATTTTGCTATAAGTTAGTTACAAGGGTCAGTTAATCAATTCTTTAAGGAGGATTTAAATGAAAAAGAAGAGAGAAAAATATACTTGGTTATTGCTCAGTACAGCTCTTATAACTAGTGGTCAAGTACTAGGTGGAGGAGAACAAATCGTAAAGGCAAGTGTAGAAAGCCAAACTAACAGCGTTAGGAAGTCTAAGGCAGCTGTAGAACATTCTACGACAGCTCTCTCGAGACAAGCTATTGAGGCCCAACTTGCCGCTCAAGGTGTTAATTTTGAGCGACTAACACCAGAGGAACAGCAAGAGGTCTATGTAGATGTGATTGTTCAACTCGAAGCTCTACCAGCTTCTGAAAATGGATCAATTGATTCACAAACAGCAAGTAGAGCAGAAATTGAGCAAGCATCGAATAAAGTAATTGCTGCTCAATCTGGAATTAAGGATGAAGTTCAAAAAATTACGAATCAAGCCATTGATAAAAGTTATGGGTATGTAGTTAATGGTTTTGCAACAAAAGCAAAAGTTGGAGATATTAAAAAATTAAGAGAGATTAAGGGTGTAAAATCAGTTACTTTAGCCAAGGTATATTTTGCAGCCGATACCTCAGCAAATAACATGGCTAATGTTTCGACGGTTTGGTCAAACTATCAATATAAGGGTGAAGGAACAGTTGTTTCAATTATTGATACTGGTATTGATCCTAATCATAAGGATTTGAGATTAAGCAACGAATCTAAAGCCAAATTAACTGCTAAGGATATTGATGGCTTTACTGAAAATAGTGGTTACGGTCGTTACTTCACCAGTAAAGTACCATTTGGTCATAACTATTCTGATAATAATGATATTATTACGGATGATAATCCAAAAGAACAACATGGGATGCATGTTGCGGGTATCGTTGGTGCAAATGGTACCGGAACTAATCCAGCAACGTCAGTAGTTGGAGTGGCTCCGGAAGCACAATTACTTGCCATGAAAGCTTTCTCTAACTCAGATAGTTCTGCATCTACTGATTCAACTAGTGTAATTGGTGCAGTGGATGATTCAGCTAAGTTAGGAGCAGATGTTCTGAATATGTCTTTGGGATCAGTTTCAGGTGAACAGACTGAAGATGATCCAGAAATTGCAGCTGTAGAAAAAGCTGTTAAGCATGGAACAGCAGCTGTAATTTCAGCAGGAAACTCTGGTACTTCAACGTCAGATCAAGAGGGAAATAATAAAGATTTTTACGGTAATCCGGATATGGAAACTATTGGTAGTCCGGGCACAAGTAGAGGGGCAACAACAGTTGCATCAGCCGAGAATACGAAAGTAACTACTGATGGAATGACTATCTCTACTGCAAGTGGAGAAAAGCTGTTTGGACCAGCTGTTACCCAGCTTTCTCCTAACACTGATCTTTCTGCATTTGACAATAAAAAATTCTACCTTGTAAAAGATACAGCTGGAAAATTAGGTGTGGGAACACCGGATCAGTATACCGATGATGTAAAAGGAAAAATTGCGGTAGTAGCTCGTGGAGCAATTACTTTTACTGATAAACAAAAATATGCTCAGGAAGCTGGTGCAGCTGGACTTCTTATTATAAATAATGCTGGTGGAAATACTCCACTAACATCAGTTTTGTATAATGAAGGTTTTCCAACAGCCGGTTTATCAACTGATGATGGTAAAAAACTTGTTGATTATCTTGAATCTCATCCCGATGAAGCATTGCAAGTAAACATTGCAGTTCAACCACTGAATAATGTGGTACGAGAAGAAGATTTGATGTCTGATTTTACGTCTTATGGTCCTGTTTCTAATTTGGCATTTAAGCCTGATATTACGGCTCCAGGTGGAAATATTTGGTCTTTGCAAAATAACAATGGCTACACTAATATGTCCGGGACTTCAATGGCATCACCATTTATTGCCGGTTCTCAAGCTTTACTTGTGCAAGCAATGAATGACAAGAATGGAAAATTTTACGAATTATATCAAAAGATGCCTAAGAGTGAACGAGCAGCTTTAATAAAGAATATTCAGATGAATACAACAAATATTGAAGTTGACCTTGATCATGATTCAGTTATTGAATCACCTCGTAGACAGGGGGCTGGATTAGTTAATGTAGAAGCTGCAATTAATGCAATTTTGCATAATCCTTCAACAGTTAGTGGTGGGAATGGATACCCAGGAGTTGAATTGAAAGACTTCAAGGATCGTAAACATCAATTTACTCTTAAATTTACAAATCGTACTAATAAAGAAATCGAATATAGTTTAAATAGTAACGGAAAGTTTTCTGATGTATACACTTCAGCAACTGATTCCAAAACAGGAAAATTATTTGAAAAGAAAATTGAAGGTGCTACGCTTACTCCAGATGAAAAAATAATAGTTCCGGCAAATTCAACTAAAGAAGTAGGAGTAACCTTATCATTACCAGACAATTTCAAAGAAAACCAATATGTTGAAGGATTTATGACCTTTACTGGATCAGATAATTCCCACTTAAAAATTCCATACATGGGCTTCTTTGGTGATTGGGCTGAGCCAGCTATTTTTGACGGATTGAATGGATTAGCATTTAATCCAGAAAACAATAATTTAGGTACGATTATAACGGCTGGAAATAAAGATGGAGCAATCGGATATGCTGGATTAAGCCAAGATGATACTGGAAATTATCGTATTGATCCAGACGCAATTGCATTATCTACAGCAGATGGAGCATCCGTATCGTGGTTGAAGCCACAGTATTTCTTATTTAGAAATGCTAACGATGTTAAAGCTGAAATTTTAAATCAAGATGGTGAAGTAATTAATACTTTAGCCTCTTTAGCGCATGTAACCAAGTCATATTGGGCTGCTAGCAGCCAAAGATATGCTAAGTTCAATTATGCTCCAGCTTGGGATGGTACATATTTCAACCAACAAACTAATAAAACTGAAAAAGTACCCGATGGAACATACACTTATCGTGTAACGGGGACAGTCGATGGTACGAACAAGCAACAACACTATGACATTAAAATTAAGGTTGATAGTGTTAAACCAGAAGTTAAGAATCTGAAGCTGGGATCACATAAAGATCAGAACGGGAAAATATCGTATGTCCTTAAAGCTGAAGCAAAAGATAATTTTAGTGGTCTAAATGGGCAAGCAAATACTTACGTAAATGGTGAGCTCAATAGAAATGTATCATATGACATTGTGGGTTCAACAAATTCTGGATACCAAAAGATTGAAATTCCACTTAGTGATGAGCAAGTTAGAACCCTTAAAGCAGGAAAAAACGACTTGTCTATAGCTGTCTTTGATAATGCTACTAATGCTGGAACTACTTCAGGTGTAGCTAATAAGCCAGGTGAAATAAACTTTGGACTAATTATCGATAAGAACTTACCAAGCAAAATAACAACACTTAGTGATGCATATGATGCAGGTGATAATTCTTACACGATTTCAGGTACATATCCAGAAAAAGTATATGGGACATATACTGATAAAGATGGGAAAGAGCATGAGCTTAAGATAAGCTATGATGAATCTAGCGAACGCTTTGTTACAACATTGCCATTGTCAGTTAGTGATTATGATACCCAGGTTAAATTCTATGCTGATGAGGAACATGAGACTTTAATTACTCAAAAAGATATTAAAGTTAGTCTAGTGCCAGCTAAAATTGAGAGTCTTAAAATTGATAATCAAGAAACCTATGCTGGAGATGGAGAAGCTAAGTTAAGTCAAACTTCTGAAGATACAGTAGAAGTATCAGGAAAAGTTAGTGCCGATGCTGATAAAGTTGCTGTAAAAATTAATGATAAAACATATAGCGCTAAGCCAAATAGTGAGCATGAATTTACAGTCAAAGTCCCAGTAAGTTATGGCGAAAATGTAATGAATATTGTAGTTAGCGATGAGGATGGTAATAGCTCATCAGTTAAGCAAATTGTTAAATCGAGTGATCGTGGTAAAACTGTTGTTTCAGCAGCTGATGTTACTTTTGATGATGGAGTTAAATTTGGAACAAGTAGTGTCAACGCGAAAACAAAGAACTATGATCCTAAAACTGGTAAGTTAACATTAACTGGAAAGGTCAGCCGTCCAACTACTACTCTTAGAATTGGTAATCAAGATGTTAGAGTGAAGTCAGATGGAACATTTAAACTAGTTTTGGATCTTGGTAATCATGGTTCTAAGGTATTTCCAGTTTTAATTGGAGATACGACTATCGGGGATACTGTTCAAGAAAGACTAACCTTCTATGTAGATGCAAATACTCCAGAAGTAACCCTTAACCACGAAAAGGATGAACAGGGACACTACACACCAATTTATACAAATAAGGAAGAGTTTGAAGTTCAAGGTACAATTAGTGACGATTACCCATATTATAGTTTGTTTATAAATGATAATAATGTTGATGCAAATTGGGATGATATCGATTACAATGGCACCAAGAATTTGAGAAAGAAATTTACTCATACTGTTAAACTTAAAGAAGGGAAAAATACTTTTAATGTTGCAGTAGCTGATAATAGTGATAATCAGAGTGAAGTTCAGACTTTAGTCGTGTACTATAAGAAAGCTCAAAAATTGGCAGCACCACAAATTACTGCTACAACTGCATCAGATAAAAAATCAGTGACAATAACTGGAAAGGGTGAAGATGGCAACGTCTTATATAGTACTGATGGCGGAAATAAATATGCAGTTTTGCCAGAAGAAGGACTAACCGTTACAGAGAACGGAAAGATTTTATTTAAGACTACTGATAAATATGGTAATGAATCAGATGTTGTTGAATATGCCGTTAAGACAATTGAAAAAGATCAGCCTACTACAGATGAAAGTATAACTCAGGCACGAAAAGAGCTAAGAAAGAAACTTGATCAAGCAAGATCTTTAGGAAGCTCTGGTAAATACACACATGAATCAGCTAAAAACTTAGCTCAAGCGCGTCAAGAAGCAAGCAAAGTATTAAGAAATAAGAAGGCCACTCTTCAAGAATTGACGCATGCAATTGAAAGCTTAGATGCGGCAATTAAGAATTTAGTTGAAAAACCAGCAGAACATGAAGTTAATAAGGACTTACAGGCACTTAAAGAAAAACTGGAAAAAACAATTAAAGAAAGTGAAGAATTTGATCAAAGTAAATACACTGATGATTCAGTAGCAGAAATGACTAAAGTTCTTGATCAGGCAAGGAAGACTTTATCTGATAAAGACGCAAGTGTAGCTGCCCTTCAAGAAGCATTTGACTCTATTGTTAATGCAAAGAAGGCTCTTAAGGAGAAACAGGTATCTCCAGAAAAGCCAACACAGCCAGCTGATACAAAAGAAACCAATGCTGAAGAAATTATGGCTGCCAAAAATGCCTTAAAAGAAAAGGCAGAAAAACTTAGTCAACTTGATACCACCAAATATACTTCTGAAAGCGTAGAAGGCTTAAGCAATGCGCTGAAAAAAGTAAATCAAGTTTTAACTAATACGCAAGCAAACCCAAGTGAAATTCAAGAAGCACTTGATAGTTTGACACAGGCTGAAAAGGCTTTGGTTGAAAAAACAGTTTCCGATCCTGATGTTGAAAAAGCTAAGGATCAATTAAAAGAAGAGCTTAATAAGCACAAAGATGAAGATAAATCGCAATATACTGATGATTCAGCTAAAGTAAAAGAAAATGCTGAGAAAACTGCGGAAGGAATATTGGATTCAAAAGATGCACAAGTAGAAGAAGTTAATAAGGCCACAGAAACTCTAGTTGAAGCAGAAAAAGATTTAGTTAAAAAAGATGAAACAAAATCCACTAATGATCAAGAAGCAGAGCATGTTCGAGCAAGTTTGCAAGAAGAAGTCAATAAGAATAACAGTTTGAATTTAGATGGTTATACTCCTGAATCACAAAATAAATTCAAAGAAATCCTGAATAATGTACAGGAAATTTTAAATGATAAAGCCGCATCTTCAACTAGCTTAGAAAATGCAAAGTCTATTTTGGAAACTGCTAAAGGTATTTTGACGCAAACAGAGCATCAAGTAGTCCTACCTAAGGTTGAACAACCAGTAAACGTATCAACTACAGAAAAGAAAAATGAAGATAACACTAAAAAAGTAAGTGAAGTTTCTAAAGATGAGTCTCCAAGTAAACAAGTGGAACCAGTTGAAAAGCAAAATGAAACAACTTCTACTCAAAATAAAGACAACGTAGTAGGAACAAATCAACAAACTTCAATTAAAAATAGTAAAGAATCTTCAAATCAGAATGATGCTGCTAATGCACAAACACCAATAAAGAACAATGCAATCCATGAAAAGACAAGCAGTTCTATTTCAGTAAAGCCTCATACTCATAGCCAGAATAATAAACAAGTAGCTACTAAGACGAATTCGTCGAGATCTAACAATAGAAATAATAAAGAATTACCAAAGACAGGAGAAAAAGAAACATTAGTTAGCTTGATTGTCACTGGTGTGACTACATTACTTGCGAGTGTAGGAATCGTTATAAAGAGAAGAAATAAGAATTAAGATGATAAATTCCCCGGGAAATACATTTTGATGAATTAAATTTCTTTTCCTTAATATAAGAAAAATGCGTTAAGATATTGAATCTTAGCGCATTTTTTGTAGATTTGAATAATTAGCTATTCATCTTTTTTCTATCGCCAACTAATCCTAGAAGTAGCCCTAATCCTGCCAGTGCTAATCCAATTAGTTGACCTTGGTTTTCTTTTCGTCCAGTTTGTGGGAGAGCTGCAGCTTTTTGTGAAGAATTAGCTTTAATTGTTGTAGCCTTTTTGGTCTTCACAGTGCTGTGTTCTTTAACTGGCTTAAATGAAACTGTAGAAGGTACAGGCTTATTTGGAGTAGTAGGTATTTCAGCTTTAGAATTGGAAGCTGGTTGCTCTGGAACGGGTTTAGGAGTAACTGGACCAGTAGGTTTATTTGGAACTACATCTGGAACGTATTTAACAGGAACGTTCTCACCAGGTTTGCCTGGAACAGGATTTACCGGTTCGCCAGGATTACCAGATTCAGGGTGATGACCAGGAACATCTGGAACTTGACCCGGAGTAGTTTCACTTGGGTTATTAGGACTAGTAGGGAATTGAGGCTGATCAGCACCAGGAATAGGTTTACCGTCTGGGCCTATAGGGATAATGTGGCCATTTGGAATATAGGTCACAGTAATTACCGCATTAGGATTTTCCTTAGTTACAGTAGCTCCACCAGCAGTGGTTTCTGTTGTTGTATAACCCTTGATAACAGGAGTATTGATCTTACCAAATGTATGCTCACCAGTTAAATCTGGTACTGTTTGAACATTAGGAGTTTCGATTTCCTTGCCAGTGGTTCCATCAATGAACTTAATGGTTTGGGAACCGGTGTAAGTTTCAGGAGTTGGAGTGTTCGGAACGTACTTAACAGGAACATTCTCACTAGGTTTACCCGGAATAGGGTTTACAGGTTCGCCAGGATTACCAGATTCAGGGTGATATCCTGGAACGTCAGGAACTTGACCCGGAGTAGTTTCACTTGGGTTATCAGGACTAGTAAGGAACTGAGGCTGTGGAGCATCAGGGATTGGCTTGCCATCTGGGTCTACTGGAATGATATGACCATTTGGAGTGTAAGTAACAGTAATTACAGCGTTAGGATTTTCCTTAATTACTGTTGTCCCACCGGCGGTTGTTTCTGTAGTAGTATAGCCCTTAATTACTGGAGTATTGATCTTGCCAAAAGTATGGTCGCCAGTTAGGTTAGTAGCTTTTTGAATATTAGGAGTTTCAATTTCCTTGCCCGTAGTTCCATCAACAAACTTAATAGTTTGAGAACCAGTGTAAGTTTCAGGGGTTGGGGTATCTGGAACATACTTAACAGGGACATCTTCACCCGGTTTGCCAGGAACAGGATTTACTGGTTCGCCAGGATTACCAGATTCTGGGTGATAACCTGGAACATCTGGGACTTGACCTGGAGTAGTTTCACTAGGGTTGTCAGGATTGGTAGGGAACTGAGGCTGTGGAGCATCAGGAATAGGCTTACCATCTGGGCCTACTGGAATAATGTGACCGTTTGGAGTATAGGTCACAGTAATTACAGCGTTAGGATTTTCCTTAGTTACTGTTGCTCCACCGGCGGTAGTTTCAGTAGTAGTATAGCCCTTAATAACAGGAGTGTTGATCTTGCCAAATGTGTGATCTCCAGTTAATTTATCAGCTGTTTGAATATCAGGAGTATGAAGTTCAGTTCCATTTCCATTAATGAACTTAATGGTTTGAGAACCGGTATAAGTTTCAGGCGTTGGAGTGTCAGGAACATACTTAACAGGAACATTCTCATCCGGTTTACCCGGAACAGGATCTACTGGATCACCAGGTTTACCAGTCTCAGGATGATATCCTGGTACTACTGGAACTTCACTTGGTGTAGTTCCTGTTGGGTTATCCGGATTAGTAGGGAACTGAGGCTGTGGAGCATTCGGAATTGGTTGACCATCGGGACCAACAGGAATTACATGACCATTTGGTGCATAAGTTACCACAATTGTCTTATTCAAGTCATCAGGAGTAATTGTAGCCCCACCAGCAACAGCCTTATCTGCATGATAGCCTGCTACTACTGGTGTATCAACGTTACCAAATGTATGACTAGAAACATTCCAACCAGTTTCACTAACAATTTTACCAGTTACCTTATCAACTGTAGCGCTCTTAGTGAAAGTGAAATGTTGAATATTATCAGCTGGTGTCTTATTACCAGCACCTTCATAATGAATTGTTTGAGTACCAGTTGCTTCTAAATTATTCTTAGCAGTTCCGTCTGGCCACTTTGGACCGTCTGGATCATTAGGATTAATAGGTTGGTCCGGAGTTCCTGGATTGTCTGGTGTTACAGGAACAAGCTGATGTTCAACATTAATAACAATATTTTGAGCACCTTTACTAATAGTAGTTGGAATTACTACATCTGGATTAAGAACTTTATAACCTTTGTTTTCAAGATCTGTAATTACAGTATTCTTATCATAAGTGAATCCAGTCCCTACATCTTGCTCACCACTGCTCTTACCATATTGAGGCAAGTTTACATTATCTGTCACATCATGAACTGTAACAGTGATTGAACCTTGTTCGATTGGAACATAGATTACTTTTGTATCTGTACCGGGATCAGTTGGTGTTACTGTTGAAACTTCCGGTGTATATCCTGGGATATTTGGAACTGGTTCATTTGGCTCTACTGCACTAGGATTAGTAGGACTATTAGTATATTGCGGAGTAGGTGCGTTTGGGATTGGAGTACCATCAGGTGTTACAGGAATTATATGACCTAATGGATCATATTTAAGTTCAATATTACTTGTTTGTTCTACATATGGATTAGGAAAGACATAGGATCCATTGGCAATATTTAATTGTGTAGGACCATCTTTAGACATTGTGGAAGGATAGACAATACCCTTTAAATTATTTGGATCATATTTTTGTACATTATTGATATAAACATCAACTTGCATAACACCATTAGAATTTATTTGATGCCATACTTCTTTTATTAGTTGTCCACTTTGAGAAACCCATTCATTAGTGTAAGTTCCACCATTTTTATATTGAGAAATAACACCGTGATCTCTTTCTTTATTAACTAAGTAATAGCCTTTTATAATTTTTTCGGCTGCAGGATCAACTTGATATATTTGTCCTGTTAATCCATTTGATTCAATGGTTGGCGTATTTGGCATAGGTTGTCCAGTTTGAGCATCAACGTAAGTGATAGTTTGGGTAACATTAGTTGGTGTCGTGTCTCCCCAGGCATTTGAAACATTTGAGGATGAAAATGGATTAGGATCACTTGAGTTAATTATGGAATCATACTTACCATAACCAAATGTAAATGCTAAGCCGAAATTATTATTATTTTCATTAACGCTAATACCATTTGGTCCGAAATTATAGATTACTAAATTTGAAGATGGATATGGACCGACTCCAGTATAGTTTACATATTGGTCTACATTAATTGCATCGTTAGCATATACTTCTGAATAATTGTTATTAGTGATGTAATAATTCAGTTTATTTCCAGGATTATTTCTATCGGTAGTAAGAGTAATAAGCATATTTAAAGGTGTATAAGCATTATTAGTCAATTGTCCGTTAGTTAAAGTAAATTGGTCAAATATGTATTGGGTTGTAGGCACTACACCATGGGTATCAGGATAATTAGGTGCGTCACTAATAGTTGTATCTGTGTTAAGAGTATCAGCTTTTTCAGTATTTTCCTTATCATTAACACTAGGATTATTTATTGTGGAAGCACTATTTTCTTGATTATTTGAGCTTTCTTGAGTATTAGGTTGAGATTGACTTATAGCATTGTTTTTGGTTAATAGAGTTTGATTATTTGACCTACTCTCTATGTCGGGAGTTGCTTGCTTAAAAGCTGAGATTGTATTAGAACTAACTGGTTTAAGTTCACTGGTTGTAGCTTTATGCTCTAATTTAGCTGTATTAGTATCGATTGTCTGATTAGCAGATTGTAGGTGATTATTTGAAGACAAATTAGAAGTGTCACTATTACTTTTGGCAATTACTTTTGAACTGTCTTTAGTAGATACTACAGTGCTATCTTTTTCAGCCAAGGTATCCGCATGAGCAACTTGTGTAGATTGGACACCAAAAATAAATGAGCCAATTAACACAGAGACTGCTCCTATAGAAAATTTTCTAATTGAAAATCTATCTTGTCGATCCTCCATTTTACGGAGACGTTCTTTAAAATTGTTTTTTGACAACATATTATTCTCCTTTTTAACATCCATTGATTTTGACTACCAGCTTTATTATAGGAGGAGGATATCCAAACTTTAAATAAAACCACTCATAAAATGAAAAGGGTTGCAAAAAATAGGATGAACAGCAAATTGGAGCAAAAATTAAGAAAATAAAAAATCAGCTCATATCGTTAAGATAGAACTGATTTTTTATTTAAGGAAAACTAATTATCACTATAAAAATAAATTACATTAATTAGTTCCGGCAATTTTTGCTTTATTCAAAAGTAGGGAGCTACCAACAACTGAAACAGATGAAAATGCCATAGCTAGACCAGCTAGTTCAGGGCTTAGAGTAAAGCCTAAACCAACAAATAAGCCTGCTGCAATTGGAATACCAATGGTGTTATAGATAAGCGCCCAGAAAAGGTTTAACTTGATACGGTTGAAGGTCTTCTTTGAAATATCTAAGGCACGTACAACACCGCGTAAGTCATTTTGAACTAAAACAATACCACCAGAATCAATTGCAATATCGGTACCAGAGCCCATGGCAATTCCAACATCAGCCGTTGAAAGAGCAGGAGCGTCATTGATACCATCCCCAACAAATGCTACCTTGTCGCCATTTTGTTGAAGTTCTTGAATATGCTCGGCTTTTTCGTTTGGTAAAACACCAGCAATAACTTGATCAATCCCAACTTCATTAGCAATTGCTTGAGCAACTTTTTCATTATCGCCTGTGAGCATTACTGTCTTTAATCCACGTTTCTTAAGTTCGCTGATAGCTTCTTTAGAGCTTGGTTTAGGAACATCTTGAATAGCAATTAAGCCAATAATTTCACCATTTAAGCCAACATAAACAACTGTTTTAGCTTCTTCTTGTAATTTTGTAGCTTGCTGATTCATTTCCTGGGAAATATTGACATCAGCTAATAAACGATTACTTCCAACAAAAGCTGTTTGATCATGGTAATTAGCTTTAACGCCTTTACCTTCGATTGCTTCAAAGTCGCTAACTTTTTCGATTTGCAATTTTTCAGAATCTGCTTTTTTAACAATCGCCGTAGCAAGTGGATGCTCAGACGATTCCTCAAGACTTGCAGCAACACTTAAAACTTGTTTTTCGTCACCGACAATATCAGTAACTTCCGGTTTACCAACAGTGATAGTACCTGTTTTATCAAAGACAACAGTATTCAAGTCACTAACTTCTTGAAGAACTTCACCGTTCTTAATCAAAACTCCCATTTTAGCGCTACGAGCAGTACCAACCATTAAAGCAGTTGGAGTAGCAAGTCCTAAAGCACATGGGCAGGCAATAACGATCACACTAACTGCAAAAAGCATTGCTTCAACAGCGGTTGCTCCAAGGAATGAATACCAAATGATAAAAGTTAAAATGGCAATAATCATGACAGCAGGGACAAAAATATTAGAAATTTTATCCGTTAAGTTTTGAATTGGAGCATGACTAGTTTGAGCTTTTTTAACTAAATCAACAATTTGAGCAAGCATGGTGTCAGAACCAACTTTAGTAGCCTTGAAGGTGATTGTACCGTTACTATTAATAGTTGACCCTACAACAGTGTCACCAACTTTTTTAACTACTGGCATACTTTCCCCAGTAACCATTGATTCATCCAATGTAGTAACACCTTCTAGAATCTCACCATCAACTGGAATTTTTTCACCTGGCTTAACGCGAATAATGTCGCCAACTTGAACTTGATCAAGTGGAATTTTTACAAATTTACCATCTCTTTGAACTTCCGCATCTTTTGCTTGTAAACCCATTAATTTACCTAAGGCATTTGATGCGTTATCATGCATCTTTTCTTCCATAGCGTCGCCTAATAAAACGAAGACCGTAACAAATGCTGCACTTTCAAAGTAAACTGGACGGTTGGTAATCATGGCAAAGATACTATAGAAATATGCAACAGCTGTACCAGTAGCTACTAAGGTATTCATATTAGCACTATGTTTTTTGAAAGCAGCAATAGCACTTTTCCAGTAAGGAAGTGCAGAGATTGCCATAATTATTGTGGTTGTGATAAGAGCAATCCAGTTATATCCAGGCATCATCCAATGAAATGGCATTGCAAACATTTGGATAAGCATGGGGATAGAGAGGATAAACGATATCCAAAATCGCTTAATGTTTGATAACTTCATTATTTAACAACAACCTTCCCATGAAACATGTCCATTCCGCAACTCCAATTATAAGTAGCAGGCTTGTCGGTAGGGATATTTACAATAACTTCTTTTTTACCATCAAGTTTGTCATCTATATTTAAGTCTTTAAAAACGACTTCGTTCATACAGCCCATATTGTCAGATGGAATAAATTTTAGTTGGGCTGGTTTACCTTGTTTAAAAGTAATGGTATCTGGTTTATAGCCATGATTTTCTGCGTTGACAACAACTTTTTTGGTTTGATTTTTTGAAAAAATACTCATTTTAATAGATCCTTTCTTTATTTAACGATGACTTTTCCGTGGAACATATCCATTCCGCAAGCAAAGTTATAAGTTCCGGCCTTGTCTGTCGGAATATTGACAGTAGTAATTTTTTGTTTGGTTAAGTCCTTGTTGACACCTAACTGTTCGAAAACAACATGGGATAAACATGCTGTTGAGTCCCGCATGTCAAAGTTAACTTGCGCCGGCACACCTTTTTTAAGAATTACCGTTGAAGGTGAATAACCCCCATTTACAACAATTGTTGCGGTTTGTTCATCATTAACAATTGTGCTCGTACCGGCAGCTTCTTTATGTTTGCCAAAGAACCACCAAATAATAAAGCCGATTAAAATTACTCCTACGATTAAGGCAATGATCTGACTTACGCTCATTCTTATTTCCTCCTAACAAATAGTAGACCCTGTTTTTAAGCAATTGCAGGGAACCATCTCAGGTGCCGTTTTTTCTTTTTGACTGATCTCTTTTTTCATCTTCATTAAATCACCTTTAGAAACGGGAGAGTCTTCTAAAAGTTTCAAAATTACCTCTCCCTTGTGCATGTCACACATTCTATTTAGTAAGGTTTTAGCTTCGTTGTACATCATTTCGGTTTGATTAACCGTAGCCGTGTAGATGTACCGGCGTCCATCTTGCTTAGCATTTAACCAGCCTTTTTGAACGAGACGTCTAATTAAAGTTTTGATAGTAGAATCTGTCCAATCTTTTTTAGCCTGAAGCTCGTTTGAAATTTGTTTCGTATTTGTTTCACCTAATGTCCAGACAATGCGCATTACTTCCCATTCACTGTCTGAAATTGAAGATAAATTCTTTTCACTCATTTATATATTCCTTTCGTTTACAAATGTAATCATATAACTTTTGGTTTACGTTTGTCAACATAAAATGATTAAAAAAATAAGAGCTATTTTTGTAAAAATAGTTCTTATTCAAATAGGAATATTTTATTTATTTAAGTAAATTATCCGATCAGCCTGCTGAGCATGCTCTAAATTATGGGTAACCATGATTACCGTTTTTTGATATTTGTCACGTAGCTGAATAATGTAATTTAAGGCTTCTTTAGCATGCTGATCGTCTAAAGCTCCAGTTGGTTCATCTGCTAAAACGAGATCCCCAGGCTTTAAAATAGTTCGAGCAAGGGCAACACGCTGCTGTTCTCCACCAGAAAGAATAGAAACTTGTTCATCTTTAGTATGGAATATGTCTAGCTCAGTAAGGATTTGATCAATTAATTTATCACGCCTATTATTATCTATTTTTTTAAAGTAAGTAGCCAAATAAAGATTTTCTTTGACTGTTTTATTAGAAATTAGGGCAAAACTTTGAAAGAGATAGTTAATCGTATTACGTCTTAACATGATTGCTCGTTTACTGTTGAGTGAAGGAAGAGGCTGTCCGAATAATTCGACTGTTCCATCGCTCCAATCTTCTAGTAAACCTAAAATATTGAGCAGGGTGGATTTGCCACATCCTGATGGACCTACAATTGCGACGAATTCTTGTTGCTTGACTCTCATATTTAAATTATCAATGATAATTCTTTTTCCAAAATTTTTGGTAAGATTTTGAACTTTGATTACATCGGTCATATTAGTCTCATTCCTTTCTATCATTTTTTTGAGCAAAGTGAGTTTTTAATGCTAAATAAAAAATTAAAAGCTGTAAAATTAAATTTAAAATTTCTATTAGAACTCCAATCTTACTGTGGCTAATTAAGATAATGAGTAAAGCTCCTCCATTAATTGTGCTAATCATAATGAGTGGTATAGCGTAAAGCTGACTGAATGAGAAACCTAAAAACTGTTTAATTAGTAGAGTCTCATAGTTAAGCTTTTTGTAAGTAAAGGCTAAGACACCTACAAGTAAGATTAAGAGAATAATCAATAATATAATCACCAAACCGAACATAGCTAGAGTTTGCCAGAGTGATTTTTGAACCCCATCTATGTACTGCTGGACAGTCGCAAAGTTTAATTTATTGTCTGCTAAGTGATATTTAGATAAATTATCTGGAGAAAGAACTTGTTTACGCACTACAGAATTTTTAAATTTAAACGAACCTCCTAAGCCCGATGCAAATAAGTTACCTATTTCTACAAAAGAAAAGTTTTCTGGGCTGGCAACATAGATAATTGGAGAGTTGCTTACCGTTGGTTCTTGCGGAGTATTGTTCCAAAGAAAGATAGATTTTTGAGGATAATAGGTTATAAATTTGAATTTACGAGATCGAGTAAATTTAGTTGAAATATCTGAAGATCGAATGCCTTCTTGCATACTTTCTTTTATATAAGAGATAGTTTTTCTTTTCTCAGTTCCAGAAATGTTATCAGGTAAGTAAATTACACGAATTCCATTTTGAGTAGCTTTTAATGCTTGATTGGAGAGGGTAAAGTTAATCGTTTTTAGGTAGTTGGGAGAGGCAGTTAAGATAGTGAAGGGATGAGAGGGCATTTCCTTATAGCCATCTGTCATTTGTTCAATATAAGTTTTAGAAGCATAAAAAGAGTTCACGAAATAAACTCCATCTTTATTAGCATAATGCCGGTAAAGATCATAGAAATCGCGATTGATCTTAGAGGAGGTGTCTGCGTAAGAACGTACACTATCATTACCACTATCCATTGAAGCGAGAACTTCCATTTTAGAAACTGTATGCCATTGATGAGCTTGAGTTGCAGTTTCTGAAATTGATTTTGCAGGCTGGTCAATGTAAAGACAGGTACCAATAACAACGCTCGTTAGTAACAAATAAAATCCAAAAAAGAAAGAATAAATTAATTTTTTAGGATAATATCCCTTAATCAGAGCAATATTTTTTGAAATAATAACTAAGCTTGCAGCACAGAAAAAAGTAAGACTAAAAATAAATGATGTAACAATTCCTGTCTTAATTCCTAAAGTAATGAAGCTAAGAGGGAAACGTAGATTAAAAATTGTTGAAAATACACAAAGAAAAAGTGCAGTCAAACTCAGGATAACTAAATATGGTTTAAAGATTTTAAACAAGATATCTTTTTTCGACCAACCTAATAAGATAAGATTTCCATATTCTTTGAGATTGTTTAAAAAAACTATTAGGAAAAAAGCTAAAAGTCCACAAGAAGTTAAGATAATTCCTAAAATAATGCTATCTTTAAGCAAGTCACCATTGCTAGCACTCCCGCTTTGAACAAACGTGAAGTCGCTTTTTTCGATGTCAGTTATTTTATGAAGCTGATTAATAATATTATCATAGGTCTGTTTATCGTTTATGCCAACAAGTTGATAGCTTCCACGAAGGGTATCTTCATTTTTTACTAGGCTTTCTAATTTTGAAACAGTAATTATTGGAGAAAACCAAAAGCTTGAAATTGGAGCAAGTTGATTAATGGTTCCATTAGCTTGACCAATACTAGCATTAGGATTAGAAGACTGGAGAACTTTGTTAATCTTAGACTTGTCTAATAGGGATTGGCCTCCAAAACTAAGTTGGACATCGATGGTTTTAGGAGTTCCCATAACACCAATATTAAATAGGTCGTCATTATTTTCTTTACGAACTAAGAGAAAGTTCTTTTGGTGAGAAACTTGATTCAAATAAGCTAGAATCTCATCTTTCTTTGTCGGTGGAATGTTATTAAGATAAAGAGTATAGGGGGACTGGTCGTTTAAATAATTGGTCCAGGTAGAAATGTATTGATCGCGTAAGCCTAAAAGGAGCCATAGAAAAATAAGAAAAGTTTGTAATATAAGTAAAGCGTACCCGACAAGAGAGGTACGCTTTGTTAACGTGCGCTTATTCATTAGCGACAGTTCCAATAAGCAGTTGCGTGAGTACGAGGGGCGATCCAAGTATTAGCTACTGCTAAAGTACCCCTGCCTTTCCATCCAGACCAAACGCCGTTTGCAGTTGTACAATGTTGATAAATATGGCTTTGAACTTTTGAATAAGACCAAACTCCTGCTGTTCTACCATGTTCCCAGTATACAGGCGTTCCCCTATAGTAGACTGTTTGAGATGCCGCAAAAGCTGTTCCGGATGTGGTTAGTCCAAGAGTAACAAGACCTAAAACCGCCCATTTTTTTAAAGATTGTTTTTTCATTTTTCTTTCCTCCAAAAATATACAATTTAATTACTTGTTAAAAATTTGGGATAGTAGGGTACATAGAATATCTCCTTTCCTTTTCTGATTCTGATAAGATAACTAAAATTATACGGACTATATTATAAAAAATAAGAATGCTCGTATTTGAGCATTCTTATTTGGGCAATAAAGAACTAATTCGAGTATCTCCGCATTCTTCCAAGAGAGATTTAATAGCCTGTAGTTTAATAAAATCTTTCTTTAGAAAAGCTTTGAAGTATAAATTGATTATTCTGTAATGGCTTAAAGAGGGGTCAATAGAGAGATTATCAAGTAGGGTAAAGCATTGATACCAAATTTTTTTGTTAGGGAAAGAATGTGTGTAATAAAGATAATTAAGAGTGACAGATGAAATAAGTTTTTGAACTTTTAGAGAGAAAGTACTAATATTTGAATATTTTTTAATGACACTTGTCATATGAATATCTAAACTTTCTGGAGAAAGAAACATTGTTGCGCTCCCAAAGAAGGAAAGCATCATTAAATCGTTTGACCAATTTTCATTTTTGAAAAGTTGAAATTGAATATAATTTTTTACTTCACTAGGAATATCTTTTACATTTTGAGTTAGCATAGCTTTTAAAAGAATTATTTGGTAAATCGTGAATTTTGATAAAGACATTTTTTCAGATTTACCAAATAAATAGTTTAATTCATTTGTATTTTGTTCAAAAAATGCAGTCTTTAATTCATGTAGTAGCTGTGTTTCAGAATCTTTTCCTGTTTGTGGTGATAATACTTGCTTAAAAAAGAAGGCAGGAGAGATATGGTGAAATTCAAGGAGCTTGAGTAAAACCGAGGCAGAAATATCATGTAAATCTTTCTCAACTTTACCATATTGAGATCGAGACATGATATTTGCTGCCATTTCTTTTTGAGTTAAATTTAGTTTTAAACGTTCATCTTTTAAAGCTTCTCCAATTGTCATCGTTCATTCTCCAAAATAAAATTTATTTTTAGATTAAAACATTATTAATAAAATATTGCAAATATTTTCTAAGATGATATTATTTTAGATAAAATAATCTAAAAAATTGTGGTAATCTGTGTATTTGTTTCTAAATTAATCAAATAAAAAGGAAGGTGAGTAGATGGACGATAAAAGATGGATTGAACTAGCTAAAAGACGAAAGCAAGATAAGTATTTTGGCATTATCAGCTTATTGATTGCTTTGATGATGGTTTTCTTTACATTGAAAAATATTGGTTGGCTACTTACTTTCATTGTCGTAGCAGTTATTCTCTACTATTGGATTGATGTGGAACAGATGCTTGAAGACAGTAAGGCAATTAATAGGACGCAGAAGATTATTTTTATTATCCTTGGAATAGTTTATGAGCTGACTAGTATTGTTTTTGCTTTCATTAATTTAAATTATTTATTACTAGCTTTTGGCATTATAAGTGCAGGATATTTAGGCTTTAAGACAAACGCGGTATTTCGTAAAGATTTGAAGAATAAAAAGTTAAAATTTGGGGAGAGTGTAGTCGCAAGTTGTATCGGGCTCGGAGCTGCAAGCTTGCTTATATTACTAACTCCTAAAGACATTCTTTGGCTATTTCTTTTGGTTTTTGCTTTAGCTTATAATCTGATTCACCTAATTGTCAGAATTAAGGTTGAACATGACGGAACTAACCGAGAACTATAGAAAAAAGAAAGGGATGAGTAGATGCGCCCAGACTTAATTCTTAAAAATAGAAAGTTGAATCATATTATCGGCATAATAGGAATCATTCTGAGTATTGTAGTGATATTTTTAGCCTTAAAAAATGTAAGCTGGGTATATCGACTAGTGGCAGTATGTGCAATTATTTATTACCTTATTGATATGGAACAAAAATTAGAAGAAGACCACGCAATTACAAAAATAGGCCGAGAAATTGTAGTTGTAATTGGTAGTTTTTATATAGGCTTTAGCATAATTTGTGCCTTTATAAATATTGATCTCTTATTAAGGTTGGCTGGAATCATAGGTTCAGGCTATTTAGGATTTAAGACCTATCAGATGATTAGAGAAGGAATTCTGAATAAGAAATTGAAATTAGCTGATAGTTTAGTAGCAACTTTTTTAGGTGTTTTTCCAGCTATTTTACTAATTATTTATGCATTTATTGCTTTTTGGATAATTTTATTAGCATTAACTTTGCTGTATAATTTAATCCATTTGATAGTTAGAATTAAAGTTGAACGTGGTTCAACGAATCGCCAATTCTAAAACAAAAAAGGTAGAGTATTCGATTTTTAGGTCGAGTACTCTACCTTTTTTGTGAAAAATATTATACGTAAAAAATTTTTAATTAAATCAAAACTCCATTACAATGATCAACTTCATGTTGAATTACCTCAGCAGTAAAATCAGAGAAACTTTGCTGCCGAGTTTCTAAATTCTCATTTTGATATTTAACTGTAATGTTCTTGTATCTTTCAGTTGGACGTTCTCCAGTTAAAGAAAGGCATCCCTCATAAGCTAAATATTTATCATCTTGGGCCACAACGATTGGGTTAAGCATCACAATTGGGAGTGGTCCAACAAATAAAGCAATAATTCTCTTTTGAACGCCAATCATATTTGCGGCGAGGCCAGCTGCTCTATCCTTATTAGCCAGTAAAGTGTCCTTTAAATCAGTGGCTGCTCCTAAATCTTGTTTAGTTGCTGGTAGAGACTTAAATTTTAAAGAAAGTTCATCATGAATAATAGGTTTGACTGCCATAAAAATAATTCTCCATTGTTATTTTTATCCTAATTATCGCATATTACTCGCAGAAAATTTAAGTTTAATTATTTTTTCTTTCTTTAATTGCAATACGAATCGAATTTATTACCCGGGCAATAATGATCAATATCCCTACAAATAATGAAAGGTAGCCTAATGGAATTAAAAAGAAGTTTTCGTGTAAAAAACCATTACTATCAATATAAGAAACAGAAGCAGCACTAATTAAGAAGAAAATAATTCCTAAAATAATAAATGCACTCCCAATGATAGTAGTGACCATATTAAATTTGGCTGCACGTGTTCTTTTACCATCATTAATCAAAGTTTGCTCAATTTTATTCATCTTTTTATCTCCTAAAATTAATTCATCAAGGGAAACACCAAATGTTTCTGCAATCAAAATAATCATTTCAAAATCTGGAAGGTTACGATTATTTTCCCAGTTAGAAATAGCCTGTCGAGTTACATTCAGTTTCTTGGCCATCTCTTCCTGAGTTATGTTGTTTTCTTTTCGGATGCGTTTTATTTGTTCGTTAAATTCCATTTTGCCTCACCTCGTAATTTAATTTAATGAAAATTGAGTCAAAAAAAACAAGCTAGCAATGCTTGCATCTTAATAGATAGCATTACTAGCTTGAAAAAAGATTATTAATTAACCCATATTAGTAATTAAGAAGAAGATAACAAAGATTACAAATAAAATGTACATCATTGGAGATACTTCTTTATAGCGCTTAGAAGCAATCATGGTAATTGGATAGGCGATCATTCCTAATGCTAACCCATCAGAGATGGAGTAAGTTAATGGCATACCAACTACTACTAGGAAGGATGGAAAGGCAATTTCAAAGTTATCCCAATGGATATGTTTAAGATTACCTGCCATCAAAACTCCGACTATGATTAAGGCTGGAGCCGTTACAGTGGTTGGAATTACTGCTAAAAGCGGACTGAAGATCATTGAGATTAAAAATAGAATACCAACGAAAATAGCAGTTAAACCAGTTCTACCACCCATTGCGATACCAGCACTTGATTCAACAGAAGTACCAAGTGGCGCAGTACCTAACACAGACCCTTCAACCATAGCTAGTGAGTCTGACAAGAAAGCTTTCCCAATCCGTGGAATCTTACCATTTTTATCAACCATTCCGGCTTGTTGTGTCATACCAATTAAGGTACCAGCGGTATCAAAGAATGTAACAAGTAAGAATGTTAAAACAACCATAAATAGTTGTGGTGTATTGATATCTTTTAAGTGAAATACTGCTTGACCAAAGGTTGGAGCAATACTTGGAGCACCTGAAACAATACCATGTGGCATTGGAATTTGACCAATAATCATTCCGAAAATAGCAGTTACAATCATTCCGATGAAAATTGAGCCCGGTACTTTAGCTGCCATTAAGATGACAGTCAAGATTAAACCAAATAGGGTGATCCAAACTGCTGGATTGTTAAATGAACCAAGACCAACAAGAGATGATTTATTGTCAACGATCAATTTACCATTTTGCAATCCAATAAAAGCAATGAACAAGCCGATACCAGCAGAAATTGCATATTTTAAATCTTGAGGAATTGCGTCAACAACTTTTTCACGAAGTTTTAAAACAGTAATTAAAATGAACAAAATTGAAGCAACTAACACACTAGCTAGAGCGGTTTGCCAATTGATATGCATTCCGATAACAACGTTATATGAGAAAAAGGCTGCACTACCAAGTGTTGGTGCCAAAGCAATAGGATAATTTGCAATAAATCCCATCAAGAAACAACCAATTGCTGTTGCAATAGCAGTAACAGTAAAGGCAGCTCCTTTATTAATACCAGCTGCACTTAAAATATTAGGGTTAACAAAAAGGATGTATGACAATGAAACAAACGTAGTTAAGGCTGCAATTAATTCACGTTTGACATTAGTATGAGCATCCTCTAAATGAAAGATTTTGTCTAAAAATTGCATCATTTCTCCAACATAAAATAAAAATGAAAAAAGGACACAGTTTACCCAAAAGCCACGGGTAAAAGATGTCCTTTAAAGCAATTTATGACGTCTGATACCTATAGTCCTGAATTTATGGCTCAGGGTAGATACTGTCGACCTTATTTCGACGATATATAGATAACTTGATTGTTAAGTATTCTAGCAGATATTTACTAGATAGGCAAATAAGCTACAAAATTTCCTGGGAAATAAAAGCACCACTTAGTGGTGCTTTTTGGTATTAGAGCTGCTTTTTATATTCGCTGA
This sequence comes from uncultured Lactobacillus sp., assembly GCF_910589175.1. GTDB lineage: Bacteria > Bacillota > Bacilli > Lactobacillales > Lactobacillaceae > Lactobacillus. Next base: position 76,166 of record NZ_CAJURR010000006.1, read on the forward strand.
TACTCATACCTTTCCAAATAGTAAAGGCACGTAAGAAGGAATTAAGTTCTTGATATCCAAGTAAGTAGGCAATATCATTTGTTGTCATATCAGTGTTTTTAAGGTAATTGATAGCGAGCATTTCTCTAGTAGAGTTTAATTGCTTTTGAAAAGTAGTTTTTTCACTGCTTAATTTTCTTTGAAGAGTACGTTTTGAATAACCTAATTTTTCTGCTACATCATCAATCGTGAATTCGCCACTTGGAAGTAGTTCAACTAATGCACTACGAACACGCGAACTCATTGATTCATCAACGTCTAGTTCAGATAAACGTTTAGTAAGTTCAGGTTTAAAGTAATCCCACATTGCTTGATTATAGCTAATAAAGTTTAAATCTAAATCTTTATTAGAAAAGACAATGGTGTTTTTGTCCGATTTTTTGAATTGAGAATTAAAAAAGTTCTTTATATCTAAATTATTTTCAACAAATGTGGTGGTGATTTGTTGAGGAGAAATATTAGTTTTAGTAGTTTGGCGCATTAAGCCCACTAAAAAAGCAAACTCGCTTAAAACAATAAATTGAGGTAGAGAGTATTTTGAATCACTTGGAGTTAAGGTGATTGAGGTAGTATTTTCATCTTGAGATACTTTAAAAGTTAGAGGTCCAATTAATTTTTTATATTTAGCTAACCGTTTGATAAAGGTATGACCATTTTTACTACAATAAGCGGCAAAAATTGGAGGAGAAAAGGATTCGATTTGGTTAGTTGTTGCTATTTTAATTGGGGTAAATTCATCTTCAATTTGTGAACCAATAGCCTCTAAGAAATTGTAGTATTCGTGTTCATTCATAGTAGGATGCAATTTTTTAAAAGTATCTTCTGGAAGGTCTGCCTTTTTAAGAGCTTCTTCAACGTTTAAGTTATATTGTGTAAGTAACTCTTCATAGCGGCCATCTAAGACGAAATTTTTCATTTAATTACCTCATTTTATCGTTTTTAGTCAAATTGTTTGAATACATCATTCATATTAATTAAAGCAGAATTGATATATTTTTCATTAGTAAATTCGCGAATACCAGAATAGCCCATTTCACGACCATATCCAGAAGCTTTGATTCCGCCAAATGGAATAGCCTTGGAGGCCATAGTTGGTTGATTGATGGAGATTGCGCCAGCTTCTAGCTTAGAGGCAATGCGAGCAGCGACTTCAGGACTTTGCGTATAAACTGATCCACCTAAGCTAAATTCAGTACCATTAGCTAATTCCAGCATTTTTTCTTCATCATTCCAAGAAAAGATCATCAAGACTGGACCAAAGATTTCTTCTTGGGAAATTGGATTATCTGGCGTTACATTAGTTAAGATTGTAACAGGAACCCAAGCACTGTCTTCTGGAACTTCTGGTCCAACAACGGTAGCGGTAGCACCGTATTCAACAGCCTTTTTAATTTGAGCTTTTACTTTTTCTGCTGCTTTTTGGGAAGAAAGTGGACCATAAGTGGTTGCTGGGGTAAGTGGATCGCCTGCAACCAAAGTATCTGCAGCAACTTTAACACCAGCTAAGAAGTCATTATAAAGAGATTCATGGACAAACATTCGTTTATCTGCCAAGCAAACTTGACCAGAATTAGTTAGCCGTCCCATAATAGCGCCTTGAACTGTGGTTTCCATATTAGCGTCAGGCATTACTACCATTGCATCGGATCCACCAAGTTCCATTACATTTTTCTTTAAAGCATGACTAGCCTTAGCAGCTACTTCGCGTCCTACATTAGTACTACCAGTGATAGTAACTCCGGAAAGACGATCATCTGCAAGGAGTCGGTCTGATTGTTCATAATTTACAAATAGATTTTGGTAAACACCATCAGGAACACCCGCATCTTTCATTACTTGTTCAAAAGCAAGTGCTGATTGAGGACAGTTAGAAGAAAGCTTCAAGACGACGACATTTCCTGCCATAAGTTGTGCTGCAGTTGGGCGAGTCATTTGGAAAAATGGTACATTCCAAGGCTCAATTTCATAGATAATGCCAAGAGGTTGGTAAATTCCAACGGCATTTCCGGCCATCTCATCGCCAGTTTCAAGGAAATGAGGCTTAAGAAATTCTGCACCGTGATCAGCATTGTAATCTAGGATATCGGCGCACATGTTATTTTCCATTAGGGCAACGGAAAGAATTTTTCCAGTTTCCTTAGTGTTGATTTCTGCTAATTCTTGGCTTCTTTCACGAATTAGGCCTGCGACTTTATGTAAAATTTTAGCTCTTTCTTCAAAACTTGAGTTTTTCCAAGATTTGAAGGCTTTTTGTGCCTTAACTACTTTTGCTTCTAACTCTTCATCAGTTAAAGTATCAAATTCTGCCATTACTTCGTTGTTGTATGGGTTGCGACTAATGTATGCCATGATTAAAATTCTCCTATCTTAAATTGTTTTCTATTAAATTACTATTTCTTTCTGCTTCCTTGTTCTTGCATCTTGTAGACATTATCTAGAAGCATCTTCTTAGGTAACATTGGTGCCATAGACATAAATGGCTTTTGAGCAGCAGTTAAGCCTGCAACAACATTAAGTTTGCCTTCAAGCATTCCTTCATAACCTGCTTTTGCTACACTGTCTGGCTTTACAGCATTGGCAAATAATTGAGTTGAAGACAAGTCACCACGGCTGATAAATCCAGTTTGCATTGCACCTGGCATTAAGCAAGTTACGGTTACGCCAGTTCCTTGTACTTCACGCCATAACGCATCTGACCAACTCGTTACGTAAGCTTTAGTTGCGTAGTAAACAGCTTGAAGTGGTCCAGGCATAACTGCGGCAGTTGAAGAAACATTCAAGATTTTACCGTGACCACGCTTAATGAAGTCAGGTAAGAATAATTTCACTAAGCGAGTTGGCGTTTCAATGTTAACTGCGATCATTGACATATCTTCTTCCATACTGCGCTTTGCAAATTCACCTTGTCCACCAAAACCAGCGTTGTTAATTAAGTAGTCAACTTTCCAGTTGTTAGTTTTGCAAGTATCGTAGATAGTTTGAGCGGCATCAGCTTTTGATAAGTCGATAGCAATGATATGTGCTGATACCTTGTATTTTTCTTGTACTTCTTTTTGTTGTGCCTTTAATTTTTCTTCGCTACGACCAACTAAGATTAAGTCGCCACCTCGTGAAGCGTGAATGTTAACGAATTGAGTTCCAAGACCACCGTATGATCCAGTAATTAAAGCTGTTTTTCCTTCTTGAGTTAAAGTCATAATATGTGCCTCCTAAAAATTAATACTTAATTGATTTGTTGAATATAGTATATCTGGGAAAAGGTTAATTCCGAACATCATAAGGTGACAATTAAATAGCAAAAGATGCCAATTTGAAATCAAAAAAACAAGTAGCCTTAAAAGCTACTTGTTTTAATATATAGAAGACAATCAATACTATTTAATATTCAAAACAACGAAGTAAATAACAAAAATAAAGAATAGGATCCACATCATTGGCGTGATTTCTTTAAATCTCTTAGCTGCTAGCATAGATACTGGGTAAATGATTAGTCCCCAGCCAAGACCATCTGAAATGGAGTAGGTAAGTGGCATACCAAGAGCAATTAAGAAACATGGAATTGCGATTTCAAGATCAGTCCAGTGAACGTGCGCCAAGTTTTCAGCCATTAATACTCCAACGATTATCAAAGCAGGAGCAGTTACTTGAGTAGTGAAGACACTCAAGATTGGACTAAAAATAGTAGAGATCAAGAAGAAAATACCAACCCAAACAGCGGTTAAACCGGTTCTACCACCAACTGCAATACCGGCACTTGATTCAACAAAGGCACCAACTGGTGAAGTACCAAGAACAGATCCTACTAACATACCGGATGAGTCAGCGGCTAAAGCTTCACCAGCACGTGGCATTTTGTTGTCTTTCATAAGGCCAGCTTGTTGAACAAGACCGATTAAGGTACCAGTAGTATCAAAGAAAGTGACTAGTAAAAATGTAAAGACGACAATCCACATTTGAACCGTATTGATATCGCTAATATGAAATACAGCTTGTCCAAAAATTGGTGAAAGACTTGGAACTCCTGAGATAAAGGCTTTTGGCATTGGAATTTGACCAATTACAATACCGAAAATTGCTGCAACAATCATTCCAATAAAGATAGCACCAGGAACCTTGGCAATCATTAAGAAAATCGTTACTACTAAACCAAAGATTGTAATCCAAACAAGTGGATTATTTAAGGAACCAACGGTAACTAAAGTTGAATCACTCTTACTAATTAACTTACCACCTTGAAGACCAATGAAGGCAATAAATAAACCAATACCGGCAGAAATAGCGTATTTAATATCACTTGGAATAGCATCAATAATCATTTCACGTACTTTAAATACAGTTAGTAAAATGAAAAGAATAGAAGCAACAAAAACAGCAGCTAAGGCAGTCTGCCATTTTACATGCATTCCTAAGCAGACTGTATAAGTAAAGAATGCATTCAGTCCTAAAGTTGGTGCAGAGGCAATAGGATAATTGGCAATTACTCCCATTACAATACAAGTGAAAGCGGCAGATAAGGCAGTAGCGGTAAATAGCGCTCCCTTATTCATGCCACTTGCTCCTAAAACAGCTGGGTTAACAAAAAGGATGTAAGACATACTTACAAAAGTAGTTAATCCAGCTAAAAACTCAGTTTTAAATGAAGTATGGTTTTCATTTAAATGGAAAAATTTACCAATTGAATTCATGTAGCCCTCCAAGAATGGTAATGTTCGGATTTTAAAGGAAAATATAATTTTAAATGATTAATTTATGTATTTAGTCATTTAAAAGCGAATCTTCAACTAAAATTATATCTAAAATATTAACTGTTTCAAGAATAAAAACTATAATTATTCGAATAAATTATAAAAATAGAAAATAATAGGAGTAAAAATAAGAAAATTGTTTTAAAAGCCGAACAATATTTCCAAGGAAATAGAATATTTTATAATTTAAGAGTTGACCTTAACCTTACGTTAATTGATATCTTAAAGCTAGGAGGTGAAAGTAATGCCAGAGAGATATACCATCGGAGAAGCAGCTAAGAAATTACAAGTGAGTACACGGACTTTAAGGTTTTATGAGGAAAAAGATCTAGTGAGGCCCGCTTATATCAAAGAGAACGGCTATCGTTTTTACAGCGAAGAGCAAATCAGGCAAATTGAATTAATTATTTTTCTAAAAGAATTGGGATTTTCATTAAAGCAAATAAAAATGCTCATTCAAGATGAGCATGGGAGTCAATCACTTGAGTTATTGCTTAAAGAACAATATCAAGAGAATCAGAGGAAAATTGATGAGATAAGTAAAAAGCAAGCTAAAATAGAACACTTGCAAAAAATAAAGTTGTTGCCTGCTGTATTAACCAATTACTCTGGCATTACAGATATTATGAGAAAAGAAAATAGACTTTCAGCTTTAAGACGAAAAATGTTATTTTGGTGTATTCTGCTAATATTAGGTGAATTGATAGGAATTAGTCTCCTATATGCTTTTAAGCTGCAGCTGAGTGTTGCGGTGATAGGGATAGCCACAATAGGAGCAGGTGCCCTATCTAAGTACTACTACGATAATGTTGAATATGTTTGTCCTAATTGCGGAGATGTATTTATACCATCATTTCTGGCATTTAATTTAGCCCCGCATACGCCTAAGTTTAGAAAATTGACTTGTCCAAAACGCGGTAAAAAATCTTATTGTTTGGAAATCAGTAGAGAGTAAAACAATATTTAAAATTGACAGAAAAATTTTTGATTAACCAAAAAAGCCCGTGCATCAGCACGAGCTTTTCTCTTGAGTTTCAATCTATTTAAAATTCAATACCCATAAGAAGATAATAAATACTACAAACAGTACCCACATCATTGGGCTAACTTCTTTACCACGCTTTGCAGAAACCATACAAATTGGGTAGGTAATCATCCCTAATGCTAAACCATCAGAAATTGAGTAAGTAAGAGGCATACCAAGTAAGATTAAAAATGCAGGTACAGCGATTTCTAACTTGTTCCAGTGAATATGTGCAGTATTTTGTGCCATCAAAACTCCGACAATAATCAACGCAGGAGCAGTTACTTGTGTAGTGAAGACACCAAGTAGTGGACTAAAAATCATTGAGATCAAGAAGAAAATGGCTACAAAGACAGCAGTTAAACCAGAGCGACCACCAACAGCAATACCAGCACTTGATTCAACAAAGGCACCAACTGGTGAAGTACCGAAGATTGAACCAAACATCATAGCAGTTGAGTCAGCAGCTAGTGCTTTACCAACACGTGGCATTTTATTATTTTTCATAAAGCCAGCCTGTTGAGCAAGACCAATTAAAGTACCAGCAGTATCAAAGAAGGTAACAAGTAAGAATGTTAAAACAACAACCCACATCTGTAGAGAGTTAATGTCTTTAACATGGAAAATTGCTTGTCCAAAAGTTGGAGCTAAGCTTGGTGCTAAAGAGATAAATTTATGTGGAACAGCAATTTGACCAGTACAAATTCCAAAGATTGATGCGGCAATCATTCCAATAAAAATAGCACCTGGAACGCCTAAGATCATCAAGATTACTGTAACAATTAAACCAAAAATGGTAATCCAAACGAGGGGATTGTGAAGAGATCCTAAACCAACTAAAGTTGATTTATTAGCAACGATTAAGCCACCATTTTGTAATCCAAGAAAGGCGATAAATAAACCGATACCAGAAGAAATGGCAAATTTTAAGTCTGAAGGAATTGAATCAATAATCTTTTCTCTTAACTTAAATAAGGTAATTAAAATAAAGATAATTGATGCAACAAAAACACTAGCTAAAGCAGTTTCCCATGATACTTTCATGCCAATACATACGGTGTAAGCAAAGAAGGCGTTAATACCTAAGGCAGGAGCTTCACCAATTGGGTAGTTAGCAACAATTCCCATGATTGCTGTACCAAGAGCAGCAGCTAAAGCAGTAGCGGTAAAGACAGCCCCGGTATTCATTCCACTAGCGCCAAGCACGCTAGGGTTAACGAAAAGAATGTATGACATACTAATAAAAGTAGTTAACCCAGCAATAAATTCAGTTCTTACATTAGTTCCTAACTTTTCTAAATGAAAGTAGTTTTTTATAAAATTCATTTTGTCCTCCAGACATAATGTTCGTTTTTAAGCTTTAAATAAGCAACTTTTATAGTGTAGCATTCCCATAAATAAATGTAAACGCGAATTTTACCGATAAAAGGTTGTAAAAATTTTCTGAAAGTAAATCTTATAAGAGATAGTGAATTATTTCATAAGAGCTTTTGCTTACTCCGATAATAAAATAGTTTTAAAATTAAGGTGTAAGAAAACATTCGTTATAAAATTTGGAGGAATGTACGATGACAACTTACTATAAGGGCTTCCCACAAAGTACAAGAGAAGAAAAGTTACATATGGTCAACTTGGATGAACTGGAAAATGAGGCAAAATATGTGATGCCAGAAGCAGCTTATTACTATGTAGCTAGTGGTGCTGAAAATGAATGGACGTGGCGTAACAATACTCATGCCTTTAACCATTTTCAAATAGTTCCTCGAGCTTTGACTGGAATGCAAGACCCTGAACTTAATACTGAGTTTTTAGGGATGAAGTTAAAGACACCTGTCATGATTTGTCCAATTGCATGCCATGGTATTGCAAACGCCGAAGCAGAAATTGATACGGCAAAAGGCGCAAAAGCTGCTGGAGCCTTATTTGGGATGAGTACTTATGCAAACAAGAGTGTGCAAGAAGTGCAAAGTGCAGTAGGAGATTCACCAAGATTTATGCAACTATACTTAAGCAAAAACTGGGACTTCAATAAGATGGTAATTGAAGAATCAGTTAAAGCGGGTTTTACGGGATTTTTCCTAACAGTAGATGCTTTAGCTAGTGGCTATCGTGAAGCCAACTTACGAACTAACTTTACTTATCCGGTACCTTTGGCTTTCTTTAATGAATGGAATGGTGGAAAAGGTGAAGGCCAAAGCGTTGCTCAAATGTACGCTTCATCTGCTCAAAATATTGGACCAGATGATATTCGCAAAATAAAGGAAATTGCTGATGTTCCCGTAATTGTTAAGGGAATTGAATGTGCTGAAGATGCTATGCTCGCCATTGGTGCTGGAGCAGATGGGATCGTAGTTTCTAACCATGGAGGACGTGAAGTAGATAGTGCTCCTGCAACGATTGATGTTTTACCTGAAATAGCTAAGGCAGTAAAAAGCTGTGATCATCGTGTTCCGATTATTCTTGATGGCGGCGTTCGTCGGGGCTCTCATGTCTTTAAAGCATTGGCATTAGGTGCAGACTTAGTCGGTATTGGCCGTCCATTCTTATATGGCTTAGCATTAGGCGGTACACAAGGGGTTCAATCAGTTATTGAGCAATTAAATAATGAATTATTGATTGATATGCAATTGACCGGCTGTAAGACAATTGAAGATATTAAAAAAGCTAAGATTGATCATATTAATTACAGTGCTGATTGGGGCATTTCTTCAACTAGTAGAAGTGTGATGAAACCATATCCTGTTACTAAGGAAAATCAGTTAACAGGTGAAGCAGCTGATGCTGTCAGTGGTGCATCCAGACATTGATTGTTAATTATTAATAAATCTAAAAAACTGCGATCCATATTGGACCGCAGTTTTGCTTTATGTGTGTCGGGCATGATATTACATCTAGTCCGTTGAAATACGGATCACGGG